>JAULZW010000017.1:0-5878 GCA_032117235.1 Minisyncoccota bacterium | reverse complement strand
ATTAAGTAGTTTTGATGTAACTCCACCAATCAAAGAAGGTTACAATAAAATTATAACATATCAATTATTTGTAAACAATATCTTTTTTATCTCCAGCAAACTCTCTTAAATCATTCTTGCCAAAAATAACCCATTTCAAATCATCACTCATTCTTTTATTCATAAAATAAGGTTTCTTTTTTAAAAAATTGCTATTATTTGTATTATTAATACTTGTATTATTCTGTTCCTCAATTTTGTGGATACCCCCCTCCTCAATTTTGTGGATACCTATCCTCCTTTTTGTGGATACCCCTGTTTTATTTTTTAAATGCAAAACAATAAACTTTTCTTTCTCTAAAATAGATATAAGTCTACTAATTGATTTCTTGTGAACTCCGTATAAATTAGCAAAATATTCATTAGTAGCCCAACAATAACCTTTTTGATTGCAAAGAGCTGTAATTTCCCCATATAACAATTTAGCTTTATCTGGGATGTTTGCATATCTAACATTAGCAGGAATTATAGCATAATAACTTGGTTGTTGTTTGTCTTCCATATTATTTTTTATTTACAATCTTTTTAACTATTGCTTCTATATGTTGATCTTGAATATCTCCAACTTTAGCTTCAAATGATTTTAATCTTTCAATCAAAGATAAACTATCCATTGTTACACCGCTTTCTTTTAACTTTCTATATATTATTGGGAATGCTTGATTTCTATTCATTGTTTTTTTAACTTAAAAACCTCCTGAGACGAGCCCGATATTGCTATCAGGTTACTCTCAAGAGGTTCATAAGAATTCCCCAAGTAATTAACGTCTCCTGCTTATAGTCCTCAGCCGACTTCATTCCAGTTACTTTGTGTATCTCTATAATATCATAATTGATTTATTTTGTCAATAGCTTTGCTATGACGTCGCAAGACTTTGTCAAATTTCATAAGTCGTTTATTTACAATAAACTCCAAATATGTTATAATAGAAAAGTAATAATTAATCATATCAAGTATGAAGAAATCACTAATATTCACTACAATAACCTTAGGTTTAGTTGTAGGAGCTTATAATTTAGGTAAAAGCCAAACAAAGACCGTAGAAGTTGTGAAAGAAATACCTGTAGAAGTTATAAAAGAAGTACAGATAGAAGTTGTAAAAGAAATAGAAGTTCCATTTGAAAGAAAAATTACAGTGCCTAAAATTGTAAAGGAAACTATAACTCAGAAATGTGAGCCACAAGTTATTGAAAATCTAGGAAGAGCAAAAGCAATTGAAGATTATGTAATAGCAACTATTAATTCATATCCAGCTGAAGAAGCTGTTATGAGGATTTATGATAGTATAATAACCCCAGATTGGAAGAAATAATATGAAAACAATCACTATACTCACTTGCGATAGAACACCTAGCTATTTGTCTGAAACTGTAGCAACAATCCCAGAGGATTATCATATCCAGTATGTATCTCAAGGGCAAATTGTACAACCTAGAGCGGGGGATTTATTCCCAGTAGATAAGAAGTATAAGCAAGACGAAACAAGACACCGAGACAGCCAATATAACTACTCTGTGGCATTAAGACAAACCGTAGATGGCCTTATAATTGAAGATGATGTTAAATTATGCAGGAAGTTTGACCAATATCTAAATAAAGTTAAATCAGATATACCAACACCAAGATATGCTTTAGCTTTGTATTCTTGTTATCAATGGACTCAAATACCTAATGGACTTACAATTGTAGAATATCCAGTTAATGATTTTTATGGCACTCAGGCAATGTTATACGATATAGAAACAGCTCGAGGATTTGGAGAATATTTAGCTCAAAATATAGGTAGAGAGCCTTATGATTTAGCACTTAAGACATATATCAAGGAAGTAGATCCAGAAGTTGTATTATATGCTAGTAAATTATCCCTAGTACAGCATATAGGAGATGTAAGCACAGGATTAGGAAATGGGCATAAATGTTTTAATTTTGTAGATGATGTAAGATAATATGATATTTCCAATTGTATTACACCATAATAGCTCTACAGAATATACTAATGCTTTAATCAATAGATTAAATAGGGAATATGGAATAATAGATTCAAGCCAACTCCAAACTCATTTTACAGAAAGTTTTAATTTTGGGATTATAAAGGGTGTATTAAAAATATTAGACTCAGAATTTACTCACGTGATGATCTGCAACAACGATATTACTTTAAGTGAAACTCATTTAGCAGATTTAGATAAAATTGTAAAAAGAAAGTCGGGAATATTTTCACCAGCTTGTAATTCACCGCATGCAGGAGTAATGTCAGCCATTGGGACAAATGAACTAAGAAAAGTGCCTTGGGTTGAATTTGTAGCACCAATATTTTCAAAAGATGTGTTGGTTAAAACAGGAAAGTTAGACACAGGAATGCCTAGAGGCTGGGGAATAGAATTAGATTATTGCTACAGGGCAAAACAGGCTGGATTTAACACTAATCTTATACAGACCGTGTCAGTACATCACTATGGGCATAAATCACAGGCAGACCACGGAGAATACAGCCATTATGCAAATATAGAAATGAATGATAGATTAAGAAAAAAATACGGAGATAATTGGGGTGAAATACTTCAATACCCACAGTGGTAAATAATAATTAAGAATATAATATGAAGATAGACAGCATCACAATAGATAGTACAAACGCTTGCAGTCCTTTATGCCAAATTGGAGCTGTATTTAATACAGATAAAAGCCCTTACAATGCAAAGCCAGAATTACATAAACACCCTTATACTGCTATATATAATTTATTGTTTACGCCCTATCAAGACAAATTCTTTGTATTTGTAGAATTAGGAATAGAATATAATGCCTCGATGAGGATGTGGGATAAATATTTTACGCACGCTATGATATATGGATTTGAATATTATCAGGAAAAGATAGACTTAGCACTTAAAGATGATCTGGACAAAGTAAAATATAGATTGATGGATGTAACTTTTGAAGAATCTATAGTTAAAGGAATTGAAGGTTTAGCAGACGCTCCTAAAATTGTAATAGATGATTCAACCCATATATTTGAAGACCAGGTTAAAATTATAAAGACTGTACTACCATATATTGCCAGTGGAGGAATGCTAATCATTGAAGATATATTTAAAGACGAGCAAGAAATAAAATATGCTGAAGTTTTAGATGAGGTTTCAGACCTAATAAGTTATGCAACTTTTATTACCGCTAACCACAAACTAGAATATACCCCTGGATGGAATAACTCAAAACTATTAGTCATCTATAAAAAATAATATGTTTGTAAATATTATAACTCCTTGTAGCCGACCAGAGAATTTACATAAGATTGCTGAATCTATAAAATTGTCTAGATATAACTATCAGTGGATCATAGTACACGACTCAGACAAATTACCAGATATAAGTTTACTTCCACTCAACGCCTTTCATATTGCCAAGAGAGTAGAAGGTAGCACCTCAGGAAATGGTCAGAGAAATATAGCCTTAGACTTAATAAGCGACGACCCTTATAATTGGATTTATTTTAATGATGATGACACAATAATTCATCCAGAATTATGGGACAATGTTAGAAAAAATTATGACTCAGATTTTATTCACTTTCAACAAGAAGATACAAATGGAAATATAAGACTGTATGGCAACTCAATAGAAGTCGGACAAGTGGATAGTCATAACTTTATCTTTAAAGTTAAACTATTAGGAGACACCAGATGGCAGTTGGATAGATATGACGCCGACGGATATTTTGCTAAAGAAATTTATGCTAAAGCTAAGCACCCTGTATACCTAAATAAAGTACTTTCAACATATAATTTATTAAGATAAACCACTCCCCCGCCGATAAAAACCCCTCTCCCCCAGTAAAAAATAGCGGAGAAGTGGTAAAAATGCAAAATGGCATATATAAGCCAAATATTGAGACACCCGATAGGGTAGGGGAGTGGTAAAACCCCCTTTTTGGTATACCCACTCGGTAGGGGAGAGAGTAGGGGAGTGGTCAACATTAGCTTAACCAATACTTCCCCACTATATAATCATTATTGACAAACAATATACTAATTGATATAGTAATTATAGTTACTAACAATTATCAAAACATTATGTCAAAAAAGAAATCAGGATACAATAATTCAGGTAAGAAGAAAAAATAATGAAGCTCAATATCAAGGATATAAAATTAAATTCTCACAACCCTCGAGACATAACTCCAGAACAATTTGCTAAGCTTAAAAAAAGTTTACAAGAGTTTCCTCAGATGTTAGACACTCGCCCACTTGTAATTGATGAAAATAATGTTGTACTCGGTGGCAATATGAGGCTAAGAGTTTTGCAAGATTTAGGCTTTGAAGAGGTGCCAGTAAAGCAAGTGACAGGATGGACTGAAGAACAAAAGAAAGAGTTTATAGTTAAAGATAATTTATCCTATGGAATGTGGGATTGGGAAATGTTAGCTAATGAATGGGATGCCGAACAATTAGAAGATTGGGGATTAGAAATTTCTGGATTTGAAGAAGAAGAGTTAGAGGCTAAAGAAGATAATTTTCAAATACCAGATGAGATACAGACAGATATACAATTAGGAGATTTGTTTGAGATTGGTGAGCATAGGTTGATGTGTGGGGATAGTACGGATATAGCACAGGTAGAAAAGTTGATGAATGGTGAGAAGGCAGATATGGTTTTTACATCCCCACCCTATAACGGGAATACTCAAACCCCACAAGGTAAATTATATTTGAATAACGATTTAGATAACAAAACTGAAGAAGATTATCTTAATTTTTTAGATGAAATAAAAGATTCTTTTTATATTATATTGAAATCAAAAGGAATTATTTGTTGGAATATAATGTATAATAATAATTCAAGACAATCATTTATAAAAAATGTAAATAGATTTATTGATTCAGGTTTATTATTAAATGAAACTATTATATGGAAAAAAAATGCAATTCCTTTATCAAAGGGATTATCAAGAGCATTTGAATTCATATTTATATTTCAAAAAGATGAATTAGATTTTTCATATCAAGATAAATATTCTTATAATGAAAATGTATGGGAGATATCTAATGCTAAAACGCAAACCGAACATCATAAAGCCTGTTTTCCTGTTGAGTTACCTTCGAAAGGAATCAAAATATTTACTAAAGAAGGAATGATTTTATTTGAACCATTCACAGGCTCAGGCTCAACAATGGTAGCATCACACCAACTTAACCGTAAATGCTATGGTATGGAGCTAGACCCTAAGTACTGCCAAGTAATAGTAGACAGGATGATTAAACTTGACCCAGAACTTGTAATTAAGAAAAATGGAGAGTTATATATATCAGGTAATTAACAGGTATGGCATTTCCAAATAAAGAAACACAATTTAAAGAAGGACAATCAGGAAACCCTAATGGAAGACCTAAAGGATCTATAAGTTCAAAGACAATATTGAATAGGTTTTTATCCTTAGTCGAGAAAGGAGTTAAAAACCCAGTGACAGGAGAGTTTGAGGATATGACAGTAGCTGAGGTGATGACATTGTCTATAATAGCTAAAGCAAGAAAGGGAGACTTATTAGCATATAGAGAAGTATTGGATAGATTAGAAGGTAAAGCACAGCAGAATATAGATCATACAACTGGAGGAGATAAAATAGACAACAAGTTCGAAATAGAAATACTTACTAACAAAGATGAGGCACAACAAGAAACCGATTAAGGTTATCAATGCAGAGACTAAAGAAGTTATATCTTTTGAGTCACAGTTTGATTTTGCCAGGAAGATAAAAGTAAACCGAGCTACTATCTCCAAGTGGGATAAGCGTAAACTACTCAAGGGAGTTTGGATTTATGAAGAAGCGACTGACTCTAC
>JAULZW010000016.1:0-32800 GCA_032117235.1 Minisyncoccota bacterium | reverse complement strand
AGCTCTCACAGCAGCAGAAGTTCAACAAAACTTTAATGCCACTAAAGGTAGATTTGGATTGTAAAGATTGAAAAATTATATCTATTATTTATCTTAATAGTTTGATATAATGGTATACAGATTAACTTATTAATTATGAGTATTATTATACCTGCTATTTTGACTAATTCTAAACAGGAGTTTAGAGACTACTTATCTAGTATTAAATCAGTAGCTAAGACTATACAAGTTGATGTTACGGATGGAGAATTCGTTGCCTCTAACTCTATGATGCCAAGAGAATTCTTCTATGAGGATTTTGGAGAATTGAGTGTGGAAATTCATATTATGGCTAATTTCAACAATACCCGTGATATTATTGAGGGTTTAAAGTCATTCAAGCCATGTTCTCGTATTATCGTGCATCAAGAAATCTGTACTAATTTAGAGCAACTCCGTCAATTAGTGAATCAAATTAAAGCTATCAATAAAGAAGTGGCTATTGCTGTCAATCCTGATACAGATATTAGAGATATTGGGAAGGTTGTGAAGAAAATTGATGGAGTTCAATTTATGGGAGTGAACCCTGGGTTTTACGGTTCTCCAATACAGGATCAAGTTTATTCTAAGGTAATAGAATTTAAAAATCGTTATACTATGTATGAAGGTGATATAGCTTGGGATGGAGCTGTTACCTTAGAAAATGTCAAAAAAATTCACGACTTAGGTGTTACAAGAATTGCCGTGGGTAGTGCAATTTTTAAATCAGATAATCCAGCTCAAATTTATCAGGAATTATTAAATAATGTCCAAAACTAATCACTTAATATGCCAAAAGCAATATTAAAAAACTTAAAATCATTATATCATCTAGTATTAAATCATATTATTAATATCTTACTGGGAAAACCTAGTGAATCTTTAATAGTTATTGGAATTACTGGTACCAAAGGTAAGACTAGTACAGTGTATACCTTATATCAAACTTTGATTAAATTAGGTCTAAAAGTTGGGCTTACTTCCTCAGTGTACTCTAGTAATGGCATAGAATTGTCTAAAAATAAAATCCGTAACTCTATGCCAGGCAGGGGACAAATTCATAGATTAATGTTAGAAGCTAAGAATAATGGAGCCACAGTCTTTATAGTAGAAGTTACTAGTGAAGGCTTAGCTCAAAATAGACATCGAGGCATACATTTTGATTCAGTTGTAATTACAAATTTATATCCTGAACACTTGGAGGCTCATGGAGGGTTTGAGAATTATAAAAAAGCTAAAGGGTTATTATTCCAGTCTTTTCAAAAGTCACAATCTAAAAAAATTAATTCCAAACTCATTGAACCGTTAGCTTGGGTAAATCAAGATGATAAGTATCAAAATTATTATCGCAATCTTACCCAAAAACAAGTTTATTCTACTGGTCAATCAAGTCAGGCGAATCTACAAATGTTATCTATCAAGTCAGGTCAAAATGGTCTAGATTTTAGGTATAAAGATAATAATTCTAAGGAAGAATACAATGTTATTACTCCAGTACTAGGTGAATTTATGGGATATAATCTATTGTTTGTAATTGGTGTTGCTAACTGGCTAGGATGTGATTATAAAAAGATTAATCAAGCTTTATCAAGCTTAAATGATATCCCTGGCAGAATGAATAAAGTGGCTACTAATCCTACTATATTTGTTGATTACGCTCATATTCCAGAGGCTTTAGAAAAAGTTTATCAGACTATTAATACTAGCTTTAAGAGTAATAATAGTAAAACTATTGCTATTCTAGGTTCTTGTGGGGGAGGCAGAGATACTTGGAAAAGATCTCCTATGGGTAAGGTTGCCGGCCAGATGAATGACTATGTTATTATTACAGATGAAGATCCTTATGATGAAAATCCTCAAGAAATTATTGATAAAGTATTTTCAGGCGTGGTAGAGGCTAGTAAAATAGAGAACAAAAACGCTTGGCGAATTTTATCTCGCCTAGAGGCATTCCAGAAAGCTTTAGATTTAGCTCAAAAAGAAGATATAATTATAATTACTGGTAAGGGGAGTGAAACTAGTATTATTAGAGCTAATGGTGTGAAGGAATCTTGGAACGATGCAGAAGAAATCTTAAAATTATTAAGTAAAAAACAATATGGCAAAATTTAGAATTAAAGGTAATCAATTTAGTAAAAAAGGTGAAATTAAAGTTTATGGAGCAAAGAACTCGGCTATAAAATTATTACCAGCTACACTTTTATTAGATGGCATTATCACTTTAAACAATATTCCAGATATTGAAGATATTAGGGATATGATTAAAATTCTAGAATCTCTAGGAGCTAAAGTAGATAAATTAGCTCATCATTCTTATATTATTGATACTACTTTTGTTAGCTCTAATATTATTCCTGCAGAATTAGCTGTTAAGATGAGGGCTTCTTTTCTCTTTATTGCTCCTTTATTAATTCGTTTTGGAGAAGTTGTGTTCCCTCATCCAGGAGGAGATGCAATTGGCAGAAGGCCAATTGATATGACTTTAGAAAGTTTGTCTCTTATGGGAGCGGAAGTAGTAGAGGGGCATAATCAGTATATTTTCAGATTACCTAATAAATCTCTCAAGGGCATAGAATATGTATTTAAGTGGATTTCTCATACTGCTACAGAGCATTTGATTATGGCGGCAGTAAGAGCTAAAGGTAAAACTATTATTTATAATGCCGCCTTAGAGCCAGAAATTATAGCTTTATGTGATATGTTAAGATTAGCTGGAGCTAAGATTGAAGGTGATGGAACCTCTGAAATAATAGTTGAAGGAGTAGATGTTTTATATTCTAAATCTTTAGAATATACCAATATTCCAGATAGGTTAGAGGCTGGAACTTTTGCTATATTAGGAGCTTTGACTAGAAGTGATATTAAGGTGACTGGAATTGAACCTAAGCATCTTCAGGTCTTTTGGAAGTTTTTAGATTTAGCTGGAGTGAAGTATGATTTAGGAGAAGATTTCGTACAGATTATCTCACACAACAAACCTTATAGAGGCTTGCAAGTCAAAACCCATGAATATCCGGGATTTGTGACCGACCTACAAGCTCCATTTACTCTTTTATTAACTCAGGCTGAGGGAACTTCAGTAGTACAGGAGACTATTTTTGACGGCAGATTATTCTACACAGATACATTGAATCAAATGGGCGCTAATATTATAATGTGTGACCCTTATAGAGTAGTAGTAAATGGACCAACAAAATTATATGGCAGAAAAATTGAAAGCCCAGATATTAGAGCTGGAATGACATTTTTGTTAGCCGCTTTAATATCAGAAAGAGATAGTATTATTGATAATATTCATCATATAGATAGAGGTTATGAGCAGATTGAGAAGAGATTGACACAGTTGGGATTTGATATAATTAGAAGTAATTAAGTATATAAGTATAAGCTATAATATAGGCTTTAGGTATGGAATCAATTAGTAAGGATAATTTAGAATTAGCTGGACAGCAACTTTGGGGAACTCTAAAACCACATTTAGAATACCTCTCAAGTACTGATTTGGAACAAGTCGAGATGGCTTTTATACAAATGGTAGAGGCTCATCAAGACCAGAGGCGAAAAAGTGGAGACTTCTATATTATACACCCAGTTTCAGCTTGTATTATCTTGGCTGATATGCAATTAGACCGTGACACCTTAATTGCAACATTACTTCATGATGTACCTGAAGACACAGAGGTTAGTTTAAAGCAATTATCTAAAATTTTTAGCCGAGAAGTGATTTTTTTAATCTCAGGCGTTACTAAATTATCTGTCATTAAATATAAGGGAGAAGATAGATATGCAGAGAACTTGAGAAGAATGTTTGTAGCGATGAGCTGTGATATTCGTGTTATTTTTATCAAATTAGCGGATAGATTACATAATTTAGAAACATTAAATGCTCTTCCTTCAGAAAAAGCTCAAAGAATTGCCCTTGAGAGCTTAGAAATATACGCTCCAATTGCCGAGAGACTTGGTATGGGAAAATTACAAGAAAAGTTGGAAAATTTAAGCTTTCCTTATGCATATCCAAATGAATATAAAGTATTAGTCTCTCAAGTTAAGCAAGCTTATACTACTAGACAAGAAATCTTAGAGAAAATTGAATTGAATTTAGAAAATATATTACAATCAGAGAATATACAATATAGTCGTTTATATGGAAGAGCTAAAAAATATTATTCTTTATATCAAAAACTAGGTGCAGGTAAAAAGTTAGAGCAAGTGTATGATTTAATAGCACTGAGAATTATAACCCCTGATCTGGCTACTTGTTATCAGGTGTTTGCAATTATACAGTCATATTTTGAACCACTATCAAATAGAGTGAAGGATTATATTGCCAGTCCAAAAGATAACGGTTATCAAAGTATTCATACTACGGTTAGAGATAAGAAAACAGATACTATATTTGAAGTTCAAATTAGAACTGAAGATATGCATGAATACTGTGAATATGGAGTTGCTTCTCATTGGTCATATAAACAAAAATCAAATTTAAATAAACATTCTTTTATTGATACAGATAGATTTAAGTGGATTCAAGATTTAGTTAATTTGGGCAAAGAACCTTTATCTGAAGAAGAGTATTTACAACATGTTAAATTGGATTTGTTCCAAGATCAGATTTTTGTAATGACTCCAAAAGGAGATGCTATTAGATTATTACAAGGATCTACTGCTCTTGATTTTGCTTTTAGAATACATCAAGATATCGGTAAGCACGCTGTATTAGCCAAGGTTAATGGTAGCCCAGTAAAATTATCAGAAGGTTTGCAAAATGGGGATGTGGTGGAAATTGTTACCGATAAAAAGCAAAAACCTCATCGAGATTGGCTCAATATGGTGAAAACAGGTTCAGCCGCTAGAGCCATTCGTAATAATTTAAGAAAACAAGGAGTCAAATTAGGATAAAGATGATATAATGATAATATAAAGATAGTTAAGAATTG
Organism: Minisyncoccota bacterium; assembly: GCA_032117235.1. Lineage (GTDB taxonomy): Bacteria > Patescibacteriota > Minisyncoccia > SW-4-49-11 > SW-4-49-11 > CALRBF01. The sequence goes on along the minus strand of JAULZW010000016.1, from coordinate 27,845 downwards.
ATATGGTAAAAAGAATAGGCATAGATTTAGGAACGGCAAATGTACTGGTTTTTTTACCAAACAAGGGTATTGTAGTTGATGAGCCCTCTGTAGTAGCGGTAGATCTTTATACTAACTCTATTTTGGCAGTTGGTAATCAAGCAAAAGAAATGATTGGAAGGACTCCAGATGGAATTCAAGCAGTAAGACCAATTAGAGATGGAGTTATTGCTGATTATCGTATGACTGAGGCTTTAATTAGTTATTTAATTCAAAAAGTCAGTGGACGAATTAGAGTCTTTAGACCCGATTGTATTATTTCTGTACCAGCATCTATTACGTCTACTGAGAAAAGAGCTGTGATTGAAGTGGCCTTGAATGTAGGAGCAAAAAATGCTTATGTAGTAAAAGAACCAATTTTAGCAGCGTTAGGAGCTGGAATACCCATAGATATTCCCTCAGGGAGTATGGTAATTGATATTGGAGGAGGTACAACTGAAGTAGGAGTGATTTCTCTGGGTGGAATTGTAGCTTTTGCCTCAGCTAGAGTAGCTGGAGATAAATTAACTGAAGCTATTGTTACTCATATTAAGAAAAAATATAGTTTAGCTATTGGAGAGCAAACTGCTGAAGATATAAAAAAACAACTTGGTTCGGCTTTACCAATTGAAACTGACACTATGCATATTCGCGGACGAGATGTTTTGACTGGATTACCCAAAAATGTCACAATTACCTCAGAAGAGGTTACAATTGCTATGCAAGCAGAGTTAAGAGAGATTATTCAGACAGTTAAAAATGTTTTACAAGAAACCCCGCCGGAACTCGCTAGTGATATTATAGAAAAAGGAATTATAATAACTGGAGGAGGTGCATTATTAAAAAATATAGCTGAACTTATTTCTAAGTCAACTGGGGTTCCCTGTAGTATTGCTGAAGATCCTCTTTATTGTGTAGCAAAGGGTACGGGTATAATGCTAGATAGTCTAGATAAATACAAGAGAGTGCTAGGGTATCAGAGATAAAAACAATTAAAAAATATGATATGAAAATAGCTATTGATGCTTCAAAACTAGAAGTAAATAATAAAACTGGCACAGAATATTATGCCCAAAATTTAATTTTAGGTTTATTAAAATCACTCCCAGATACTCATCAAATTATTTTATATTCGCAAAAACCACTATCTAAATCAATATTAGATTTGCACTGTAATGTTACTAATCGTATTATCAAAACCAAATTCTTATGGACCTTATTAGGTTTATCCTTGGCTCTACTGAAGGATAAGCCAGATATATTCTATACTCCAGCCAGTATTATCCCACCAATTCATCCTAAAAAAAGTATTATAGTTATTCATGGTTTGGAATATGAAGCTTTTCCACAAGCCTATTCTTTATTTAGATTTTGGCATTTAGCTATCTTTACTAAATTATCTGCTATTTGGGCATCAACGATAATAACTCCTAGTCAATCTACCAAGGACGATTTAGCTGGTGAGTATGAGATTAATCCTAATAAAATTCAAGTAATTCAATCAGGTGTTCCGGTTTTAGATTTAAATAAAAATGAAAAGATAAAATCAACTATTACCGAACTATATAATGAGCCCTATCTTTTATTTATTGGCCGAAAAGAATTAAGGAAAAATCTAATTACAATTATTGAAGCTTTTAATCTAGTAAAATTGAGCCATCAAGATTTAAAATTAGTTTTGGCGGGTATATCGGGATATGGTTACCAAGAAATTGCTAAAGCCATTGATAAATCAGAGTATAAAAAAGATATTATTAATCTCAATCGAGTTAATAATTTAGAAAAATTAACATTATATAAAAACTCCAAAGCTGTTTTATACCCATCTTATTATGAAGGTTTTGGGTTCCCAATTTTAGAAGCTTTGCAACAGGGTATTCCAGTTATTGCCTCAGATATACCAAGTTCTAGAGAAATTGGTAATTCTATGATAGAATATGTAGAAGTAGAAGATATTAGAGCTTGGGCTAAAGCTATTATAAAAATAGTTGATACTGACCTAACTAAAGAAAATATAAAAGCTCTTAAAACATATAGTCAAAAATTTAATTTTACAGACACAATAGTATGTACTAAAAATATCATTGTAAAATAAATATGCAAAATATTATTAAAAAGAGAAATCCTTGGAAGAATATTATTAAGTTTAGCTTAACTACTATACCTTTTTTCTCTATTTATTATGCGGGTACGGTTTATGAATATGTCCCAGGAATTGAGATTGTATTAAAAGGATTTACCAATACAGGATATTTATTAATAGGCTTATCATTATTATTAGGTCCTTTGGGTAAATTCTGGAATTATTTTGATAAATTTTTAACTTATCGTAAACAGTTAGGTATCGTTGGATTTATGTATGCTTTAATTCACGGGGTAGTGGGTACAATTATATATGTGCTTCCAAATCCAGATATAATGGTTAATAACTATTGGACTATTGCTCTAGGTATTATAGCTTTATATTTATTGTTTATTTGTTATGCTATATCTGAGATTGTAGTAATTAAAACATTAGGACCTAAAAAATGGAGAAGATTAATTCGGTATATAAGCTATACCTCCTTTATATTAGTTACTATACATATATACTTAGCAAAACTACCAGTTTGGCAAAATTATATAAACTCAGACATTTTATTTCCTCCATTGTCTCTGGTCTTATTTAGTTTTGGGCTGTTTGTATTGGGGTTTAGATTTTATGTTTTTATTTATGATACTTTGTCCTTAGTAAATACTAATATCAATCCAGCCATTAGAGAAAAGAAGAAATCAACTGAGTAACTTTAGGTATTAAATTTTTATCAGTAACTTCAAACCAATTAATTTCAGACATTCTTCTAAACCAAGTTAATTGCCTTCTAGCATATTGGTATTCTGATTGAGTATATTTATTTTTCATAGTTTCATAGTCAATTTTGTTATCTAGATAATCGCATATGGCTATGGTTCCAAGACCAAGTTGTTGCATTTTATTATGTGTTATATGTGAAGGTAGTTTTTTATTTAAAATGAATCTTATTTTTTTAACTTCCTCAACAACACCTTTTTCTAATCTATCTTCTACTCGAGTAATAATTCTATTTTTAATATCATTTAGAGTAGAAGTTAGCCCAATTAATAAATGGGTGTATGGTTGAGACGGATTTGGTATTGTTGTTTTAATGTCAAAACCACTAATTTCAATAGCACGAATTAATCTTACGGGATTATTCCAATCAGATTGATTTAGATTGGCCTGAGGGTTTAATGATAAAAGTTTATTTTGTAATTCAACTTTATTTAGTTGAGACAGCTCTACTCTTAATTTATTTTGAACAGGGATATTAGATAGTTGATAATTATATATAATAGACTCTATATACAAACCAGTGCCACCTACTAGAAAAGGTATAGTTTGTTGTGTATCTAATTCTTTTAAAATAGATTTTACTTCTCTTTGAAACTCAGCTACATTGTAATCTTCCCAAATTTCTTTTATATCCAGCATATAATGTGGTACTTTTTGCATTTCATCTATTGTAATTTTACCACTACCAATATCAAAGTTTTTATAAACTTGTCTAGAGTCAGCAGATATTATTGTCCCTGAGAATTCTTTAGCTAATTCTATGGCTAGCTTAGACTTACCAATCGCAGTAGGTCCTAAAATAGTAATTATAGATTGCATATAGACTTATTAAGCTAAATATGATATAATGAATCATAATAGAATAGTAACATATATGGCAAAAAAACAGCAACCCGTTCAAGAATATTCAGCAGCGCAAATTGATGTATTAGAAGGATTAGAGCCAGTGAGAGTAAGACCAGGTATGTATATTGGATCAACTGGTACAGAAGGTTTACATCATTTAGTTTGGGAAATAGTAAATAACTCTATCGATGAGGCAATGGGTGGTTACTGTGATACTATTACAGTTGATTTGTTGCCAGACGATAAAATTAGAGTTGAGGATAATGGAAGAGGTATTCCAGTAGATATTCACCCTAAGACAGGAGTTTCTACCCTGGAGACAATTATGACTAAATTACATGCTGGAGGTAAATTTGGTAAAGGAGGTTATCAGGTCTCAGGAGGGTTGCATGGAGTTGGGATCTCTGTAGTGAATGCGCTTTCTACGGATACTAAAGTTACGGTTTGGAAAGATGGTTATGAATATGTTCAAAGGTTTTCTATCGGGTTTCCGCAAGGTCCAATAAAGAAAATTGGAAAAACCACTCATCCAAATGGAACTGAAGTTACGTTTAAGCCAGATGAATCTATTTTTTCAGAGACAAAATTTAATCGAGAAAAGATTTATACCTATTTAAGATCTCAAGCTTATCTTACAAAAGGAACACAAATTAAAGTTAATGACTTTAGAGAAGAGAGCTCTGTCTTAGATTACACATTTTTCTTTGATAGTGGAATTGTGTCTTACTTAAGCTATTTATTTCACGGAGAAGAACCTAGACACTCAACTCCATTTTACTGTAATCACGAAAAAGATAATATTCTAGTAGAGGTTGCTTTTCAGTATTCTCGTGATTTACAATCTACTGAATTGTCTTTTGTAAATAACATTATTACACCAGGAGGTGGAACTCACGTCACTGGATTTAGAACTGCTTTAACTAGAGTTTTGAATGATTATGCTAAGAAAAAGGGTATTTTGAAAGAAAAAGATGAGAATTTGACTGGAGATGATGTTAGAGAAGGTTTAGTTGCTGTGATTTCAATTAAATTAAAAGCCCCATTATCACCTCAATTTGAAGGTCAGACTAAAGAAAAATTAGGGACAGTAGAAGCTCGCAGTGTTGTAGATCAAATTTTTGGTGAGCAATTAACTGATTATTTAGATAAAAATCCAAATGATGCTAAAGCTATTATTGAGAATTCTCTTTTAGCAGCTAAGGCTCGTCGAGCAGCTAAGGCCGCTAGAGATACCGTAATTAGAAAAGGAGCCTTAGAAGGAATGACTTTACCAGGTAAATTGGCTGATTGTTCTAGTCGACGCCCAGAAGAAAGCGAATTATTTATTGTAGAGGGAGATTCAGCTGGTGGTTCAGCTAAACAGGGTCGTAATAGAGCTTTTCAAGCTATTTTACCATTAAGAGGTAAAATTCTAAATGTAGAAAAAGCTAGATTGGATAGAATGCTAGCTTCTAGAGAAATTAAATCATTAGTTATTGCTCTTGGAACCTCTATTGGAGAGACATTTGATATAAATAGACTACGCTATCATAAAATCATTATTATGACAGATGCTGATGTGGATGGAGCCCATATTATGACTCTTATTTTAACTTTATTCTTTAGATATTTTAAAGAATTGATAGAAGCTGGTAATATCTTTATTGCTAAGCCTCCTTTATATCGTATATCTCGAGGTAAGGAATTTAATTATGTATATTCTGATGACCAAAAACAACAATTAGTTGCTAAGTGGGAGAATGAAAATCCACAATCTAAGATAAACATACAAAGATATAAGGGGCTTGGAGAAATGAATCCAGAACAACTTTGGAGTACAACTATGGATCCTGAAACTAGAGTAATGAAATCAGTTACCATTGAGGAGGCTGAAAAAGCAGATAGAGTATTTGATATGTTGATGGGAGAAGATGTATTGCCACGTCGTAAATTTATTCAATCTAGAGCTCGCTCAGTACAGAATTTAGATATTTAACTTTAATGTATTCTGATTGCATATTATTAGCTTATATACAAAAATTAATTTTTTAAGTATAATAAGACCAATGCTCTCATAGTTCAACAGGATAGAACCGGGGACTCCTAAGCCTCTAATCCAAGTTCGAGTCTTGGTGAGAGCACAAATTGAATTGTTTATGCTATAATATATAAAATATAAATAACTTATGAAGTCCAAAAACCTTTATTGGTATTTAGCAATTTTCATCACTATCATTAGTCTTGGAAATGTAGTGTTAGGATCATCTCAAGATAATAAAAAAAGTCTTGATAATTTGGGTGTTTTACATCATATTAAAATTATTAATATGCCATCTACTCAAGTGCTTGCTAACACTGCTACTTTACAGCCAGCTCCTGTTGCTAGATTTATTAAGATTAATGTTGAATCATTAGAACCAAGTATTACAGCTCAATCAGCTTTAGTTGTAGATTTTGGAACAGGAGATATTCTGTATAATAAAAATGCCCTAGATCGTCATCAATTAGCTAGTATAACTAAAGTACTAAGCTCAATGGTAGTTATGGATGAGTATAAATGGGGAACCAACAAAGATTTATCTATGACACAGACAGCATTTGATACCTATGGAGGAAACTCACTAAAAGTTGATGATCAGTTTACAGTTGAAGATATTTTGAGAGCATCTATGATGGTTTCTAGTAATGATGCAGTTCAGTTATTGGCAGAAAATTTTGGAGGAAAAGAGGAGTTTGCGGTCAAAATGAATAAGAAAGCTAAGGATTTGGATATGAGTGGAAGTTCTTTTTTTAATTCTCATGGTTTAGATGAAAAACCAATTAGTAATTACAGTACGGCTAGTGATATTATAAAATTGACACAGAGTTTATATGATGATTATCCAGATTTAATAGAAGTGTTAAAACAAAGAGAAGTTACTTTAACTTCTAAATCGGGGAAAGTTATTAAGGTTGGTAATACTAATGAAATGTTAGGCATAGATTCTCAAATGCTAATTGGTAAAACTGGATTAACAGACGAGGCTGGAGAAACATTTACATCGGTAGTTTCGATTAAAAATAGAATAGTTGGAATTGTGGTTTTACAATCAGCAATAGGAGGGTATCGTTTTCAAGATACTAGAAATCTGATAAAATGGGTAGAAGATAACTATGAAATATGATTATAACTGTGACTAATCAAAAAGGTGGGACTGGCAAGACAACGACAAGTATAAACCTTGCCTCCTATTTGGCGAAATTTGGTAAAAAAGTAGTTTTAATAGATTTAGATCCACAGAGCAATGCTACAAGTGGACTTGGTTTTGAAATAGGGAACAAGGCAGGGTTATACGAATTAATGATGGATGATAATACTCCTCTTAACCATAGTATTCATAGTACGAGATATTCTAAATTAGATATTATTGCTGGAACTTCAGATGTGGCAGGTATAGGAGTGGAATTGGTAAATATGAATCGTAGAGAGTTTGTATTATATGACCAGTTACAAAGCCTAACTCATTTATATGACTATATTATTATAGATTCTCCTCCTAGTTTAGGACTGCTAACTATTAATGGACTTGTGGCTGCTGATAAAGTTATAATTCCTGTACAATGTGAGTATTATGCATTAGAGGGATTAGGTCAATTATTAGAGACCATTCAGTTAATATCTGATAATTTAAAACCAGATTTATCGGTTTTAGGAGCAATTTTAACTATGTATGATAGAAGAAATAGGCTCTCAGCAATGGTAGCTAAAGAGGTAAGCAAATTTTTCCCTGGTTATGTGTTTGATACTGTTATTCCTCGTAATGTAAGTTTGTCTGAAGCTCCTAGTTTTGGTAAAGCCATACATGATTATGCTCCCTTATCTAAAGGAGCATTTGCGTATCGTCAATTAGCTCAAGAGCTAATAAGGGTAACTAGTCAAAATTAAGACTATTAAATATCTATATTTGTGATATACTAAATTTAATATAAAATATTGATATGAGTAAAAGTCCACTTGGTAGAGGTTTGTCATCTTTAATACCTAATAAAAAATCAGATAAAGCATCTAATTCTAAGGTTTTGCAATCTGATAATTTGTCGCCTACAGAAGATAAGCTTCTAGAGATAAATATCGATTCAATAGAGCCTAACCCATATCAGCCCAGAACTGAATTTTTACAAGAAGAAATAGAAAACTTGGCACAGTCTATTAAAGATAAAGGTATATTACAACCATTAGTAGTAACAGAAATTTCTAAAAACAAATATCAATTAATAGCAGGGGAGAGAAGACTAAGGGCCTCTAAATTAGCTGGTTTAAAAACTATAGCTGTAGTTATTAAAAACGGTATTAATGATCAAGATAAAGCTGAATTAGCTTTAATTGAAAATATTCAAAGACAAAATTTGAATCCAATTGAAAGAGCAAGAGGATTTTCTGAATTACAACATAAATTCAATATTACTCAAGAATCTATAGCTAAGCAATTAAATATAAGTAGATCAGCTGTAGCAAATACTCTTAGATATTTACAATTACCAGAAAAAGTTCAAAATGCTCTATCTTCAGGAGTCATTACCGAAGGCCATGCTAAAATTATAGCTGGGTTAGAAAATCAAGAAATACAAGAGAAAGTATTGGATAATATTGTTAATAATGCTCTCAATGTAAGTCAGACTGCTAAAGTGGTAAAAAAAGATCCACATAGTATACAAAATCAAGTTAGCTCGGATGTTAAACAATGGGTGTCCCAACTATCAGAGACTATAAATAATAAAGTAGAAGTACGGCGAAAAGGAAAAAGATATATAGTTACATTGAATTTTTTTGAAGAGTCAGAAATTGAAAGCTTATATAAAAAACTATCTCAATAGTTATATATGAATATTCTTAGTATAGATTATGGAGATGTTAGGGTAGGTTTAGCACATGGTTCAACAGATCATAATATAGCTTTCCCATTAAAAGTAATTCAAAATAATAATACAATTTGGGAGGAAATAGATAAAGTTATACAAGAATATGCAATAGATTATATTTTGGTTGGACTGCCTCTGAATTTCCAATCTTCTGATACTCAACAAACACTTAAGGTGAGAAAGTTTATTAAAGAATTAAAATCTAAGTTTGCAATAGAAATAGAAGAATATGATGAAAGATTAACAAGTTCTCTAGCTAAAAGATATATACCAAAAGGTCAAAGTATAGATATAGAGTCAGCGAGAATTTTATTAGAAGAATGGTTAGACAATAGATAAAAATTATGGAAATAAGTGTAATTATACCAGCATATAATGAAGCCAAACGAATTACTCCTACAATTCATAGTGTGATAGATTATCTAGAGAAAACGACCAATGATAGTTATGAAGTTATAGTTGTATTAGACGGCTCAAAAGACAATACTCTAGCAGTAGTGACTAATTTAGCTAAAAAATATCAAAAAATTAAAATCATTGATAATAAAGTCAATAGAGGTAAAGGGGCCGTAGTTAAGCAAGGAATCTTAGAATCAAAGGGAGATTATGTATTGTTTATGGATGCCGATAACTCCACACATATTGATGAATTAGATAGAATATTACCGGTAATGAAGAATGGAGTTGATATGGTTATAGGATCTAGAGATATGCATGATAGTAAAGTTGAGATAAGACAAGCTAGGTATAAAGAAATTTTAGGTGATTTAGGGAATTGGTGGATACAAATATTACTAGTAGGTGGTATTGAAGATACTCAATGTGGCTTTAAGGTGTGTTCAGGGAATATAGCACGCAATATTTTTGCTAAAATTAATATGAAAGGGTGGTCATTTGATATTGAGCTTTTAGCCTTGGCTAGATATTTTGGGTATAACATTAGAGAAATGCCAGTTGTATGGTATAATGATGATAATTCTCATGTCAGACTAAAAGACTATATACAAGTTTTAATAGATACATTCATAATAAAATATAGGTTATTTACAGGATATTATAAATAAAATTAAATTAATATGAATAAAAAACAAATAATAACTCAAGAATTTCGCCAAGATATATTTACAAAAGAGTGGATTTTGGTTTCTACTACTAATAATAGACCACATACAATAGTAGGTAATGAAATGCAGACTAGTAACTTATCTGATTTAATAGATCCTTTTACTGATATAATTAATGGTATATCCAGAGAAATAATTTCATTAGAATTAAAGGATGAACAGCAAGAATCACAAGTATTTATAGTAAAGAATCAATATCCACTCTTGAAAAATATTAATTTACCAGCCTATCAAACAGAAGGTCCATATAATTTTGTAGCAGGTGAAGGTATTCACGAAGTTGTTGTATATCGTGATTATGAAATTCAGATTAGAGACTTTTCTATTAAAAAAATAGCTTTAATGTTTAAGGCCTTTCAAGCTAGAAGTTTGAGTTTAATGAGTAATAAACATATTAGGTATATTGCTATTATTCATAATCATGGGTATAAAGCAGGAGCTAGTATATTACATCCACACTCTCAAATAGTTGCCACTCCAATTGTGCCAGATGGAATTGAAAGAATTCTTGAAGGAGCTCAACAATATCACCGGTCTAATAATAGAGATTTAGCTCAGGTAATTATTGAGTATGAGCAAAATATTAAGCAAAGAATTATTATAGAGAATAACTATTTTATAGCCTTAGCTCCTTATGCCTCCAGAGTAGCTTATGAAGTTGAGATTTATCCTAAGTATCCACAAATACACTTTGCCTATTCAAATCAGACTGAACTGTATAATTTAGCCAAAATATATAAATTTATACTCAAGTCTTATTATGAAAAAATTGGAGATATTGATTATAATATGAGTATTATAACCGCTCCAGTAGATGGTAATTTATATAAAGGTTTTAGGTGGTTTATTCGTTTAACTCCTAGAATTAATTTTGTAGGAGGTTATGAAATAGGAACAGACACAGATATTTGCTTAGTCTCACCAGAAATAGCTGCCGATATATTGAGTTAAATATGTATAAAATAAAATTACTACCAGAAGATCAGCAACCCAGAGAAAAGTTGATTAAGTCTGGAGTTCAAGCTTTAAATCTAGAGGAGTTATTAGCTATTATTCTTGGTACAGGATATAAAAAAGAGAATGTATTAGAGTTATCTAAAAGAATTTTTAAAGATTATGGTTCTAAAACTATTACAGGATATAGCAGAGTTTCAGATGTGATGACTGATTTTGACTTGCCAAAAGTCAAAGCCTGTCAACTTTTAGCTTGTTTTGAAATTGGCCGAAGAATATTTGCCGATAAAAGCATAGATATTCCTACCATACGTTCTCCGCAGGATGTTTGGGAATTTGTAAGTGATATGCATCATCTAAAAAAAGAATATCTAAGAGGTTTATATTTGAATATTAAAAATCAAATTATACATGATGAAATAATTTCAATTGGGACTATTGATCAAAGTATCGCACATCCAAGAGATATTTTTGTCCCAGCTATTAAGTATCATGCAGCAGCAATGATTATAGTCCATAATCATCCCTCAGGAGATGTTACTCCGAGTCAGGCAGACATAACTTTGACAACAACCATAAAGGAGGCTGGAACACTATTATCCATTTCAGTCTTAGACCATATTATAGTGACAAGGTCTGGATATAGAAGCATTTAACTTATCATATGTTAATTTTTAACATATAATAAAAATAGCTTAAATTAGATGTATTTAGGTCTTTACTAAAATTCAAAAATGATGTATAATGTTGCTAATTAAGAAGCATATACATGGAGAAGGAAGAACAGTCTCAGCAGCCAAGTCAACAAAAAACAAATACCTTTAAGAGTGAGTTATTAGACTCAATAAAAACACTGATTGTATTTTTAATTATATTTTTTGGAATTAAAGGTTATATAGCACAGCCATTTTTAGTCAGCGGAAGATCTATGGAACAAACTTTCTCTGACGGGGATTATCTTATTGTAGATCAGTTAACATATAACTTTACTACTCCCAAGAGATCTGAAGTAATAGTATTTCATACTGAATTCATACCAGGAGGTAATGAGCGAGAATATTATATTAAAAGAGTTATTGGTATCCCGGGAGATAGGATAGTGATTAAAGATGGAAAAGTTCTTTTATATGAAAATAACTCAAATACACCCACTATTTTGGATGAAAATTATATCGTAGATGGCTTGAAGACATTATCTAAAGGACCTATAGATATGGTATTAAAAGATAATCAATATTTTGTATTGGGTGATAATAGAGGTAATAGTTCAGATTCAAGATATTGGGGTCCGGTAGATAAATCATATATAATAGGAAGACCATTAATTAGATTATTTCCATTTAATCAAATAAAATTATTCAGCAATAATAATGAAATGAATAGAGTATGAGAAGAAGGCGAGGTATAAGTAAAATCAATCCAGTAGAGCAGACTATAATTAATCCGGAATTTTCAAATATTTGGGACTCCGTAGTCTCAGATATTAGAGATACTTTAAAAAATGCAGGATATCAAAATAGTAAATCTACATTTACTCAAGAAGCCTCTATATTTAGTAATAAAATTTTAAATAAATTAAATATTAGTGCTACAGAATCTCTATTTACTGTAAAATATAAGTCTAAAAACACTATAGTCTTGGGTGCGCCAGGTCCAGTTGGAATATTGAAAAACATTGTCGATAGCAATATGCCATATCAGGATGAGCCTCTAAAGTTATTCGATTATGGAATATCTTTAGTAGACGATGATAATAATAGTGCTACTATTCCAAAACAATTTCATGTCTTTAAAGCTGAATGTATAGGAGATGTAAATCCAGTTCGCGATGCAGAGATGATTTTAACAGTATATCGTATGCTGGAATATAGGGGTATAGAAAACCTAGTTGTTAATATAAATGGACTTGGTGACACCGCAGCCAAGGAGAATTACTATAAAGAGTTAGCGTCTAAAACCCCTAAAAGATTTAAGGAGTTATCTACAGCATTGTCATATAACCCAATTCAACTATATAATGAATTACTAAGTTTAGATACTGACATTAACATTAGAATACCTCAAATAGTAGATTATCTTAGTATAGAAGAAACCCAATATCTAAAAGCAGTATTAGAATTTTTAGATACCCTTGATATACAATACAATTTAGATTCCACTTTGTCTGGGTCAATTGGTTTTAATGAAGGGGTATATTTTGAAATTATTAGTCAGGACGACCCTGAAATGATTTTAGTTAGAGGAGGTAGACATAATGAACTATTTGAACTGTTGGGTGGTGATAAAGGGTCGGGTGCTATTGGGGTTGAAATTTATGTTGATCCATTAATGCAATTGTCTCATAAAACTAACCTAAATAAGGTAACAAATAACAAAACCCCAGATATATTTGTTGCTTCTATTGGACTAGAGGGGCAAAAAAGTGCATTAAAAATTCTATCACTAATTCAAAAATATGGATTGGATGTAAAAGAAAGCTTCGGAATTAAAAGTCTCAGACAACAATTATTAAAGGCTAAAAAATCAGATGCTGAAATTACTTTAATTGTAGGTCGCAAAGAGGCAGTAGATGGGACTGTTATTTTAAGAGACAAAGAAAGTGAAAATCAAGAAATCATACCGATAGATAAACTGATATCCATTTTGAGTAAAAAACTATCTAAATAAATGTCAATACAAGCTATTGCAAAGAGTAGTATTCTATGGTATACTCAATCTTAAAGTCTTTATAAAAAAGACAACTTTATTTGGTTAAAAAATGATGAAAGGAGGTTTTAATATATGGTAGAAGTAAGAAAAAGAGAGAAAGAGAGCGTGGAGTCTATGATTCGACGGTTTACTAGGCGTATTCAAAAAAGCGAAGTTTTAACTCAAGCTAGAGCCTCTAGATTTTTAACTAAGGGTAAATCTAAAACCAAGCAAAGACAGGCTGCAATTAAAAAAGTTCAGTTTTTGACTGAAAAAGATAAGCTAGTAAAAATGGGTAAAGTTAAGTCTACAGAAAAATTACCTAATAAATATAAGCTGAAAATTAAAGCTAGCATTAAATAATACATCTAATACATTGATTTATGTCTAATATTGCCCTTACAATTAAAAAAGATATGGTGCAAGCAATGAAAGATAGAGATGATCTTGCAAAAACTGTGCTAAGAACTTTAAGTTCAGAATTTAAAAATGCGGAAATAGATAAGGGTATTCCATTAGAAGATATCGATGTTATTAAGGTCTTATCAAAGCTAGCCAAGCAGAGAAAAGATTCTATTCAAGCCTATCAAGAAGCTGGTAGAAACGACTTAGTAGAGTCTGAGATGGCTGAGCTAGAAATTATACAAAGATATTTGCCAGCTAAATTAACTGATACAGAGCTAGAACAATTAGTAGATGATAGTATAGCTGAGTTAGCAGATAATGCTAATTTCGGTACAGTAATGAAATTAGTTGTCAATAAAGCTCAAGGTAAGGCTGATGGTAATCAAATTAAAAATTTAGTTCAAGCTAAGTTATCTTAAGTTATGATATTGGAATTTGAATCACAGGTTCCCAATATTATAGACTATAATGATCTGGTGGCACTGTGTGTAGATATATTTAGTAAAAGCATTGACCGTAAGTTACAAAACACAACGGTTAGCGTTGCTATAGTGTCAGACAATACAATTAGACACCTCAATTCTCAATATAGAAACAAAGACAAAGTCACGGATGTGTTGTCTTTTAATTTGATGGGGGAGTATACTACGCCAGATCCGATTTTAGGTGAAGTTGTAATTTGTTATAATAAAGCTTTAGAACAAGCTCAAGAACTAGGTCATAGCATAGATTATGAAATAGCAACTTTATGTATACATGGACTATGCCATTTAGCTGGATATGACCATCAAACTGATGAGGATTATAAAGAAATGCAGACTAAAGAAACAAATTTACTAACAATTATTAGTCATCACTATTCATTTTCTTAAAGGTATATGATATAATAAAAAATATAAAAACAATATATATAAATTATGACCAAAAATGAAATAATAGTCGGATTAGATGTTGGAACATCATTCACCAAAATGGCTATAGGAAAACGTCTAAGAGAAGATAAAACACCCTCTATTATTGCTCTTGGTATAGCCCCTAGTGAAGGAGTTAGAAAAGGCGTTGTGACAGATATCCCAGATGCTACTAAAAGTATTAGTGAGGCTTTAGACTATGCCTCCAAAATGATAGAAGAAGATATTAAAGGAATAATAATCTCTTTGAATGGATCACATATTAAAAGCCACATTGCAACAGGTAAAGTAGCAGTCTCAAAAGCTGATGGAGAAGTGACGGAAGATGATATAAATAGAGTTATAAATAATGCCAATCCAGGTCCAAGTGGTCAGAATAAAGAAATTATAGATATCATTCCCAAAACATATATTCTTGACGAGGAAACGGGGATCAAAAATCCAGTTGGAATGAATGGAATAAGATTAGAAATAGAAGCTCTAATAATAGAAAACAATTCATCTTCAATCAAAAATTTAGAAAAATGTATTTATAACTTAGGATTAAAAGTAGATTCGCAAGAAGTTGGGGTAATTGCTTCAGCTGAATCTGTTTTAACCAAAAAACAAAAAGATTTAGGAGTAGCAGTTATAGATTTAGGATCTGGTACAACCTCAATAGCCGTTTATGAAGAAGGACACTTAATACATATTGGAGTTATTCCCATAGGAGCCAATCACATTACAAATGATTTAGCTATTGGACTTAGAACCTCAATAGAAGTAGCTGAAAAAGTAAAATTAAAATACGGATTAGCTTTAGAAAAGGCTTTAGGAGAAAATTCTAAATTAAAAATTGATTTATCTAAAACTGACTCAGGAGAAGAGGGTGTGTTCCCTATAGCTTATATAGCCAGTATAATTGAAGCAAGATCCAGAGAAGTTTTTGGACTAATAATTCAGGAACTCAAAAAAATTGAAAGGGATGGCTTGTTACCAGCTGGAGTAGTTTTAGTTGGTGGTGGAGCTAATCTAAAAGCAATGGCTGATTTAGCAAAACAAGAGTTAAAATTACCAGTCAAAATAGGAATCCCACAAGGAGTGGAAGGAAGTATAGCAGATGTTGATAATCCAATTTATGCCAATTTAGTAGGACTTATCAAAGGAGGGTTCGATCATACCATAGGTGATGATATTAGCTCAAAAAGCAATATATCTAATACAGTTAAAAAAAACTCCTCTAAAATCTTCAATCCAATTAAAAGCTTATTAAAAATGGTATTTCCTGATTAAATATAATAAATTATTACTATGAATAACTACAATAGCAACCAAAAACTACCAGTAATAAATAATCCAGAATCTTTAGGAGGTGGAAGTGGAGGAAGTGGCTTTGGAAATGATTCATTTGAGGGTGAATCAATACCAGGTCGTAGGACAAGAAGACGAGGAAGTTCACAACCAGGGACTCAACATAATATTGCAGTTACTACTCTTGATCAAAAGGTTAATACTCCTCCAGAAGTTGAGGAGGGAGCTAAACTAGAGGGAGAAGAAGTAAGTTCAGACTTGGATTTAGAAGATCTACCCGATTTAAATGAGACTCCTGAAGAAGTGATAGAAGTTGTTGGGGAATCAAATGAAGGGGTTGAGGAGGGAGTTGAAGACATTGAGTTACCAGCACTAGATGATATTGGAAATGAATATCCCTTTCAAATAGATTCAGAAACGGGATTATCTTCACAGTTGACAAACATTAAGGCTTTAGAATCACAGTTACAAGATTTAGAGGAGGGAAGTTCTAGATATGAAGAGATTAAATCGAGTATTGAAAATGATAGATCTCAAAAAAAGATAGAATTCGAGACTTCTTTAGAAGAAAATAATAAAAAATTAAGTGGAATTTATACTACACTTTATACTAAGGGAAAAGGAACACGTTCTTTTACTGGAACTCCAGAACAAATGCTAATTATTAATAGTTATCTAGGCAAATTGAAGAGTAATTCAAAATACTCAGCACAAGCAACACAAATAGAAGATACAATTAGTTCAATTAAATCTAATATTGACACATTAACAACTCAGTTATCAGATTTTAATACAGAAACACAATCTCAAATAGCCGAAGCTATTCAATCTCAAAAAGATACTCTACAGACAGAATTATCTCAAGCCCAAAAAGAATACAATGGAACTGAAGCTGAGGTCTTTGATACAAAAATCTTATTAGAAAGACAGCTGGAAGGACAACTTACAGACCCAAATAATTTGTTTAGTCGGTATAATATTAATCAAATCTTTGCTACTTATGGGCTAAAGGAAGGGAGAGATAGATTGCAACAATTACAAGAACAAAGCGATAAAGCTAGAGAACAAGCTGCTCGTAATGAGATTCAGGATGAAATAGTATCGCATATGTATCTTCATCTAGATAGCGATCAATCTTCATTTCAAACAGAACTAGTTGATGCCATTAGTCGCGATATGCAATCTCAATTAGAGTTATTATTACAAGAATCAGAAGAGAATAGTGAAGAGTATAGAGAAATAAATAGAGCCCTTAAATCGTCTGGAGAATATAGAATATCTGAGATAGCTAATTCAAGCAATCCAAAATTACAAGAATTAGTTTTTTGGTATAAAGTAAATTCAGCCGGTGGTAAAACTACAGCAGAAATTTTAGGTGATAATAACAATAAGAATTTAGCTCAATATGTAGCAAAAGAAACTAATAGAAAATATCAAGAACAGAAGACAGAAATTGCTAATGGCAAAGATGGACAAAGATACCTACATAGTAAATTAGATAAGAGAAGGAGAGGAGAAATTGATTCAGGAATAGAAAGCCAATTCAATATAGCAAAAAAAGCCGAGATAGACAATCTAAACTCAGAAATTAGTGTTTTAAAATCTGCTCCAGATTACTACTCTTCTGACAGTCAAGATAAGGGAATGTTAGCTGAAAAAGCAGCATTAAGACCATATGATGTAACCCAATTTAATGCAGAATTACAGAAAGAGCTAGAATCAGGTCAAATAACATTTGAAAAAGGAGACTTTAATTCAGTTGAATATATTCCCGCAAAGAATGCAGAGATTAATAGTAAATTAGGAATTTTATCAAACGAGACAAAATCTTTAATAAAAAATAGTGATCAAATCTCACCAGATCTAAAACGAAGATTACAAAATCTAGATATGGAACAACAAAGGCAAGCAATACAGAGTGAAATTGATAGTATAAGTAGTAGAAGAAGATTCAAATGGTTTGGTATAGGTAAGAAAAAAGCTGAATCCTTAACAAGTCTAGTAAATGCAGTCAATCTTAATTTAAAAGAAGAAACTAAATTGAAAACACAGTTTGCCCAAAATCAAGAACAATATCGGATGATTTCAGACAAGATAAGTAACTTAAGAAAATTATATCAAAACTTACCTAAGTCTATTCAATTAAGTTTAAATCGCCTAGAAAATACTAGTGGAGAAAGTATTTCTACAACTATTGAGACAGCAGTACAAGAATTACAAAGCTATGAAACTCCAGCTGAATTAAAGGCTAAAAGAGATAAAATTGCTGAATTACAAAAACAAATAGAAGAATTAGAAGGAATAAAATAAAGAAAAAATCTTTACTCTTATCCACCTCCGGCACTTCGTACAGCCTCCTCCCAAGGAGGACAAAATACAAAAACATTAACTATAAAATATAAGCAACTAAGATGCTTTCAACACCTATACAATACCTATATTTTATGCTAGTATAGCCTTAATTATTTATATTTTATTTATGCCATATCCTACCAAAAAGAAGTCAAAAGCTATTCGCCGTAATAAACGAGAAAAGCGTGAAGATGTGCCAAAGTCTGCTTTGCCTACTACCAAACATCGTCGTAATCCCGCCAATCAATTGAGTAAAGCTCCAAAGGGTAAGCTAAAAGATAAAGATGGGAGTCAATATGTATATGGAAAGAATTCAGTGCTGGAGATATTAAAACAAGATCCTAAGCGAGTTCAGAAAATTTATATTACTCGAGAGAATCAGGTTCGAGATAAGCGTTTGGAGCAAATTTTGGAATTGGCTAAAGAATCTCTTGCCCTTATTCAATATGTACCTATTCAGAAAATTACAGGATTATTAGAAAAAGAAATTGCAGAAGAAGGGGATTATATTCATCAGGGTATTATCGCCGTTGTAACAGCTGAGCCATTACTTAGCTTAGAGGAATGGGCTACTAGTATCAAGGAGAAAGTAGGGGATACTTCTCAAGGTTTAGTTATTGCCCTAGATGAGATTACCGATCAACATAATATTGGGGCAATTATCCGTGTTGCTGAGACTATGGGAGCTCTTGGCGTATTATTGCCTAAGCATAGAGGGGGAATTATATCCCCTATAGGCTCAAAAGTTGCCTCTGGGGCAGACAAATATGTCCCTCTGGTACAAGTAGGCAATATGAATACTGCACTCAATACCTTGAAGCAATTAGGCTTTTGGATATTAGGTAGTGATTGTAATCCAGAAACACCCCCATTTTATCAATATGATTTCAATGATTTACCAACTGTACTCGTAATGGGTAGCGAAGGTAAGGGACTCAGACCAAGTATTGCCTCTAGCTGTGATATGCTCGGGTATATACCAATGTATGGCAAAATTCAATCTCTGAATGTAGCCACCGCCACCGCTATAATGGCATATGAAATTGTAACTCAACAAACGACGAAGAGGTAAGAATAGAGCTCTTATAGTATTCTTATAAAGTTATGAGTTATTAAGTATTTCACTCATTCGTAATGCAATAAATTCTTTAATTATAGTTTTTGTGCCAGCTTCATCTCGATACCATCCATTTCTTGAATATTGTTCAGATACTGTATCAGTATTACATCGCATAATCTTAGTGTTCCCAATACTAAATTTATTAAAGTGTGCCCATCCTCTCCTTTGTGAAAAAGGGGAGTTTACCAAAATTAAGCTAGCATGAGGAATACTTTCACGCTCGAGCATAGTAAGAGAACGCTTTACATTGTCAGGCATTGTGATTGATTCTTTCTCTAAAATAAGAGCACTTTCTGGAACACCATGTTCTATAGCAAATTTTGCCAGCTTCTCTGCTTCAGAAATTTCCCCTTTGGGCTCTTCATAAAATGGTCCTTTCCCGCTAATTAGAATTTTAGGGGCATATCCCTCCTTGTATAACTTTATCGCTTTTTCTATTCTGAAAGTACTTGTTGAACCAAAACAAAAGATAATATCTGCTTTTTGTATCTTGTCATTTTCTGAAAGATAATCATACAAATTGTTATATAACTTTTGTTTGTGATTATCGTCTTGTGTTTGTAAAATATTATCTACTAAGTCATTAAACATTATAGATATCTCATCAAACAGTACGGAGTTTTTAAAATCTACAAAGTTAAAATTTGAATCAAAAAACTTAGTTGATAATTTAAATTCTTTGAGAAGGGTAAGAATACTCGAAAAATTAGCATAATGAGTATGTTCTTTTGTCTCTAGAATCTGGCGAGACTCCTCAGACTCTAAGATAGAACATAATTCATCATAACTTGGAAGTTGTATAGACTCGGTTCGCATATTACTCCTTATCACCTCGTATAGTGGGGTCTCCTTCTGGATGTTTGCGATTGATTTTAGCGATACTATGTTCCATAATCTCATCAAAGCTAATATTCAGCTCATCTAAGGTTAAATTAAAATACCATAACAAATCTCCCAGTTCTTCTTTTACTTTTTCTTTATCTAAAGGGGAAAGGGCTTTTTTGGATTTTTTAATCAAATCTAATACTTTTACTGATTCAGTTACCAGTCCGGTACTGGCATAATCTAATCGAGGAGAGGCGTCTCCCGTATGGAAATCACTATAATCTGCATAATCGGTTCTAAGAGCTTGTTTTTTGTATTCTTTGAGATTCATAAATAGTTGTATTATTGGGATATCTCTATTATATAACTATTTGTACTAGATGAGAAGGTCGTAGACAAAATAAGATTGGATGTTTAAGTTTTTGTCCCTGCCTACCGCAGGCATGGCCTCGCTGGCGAGGGTGGCACAAAGTGCCGGGTGTGGACTGATCTTGTTTTATGCTTTTTTGTCCTCCTTAGGAGGAGGTGGCCTTTAGGCCGGAGGTGGATATTTGTTAAAGTTTATACCATAGTTTTAGTTTTATCCACCCTCCCCCTACGGGTACTCCCTCCAAAGGGAGACAAAATAACAAACATATTACTCTGGTGGATATGGGTGGACTTGAACCACCGACCTGTCGCTTATAAGACGACTGCTCTAACCAGCTGAGCTACACATCCATATTGTACTAGTATATCATAAAATAATATGAAAATACTAGTACTTATATTTTAATTTTTTTCCACACCAGCTTCTTTTTCAGACTTATCTTCAGGGGATGTCCCATTCATTAAGTCTTCAAATTCTTGTCTTTCTATTGTTTCATGCTTGATTAAGGCTTGTGCTAAAATTTCTAACTTATCTCTATTATCAGTCAGAGTTTTTTTACAAGTTTTATAAGCTTTATCTATGATAGCTTTTACTGCATCATCAATTTCTTGTAAAACTTTCTCACTATGATTGGTTATCTCGCCAGTTCTATTATTCCTGTAATCAGAATAATGTACTGGTCCTAATTTACTCATTCCATAGTATCTAACATATTGTTCGGCAATTTGAGTTAATTGTTGAATATCATTAGAAGCTCCAGTTGTCATCTCCCCGAATATCATTTCCTCAGCTACATATCCTCCTAAAGCCACCGCCATATCAGCTTCAAAGTGTGATCGTGATACTAGTCTTCTATCTTCAGTTGGCATCTTGAGAGTATAACCGCCAGCTCTTCCTCGGGGTATAATCGTGACTTTTTGAATAGGGTCAGATTGTTCTAAGAAATGTCCAGTTACAGCATGTCCAGATTCATGATAAGCTACAATTTTCTTTTCTTTTTCACTTATCACTCTACTTTTTCTCTCCGGTCCCATTAGAACCTTGTCTATAGACATTAGAATATTCTCTTCTGAAATAGTTTTCTTATTGTTACGAGCACTAACAATAGCCGCTTCATTCAACAAATTAGATAAATCTGCCCCAGAAAATCCAGGAGTTCGCTCAGCGATTGTTCTTAAATTGACTTTTTTCTCTAGAGGTTTTCCTTTAGCATGTACTTTTAGAATTTGCTCACGTTCTTTGATATCTGGTAAATCTAATGTGACTCTTCTATCAAATCTACCTGGTCTCATTAAAGCTGAGTCAAGTACATCGGGACGATTAGTTGCGGCGAGTACAATTAGTCCTTTATTAGCTTCAAATCCATCCATTTCGACTAGAATCTGATTTAAGGTTTGTTCCCTCTCATCATTTCCTCCTCCAACTCCAGTTCCTCTGGATCTACCAACTGCATCTAACTCATCGATAAATATTAAAGCAGGAGAATTCTTCTCAGCTGTTTTAAACAAGTCTCGAATACGACTAGCTCCAACTCCTACAAACATCTCTACAAATTCAGATCCAGAAGTAAAGAAGAAAGGTACTTCAGCTTCATTAGCAACAGCTCTAGCTAAAAGGGTTTTCCCAGTTCCTGGAGGACCTACCAATAACACTCCTTTTGGAATTTTAGCTCCAATATCCGTGTATTTCTGAGGGTTTTTAAGGAATTCTACAATTTCCTCCAATTCCTCCTTAGCTTCTTTTAAGCCAGCAACATCAGCAAAAGTAATCATTTTCTTACGGTCTTTATCTGGCATAATGACCTTTGCCATTGAGCGACCAAACATCATAGCTTGAGTATTTCCTTTTTGTGCTTGTCTTAATGAGAACCATAATAATCCACCAATCAATATAATAGGAAATAGTAGATTCAAAAATATGGATAGAGCCAGACTACTACCTTCATTATTCTTAACTTCAATTTTGAGATTATTTATTTTTGCTTCCGATACTCCATAAGCCTGTAAAGACTCGATAAATGTTCCAGAAGGCTCTTTTTGAGCTTCTTTTATCTTTTCATCTTTTAAAGTAGCTTTAATATTATTATTAGAAACCACTATAGAGTTTATATTGTCATTTTGAATATCCTGCACTATATCAGATAAAGCAACCTTACTAATATTGCTATTGTTTTGAGTCACTAAATATCCAAATATGATTATAATAGCCAAAATTGACAACAGTCCGGAGAGAATGTTTTTGGTAAATTTTTTCATATAGCAATAGAGATTAAATTATTTAGGCTAGCGCTAGACTTATCCTGTGTTCTTGAGGGTCCACAGATAATATTTTGAATTGAGCGGTTGTTCCTTCCTTTAACTCAGTATATTTAGGACGATCTTTTTCAATTTCAGAATTATGTACTAAACCTCTTACTTCAGCATCAAGTTGTACAAAAATTCCAAAGTGATTCATTCTAGCAACTTGTCCCTCTACAGTTTGATCTACTGAAAATTTTTCAGCAATTTTATTCCAAGGATCTTCAGTCAGAGTTTTTATAGATAGAGAAACTTTTCCATTAACAATTTCAATAACTTGAGCTTTAACTTTATCTCCTTCTTTATATAAATCTCTAGGATTTTCTACTAATTGCCAAGATAATTCAGATATATGAACTAACCCTTCTAGTTTTTGCCCATTTTTACCAAATTTTACGAATACTCCAAAGTCTACAACTCCAGTAACTTCTCCTTCAATAGTATCTCCTTTTTGATAGCTATTTACTAGATTTAACTCTTCACTTTTACGAGCAGATTTTTCAGAAACAATTAATTTGTTTTCTTCTCGGTTGACATTAATAATAGCTACTCGGAAAATATCCCCAGTATATTCTTTAAGTCTACCTAAAATTTTAGTTTTATCCCCACCATCTACACGAGGATAGTGGTCATAAGCTAATTGAGAGACAGGTAAGAATCCACTTATACCATTTATAGTAATTAATAAACCTCCCTTATTAGCGTCAATAATCTTGACATCTACTGGTTCTTCAGAAGCCTGTTTTGCCAACAAATCTTCCCACACCTTGTCTTCGGAAGCCTGTTTTAGAGATAGCTCGATATATCCATCAGTAGTATTAGTTGTAATTACTGTAGCGGTTACACTATCACCTTTTTTCAGTGTTTTGATAGTTCCAAAGCCATCATGTAATTCTTCTCCTAGAATAACTCCAGTACCAATTGGTCCAAGATCAACATACATCGCATTGGTTCCAATATCAAGCACGGTTCCTTTAATATCTTCTCCAACTACGGGTAAGTTTAAAGGGTTTTTTTGGAGTAAATTCTCCATTATATTAATATCTTTTGCCATATTGATAAAGTGTTCAAAATTAGTTAATAATACGATATATTATGATACATTTCATAATTATAAAATGGAGGCCACAATAATCTTAAATATTATATCATAAAAAAGCCAAATTTACAAGAGCTATTGTGGGCGCAGGAGGGCTTGAACCTCCGACCAAAAGATTAAGAGTCTTCTGCTCTACCAACTGAGCTATGCGCCCTATACTTATACTATTATAATGATTTTTACTGAAAAAGCAATATTTGTAAAAATATATAGATTTATGTTATAGTATATGTATCTTAAAATATAAAGATAAAAATATGAATCTAAAAAATGAATTTGTAATTGCAATATCTGGAAAAGCTGGACAAGGTATTTTAAGTATGGGTGATTTTATACAGCATATTGCTCAAGATTTGGGTTTATATAGTTTTGTATGGGTTGATTATCCTAGTTTGATTAAAGGAGGTCACAATGTAGTATTTATTAGGATTTCTGATAGGCCAATTTATGCTCCAGTAGAGCATATTAATTATCTAATTGCTCTTGATGCTGAAAGTGTAGATATACATTGGGATGAAATATTAAAACAAGGTGTTTTAATCTATGATAGTGATATTGTTAAAAAAGAAATTAGTAGAAAACCCAATAAATCACAGCCTTTCTTTAGTGTTGGAGTTCCCTTTAATGCTATCTCAAAGGGTATAAATAAATCTACTCGTTATGCCAATACTGTTGCTATTGCAACTCTACATTATGTACTAGGCTGGCAGCTTAATACCTATACTAAAATTTTAGAAAAAAAATTCAAGAAAAAAAGTCAGCAAATTGTAGATGATAATATTTTAGCAATGAAACAAGGTTATGAATATGCTGAAGATAATTATGATAATGTATTTACTAATCCATTGAAAAAAGGACAGGCTAAAGAATATTATTCTATTGATGGGAGTCAAGCTTTGGCTTTCGGAGCCATTAAAGCCGGGGTAAAATTCACCGCTGCCTATCCTATGACTCCTGCTACTCCAATTTTTGATCATCTAGCCACTTATTCTGATAAATATGGCATCATTGCTAAGCAAGCTGAAGATGAGATTTCCGCTATTTGTATGACAATCGGAGCTTCTTATGCAGGAGCTAGAGCTCTTACAATGTCGTCTGGAGGTGGATTTTCTTTAATGGTGGAGGCTATAGGCTTGGCTGGTATTACTGAAACACCTTTAGTGGTAGTCAATGCTATGAGAGGTGGACCAAGTACGGGTCTGCCTACTAAAACTGAACAGTCAGATTTGAGATTCGTCCTGCATGCTTCTCAAGGAGAGTTTCCTAGAGTGGTATTAGCCCCAGGGGATAGCGAGGAGTTGTATCAATTAATACAAGAGGCATTCAATCTGGCTGATTTATATCAGTTGCCAGTTATAGTTTTAACGGATAAATATTTAGCTACCTCTCAGATGATATTTTCAAAAGATACAGATTTAGATGCAGTTACAGTAGATAGAGGTATTTTGATTCATAGTCAAAAAGAGTTGGGTGGGGATGAAAAATATGCAAGATATTTATTCACTAAAGACGGTGTGTCACCAAGAGCATTGCCAGGATCTAAAGGCATCACTTTTCATAGTGGTTCGGATGAGCATAATGAATATGGGGAGATTTGTGAAGATCCTCAAAATAGAGTTAAAATGATGGACAAGAGAATGCAAAAAGAAAAAAGTATATTACCGTCTATTCCAAAACCTAATATTTATGGGCATAGTGATGCGGATATTACTTTGATTAGTTGGGGGTCTACTAAGTGGGCAGCTATAGAAGCAATAGAATTATTAGCTGAACACAATATTTTAGCTAATTTAATACATTTTAATTACATATATCCTTTTAATATAGCTAAAACTCAACCTCTATTAAATAAAATTAAACGTTCTGTAGTCATAGAAAATAATAATACAGGTCAATTTGCTGGTCTTTTAAAACAATATTTTAACTTTGAACCTGAACATTCACTCTTAAAATATGATGGTCATCCATTATATCCACAAGAAATTGCTAAAATTATCCGTAATAAAATGTTTTAAATATGAAATCAAAAAAAGATTTATCATCACATTATACTCAATCTACGCCAAATTGGTGTCCGGGATGTGGTAATTATGGGATTTGGGTTGCTCTTAAAAATGCTTTACAAGAATTAAAATTACCATCACATAAAGTTGTTTTAGTAGGAGATATTGGTTGCTCTGGTAAATTAGCTTATTGGACAGATTATAATGGTTTTGGTAGCTTGCATGGAAGGTCAATTCCAGTTGCTGAGGGAGTAAAAATGGCCAATTCGGATTTAACTGTTATTGTGGTCGGTGGAGACGGAGGATTATTAGGAGAGGGTTTGCAACATTTCCTGCATGCCTGTAGGCGTAATGTCAATATAGCTGTAATTTTACATAATAATCAAGTCTATGGTTTAACTACCGGACAAACTTCTCCAACCTCAGATACTGGCTATAAAAGCTCTACAACTCCGGAAGGCTCCTATGAAACCCCACTTAATCCATCTCTATTAGCTTTGACAGCTCAAGCCACTTTTGTTTCGGCTGGATTTGCTGGTAATACACCACATTTAGCTCAAATTATTAAATCAGCTATTCTACATCCAGGGTTTGCTTTAGTAGATATTTATCAGCCTTGTGTAACTTATAATTACATCAATACTTATGAATATTATTCAAAAAGAGTATATGATATTACAACCACTCCATATAAGCCAGACAATAGATTTAGGGCAATGAAAAAGTCTATGGAAATTGAAGGGGGGCAAAAATTCCCAATAGGAATACTATTTCAAGATGAACGCAGGCCATCCTTGCAATCTAATATTCAAAATAGAGTAGTTCCTTTAGTAAAACAATCCATTCAAAATATATCAGTTAAATCTTTATTTGAAAAAGAGTAGTCGTATAATATGTCAGTTAAAATTGCTAGTGTTGAAGTAGATACATTAAGTCGTAAAGAGGTTATTGCTAAGATTAGTAAAGCAATTGAAAAAAACAAAGTTTTGCAAGTAGTTACCCCATATTCTGAGTTTATAGTTGAGGCTGAGTATAATTTAGAATTTAGAAAAGCTCTAAATAGCAGTGAAATTAGAATTCCAGATGGAATTGGTATATTATGGGCAGGAGCATATTTGGCAGGCAGGTGGAATAATTTAATAATATCTCTATTAGGAATTATAAACAGAGATATAAAACTATATTCCGTATTCACAGAAAAAATTAGTGGCTCAGATTTAATTTATAACATTTTAGAATTAGCCCATCAGCAAAAAAGCAGAGTTTATCTATTAGGAGGAGAGAAAGAGGTGCCCAATAAAGTTAAAGATTATATTCAAAATACTTACCCTAGAATCAATATTACAGGAACTTATTCCAAAAAAATATCCCTCAACGACAAAGTTTTATTTCAAAAAGTGTTGGATAGTCAATCAGATATAGTTTTAATAGCCTTATCTTATCCCAAACAAGAAATTTTCGCTTCACAATTAAAGAACTATTTCATAGATAACAATCATAAAGGTATAATTATGTGTGTCGGAGGAACTTTTGATTTCTTAGCAGGAACTCAAAAAAGAGCTCCAAAATGGATGCAAAAACTAGGATTGGAATGGTTATATCGTCTTATTCAGCAACCCAATAGAATTAGACGAATTTATAAGGCAACTATAGAATATATTGTCTTAATATCAAGGTATAAATCAAATATGAATAAGATGAGAAACATCGTAGACATAGAGGATAGTAATAGATAGTAATACAGAGAGGAGCCGTGAGGCTCCTCTCTGTATAGAGAATAGGATATAATATGTGAGTCAAACTAATATTATATA
>JAULZW010000015.1:0-21386 GCA_032117235.1 Minisyncoccota bacterium | reverse complement strand
ACATATTCATTGATTTTTACCCTTTCTTCTATATTGATATGTTTCATATATTCTATTTCTTAGCTTATACATGCCACTACTTATTTAGTATATACCGTAGTGGTGCTTTTGATTATAGAATATGCGCTTCACAACCCAAGAAAGAGGTGACTTATGACAAGATTTTCATCCAAACAAACGAAAGGAGCAAGAAGATGATTTTCAATGGCTTGCAGTTGCAAATCGGCGATTTAGTGGCTTTCACGACTTCGGCCGTTCCTCTTCCGGAAGTTCATGCCGCGGTGATCGACGTGAAGGACGGCGTTCTCGAGGTGATGAGCACGCTCATCGTTCCGTTTCAGCACAGTGGTATGTTCAATGCTGGTGAAGTCCAGGAGATCGCGGTCATCTATCCTGCGGATGTTGCAATTCCGCAAGAGTCACGTGACAAGAGCTTCCGGAGGGGAGAGCGTGTGGACGTCACGGTCAGAGGAGAAGATGGTGTGATGGTTCAAGTCAGCGGTGATGTTGTTGCCGCATTCGACGGCATCGTCGTCGCTCGGCGACAGGATGGACAACTCATCACTGGTGGGGCATCGCACTTCAATGCGGTAGCCTAATTTCAGGAAATGGCGGACTCGCCAAATCGGGCGTATGACCTTCGGGTTATGCGCTTTTTCTTTTTATTCAAATCCCATTTGCGAAATAGGGAAGGGGTCGGGAAACGGGAGTTTCCCGTAGAGGAGATATTGGAACCGAGATGTTTCAAGGAGCAAATCCCATTTGCGACGAGTTCTAATCTCTCTCCGCAAATCTTTTGTCTTGAATTAAAATACAATACAATGATATAATAAAACTATAAGTGAATTCAAAGATAAATTTTATGAATGCACAAACTAAAACAATTACAGAAATTGCAGAAACGTTTTCAATAAACTTTATTTATGCACGTAAACTTTTTCATACTGCTAATCAAGAAGATATTTTTAAAGATGTTGCAAGACTACTAGGAGAAAAACCAAAACCATTCGTTAAGTGGGTAGGAGGAAAAAGGCAGTTATTAAAACAATTTCGTGAACTTGGATTATATCCTCCAGAAGACTTTGATCCTATTCATAATACTTATTTTGAACCATTTGTAGGTGGTGGGGCTGTTTTCTTTGATTTACTTCCCCAAAAAGCTGAGTTATCTGATTGGAATAATGAGCTTGTGATTACATATAATGTTATAAAAAATCATGTTGAAAAGTTAATAAAATCTCTCAAGAAACACAAGTATGGGAAAGAATATTATTTAGAAATTCGTGCAAAAAAAATTGAAGATTTGACCGATATTAATATTGCCTCTCGATTTATCTATCTAAATCGCACAGGATTTAATGGGATGTATCGGGTTAATAAACAGGGGGGATTTAATGTTCCATTTGGTAAATATAATAATCCATTGATATGTGATGAGATAAATTTAAGAAGAGTGTCTCAAGCATTACAAAATGTCTCTATTAAACATCAAGATTATAAAGCAGTTTTAAAAAAAGCTAAAAAGGGTGATTTTATATATCTAGATCCTCCATATTTTCCTGTTAGTAAAACAGCTTCATTTACTTCATATACTGCAGACGCTTTTCTAGAAAAAGAACAAATAGAATTAAGAGATACATTTATAAAACTTCATAAACGAGGTTGTTTTGTCATGTTATCTAATTCAGATACTCCATTTATCAATGAAATATATTCTAGTATTAAAGGTGTTAAAAATAATAAAATTATTGCTGGTCGTTCGATAAACTCCAAAGGCTCAGGGAGAGGTAAAATTACTGAGGTATTGATAACTAACTACTAATTTATGGCAAATAATAGATCTTGGCAAAAAATATTTAATGATAATAGAATTTTAAAAAATGACTTCAATAAGCAACCTTTTTATTTATCCGCAAAGGATATAAAAAGATCTGTACAAGATTTTAAGAATACAGCCGAAAAAGAGGTTCGTATTCTATGTAAGATGGACACAAGAGAAAGTGTCCCTGAAATTATGAAAGAAAATGGGTTAATACTTTTACCAGTAAAGAATGGGCAGTATGTTATAGTCAAAGGAGAGGGTTATATTGATATTCCAGATATAAAGGGTACTCCTGAAATATATAATACTAAATTAGACTTTGAATTAGACACATCCAAAATAGGAAATTCTGAAATGCAACATTTAGATTTTGCTTATGCATCGAGTTTAATTAGAACATTTATGGAAGATCCTACTCTTGTTCTTACCATACGGGGTAGAAAATATACTCCTGAATTTACTTATAAAGTAGGTAATAATGTGGTGGAGACAAAGGGTGTACAAACTGAAGTGGATGCTGGGTATGAAGGGAAAGATAAAGTTGTACTAATTGAAGCAAAAAATTCTTCTACAAAAAATACGATAATTAGACAACTATATTATCCTTATAGGCAATGGTCAGAATATACAGAGAAAAAAGTATTTTTATTATTTTTTGAGAAAAGAGCTGATGAATATTTAATTTGGCAATATGAATTTATTGATAAAAATAGCTATGACTCTATTAAACTTGTAAAATCTAAAAAATATAAGATTATTTAATGTCTCAAAAATTTTTGAAATAACTTAATAGAATATATTGTGGATAAGTGTATACTATTTAGTATACAAATTTATAATAATATGTTATAATATATTTATGTTAGAAGAACAAATAAAGAGAGTTATGAGAGAAAGGAATATATCTGCAGAATATATTTATAAACCTCTAAAAATAAATCGGATTAACTTTTATAAAGCAATTAAAACTTCTAACTTCAACAATCAGACATTGTTAAAGATATTACATTTTCTCGAGCTAAAACTAATAGTTAAGTTAGAAAAATATGAAGATACAAAAAAGGACTCTTTATGATACCTTGTATATTTCCGTAGATAATAATATATCTGCAGAACAAATGAACCATTTTTTGCTCTGTGGTGATACAAATTGGGAATATTATTTTAATAAAATCATTGATACTAAATCTGATTATGAAATATTGTATAATATTGAGTTATTAGAATTTGATAATCAAAATTCTGCTGAAGAATATTTATCCATAACATCTCCTGATTTAATTCAAGATATATCTTTTGAAAATAGTTTTTTTGGAATTCTAATATATACATAAATGAAAACTAATATAACAAAACTACATCCTGATGAATTTGAACTAGAATGTACCACAGTTTGGGCTTTTCCTCGTAGAGGGAATTGGGCAACACATAAGTCTGATTGGCGGGGAAATTGGTCTCCAGAAGTTGTACGTAATCTCATTTTAAGATATTCAAATGAAAAAGATCATATCTTAGATTGTATGATAGGAGGAGGTACTACTGCAATAGAGGCAAAGATCTTAAATCGACACATTACTTGTATTGATGTTAATGATGAGGCATTAGAAAGGACAAAAAAATCCCTTCAATTTGAAGTTGAGAACAAAGCCAAACAAAGAATTGTTAAAGGTGACGCTAGGAATATGAACTTTATCAAAGACAATGAAATTGATTTTATCTTAACTCACCCCCCTTATGCAGATATTATAAAATATAGTGAAGGTAAAATTGTAGAAGACTTATCTGGAATACATAATATTGATGAATTTGTAGATGAGATTGAAAAGGTTGCAAAGGAATTATTTAGAGTATTGAAAAAAGGTAAATATTGTGCTGTTTTAATGGGTGATACTCGTCGTAATAAGATGTATCAGCCACTTGCGTTTAAAGTAATGGATAGATTTTTGAAAGTAGGTTTCACACTCAAAGAAGATATTATTAAAAGACAATTTAATTGTAAGGCGACAGGCTTTTGGGTTAAAAAATCAAAAGAGAGTAATTTCCTACTAATAATGCATGAGCATTTATTTATATTCCAAAAAGTATAAACACCGCCCCACTTTACTCCCCACAACCCAATATGCTACTATAGTAATAAATTACCCCCAATACCCAAAAACATATGATTGAAAAAGAACATTCATTACAAGCAATTCTAGATAAAACCGTTGACGGGAAGAAAATATTTGGGGCTTCATTTGGTATAAAAAAGGGGGATTTTACCTGGTTTGGAGCTTCGGGTAATCTTTCCATTGATCAAAGCTATTTTATTGCGAGTACGACAAAACTCTTTACTACTGCTATTATCCTATATCTCAAGTCAGAGGGGAAGTTGAAACTTGAAGACAAAATTAGTATATATCTAGATAAGTCTATTATGAATGGTTTACATATGTATAAAGGGAATGACTATTCAGATGAAATCACTGTCAAACATCTCTTATCTCATACATCTGGACTAGCTGATTATTTTCAAGGAAAGGGAAGAGAGGGGCAAAGTTTGGAAGATGATATCAAAAATGGGAATGACCAATTCTGGACTTTTGAACAAGCTATTGAAAGAACAAAAGCCATAAAACCACTTTTTATTCCAGGGACAAAAAATAAAGCCAATTATTCTGATGCTAATTTTCAATTATTAGGTAAAATTATTGAACTTATTACGAATAAATCCTATTCGACTAATTGTGATGAGTTGATAATCAAGCCCCTCAAATTATCTCATACCTACTTGTATACAGATCCAACTGATAAGACACCGAAAACACTATATTATAAAGAGAATGAACTTAATATCCCGAAAGCTATGACCTCATTTGGTGCAGATGGTGGTATTGTATCGACATCTGCTGATATGCTTATCTTTATTCAAGCCTTTTTTACGGGTTTATTATTCCCAAAAGAATATATAAATGATTTACAAGAATGGAATAATATCTTTTTCCCTATGCAATCAGGTATAGGTATTCACTTATTTAAACTCCCTTGGATTTTTAACCCTACAGGGGCTATGCCTTATTTTATAGGACATTCAGGACTTTCGGGTGCATTGGCATATTATAGTCCAAAAGAGAATATGTTTGTAGTTGGGACAGTAAATCAAGTTGCATCTCCTGATATTTCATTTAGGACAATGATTAAATTGGCACAAATAGTTATGGGGAAGTGGGGTGTGAGTGTATAGTCAGTTTTGAACTAAATGTATAAATATAATTAAAATATAATATAATCATTTTATCTAAAACTTGATGTAATAATCTCTTAGAGTGGGTATAAGCTTATTTTTTATGATATAATGTGCTTTATATGAAATATGTAATTCATAAATCTAAGTCTAGGGGTTCGGGAGATTATGGTTGGCTAAAAACTAATTATAGCTTTAGTTTTGCTGAATATATGAATTTAGATAGGATGGGTTTTGGAGTACTGAGGGTGTTAAATGATGATAATATTGCTGGTGGAAAGGGTTTTGGAGCACATTCACACAATAATATGGAAATAATAACAATTACATTATCTGGAGGACTAGAGCACAAAGACAATATTGGGAATGTATCCATTTCTAAATCAGGAGATGTGCAGGTTATGAGTGCTGGATCTGGTATAATCCATAGTGAGTTTAATGCACATCCTGATAATGATTTGACTTTGTTGCAAATTTGGGTATTACCTAACAAAATGAATGTAATGCCAAGATATGAGCATAGGTATTTTGATATAAAGACTAAAGTCAATACTTTTCATCAAATAATCTGTCCAATTGATAGTGAGGGAGAGGGAATTGGTATTTATCAGGGAGCTTGGTTTCAAAGAGCTATTTTAGAAAAAGATAAAAGTCTAAATTATTCTTTGAAAAAATCAGATAATGGAGTCTATATATTTGTAATCTCTGGACAAATTGTTATCAATAACAATCTTAAATTAAAAACAAGAGATGCTATTGCTATCTGGAAAATTAATTCTGTAATTAGTATCTCAGCAGAACAAGATGCAGACATTTTATTAATGGAGGTCCCTATTTAGATACATTGCTACTCTTGTATTATTTTATTTTTAGCTATATAATTATATTTAGACCTCTGTAATTATTAATTTAATATAAAATATATGGAAATGTTAACAATTTGGATTTTTATAGGAATTGTAGCTGTAATAGCTATTTATGGTATAGCAGTATATAACAGTTTGGTTAGTTTAAGACAGAAAGTCTCTGAGGCTTGGTCTGATATTGATGTTCAATTGAAGAGAAGATATGACCTTATTCCTAATATAGTAGAGACAGTAAAAGGATATGCAACTCATGAATCTACTGTTTTTGAAGATGTAACTAAAGCTCGTAGTCAGGCTATAAGTGCTACTGGATTACAAGAACAAGCTGAAGCTGAAAATATGTTATCTGGAACTTTGAAGAGTTTATTTGCTGTATCTGAAAATTATCCAGAATTGAAGGCTAATGAAAATTTCTTGGAATTACAAAGAGAACTTAGCGATACTGAGAACAAAATTCAAGCTTCTAGAAGATTTTATAATGGTGTGGTAATGTCTCTTAATACTAAAATTGAAAGTTTCCCTGATAGTGTTATTGCTTCTATTGGTAAATTTGAGAAAAAAGAGTACTTTGAAATTGCAGAAGCTGAGAAAGAGAATTTAAAAGTATCATTCTAAGTAAATTGTTAAATTATAAAATATGAATCTTTACGATCAAAAAGATAAAAATATTCGTAAAACATGGATTCTAATGATTATATTCCTGGCTGTGGTAGTGGGTATAGCTTGGGTGTTTAGTTATACTTTAAATAATCAGATGATTTTTGTCTGGGCTCTGCTTGGGAGTCTATTTATGAATGTTATATCTTATTGGTATTCTGACAGTATTGTATTATCTATTTCTAATGCTAAACCAGTTAATACAGATACTCCTGAAGGTAAAAGAATTTATCGTCTACTTGAGAATTTATCTATTACAGCTGGATTGCCTGTACCAAAGTTGTATATTATTCAGGACTCAGCTATGAATGCTTTTGCTACGGGCAGAGACCCTCAACATTCGGCAATTGCTCTTACTACAGGTATTATTGATAGATTAGATCAGGTTGAACTTGAAGGAGTTATAGCGCACGAATTATCTCATATTGGTAATAGAGACACTCTAATTCAGACTATTTCTGTTGTTTTGGTTGGATTGGTGGCATTGCTGTCTGATTGGTTCATAAGAATTAGTTTTTGGGGTGGTGGAAGAAAAAATAATGATGATAACAGTAGTTTAGGGTTGATTTTGGGTATTGTAGCCATTGTATTAGCTATTTTAGCTCCAATTTTTGTGCAATTATTGCATTTTGCTATATCACGAAAAAGAGAATATTTAGCTGATGCTAGTGGAGCTTTATTAACTCGTTATCCAGAAGGTTTGGCTAGTGCTTTAGAGAAAATAAGCCAAGATACAGAGCCTTTAGAAGTAGCTAATAGAGCTACTGCCCATCTATTCATATCTAATCCTTTTAAAGGAGGAGGTGTTCGGGATTGGATGTCTACTCATCCACCAACAGATAAACGTATCCAAGCTCTGAGAGGAATCAAAATTAATTAACTCAAATCGACTATTATGAAACTCAACACATTAAAAAGAACTAAAATAGTAAGTACTCTTAGCCCTAGAGTTGCAACAGAAGAGTCTCTAACTGACTTTATTAAATCTGGAACCAATGTCTTTAGGCTTAATTTTTCACATGGTATATATGAAGAATATACTCAAATGATTGAAACTATAAAGAAAGTTCGTCAAGATTTAAATTTACCAGTAGCTATTCTACAGGATCTACAAGGTCCTAGAGTTAGAGTAGAGGCTTTAGAAACCCCTTTAGATATTATTGTTGGTGATATTGTATATATCACCAATAGTGAATATAAATATAACTTTACAGATGGAATTAAGACTTTACCAATTGATCATGATTTAAGTCCAATTTTAAAATCAGGGGAAACAGTTCTAATAGAAGATGGTTTGATTGAACTTATGGTAAGAGAAGTTTTCCCAGAACAACATTACACCATTGCTGAAGCTAAAACAAACTCTCAAATTAAAGGTAGAAAAGGAGTGAATTTCCCTGGTAGCTCAGTTGATTTCCCTGTTATTACTGAGAAGGACAAATCAGACTTGAAATTTGGATTAGAGCAGGGAGTTGATTTTATTGCAATGTCGTTTGTACGTTCAGCCGATGATATTAAAGAGCTAAGGAGATTGATTGAATTAGAGCCTAATAAAAAAAGCAACCCTCTAGTAATTGCTAAAATTGAAAAGCCAGACGCAGTATCTCAAATTGAGAAAATTATGGAGGTAGTAGATGGAGTAATGGTTGCTAGGGGTGATTTAGGTATTGAGTTACAAGCTGAAAAAGTGCCAATTATTCAAAAGCATATCATTGAACTTGCTCTACTAAGAGGTAAAAGAGTTATAGTTGCTACTCAAATGCTAGATTCTATGATTAGAAATCCTCGTCCAACTAGAGCCGAAGTCTCCGATGTAGCAAATGCAGTGATTGATCATACTGATGCGGTGATGTTGTCTGGAGAGACTTCTGGTGGAGCTTATCCACTAGAAGCAGTCTCAATGATGCAGAAAATTATTTTTTCTACTGAAGAATCGGCTTATGACAATTTTTTTGATGAATATATTTCTACTGATGATGTTAAAAATATATATAAAGAATTAGCTTATGGAGCTCAACATTTAGCTAGAGCTAGTGAAGTGGATGGAATTATTGTAATTGATAAGGAAGGACAAGGAATAGCTGAATATATGTCTCAATTTAGAGCGGAAATTCCAGTCTTTGTGATTACAGAAAATAAAGAGTATTTTTATCATACAGCTTTGACTTGGGGGGTCATAGGGATGCTCAATGGTCAAGGTAAGGATATTCCTAAAATTATTAGCAATATTCAAAAAATGTACTTTGATGATGAAGTAGATGGACATTACTTTGTCGTGGTTGATATTACAGAGCAGAATAGAGAGTCTATACAGATGTTTTTGGTATAAAAAACTTTTGACAAAAGTGTAGTATTGATATATAATATTCAAATACTACATTATAGCCGATATAGCTCAGTCGGTAGAGCGCACCCATGGTAAGGGTGAGGTCATCAGTTCAATCCTGATTATCGGCTCCCTATATCAACTTATATTTAAGATTATAATACTATGAGTCAAGATAACTTAATCAAATTACAGTGTACAGAAACCGGTAGAATTGGATATTATACTCGTAAGAACAAGAAAAAGAATACTGAGAAATTAGAGTTAAAAAAGTTTAACCCTGATTTGAGAAGACATACTCTACACAGAGAAATGAAGAAATAATCTATTTTGGATAAATAAAATAAAAGGGAGCTGATAAAAAAAGCTCTCTTTTATTTTAATTTACAATTATTACAAATTCCTTTTATTTCAAAAGAATGTGAAATAGGTGTTCCGATATTGTCAATAGAATTGAGAATTGGATTCATCATACAGATATCTATATCATTAATTTGATTACACTTTATACAAGTAAAATGATGATGATGGGGCAGGAATTGAGATGATAATTCATAATAATTTGCAGTTTCGCCGTATATAGCATCCAGTAGTCCGATTTTATTTAATTTATCTAAAATCCTATGAATTGTGGATAAGTCTATAAACTGGTCATTGGAAATAATTTTTTTATGTATATTTTTAGCATCAATTGGAATATTTTGTTCTAAAATAATTCCTAATACAGCCTGAATATGTTTAGTAATTCTAATATTATACTGTTTTAAGTAGTCAAAGACTTTTATATCAAGTGTCATAATAAAAAATATATAACTGATAAAAAATGGCAGGCACAGTAGGAATCGAACCTACGACGATGGTTTTGGAGACCATTGTTATACCATTTAACTATGCACCTATGTTTTAGTATTATACCTTTAATCAGGTTAATTTGCAATAGATTTATATAAATTACTCTTGACTATAAAACATAAATTTGATAATATAATATATATCAAATGCGGGTATCGTATAAGGGCTAATTATCTCTGCCTTCCAAGCAGATGATGAGGGTTCGAATCCCTCTACCCGCTCATCTATAGCTTCGTTTAATATTAAAATGAAAAAAATATAATATATTAAATCAATATGAAAAAATATATTGTTTTGTTTGCTTTATTAATACCTATATTATTTTTCTCTGATAATATTGCTTTTGCTCAGACAGCAGCGGGGACTGTCAACTATGAGTCTTATACCAATTTCCCAGGAGTGGGTAGAATTAGCAATCTGTGTCAGCTGATTACAGCTTTATGGTTATTAGGATTTACGGTATTATTGACTGCAGTATTAGGTATGTTTATATGGGGAGGTTATATTTATGTTACAGCAGGAGTAAATGCGGGTAAAGTTAATGAAGCTAAAGAAATATTTACCAATACTATCACAGGACTAATTATAGGATTATCTATTTTTATAATAATTAATATTATCAATCCAGGATTATTGCAAGGTAATTGTAGTGTTCCTTCGGTGGGTAGTGGAGCGACGATTGGAGGTGGAGGAGGAATTACTACATTATCTGGTAACTGTAAAGACTCTGATCAATCTGTTTGGAAGTGTCAAAGGGGAGGTTGTGGTGATTCTTACTTCGGATTAAGTAGCGTAGATAAACAATTATACCCTGTAATTACTGAAATATTTAAAACCTGTTCATCAAAGGGAAACTTTCAAATATCCTCTGCATATAGACCATGGAGCTCCGGTTCATTTCATAAAACTGGTAAAGCAATAGACTTTGCTGATGGTGCAAATGATAATTTTACTCTTTTACCAACAGGTAAGTGTATTATGGATGTAGCTAAACAATGTGGAATTACAGCTTCTAGGGTTAATCCAGGTAGTGATGCTAATCAAACTTTTCATGTTCATATTGATTTAGGTAAATAATTTAATTTGAACTTTGAGCAAAATAAGAGTATACTATATAAATAATTAATCGATAGCAAATATAGTATATGACATTTTTAGAAAAAATATTTGGGGATCCAAATGCTAGAACTTTATCCAAAATCCAACCTATTGTAGATAATATTAATGTTCTAGAAGAAGCTTATAAAGCTAAATCTGATGATGAGATTAGAGCTGAGATTATTCAGATTAAAACAGATATTCAGGAGAAGGGGATTAGTTTGGATGAGGTTTTGCCACAGGTTTTTGCTCTGGTGAGGGAAGCTTCAAGTAGAACTTTAGAGCAAAGACATTTTGATGTACAGTTGATTGGAGGTATTGTTTTACATCAAGGTAAAATAGCTGAGATGAGAACTGGAGAAGGTAAAACTCTGGTAGCTACTTTACCAACTGTATTGAATGCTTTGACTGGTAGGGGAGTACATGTGGTGACGGTTAATGATTATCTAGCTAAAAGAGATGCTGTTTGGATGGGACAAATTTATAATTTTCTAGGGCTTTCTCTTGGGATTGTGACTGCAGAAGGATCTTATTTATATAGAGAAGTTCCAGCTGAAGATAAGGAAAGGGATGATAAAGGTTCATACGAAGTTGAAGCAGAATTTCTAACCCCAGTATCTCGTAAAGAAGCTTATGAGGCTGATATTACCTATGGAACCAATAATGAATTTGGTTTTGATTATCTTCGGGATAATATGGCTACCTCCAAGGATAATATGGTACAAAGAGATTCTTATTTTGCCATTGTAGATGAGGTGGACAGTGTATTGATTGACGAGGCTAGAACTCCACTGATTATATCTATGCCAGATACTGACTCTCCTGCCTTATACAAAACCTTTGCCTCTATTGTACCTACTTTGAAGCCTGATACTGATTATACTGTGGATGAAAAAATGCGAACAGTAAATATCACCGAATCTGGAATTGACAAGGTAGAAAAATCTTTGAATATTAATAATATTTATGAAGAGAAAGGTATTGCTTTTGTACATCATCTAGAGCAGGCTCTGAAGGCTCAAGCTTTATTTCATATAGATAAAGAATATGTTGTTAAAAATGGTGAAATTATTATTGTAGACCAGTTTACTGGTAGACTTACTCCTGGTAGAAGATATTCTGAAGGTTTGCATCAGGCTATTGAGGCAAAAGAAGGAGTGACCATTCAACAGGAATCTAAGACTTTGGCTTCTATTACTTTGCAGAATTATTTCCGTATGTATGACAAATTAGCTGGTATGACAGGTACTGCCGTTACTAGTGCTGAGGAATTTCATAAGGTTTATGATTTGGATGTGGTAATTATGCCAACCAATAGAGAAACAAAAAGAACTGATTTAGCTGATGTTGTTTATAAAAATGAAAAATCTAAATTCACAGCTATTGCAAAAAAAGTAAAAGAGGTTTCTGAATTGGGACAACCAGTATTGCTTGGTACAGCTTCTATTGAAAAAAGCGAAGAGCTTGGTAAAGTATTTGATAAATTTGGTCTTAAATATACAATTTTAAACGCTAAACAGCATGAGGCAGAAGGTATTATTATTGCTGATGCTGGGAAAAAGGGAGCCATTACCATTGCTACCAATATGGCTGGACGAGGAGTTGATATTAAGCTGGGGGGAGCTAATGCTACGGAAGAAGAGAAACAAGCAGTATTAGAGCTTGGGGGATTATATGTAATTGGTAGTGAAAGACATGAGGCCAGAAGGATAGATAATCAACTAAGAGGTCGCTCTGGTCGTCAAGGAGAAATAGGTGTTACACAGTTCTATCTTTCTCTAGATGATGAGATTATGCGAATATTTGGAGGTGATAGAATTAAGTCTTTAATGGAGAGATTTAATTTCCCTGATGATGAACCAATCGAAAATGTATTAATTGCAAAATCTATAGAGGGAGCTCAGACTAAAATTGAAGGTTTTCACTTTGACTCTCGTAAACATTTATTAGAGTATGATGATGTGTTGAATAAACAGCGAGAAATTGTATATCGTAAAAGACGAGATATATTGCTACAGAAAATAGATCTTCAAGAACAAACTTCAGATTTAATTAAGGAAAATGTATATAAAATAGTTTCCTTTTATACTTCTAGTGAAAGTACAAGAGAATGGGATTTGAAAGCTATAAAGGAAGATATCAATGGTTTGATTGGAAGTAAGTTAGATTTTTCAACTAATTTGGAAAATATTAGAGACCAAGAAGGATTGATAGATAGTAAAAAAGAAGCTATTACAGATAATTTAGTAAAGACTATTACAGATATATTAAAACACAGATTCAGCTCTATTTCAGAGGAGCAACGGCAAGCTATTATGGGTTCAGTTTACATCCAAACTTTAGATAATATCTGGATGGATCATTTAGAAATTATAGATTATCTCAAAACTGGAATTAGGCTTAGGGGCTATGCACAAAGAGACCCTTTGATTGAGTATAAAAACGAAGCCTTTATGCTTTTTGAGAAATTATTAACCTCTATTAAAACCAATTATATAAATACTATTTTAAGAGTTGAGCCAACTTTACCCACTCAATTAGAACAACCGCAAAGTATATTATCTAGAGATACTATTACAAAAGTTGGACGAAATGATGCCTGTCCCTGTGGTAGTGGAAAAAAGTATAAAAAATGTCATGGTAAATAATAATTAAATCAAAAATATGAAAAACTGGATAAATAAAAACCCAAAGCTCGTATTCCCAATAGGATTATTCTTATTCCTCGCAATAGGGGGCTCATATATATATTTTATTCTCCTTGACGAGCCAGATACTAAAGTTATTGATTTCAAATCCTGTGTCAAAGCTAATAATGGCGTCGTTCTGCAGATTGTTCCTGCCCAATGTGTATATAATGGAGTTACATATACCGAAGAAGTTGCGACAAAACCAGATGATACTAATTCCAATAGAGAGGGAATAAATCTTGACTTACCAGAAGCTGAAAGATCTCAAATTGAATCTTGGCTAGAAAAGAATAATTATAATCA
This sequence comes from Minisyncoccota bacterium, assembly GCA_032117235.1. GTDB lineage: Bacteria > Patescibacteriota > Minisyncoccia > SW-4-49-11 > SW-4-49-11 > CALRBF01. The sequence goes on along the minus strand of JAULZW010000015.1, from coordinate 7,549 downwards.
ATATGGAGATAAACCTGATACAATCTACATGGGAGGGACTCCATTATTCGACGAAGCCACAGGTAAATATACTAAATTATATGATTATTTAATTCAGAAATACCCTAATAAACCTTGGTTAGAAAAGACAAGTAATATTATAGAGAATTCTGCTACTAATAAAGAGGTGAAATCTTTTGCTGAAGTCAAATCTTGGAAAAATTTTGAAGACCCTAATTTTGAATTTCAATACCCAGATTTTTTACAAGTGGCTAATCAAAATGGATATCCAATCAAATTCAGCAGTGAAAATGGATTTGAATTTGTCATTTATGTAGATAGTAAAGACCCACAATATGACTCTGGAACTTGTGAGAAAAAATTAAATATAGATGATAAATCTTTATATTTATGTTACAATAAAACTATAACTTATCAGGAAATATATCAGCGAATGCTAGATTCCTTTGTGGCTAGATAAATACTAATAAATACTATGTACAAAAATAGTAAATTAGAATTGTATGATGTTGCTATAGTTGGTGCAGGAGCGGCTGGGATAATTGCTGCTGAAGTTCTAGTTAAGAAAGGTCTAAAAGTTTGTGTTTTAGAGGCTCGTGATAGAATTGGGGGGCGTTTAAAAAGTGTAAAAACTAATTCTGGTGCATTTGTTGAACTAGGTGGTCAGTGGCTTGCTATGTCAGGGCAAAAGCGACTCGAAGCACTTGTAAAAAGATATAAATATGAACATTTTATTAATCCAACAAAAGGATATGTTTTTTTAGAAGATTTGAATGGTTTACAAAAGCTTCCAAAAGACTCTATTCCCTTGTCTTTTGTTGGAAAAATTGATTCTTTACGGTTTAGGTATTATATTTCTAAAAAAATCAGAGATGTAAATCTGGGAAATATACAAAAAAATAAGGGGCTTGATCATATAGATATTCAGAGTTGGTTAAATAATAATCTATGGACTAAAGATTCAAGAGAATATTGGAGAATTCTTTTTGAGCAGGCACTATGTTGTGAGATTAGTAATGTATCTGTACTTGAGGGTTTATTGAATTTGAGTTCTATAGGAGGTTTGGATAAACTTGAAAATGCAGACCACTTTTATTTTAATAAGGGTCTTTCAAATCTTTTTTCCAAGATAGTTAAAGATAATGATATAGAAGTTCGCTATAACTCTGAAATCACTCATATCAATCAGGATCAAGATTCCGTTACTTCGCGCGGAAGTTTTGGTGAGATAAAGTCAAAATTTGCATTAGTCGCTGTTCCCCCGCAGGTTTTTTCTCAGATTTCATTTGAACCAAAACTATCTGAAGATTTAGATAAAGTAATTCATTCTTTTCAACAAGGAAATGTTGTTAAAGTTGTAGCGGTATATGATAAATCTTGGTGGAGAGATATGGGGAATTCTGGACTAATACAGTCTCAGGTTGGTCCTTTTGATTTCATCATCGACTCGTCTTTTCCAAATTTACAAGAAGGGGTTTTAGTGGGGCTTGCTGTAAGTACCTATGCAAAGAAACTCGAAAACTTATCTGACTCTGAAATAAAAGAAAAATTTATCGAACAGGTAAATAGAACACATAGGGCTTCGTACCAACCAGTAGAGATTCATTGCATGAATTGGATAAATGAAAAATTTACTTTAGGTGGTTATTCTTCTCGTCGAAAAATAGGAGATTGGTCTTTGTACGGAGATATTTTAGCGCAGCCACAAGCAAGGATTTTCTTTGCCGGAACAGAATCTGCAAGACAGTGGCAAGGATACGTAGAGGGAGCGCTTGAGTCAGGCGAAAGACAAGCAAATATAATTTCCAAAAAGTTAAAATAAATTTTAATGTATAAATACTAAAAAATCGATTTTAAGTACAACCTTTTAGATCTAATTATTAAATTCAAAAGCAAGGCTCTTTATAATATAAATATAAATGTTAAATCTCTATATTTATGATATAATAGAAATGAAAAATATAAAGAATTGTATCAGATAATGTTAGATTCATTTATAATAAGATAGATTAGAATATGGTATATAAAACTCGTAAATTAAACAATGGACTTACTATAATAGGAATTCCATTAAAAGATTCTAAAACTACTACCGTGTTAACCTTGGTTGGAGTTGGATCAAGATATGAGTCTGATGCTGAGTTGGGACTATCTCATTTCTTAGAGCATATGATGTTTAAAGGTACGCAAAAAAGACCTAATGCTAAAATTATTGCTCAAGAATTAGATGGATTGGGAGCCTCATATAATGCATTTACTAGTTATGAATATACAGGATATTGGGTAAAAGTAAGAAATCAAAAAAAATATATAGCACTTGATATTATTGCAGATATTTTTCAAAATTCTCTTCTTCAGGAAAGTGATATCAAAGTAGAGCGAGGAGCTATTACTGAAGAACTTAATATGTATTTGGATATGCCTACCAGGCAAATCCATAGTGATTTTCAATCGCTTCTTTATGGAAATACACCTTTAGGCAGACCAATTATTGGAACTAAAGAATCTATAAATTCCTTTAATAGACAAGATTTTGTAGATTATGTCTCCAATAAATATGTAACATCTAATACTTATATTATTATTGCAGGAGAAGTTGATACCAATATTTTAGATAAAGTCGAGGCTTCTTTTAATAATGCCAGGCAAGCCGAATCACCTAAAAAGATAGAGATAAAAATTGAGCAAAATAGCCCAAAAGTAAATATCCGGCACAAAAAAACTGACCAAACTCATTTAATGCTTGGTTTTCATATCCCATCTATTCACTCACAAGATCGGTATATAGCTGCTATGGCTAGTACAATTTTGGGAGGATATATGAGCTCTAGATTATTTACTGAAATTAGAGAGAAACGAGGATTATCTTATTATATCCGCTCAGATAGCCATCATTTTGATGATACAGGAGTATTTAGCATAAATACTGGAGTGCAAAATATCAATGTAGTGGATACACTTAAACTGATATTAAAAGAACTAAAAGACATTAAATCTTATACTGTAAGTGATAGAGAATTAAATATTGCTAAAGAACATATTCAAGGACAAACTGTGATGGGATTTGAATCAAGTGACGAAATTGCAGCTATAATTGGTATGAATGAATTACTATTACAGGAACCTTTTGATTTAGAGTACGAAATGGAACAATACAAAGCAGTTACCAAAGATCAGATTTTAGACTTTATGCAAAAATACACTTTATCACAACATTTAAATCTAGCTTTAATTGGTAATATTTCAGCTAGTGATAGTATTAAATTCGAACAAATTTTATCCAGTTTATGATATATTTAGATAATCAAGCCAGTAATCCGATTCATTCTGAAGTTTTGCGTGTAGTTACTAAGGTTATGAAAGAGAATTTTGCTAATCCTCATAGTCAACATATGATGGGTCAAAAATCTATGCATATTGTAGATATTTCCAGAAAAATTATAGCCGAACATTTTGGAGTCCAATTCTCAGAAATAATTTTTACAAGTGGAGCTACTGAGAGTAATAATATTGCTATTCAAGGTGTAATTAAAGAGGCTCTTAAGACAAAAGAAAAAATTGAAATTATTACCACCCCAATAGAGCATAGTGCTGTCATATCTCCAATTAAAGCTTTAGTAGAAGAATATCCAGATAGAATTATTCATAAAACTACCCCCATTGACGAGAGTGGTATAGTCAAAGTTGAGGATATACAAAGATTACTTACTGAAGATACAATTTTAGTTAGTATAATTAATGCTAATAATGAAATTGGGACAATTCAACCTATCAGAGATATAGGAAGAATGCTCAAAAAATATAATCCAGATTCAGTTTATCCCCTTTTTCACTCCGATGGAGCCCAAGCAGTTTGGTCAGAGGATATAAACTTTAATTATTCTAATTTAGATTTATATAGTATTTCTGGGCATAAAATGTATGCACCTAAAGGTATAGGAGCCTTATTTATCAAAAAAAACACTCCGATTCATCCTTTATGTTATGGTGGGGGACAGGAATATGGTCTAAGAGCAGGTACTCTTAATACTGCTGGAGTTGCTGGTTTGGGTGAGGCTGTAAGATTATTAGATATCCCCGAACATCAAGAGGCAATAGAGCGAGTTACAACTCTTAGAGATAAACTTCTGGAGCAATTATTAAAAATAGAAAATATAACTCTCAATGGGGATAGAATCTCTAGGCTTCCTCAAAATATAAATATTGCAATTGCTGGACAGTCAGCTGAAAAAATAGTCATAGCAGCTGATTTAGCTGGATTGGCTATCTCGGCTGGCTCAGCCTGTTATAGTGGAGCAATGAAGGAGTCGGAAGTAATTAGAGTTATTAGTCCTAATCAACCAGAAAAAGCCAAGCAAAGCATCAGAATTTCACTATCTCAATATACTACTGAGCAAGAAATTAAAGAAACCTATAATATTATTAGATCTATAACATAAAACCTATGTTAAATATACTTATACCATTACTTATATTAACCTTACCTTTTGAAATATTACAATTCTCCGTCGCTGGATTAGACATTAGAATACATCAAGTTATTTTAGCTTTGACAGTATTATTTTTAATCCCGAAGCTGATAAAGCAAATTTCAATTAAAAAAATAGTTCAAAATGCACTATCCATAGACTGGTATTATAATAATATACATTTAGTACTATTATCAATGATATGGGTAATAATTTTAATTGGAGGAATTCTAAATAGGGGCGATTTACAAACAACAATTATTAGAAATCTAGTTTTATTAGGCTATATTTTAGTCTTCTATATTATTTATAAATACCTTAATACTAGAGCAAGACTATATAATGCATTTAATTTAATCTTCTACAGTACAGGAATACTTATACTTATAGGTTTGTATGAGGCAATAGCATTTCAATTAGGTTGGAATAGTTTTCAAATTTTCCCAGGAAGAGTAGATGCTCTATTACCAGAACCAAATTGGTTTGGTATGTGGCTTTCTATCGTTTATGCTATAGCGCTACCTTTAGCTTTTGGAGCTAAATATTTTAGAGAACAATTTGCATTATGGTCACTGATACTAGGTATTCTTTTAATGAGCATTCTATCAGTTACTAGAGCTAGTTGGTTAGCCATTATAATAGTTACAGCTATATACTTAATATATCAAATAGTTTTTGTAAGAAAATATATAAAGCTAATGAATTTTAGTATAGTGTTATTCGCTGTTGTATTTGGAGCAGCTGGTATGAGTCAATTAGGGCTTACTGACTTCAATCTAAAAGATAGATTTCACTCTATTATTAGTCAAGAGACGACTTATTATTATGAAATAGATGAGCAAAGTGGTGAGAAAAAAGAAATTATGGATCTTAGCCAAGTAAAAGATCCAAGTAATATTTTTACTCAAAAACAGCCAGATATTAATGTTATAAGCAGGCAAGATGGATATATTACGGCAGGAATAATAATTTATGACCATATTTTTACAGGAGTTGGTTTAGCTGGATATGAGAATATGGTAGGGGAGGGAAATAATACTAACAATATACTATTAGCTGTTGCTTCTGCAGGTGGTATAATTTCTATTTCATTATTCTTATCCTTCCTATATATAATTACAAAACAAGGATTTCTTATCTTAAAGACAGATTCTAAGCTAGCTACGATACTATTTGGGAGTTTACTTGCAACATTTATTACAGGAATGTTTAATGATAATTTCTTAATGGGATTTACCTGGTTAATATTTGGTCTTATTGCAGCTATACCAGAAGTCGTGTGGAGAGAAGAATCTAGTTCAAAGAAATAATATTATTCATATATATAATTATAAACTCTGTATAGTATCACTGATTATACAGAGTTTATAGAAGGGGAGTATTCTAATTTTGTAATAATATCTCATTTGACAATATAATTACAACGGAGTATAATCATTATTATACTCCGTTAGGCATACAGGAATAAAGATATATAGTTAATTTTACATAATCACCACTTCCCCTTCCTTGCAAATGGGATTTGTTTTTGGGAAACTACAAAGAATGTTCAAGAGAACTATCCTCCTTTGCCTGCCTGCGGTAGGCAGGGAGGACATCTATCTTTGTCCCTCGCTGGCGAGGGTGGTCCCTCCCAAACAAGGTATGGGAGGGACCGGGTGTGGACGGGTTCTATACCATGTTACTCCAATCAGATCACAGATCTTAACCCTAATACCAATTAAATAGCATATATATGCCAGTATCCCAAAAATTGCCCTTATTAGAAGACTTTTTACTTTTTTTGACTACTAGTAACTACTCAAAAGCTACTATTCGTAATTATGAGCGAGATTTATTGATTTTTGAGAAATTCCTCAGCGATAATGATTTTGATTTTAATACTATTACAAAAAAAACCATAATTATATATCAGGCAGATTTATTAGCTGAGGATAGACAATTATTCAAAGCTAAATCACAGCATCAAAAAGCTAAACCCCTAGAACCCAAAACCATAAACCGAATGCTAACCAGTATCAGGTCATATTTTGTATACTTGATAGACAATGAACACCCATGTCCCTTATTACCTCAGCAAATCAAATTAATGAAGCTAGGGAAGTATAAATTACATTTACCGGAGTTAGAGACTTTGATTCAATTCATAGAATCTCCAAAAGAATTAGAATCTAATGCATTTATTGGCCTCAGGAATCAAACTATATTAGAATTAATTTTTGCCTCAGGAATGCGAATTTCTGAAGTTACTCATTTAACAATTGATCAAATTCATCAAGATGATTCCAAAATTTTGATAAGAGGCAAGGGGAATAAGCAAAGATTTGTTTATTTAACCCCGCGAGCACATACTATATTAGATGAATATTTGAAACAAAGATATGAAATTATCAAACAAGCTCTCCCTTCTCAATATCAAACAGGGGAGTATATCGATCAGTTTAGCTTTGTATTTATAACCAAAAAAACTTTTGATACCCTCAAGGGTAATATAAAAGATCATAGTCTCCCCTCTTCTCTACTCAATTCCCATATATCCGAGAATTATCTCCAATCCAAAATCAAATCCTATCGACTATTACTCAATATCCCCTACCCTATCTCCGCCCATACCCTCAGGCATGGATTTGCGACATACTTAGCTGAATCAGGAGCCAATCCCGCTGCTATCAAAGTCCTACTCGGACATGAATCCCTCGAGACCACCACTAAATATGTACATGCCTCAGATACCTTTGCCGAAGAAACCCATGAGAATTTCCACCCACTTAAGAAGTGAGTGTTCTTTAAATTCCCCTCTTGAGGGCTGGCAGTTTTTACCTGACGGGGTGGAGAAGCATTTTGTCCTCCCTTGGGGCGACCTTTCAGTCGCCTTAAACTTTTATCTTTTTTAGCTAATTACTATTGACAAAATATGGAAAATATGCTATAGTCTTATCGACCTTCAGAGGGATGGAAAAGTCAAGGAACAAACGCACCACATTAGAGTTTGGAAGGTTTAGAAATAGAGTGGAGGAAATCGAGAGGAGATTTAAAGCCAAGCCTGGCTCTAGGACGAGAATTAATAAGGAATTGGACTT
>JAULZW010000014.1:0-3092 GCA_032117235.1 Minisyncoccota bacterium | reverse complement strand
TTGAGACGCCGAGTATATAGTTTACCGAGCCAATCCTAATCAGTATCAAGTATCAGTTAATCACTAAAACATATGAGAACTTTTGGAGAACCTAGTTATAACAGTGACTTAGATGAGTGGCAAAGTAACATAATTGACACTCCAGACCGTAATGATGATGTAGAGTATGAAATGGTAGCCTCAGAGCTTAATGAGCGTTTACAAAACAAAGCTATCCCATTCCCTTGGGTTATAGAAAAGTTTTATAGTTACCTTTATGATGGTAAAGATGTAGTAGTACATCCTAACCGAGTATGTAGTCAATTATACGATATGATCGCAGTTGTAACTTGGCAGGATCTAATAGATATGCAAATTGTAACTGAGACTGAACTGTTCAATTATTTAGATGAATTAAACAAATAATATGAAAATATACTCACAATTAGCAAAGTTCCAGCAATCAGTTGGAACTATTACAAAAGACAGTACTGGACATAATTATAAATATGCAAGTTTTGATAAAATTGTAGAAACTATCACTCCTTTTCTTAAAGAATGTAATCTAGGGTTTACACATACCTTTGATACTTCAATGGACGGTATAGATATTATCTGCACACTGTTTAGCACTAAAGAAGATGTTGAGCCTATAGTTTCTCGAGCTACATTACCAAAAGAGATGATGAGAGGTATGAATGCTTCTCAATCAGTTGGAGCTAGTATAACTTACTTTAGAAGATATACATTATCTGCAATATTAGGACTTGTAACAGATGAAGACACTGACGGAGTAGCAAGTACACCCCCAGCTAAAGAACATAGCTCACAAGGGCAAAAAACAACCGATGACAAGCCTTGGCTCAATGTTAACTCCGAGCAATTTGCTAAAGTCTTAGAGCAAGTAGGGAAATATAATCCAGATGACCTTGTTAAAATGGCTCGTATGAAGTACAAGGTGTCCAAAGATACAGAGAAGGCTATTCGAGATAGCTACCGAGACAATTATGAAGAAGTAATAATAGTAGATTAAATAATATGGCAGACAAAATATTTATAGGAAAAGTAGAAGTTAAAGAAACACAATTTGGAGAGATAATCAAGATAGGTTTCTCTCCAGAGGATAGAGAAAAGATGAAGCAATATGCTAATGGTATGGGTTGGATTAACATCTCTATTCTAAACAGCAAGAAAGGTGGCAAATATGCAGTTGTAGATGTATACAATGCAACTGCTAAGCCAGTAGCACCTAAACCTGTTCAGGAAGATGATGATTTAGACCTTAGTGTTATCCCATTCTAAAGATATGAAAGAAGTAGATATCATACTCCAAAAGAAGATTAGACATATAGATATCCCACCAAATGCTAATAAAAGAGATAGGATTATCTTAGAAGCATACAACAGGGGAGCTAGTATCAATCTTCTAGCATTAGAACTTAAACTGACAAGACAACGAATATATCAGATTATTAAATCAGCAAAGTAATATGAAAGATTTAACATACGACACTGATAACTTTATCCCGACACTAACATCTGTTGGTAATAGAAAGATTAGAATATGGGTGTTTATTGCTTATTATAATGATGGATATGGTGATTCCCCATTCTTTACAAAACTATTTGATAACCATAATGAATTAAAGGCTTTTAGCTCAAAACACGCAGACTATTGTAAAGATAAAGTTCAAGATTATTCATCAACCTATTTTGACTTAACAGATACTAAAATTCCTCATAAATTAACTCTGCTTCAATAATATGAAACTAGCATTAGCAATAGTAGGTGAATATATAAATACTATAATCAGGATTATAGGATTTATAGCTTGGCTACCTATCCTTATAGCAGGACTTGTAATTGCACAAATATTAGCTTGGTTTAAAATATAAATATGAAAGATACAGCATCAGCAGACTTACCTCCATGAGGTCGATAAGGTAAACTGCAATCTCAAGTACACATTAATTAATTAATATCACTTATATGGCAAAAAATAAAGCAAAATCTGAAAACTTATTAAACTCAATGGCTCGTATAGATTTCCTAGTACAAGAAGGCTACAGCAAAAAACAATTAGCTCAAATGTCAGGAATTGAATATGGAACATTTCAAAAAATATCTATAGGATTTTCTAAAGATATCCGTAAAGATAATCACGAAAAGATTAAAAAACTTCATTCAGATTATATTATAAATAGAACTAATAATTTACTATTAGATGATGATCCAGTTATAGATAGCCAAGATGCAGGAGAAGGAGCTAGAGAAGTAGCAAAATGGTTAAGTATTGCAGTAATAATTGCAATATTAGCACTTGTAGGACTAGGGTTCGTTGTACGATATATTATAGGATTATTATAAATTTATGGAAGATACATTATTAACTTTATTAGGACTAGTAATTATGGGAACAACCTCATTTCCACTCTGGATAATTATGAAACACTGGGAACAGTATAACAACATAGAACGCATATTATTTATTCTAAACTACATCTTTGGAATGCTAATTTTAATAGGATCTGTAATAGAATAAACCTATATTAAAAGGAGGGTATAATAGCCCTTTTTTTATTTTGTGGATAAAAACTATTTGCCCAGCAAGCAGTCAAAGTTTATAAAAACATTTGACAAAATGTAAAACTTATGGTAATATTAAAAAGTAAGGTTAAGAGATACAGCGAGCCGTAAATATACAAACGAGCCGACACCATCAAATAACCTCAATAATATCAAGTAATTCACTAAAATTATGAAAAACTGGCTATTCACTCCATTCAATGATCTAGAAGACCGTCCAATAGATGTTATATCTTTTTTTGTATTATTACCAGCTTTGGTATATGTAGCTTATATGTTATTAGAAATATATGGATAATATCTACGAGCAAATCCAAAAGATAGAAGATAGAGTGTTTAATGAAGTAGACCAATACTTCAAAGACAATATGTTTAAGACCAGAATATTAGATGACCTTATAGACAAATGTGCTAAGATGACAAATGACCTCACAGAGAAGTATATTAACTTATATATTAAATAGTATGGAAGAAAAAATTATAATTAGTAAAGAGTCTAAAAAAAAATATAAAGACGCCAACAATA
>JAULZW010000013.1:0-38486 GCA_032117235.1 Minisyncoccota bacterium | reverse complement strand
TAGAAAATGTTACACTTTCAGATTGTGTGTGATCAAAATCAAAATATCCATTTGTATTATATGTCGGTGTGTTAATAAGTGTACCATTATTATTGTTAATGCTTAAATCATTCCAAATTGTACCAGTTCCTGTATAGCTTGATACATTCCCTGCATCTAAATATAATAATAGTCCATCTGTAACAATTGATAATTTTGGTATTGTAGCAGATAAAGGAGTATTTTGGACTACGGTTGACTCATCTGGGAGTGGATCATTAACAGCAATTGTAACTCCTGATTCAGCTTGTATAGCTCTAACACTAACTCTATTATTTGACACATCTATAGCTACAGTATAGCCAGAGCCTCCAGTGGTATCTGTATCATTAGGGTCTTGTGGGATAGATTGTAGAAAACTAGGTACTAAAATTGACTTCAAATCTATATATCCACTACAAGAGCTAGCATCTGGGTCACAAATTTCCTTATAAGTACGATTGAGTTCGTTGGGATAACTTCCCTCTTGTAATTTATATTGAGTAATGGCACTTTCTAAAGTCTGAACACTATTTTTACGAGCATCATTACGAGTTTCAATAAATCTAGCTTCTGCATTAAAATTTACTAATCCAATGGTCAATAAAATACCAATTAAAGTAATTACTAATAAAATTTCTATTAAAGTAAAAGCTTTCTTTAATATTTTAGTATTCATTTGTATGATATTAATTTTATTATTTATTCTGATCTAAGCGCTTTAACTGGATTAAGGGTTGCTGCTTTCAAAGCTGGATATATACCAGCAAGTATACCAATTCCAATACTAATACATACTATAACTAGAGTAGATATTAAATTAAAGTTGAAGAAAGTATCTACTTGAAATCCAATTTTATTTAGCTCTTGGACTATAAATATATTTCCAACTTGCATACTAATTATTACCACAACTAATCCTGTAACTCCTCCTAATAAACCTATTATAGATGATTGTATCAAGAACACGCCTAAGATTTGAATATTAGAGGCTCCCATGGATTTTAAAATTCCAATTTCTTTAGTTTGCTCATAAATACTCATAACCATTGTATTGGTAATTCCAATTGCAGCAATCACTGCTGAGATAGCCCCAAAGACAAATAGAGCAATGGTAAAGGCTTGTATAATATCATCAAGGAATCCCAATACATCATCAGCTGTAAATATCCCTTGAAAATTATAATTGTCCTCAATTGTTGTCTTGATAGAATCTAACTTAGCCTCCTCACCAGTGACTCGAAGTAAATCATATCCGACTGAAGAGACATATTCTTCTTTGGAATCAAAACCTCCAATATTAGCTAGGACTCCGACTGAGTTATCTAGTGATATAATTGCATCATTTCTGTCTCTGCCTGGGTCAAAAACTCCTTTTATTGTATATTCAAATTGCTTGTCTAGGATTTCTTTGGTTTTGACTGTACCGAATAGAGCACTTTTGGAAGTTATAAAAGTTACTTTTTTATTAAGTAATTCCTCTGGATTAAGACCATAAAAATCAGCAACTGATTTTGAGACAAAGATATTATCTCCAGTAGGTTTAGTCTTATCTCCCCAAAATTCTACAAAATAAGAGTCTCCTCCCTCTATGTCCCAACCTGATATAAATGCGGGGGCATAGGTTTTATCATTATCTGCTAATTTTATTTCCAAATTATTCACTATGGTCACTGGAACTGTATTGCTTACACCATCAATTCTATTAATTTTATCTATTGTTTCTTGGGTAATAAGTGTAGCCTCATCGGGTTTAGTTTCTTCATTGGAAGGTGTGGTAAATGCCCCTGATCCACTTGAATTAGTAATAAATATTTCATTAGATTTGAACTGGTCTTGAATAGCTGAGACTAAAAGAGTTCTTAAGTCTTGCATCCCAAATATTATCAAAGACAATAGAATTACAGCAATTGTAATACCCAAACTTGTCAAAATTGTTCGGAGTTTTCGTCTTGCTACTATACTTATAGCATACCTAAGCATATCTTTATATATTATCTACTAATTGACCATCTTTTAAAAATAATTTTCTGTCAATTTCCTCCACTAAATGCAAATCATGAGTTACTAAAAACATTGTCATATTCTCCTCTGAATTAAGCTCAAATAGAAGATTCATAATCTCTTTACCAGTCACAGAATCCAAGTTTCCAGTTGGCTCATCCGCTAATAAAATCTCTGGCTTAGCTATAAGAGCTCTAGCAATAGCAACTCTTTGCATCTGACCCCCAGAAAGTTCATTAGACCTATGTTTTAATCTGTCTGACAAACCAACCTTATCTAATAGATATTTCGCTCTATTTTCCGCCTCTACTCCTACAAGTTGCTTACCAAATTTAAGCGGTAGTAATACATTTTCTAGTACATTCAGAGCTGAGATAAGATTAAATTGTTGAAATATAGTCCCAACCTTAAATCTTCTATAGACATTGGGATTATAATCTTTTATATCTTTATTATCTACAATTACCTGCCCCTCATAGATTCTATCCAAACCTCCTAATATATTTAGTAGAGTTGACTTACCTGAACCCGAGGTACCTATAATAGCCACAATTTCTTTGGTTTGCGCAGTGAATGAAATGTCGTTTAAAGCAGTGACCCTATTGTCTTTATTCATCTGATAGACCTTGTTGAGATTTTTTACCTCTATCATATAGATTGTCTTAAAGTTTCTACTTGTTCAATAACACTATCTACATTAATCTGCTCAAACTGTAATAATTCTTCTGGAGTACCACTTCTTGGAATCTCCTGAACAGAAAGTGATCGAATAGGAATACTCACATCTTCTAATTCTGATCTTACAGCCTCCGCTATACCTCCAGATTGACTATGATCTTCTACCACAATCAAACCTTTAGTCTCACGAGCAGCCAAATGTAATGTTGCAGTATCAAGAGGTTTTATACTATATAAATCTATCACCCTGACCCTAACTCCTCTTTCAATTAGTATATCATAAGTCTTTAAACATTCATAGACAGTAATTCCAGCTCCGACCAGAGTTATTTCATCTAATTCACTACTATAAATAGTTTTACTACCACCAATTACAAAACTTTCATTATTAGAATATATCACAGGCAAATCGGCTCTAGTCAATCTAAGATAACTCATTCCTTCATATAAATAGGCTTGTTCGGTTAATTTGAGAACAGAAACGGCATCACTTGGATATAATACTATAGACCCAAACATTCCTCTAAAGAAAGCTATGTCATTGAGTGCCATTTGAGATGGACCATCTGCTCCAATTGAAACTCCTGGATGAGTTCCTACCACAACCATATTAACTTCATTATATTGAGCCATACGAATCTGGTCATAAGCTCTAGTCAAGAAACCTGCAAAAGATGATACAAATGGTTTTTTGCCAGCCAAAGATAATCCTGTCGCTACTGATAACATATTTTGCTCAGCAATAAACATCTCCACAAATCTACTAGCATCAATATGATTAGAATAGGTAGAGTTACTTACTTCAGCATCAAGCACAATGATATCATTATAATTACTCGTAAGAATTTTCATTCCCTCTCCAAAAGCCTTGCGTGGAGACACTAATTCTTCTAGACTATAATTTGGATATGTACTATCCTCTAATCTGGGCGGAATATAATTATATGGTGTAAGTTGTATAGGTGACTCAATCTCTGCTCTTAATCCCAAATCAAGATGTCCTAATTCTTCAATATAAACGTCAAATTGTTCTTGTGTTAGAGCTTTTCCATGCCAATTATCTTTATCCTCAATCAAAGATATACCTTTACCTTTAATAGTTTTAGCTAGTATTACAGTTGGTTTATCTGAGTTTTTAGCCTGATTGATAGAATTTATAACTTCTTCTAAATTATGACCATCTATTATGATTGTATTCCAGCCAAAAGCTTCAAATCTTTTTTGATATACTTCTATTTTATAACCCTCCATAGTCTCTCCTCGCTGCCCTAATCTATTGATATCTACTATAGCCACCAAGTTATTAAGGCCATAGTATGAAGCACTAGCAGCACCTTCCCAAATAGACCCTTCAGCTAATTCACTATCTCCTAACAGAACATAAGTATATGAATTAACTTTATCAAACTTTTTTGCATTAAGAGCATAACCTATACCAATACCTAGTCCCTGCCCAAGAGACCCTGTAGCTGCATCTGTAAATATAAATCTACGACTAGGATGTCCCTCTAAAACACTTGTGAATTGCCTTAACCCTTGAATTTCTTCAGGAGTTATTACTCCTGCTAATAGCCACAAACTATATAGAAGTGGCGAAGCATGACCTTTTGAAAGAATAAATCTATCATTATTGATATCTTTAGAATTATTAATATTATAATGGAATCCGCCTCCAAAAAACAATCCTACACCTAACTCTACTGATGATAAAGAAGAGCTAGGATGACCCGAACCAGCTTGAGTAGTAGAATACAAAATCCAATATCTAACTAAATTAGATATATGCTCTAATTGGCTAGTTGTGTATTTCATAATCTGTATGATTATTTTCTAATTCTGTTATTTTAGACAATCTTCTAATATGCCTCTCTTGATATGATGGTTCGGTTTCAATAAAAGTTCCCACGATATCTGGAACAATATCTAATTCCAAAGTTGATGATAATGCTAAAATGTTAATATGATTATGCGCTCTTGCAATAGCTGTTGTCTCAATCGAATACAATAAAGCAGCCCTAGCTCCTGGTATTTTATTAGCAACAATACTTACTCCAACACCTGTTCCGCAAATAACAATACCCAAAGAATTATTTTCACTCACAACTCTCCTTGCAACTTCAGAGGCATAATCTGGATAATCATCATCTGGATTATAAACTACATTACCGCAATCTATTACTTGCAAATTTTGTGAGTTTAAAAACTTAATAATTTCTTGTTTCAGATAGAAACCTCTATGGTCTGAGCCTATGTAAATCGTGTTTATGTTCATACGTTTATAATTATTTTTGTAACAACCTAAGAGCCAATCGAATTTGTTCTGAAATATCTAAAGTACTGTCTAAAGTAGAGATAATATTTTGAATTTGTGATGGTTTATACCCAAGAGACTCCAAAGCATCCCAAACATCTTGAGTGGATTGTGAAGATCCAGCATTAGACACAGTATTCTCACCCAATTCAGAGTTATACAAATTACCCAACTTATCTCTTAGTTCCAAGATAATTCTCTCAGCAGTTTTTCTACCAATTCCAGAAGCTTGATTCAAAACATTAACTCTCTCTTGTTGAATAGATTGCATTATAGCCTCAGGCTGATCTAAGTCTAAAATTGCCAAAGCACTTTTTGCACCAACACCATTAACTGATATTAAATACTTAAAAAGTTCAAATGAAATCATATCCAAAAATCCAAACAAAGTTAAACTGTCCTCTTTAACATCAAGATAAGTAACTAGAGACGACTCCTCCCCAATAGCTCCAATAGAATTATAAGTAATAGTATTAACCAAAACACTATACCCAACTCCATTAACATCAATAATCAAGTTATTATTTTGTTTGTATTTAATTGTTCCTGATAAACTTGCAATCATAGTTTTTTATAATAATATAATTATATCATATTTTCATATAATTATACATAGTTTATGAAAATTTTAAAAAATATTATTTTTATGCTACAATTAATAAGGTATTGTTTTAATACCTTATTATTAAATTAAATAAAACTATTATGATAAAAGTAGGACAGCCAGCTCCTGATTTTACTCTACAAGGATATCAGGACGGTAAATTTGCCGAATATTCATTATCTCAAATCACTAATTCTGGGAAATGGGTAGTATTATTCTTCTATCCACTAGACTTTACTTTTGTGTGTCCAACTGAAATTACTGGATTTAACAAAAAAATTGAAGAATTTGATAAGTTAGGAGCACAAGTACTAGGAGCTAGCGTAGACAGCGTACACTCACATAAAGCTTGGGTGGAAAAAGATTTAGGAAAATTAGAGTTTCCACTTCTATCTGATTTCAAAAAAGAAACCGCTGACAGCTATAACATTTTAGTAGATGATGATGGTGGTGTTGCTCTTAGAGGAACTTTCATCATTGATCCTAGTGGGGTTTTGAGATATGCAGTTGTATCTGACTTAAATGTAGGACGAAGTATTGATGAGACTGTAAGAGTATTGTCAGCTCTTAAAAATGGAGGTCTTTGCCCAGTAGAATGGGAAGAAGGAGAAGCTACTTTATAAGAGTTTATTCACATAATAAAAAGGACGGCTTCAAACCGTCTTTTTTATTTGTAATTACTTAAATTATATTAAGCCTCAATCCCAACTAATTTAGCTAGGGTAGCTCTATCATAACCAATTAAAATTTGTCCATCTACATCGATTACAGGCACTCCCATTTGGCCACTTTTCTCTACTAATTCATTTCTCTTTTCAGTATCAGTAGCTACATTGTAATCAACAAAAGGGACATTATTCTCAGTTAAAAACTCTTTAGCTTGTTTACAAAAGCCACAAGTTGGGGTTGAATAAATTTCTATCTTTGGTGTACTCATAGTTTTATAATTAAATTCAATACAGTTATATTATATCACAATTATTGCAATAGTTCATCTAGATATTTCTGAAAGATTGCAATATCTAGGGCTCCTGCAATTCTAATACCTTTTGTTAACTTACCATTTTCTAATTTACCGATTATAAATCCTGGAGTTCCAGTAATTCCATTATCATTCCCAAATTTAATACCAGACTTAACCTTATCCAAAGTTTTTTCATCTTTTAGACAAGTATCAAATTTAGTAGTATCTAAATCTTTGATTGCCCTTGCCAATTCATTAAGTTTAGATTCTTTCATCCCATCTCCTCCACTCTCAGTATTATTAAAAATAGCTTCTATATAGTCAAAGTAGGCTTGGTTACCTTTTTGCTGATAGACACATTGAGCGGCTATAGCCTGTTTAGTAGCTAAAGGATCATGGAATGACAAAGGGTAATCTTTCCAAGCAAGAATTGCTTTACCTGTATCTACATATTGAGAGATGATATCACTACGAGATCCTTCGTGAAACCTTTTACAAAATTGACATTCAAAATCTCCAAATTCTATAATAGCAATTTTAGATTCTGACTTTGAACCTAAATAAGGAGTGTCTTCAGATAAATCTAAATTTATATCTTTAGCCTCAACTGGATCATTTTTAGCGCTAGGCGCATTATTATTATCAGTATTCGCAGAATTATTTACCTCTCTTGATCTAAGACCATTATATAAAATTGCCGAGGAAATCATCATACCAGATAAAAGTATAGAGGCAATTACTAAGAGAATTGATTTATTTTCCATATTATATTATGCTATTTAGTATAGATATAATTATATCACAAATTTTTATCTATCACAAAAACATATTAAAAGACTTTAATTAAATAACAATACTACTATGATTTATGACACTATTATAATTGGAGGAGGTCCAACAGGAACATCTGCCTCTATCTACGCTGCTCGCAAGCAACTCAAGGCTATTTTAATCACAGATAGTTTTGGAGGACAATCTGTAGTTTCTAATGATATTGACAACTGGATTGGAGATATTAGAATTTCTGGTTTTGAATTAGCTCAAAAATTTGAAGCCCATATCAAAGCTCAACCTGGACTCGAGACTTTAGTAGATAGAGTTGCTAAAATTGACCAAGTCTCAGAGACACCTTATCCTATATATGAAGTAACTACCGAGGGTGGTAAAACTTTTCAAACTAAAACCTTAATACTAGGGATGGGAGCTCATAGAAGAAAATTAGATATACCTGGGGAAGCTGAGTTTAGTGCAAAAGGAGTAGCCTATTGTGCCACTTGTGACGCTCCGTTTTTTGAAGGACAAAAAGTAGCTGTTGTTGGAGGAGGAAATGCGGGTCTTGAAAGCGCTCTAGATTTACTTGCCTATGCAAGTGAGGTCTATTTATTAAATCGTAGTGATGAACTCAAAGGAGACCCTCAGACAGCTGAGAAAATCCAAAAACATCCTAATTTCAAAGGAATACTCTATAATACGGTAGTCACAGATATATTTGGGGGAAAATTAATGACAGGAATACATTATCAAAATCTCAAGACACAAGAGATTAATGAACTTGCCATTACAGGATTATTTATTGAAATTGGTTCTCTTCCTAATTCTGATATGGTAAAACATCTAGTTGATACCAATCAAATTGGAGAGATTATTATTGATCACAAATACTCCACCACCTCCCGAGCAGGAATATTCGCTGCTGGAGATATCACCGATGAAGCCTATAAACAAAATAATATCTCAGCGGGAGACGCCGTCAAAGCTGCCCTCTCAGCTTATAATTATATTCACAAATTGGAGGGGTAGAGTGCTTAATTATTTGATTTTCCTAAATAAACTACAATTCCTTTTGATAAAGCATATTCAATGTCCTTTCTACTTTCATCTTTAGAATTTATATAGTCTTTAATTTGAGTATAAAAAACTTCTCCATGTGTAAATCCACAAAACATTTTATATAATTCATAGCTCTTAGATGTAAATACATCAGAATTTTTTGAAAGAATATCATATCTTGGATATAATATTTTTTTTCTTTCTTTTTTAGAAAACTTTGAGCAAAAATCTTCTAGATGAATATTATATTCATCTAGATCACTTATTAATTTTTTATTTGTAGTATATTTATAAAGATCTAAATGTGAAATCTTAATTCTTGTATTTTTATCCTGTTTTATAAAATATTCAAATTTTAATAGCATTTCATATAAGGTTCTTAATGGATATATCCAAATACAGTCATCACTATCTCTATATGAATTATATAGCTCAACCTTTTGAATATAAGAATCTAAAAATAAATCTATGTATGCAAGATGAAACTGATTTGATTTAAGATTTTCAGGCTTAACGTTGTTTCTCCATTGATTAAATACTGTTTGAATTTCAACTATATCAATCATCCTACCTCCCTATAAAATCCTTGAAAACTTGAGTCTGCTCCAATAGCCTCAATTCCTCTTTGCACCATTCTGAAAAAGTTGTCTCATCAGCAAAGGCTCTCTCCACAAATTCGTCCCAGTCAAGCCAACGATAATCCTCTACTTCCTCAGGGTGGGGCTTGATAATATCTGAACTAATGCCAAAGAATATAGGGCAAATTTCATTTTCCACCACTCCATCTCGTTCAAAGCGATAGCGATAAGGACTAGCCTCCACTAAAGTCTCAAAATTCTCTATACCTAATTCATATTTAGCTCGTCTTCTGACAGCATCTATAGTCTCCTCGCCCAACTCAGGATGTCCACAACAACTATTAGACCAAACCAATGGCCAAGTTTTCTTACCGCTCCATCTCTGTTGAATTAAAAATTTTTTATCCTCAGGACGAAATAAAAATAAAGAAAAAGCTCTATGTAATGGAGTGGTCAGAGTGTGAACTTCAGATTTAGGAGCCACTCCTATTACTTCATTGGCGTCATTTACCAAGACTACGTGTTCAAAGTCAGGTTTTGTTAGCATTTTGATAGTTTATTTTTTCAACTCAGCATCTATTAGCTTTTTGAATTCATCTAAATTTTGAGGATTTTTTAATACAACTCCATTTAAGATAAATGTTGGAGTTGAATTAACTCCAAGAGCTACTCCTGATTGATAATCTTTTTCTACCCTTTCTTTGGAATCATCTTCTGGCAATAAATCCTCATCAAATTCAGCCACATCAAGTCCTATGGATTTAGCATAAGCTCCGAATAAACCTTTTGGATCTTTTTCTTTAGACCATTCAGCTTGATTTTTGAAAAGAATGTCTTTCATCTCCCAGAATTTACCTTCCTCTCCTGCAGCCTCGGCAGCTTGAGCAGCTAAATCAGCATTAGGATGAATACTTCTTAAAGGAAAATGTCTATATACTATTTTCAAATCCTCCCCACTATAAGACTCTTGCAACTGCTTTACAATATCTTCAAAAGCCCTACAAGCTGGACATTGAAAGTCAGAATACTCTACCAAGGTTACTTTAGCATCTTTATTACCTAAATAAGTATCCTCATCTGTCACCTCTACATTTACATTTTTGGAACCTGAATCTTGAGTTCTAATCCCCCAAAATATAGCTCCCACTACTACCAAAACTGTAATTACAACTATAACTTTTCCTATTAAATTATTTTCTGCATCCATATCTATATATTAAGTTTATAATTCTTTTTTATTATAGCATAAAATGGAAAATTTTTGTATACCGATTATATTATATTGCAATTGTATTGATTTTATGATATATTTTTACCCGTCCCAATGAGCTACTTTGTTACCATGGATCTACACGACCAAGAAGTCATTGATTTAATCAATGAGAGATTGGAATTCGAGATGGATTTTCAAGCCTGCCCACCTTTAACTGGGGAAAATGCTCCTAAACGGCATCACTGGTTGCCTGATACCGATAAAGAAAATATACCTCTTCAAGATTTTTCTTTCAATCTCATAGAAGAAGTTACAGCTGACATAGCCAAATCATATCAAGATTTAGTTAGGCGGCTAAGGTTGAAGCCTAATTATATTAAAGGGTATCTCTGGGCAGTCTTAAATGCTCAGAGATGGGGGAGATTAGTTGTAAAAAATAAACTCATTAGTTCTTTTGAATTATGGAAATTTATATTTAAGTTATCAATATCCCTTGTGTTTAGTAAGTACGAGATAATTCATGGAAATATTACCGGATTACATACCTATCTTGTAAGAGGTGGGAAACCCATACTAATGACACCAAAAAGATTTGTGACCCGTCCCAGAGGGTCCGAGCTAATAAGAGCTTGGTGTTGGTATATAGCGAGACAACATGAATATGAAAATAACTTCATTTCTTTACTGAAGACGGAAAATAATAAATTAATTGTAAAACTATGGCTATTGGGAGCTATGTTTGACTGTATCAATGATACAGAATATTACTCTGGAAACATTGGAAAGATATCTGACATTTGGAGTTCAATCTAAAGAAATAAATTTTCCCTCTCGCCTTCAACAAATCCCTGTTTTGAAACAGGGATTTTTATTTTTTAATGACTATGCCCATGATAGTGGCTTGTTTCTTTTTCAGCTCTTGGTTTATGAATATAATTATCAAAGACTTTGGCTGCAATAAAGCTAGTAATTGGGACGGCGAGGATAATAGCTATACTTCCAGATAATGTTCTTACTAATTCTTGAGCGATAAATTCAGAGTTTAGAGTTACCCAGATTGGTATATTTGAGCTGTTAATGTAAAGAAGTAGGAATAATGGCAAACTAGAACCAACATAAGCTAAGGCCAGAGTATTGACTAGTGAAGCAATATGATCTTTTCCCACTGACATACCCGCTATATATAATTGTTTGAACCTAGTTTTTGGATTAGCTCTTTTAATCTCATCTATTGTAGCTGCTTGTGCTACTGAAACATCATCTAAGACTCCAAGCATACCAACAATTACTCCAGCCAAAAGTATCCCTCTTAAGTCTAAATCTACATTGGCAATAGATGCTAAATAAAAAGTATCTTCACTCCCAACTCCAAACATATGGGCTAAATGTACAAAGATGACAGATATTCCATAAGCCAATAT
This sequence comes from Minisyncoccota bacterium, assembly GCA_032117235.1. Taxonomy (GTDB): domain Bacteria; phylum Patescibacteriota; class Minisyncoccia; order SW-4-49-11; family SW-4-49-11; genus CALRBF01. The sequence goes on along the minus strand of JAULZW010000013.1, from coordinate 26,865 downwards.
AAGAGTAATATTCATACTAATAAAAGAAATAAAAGTCCTCAATCTAAACCCGTGTGAAATAAATATAGTCAAAGTAATAATGCTAAAACTAGCTATAAATGTTACTAAAACTGGATTTTTACCATCTAATAATGATGGTACTAGATATCCAATTAAAATCCCTACACTGGATATTAAACCCAACATAGAACCCACCCCCTGCTTGCCTGTAAAAACTAAGGTTAAAACTAAAAATACACTCACCATACCAAGCAATCCAGGCAATCTATATCTGTCTTGAATATAATATTTTTCTTCTTCTGCTACTTTGGTTTTGACCACTACTAGAACATCTCCCTTTTTATAAATTTGGCTTTCTTGTAAATCAGTCCCGCCACCATTTTCAACTACTATAATTTCGTCTTTTTTGTCTTTATCTAAAATTTTCAAAGTCAGCTTTTGAGTTATTAGTTTTTGACCAAGCAACTCACTTTCACTACTTTCTACCGCCTGCACCTCCGATCTATAAAATGTATCTGGTTCGACATATGTATTAATTTGAGAAGCTTCTTTGTTATCATTATTAAATGAGTTTTCATCTAGAATTTCTGTTGTCTCTGAGTCATTAATTAGAATATTCTCTTGATCTTGTGCAAAAGTATATATGGGCAGAAAAATTAAAGTTATTATCCCCAGAGAATAGATGAATCTTTTCATATTTTATTTTTATTTATTTTTTGAAATAATTTCTTTATTGATATATGGATGTAATACTTTTGGAATAAGAATACTACCATCGGCTTGCTGATAATTCTCCATAATAGCAATTATAATCCTGCCAATAGCAAAGACAGTCGCATCATTCATATGCACAAAGTGTTTTTGTCCCTCGATATCTTTGTATCTAGTTTGCAAGCGACGGGATTGAAAGTCTCCCATATAATCAGAGGTATGGGTCTCACGATATTTATTTTGTCCTGGTAACCAAGTTTCTATATCATAAGCCCGAATATCTGGAGTTCCCATATCAGCTGTACATTTGAGAAGTACTTGATAGGGCAATTCCAATTGTTGCATCAAATACTCCTGAATAGCTAAAATCAAATCCTGCTCAGCAAAACCAGAATCTTTATCACTAAAGACTTCAATTTCAATTTTATCAAATTGATGTAATCTCAAAATTCCTTTCATATCCTTACCGTAGGTCCCGGCTTCCCTTCTAAAGGCAGTAGAATACCCTACATATCTTAAAGGCAAGTGTTTATGATCCAAGATTTCATCCATATGCAATGGACCTAAAGTATGCTCTGCACTACCCACTAACATCAGACCATCTTCTGTAGTTTTATATCTATCATCAATTGGATCAAGCCTACCCATTCTTTTCATAACCTCCTCCTTCATCAAAACTGGAGGTATTATTGGAATATAACTATTATAAGGAATATTTCCTAAACCAGACTTATTAGCTATATCCTGAATAGTATTACTATTTTGCAAGATAGAAATTACCCATTGTATTAAAGCAAATTGCAAAAGCACCAAATCTCCCTTCAAATAAGCAAATCTGGCTCCTGAGACTTCGGCAGATTTCTCAGTATCAATTAAATCTAAGTTTTTACCAAGCTGCCAATGTTCTAGTGGATTAAAATTAAACTCCGGCTTCCTTCCGATTTGTCTTATAACTTGATTTTCATCTTCAGTTAATCCAATTGGAGTGTCCTTAGAATATATATTAGGGACTTTATACATTTCCAACTGATAAAGCTCATCAATTTTAGTAAAGTCTTCGTCTAGAATTTGTAATTTATCTTTTATATCTTTACCTTTTTGGATTAAATTTTGTTTTTCACTATCCAAGAGATTAGACATTTGCTTCATCTGCTCGGCAATAGTATTTTTATCTGCTCTCAAAGCCTCAATTTGTTGTAAAAAAACTTGTCTCTGCTCATATATAGCTAATAGACTATCAATGTCCACAGAAACTTTTTTATTCTTTGCAACTTCAATCAAAAAATCTCGGTTTGCTTTAATATAAGATATATCTAACATAATTATAAGTGATTTTATATAATATAAAGTATATCACAGCTTACTTATACACTCAATATAAATTGTATGGTATAATTAAAACAGTAATTAAATCATAAAAATGAAAACTTTAACCAATAAAGGGTTCTCGCTTGTAGAAATACTTTTATCAATCACCCTATTAGCTATATTATTTGCTATAATAGTTACAAGAGCAAATCCTAGAAATATAATTTCTATAACTAAAGACAATGAAAGAGAGGCTGACGCTCTATCAATTTATCAGGCTTTAGAACAGTATACTATAACAAATAATGCATATCCAGAGTCTGTAAAAAGTATGCCAATTAATAGTACATTGTATATTTGTAAAACCTCAGCTCCGAGTTGTACTAACTCCTTTGGATCTAATAAGATTAATCTGTCATCTATATTAGTACCAACCTATATGTCCAACATACCAGAATACTCTACAGATAACAATAATAGTGGCTTCTATATAGTTAAAGATAATAACGGTAAAATTGGCATTGGAGGAGTAAAAAGATTAGATGAAACAACTTTTGTCAAAGGTTTGGATGTTCAAGCATTTAATACATCCCCCCTCCCGATTGTAGAAAACGGTTTAGTATTACATCTAGATGCTGGTAGAAAAGCCAGTTATCCTGGAAAGGGAACAACTTTGACTGATTTAAGTGGAAATGGTAATAATGCGACTCTTGTAAATGGAGTCGAGTATAATAGTGCTAATGGGGGAATTTTAGTTTTTAACGGAGAAGATAATTATGGAAGAGTTTTAGATAGTGACAGTTTAGACTTTGGCAATGGTAATTTTACTGTATCTGTATGGTTTAAAAGATATTCAAATGCAATAAATAATTTAAGATTAATAAGTAAAGGAGCAACTACTGATATTGCCAATACTGATAATGCTGGGTTTGCTTTTTTTGGGAGTGACTCTTTTTTAGCATTTTTAGTAAATCCTACAGGAACAAGAGTTGGACCTGCAAGTATTTCTATTTCTTTGAATACTTGGACAAATGCGACCGTTGTTATTGACAGGGGTGTTAGTATGAGAAGTTATAAAAATGGGATTTTAATTGGATCTAGTAATAGTACCCCAGCTGGCTCTGTATCAGGAACATCCAATTTAATAATTGGAGCTCATTTAGATGGTACTGCATTGTATTGGGCTGGAGAAATATCTAATATTTCTATATATAACCAAGCACTAACAGACCAAGAAATCCAACAGAATTTCAATGCAACCAAAGGTAGATTTGGGCTATAATCTCTCACCCTTAGTCAAACCTTCCCTGTCAGTCCCCCAGAAAAAATAAAACTCTACTTATAAAAGTAGAGTTTTATTTTTATTGTGCTGGTGAACGGACTCGAACCGTTACAGAGTTACCTCCAAAGGATTTTGAGTCCTTCGTGTCTACCATTCCACCACACCAGCTGTGAATAATTATCCTTATAAATAACTATGTTAGTATACCTGTCTATAAAACCCTTGTCAATAATGTAAATGTATGTTATACTTCAAAAGTATTAGCAATATCAAAATAAAAGATTAAAGATATGCATAACTCAGATGACAAATCTCAGCAAATTGCTGAACTAGAACAAATCGTAAAAGAAGCTGAAGCTAGGTTAAACCAAGCTAGATCTATGTTAACTCAAGTTGCTGGAGCTAGTCAACCTTATGTAAGTGTTGCTGGACAAGCAGAAAAAATTGTACTAGGAGAATTTACCGGAGAATATATGGTAGATGAAAGTAAAAAACAATATCCTGTACCTGCCAATTATGCTAGTAAATCTAAATTAATTGAAGGAGATCAACTTAAGCTGACAATTACTGCAGATGGAGCTTTTATATATAAGCAAATTGGACCAGCTCCTCGCAGAAGAGCTATTGGAAATATAACCTATCAAGACAATAGTTACTTTGCAAAGGTTGGAGACGAACTATATAGATTATTAACCGCTTCAGTAACATACTTTAGACTATCTCCTGGAGATGAGGTAACAATATTAACTCCTCTTACTAAAAAAAGTGAATGGGCAGCTATTGAAAATGTAGTCAGCTCTCAGACTCTTGGAATTGTAAACCCTAATGCCCCCTCACAATTAAGCAATACAGCCGTAACTAACTATCAACCCCCTACACCTGAAGATTCTACCGTAAATACTGAAGAAGATAATTCTGAAGATAATGGAGACTCAGATGATGAAGAGTTAAAAATACAGCCTTGGTAAATATCAGAGAGATTCTAGTATTTGGTATGGTTGGAGTAATAAATACCTCGATTGATATCGGGGTATTTATGTTTTTAAAATATATATTTCAAATTGACAATCAATCTGGCTTATTAATTGTAATAAATTTAATTTCTATTGTATTGGCAATCATTTTTAGTTATTTTGCCAATAAATACATTACTTTCAAACAAAAATCTACAACTAATACTAAAGAAGTGTCTGGATTTATAGCTGTAAATTTATTTGGATTTTTAATTAATACCACTATTTTAAGAATTACTATTTCTCTATTGCCTGCTGAAATTAGTTTATCACCAATCCCGGCATTGATAGATCCAGCACTTATTGGTAAAATATTAGGGACAACTGGTTCTATGATAGTCAGTTTTTTTGGATATAAATTATTTGTTTTTAATAAATAAAAGAGTTTTTTATGCCAGCTTTATATCGTACTTATAGACCTCAAAATTTCAATCAAGTTATAGGTCAGGAAATCACTAAGACTACTTTACAAAATTCGATTCTAAATAATCGCACGGTACACTCATATTTGTTTAGTGGGCCCCGAGGTACGGGAAAAACCACCATGGCTAGAATTTTTGCAAAAGCACTAAACTGTATTAATCGTCAAATAAATTCAGCTGAGCCTTGTAATACTTGTCCCAATTGTAAATCTATTAATGATAATGCTTTTATTGATTTGATTGAAATTGACGCTGCCTCTAATCGTGGAATTGACGAAATTCGCAGCCTAAAAGAAGCTGTAAGATTTGCTCCTTCTCAAAAAAATGGCTATAAAATATATATTATAGATGAGGCCCATATGTTAACTAAAGATGCATCCAATGCTCTTTTAAAGACCCTAGAAGAACCTCCCTCTAATACAATTTTTATTTTGGCCACTACTGATGCTCATAAAATGATACCTACTATTCTCTCAAGAGTACAAAAATTTGATTTCAAACCATTATCTCATTCCGAACTAAAGCAAAAGATCTTATTCATTGTGAAAGAAGAGAAGATTAAAATCGACGAGCAAGTAGTTAATCAAATAATTCTACAAGCAATGGGAGGAGCTAGAGATGCTGAAAGTATTTTGGGAAAACTAATTTCAGCTGGGACAGAAGATATTACAATAGACTTTGCCTCTACCATTCTAGGTAAAAACTCATATTTTGAAGCTTATATCTTATTAGAATTTTTGTCAAAAGAGCAACTATATTTAGCAATCCAACATATACATAAGCTATATGATAGTGGATATGGAATGGAGCAGTTAATTGTAAATTTATTAACTATTAGTCATAATATATTTCTCTTACAGATTAACAGCAATTTAATCCAACCAGAATCACTGCTGGACGATGAATACTTAAAGTTAGAAAATATGGCTAATAACCTATCTAGGGTTAAAGTAAGAGATTTTATTCAATCTCTTGAGATAATTAAATCTCAGACTTATTCAGCTTATTTACCATATTTACCTTTAGAATTAGTTATAGCCAAAATTTGGGATATAGATAACTTTAATCAAAATAACAACTTTGATATCATAGATGAGAAACCTAAACAAGAATCTAAAAATCCTATTACTGAGGAATCTAACCCTAAGATAGATCAAATCAAACCAGAAGTACAACTTACATCTAAAGTTGAAAATTTAAAACCTTATACTCCAACAGTGCAAGAAAAACTAGAAGTTGGAGATATTTATAATATTCATAAAATGTATCCAAATATAAATAAAACTATTTCCAAAAACAATAAAAGTCTAGCTATAATTTTTGCCCAAACTCAGCCAGTGACTCTAACTGATAAAAACCTAACAGTAGCTGTAGAATCAGATTTTTATAAATCAAGACTAGAAAAAAGTTCAAAGATTATTTTAAGTGCTATATTAGAGCACTTAAAATTTATTGATACTATAACTTTCATAACTCAAAAGACAAGTCCTAACCCAATGCTAACTCCAGATTTTATCCTCGAAAACACTTCCGAGCCTAAAAACCTCAATGACACTATTGCCGATATTTTTAAAGATAGTTTATAATAAACTTTCTCTTTCTTTTAATAAAATTTCTAATTGTATATTTGTATTTTGAATATGAATAAAAGCCTCATAAGGTGAAGTTAGTGGGATAATTTGCTTTTTATTATAATTATAATAATTTAAATAATAGAAAAAATCTCTATTCATACTATAAAATAAATTTCGCATCAAAGGATCATCATCCACCGTATCTACTTCCGCATGCTCTTTGCCTAACATATAGGTAGCATACTCCCATAATCTAAACACCGCTTTTTCTAAATTAGAATATCTAGACCAATTTCTCTCTTCTTGAATTCTGATAGTAGCTGATTTATTAGATTTACTATTAGAAATTTGGGCTTTAGTAGAACTAAGAGCAATCTCTAAGGAAGTAGATTTTGCCATTAAATCAATATCTTTATGATTTTTAACCTCCATTAAATCAAAATAATGATTATAAGCATACCAGTGAATCCTGATATCTTGATTTTCGACCTCCCTAATCCAGGTTACTCTCCCACCTCTGAATCGACGAAAAGATTTAAGCGTCATATTCATAGTGCCACCTCTTCTCTCATTCACAATAGAGACGAAGTTTTTAATTCCAAAGCCAGTTAATAGTTTTTCTAGAGGTAATTGTCTATATACAATCGGTAAATATACTGAATTTGGGTTAAATTTAAGATAGGTTTTAATTCTATCTATTGTTCCAGCAATTTCATCCTTCCACCAATCAAAATAATACATACTTAGATGACTACTTCCCCAATAGGCATCTGGTATAATATATATCAAATCTTTTTGCAACATTTTTTGTATAATTTCGATAAGTTCTGGATATTTCTTAGCTGCTACATCTAAAAAATGACCCGTGATGATAACTGATACCTTAATATTTTGTTTGTATAAAAATTGAAATAATGGAATATAAATTTGCTGAAATTCCCTATCCCAAACAGTCTCACTTATCTTTTTGTTTACAAAAGTTAATTTAGGGTTTTTGAGTATGTCCACTAGAGATTTTGAAGTATAGGAAAAAATCAAAGATAAAGAAATCAAAACAGGATACTCTTGGGGAATAGAAATAAAATTTAGGTTTTTCTTACTCATATTTTATCAATTAAGCCCAATAATTTAGCAACTTCTTTTGACCAATTATGGTGAGATAAATCGGCTTGCTGTCTTTTTAATAAATCCACTCTAGCCTCTTTACTCTGAATAAAATGAAGAATACTATTCGCAAAAGCCTCAATATCATAATAGGCAAAAGTTGGAGTTGAAGGTACTACACTAATAAATCCACTTGTCTCGGAGGCAATAGTGGGCACTCCTGAGCGGATTGCCTCTAAAGCAGTCAGCCCAAATGGCTCATTAGGAGAAGGCATCACAAATAGTTGGCTTGTTTTATATAATTGCTTTTTAGATTCACTATTAACCCAACCAGTAAATAGAATATTTCTTTCTAATTTTCTTTTAGCTACATGCTCTACAATTTCTGGTAAAAGATTACCCTCTATAGATCCATCTCCTGCAATAATAAAAGTAACTTGTGAATCAATTTGCAAAACCCGCGAAGCCGTTTCTACCAAAAAAAACAATCCCTTTTGACCCACAACACGCCCCATAAATAATACATTTTTACCACGGTCTAAATGCTCAAATCCAATTTTCTCTGGCTCAAAACTAATATCATTATAAATAGGATAAATTTTATCAGCTGGTATATTGTAGTCCTCTATCAGAACTTGTTTTGATATATCTGAGACAACCGCAATTTTTTCAGCCTGATAAAAACCTTTTTTTTCTAATTCATACAAGGCTTTAGCGGTATGGTCATTATTATGTATATATCCCCCGGATCTATCTACCTCACTAGAATTTATATGATAATAAAATGGAGTTTGTATATTATGATGCAATAATATAAAATGAGTAGGAATAGCCATCCAATCCATACCATATATTACATCAAATTCTTGTTTATTATTTTGCAACCAATCATACACCGCATACGCATAAGCTCGTGTCAAAATTGGGGCATTATTAGGATAAAGACTTTCTTTTTTATTATTTCCTTTACTATATAATAATGGCCAGCGAATATTAGTTTTTTTCTTTTTACTTTTTGGCACAAATTCAGTCAGAGTAAATTCTTCCAGCCCAGGAATTAAATTATCTTTTTTTGCATATTTTTGAACCTCTACTTCAAGAGAAATTATATCTGGAATATTATCCGCATTATGTGGCACCAAAACTGTCACTTGTGCTCCTTGACTCCTAAGTTCATCCACCAAACTCCTGACTAATACTCCCAATCCACCTTCCATCAAAGGCAAGATTTCCCAAGATAAAATTAAGATTTTTTTGCTAGTTTGAGACATATCTAGAACAACATTATATTTGTTATATTATATCATAAAGTTATTAAATAGACGAATTTGTGTAAGAGATGATCTTATAAGATTCTTTTATATAAAGAATATCCCTCTTGATTATCCATATTAGGAGCTAAAACCCTCGCACTATTCGGAGCCATAGTTATCTCCAATAAACCAGCATACCCTCCTAGGGGTTCTAATGTCTCCCCTGCTATTGGATGTAATAGATCTTTGAGCACAGCCACCTCAGTAATAGAGCCATTTCGCCACTGTATATGCTCGGTTATAGTCTCATTGCTTGGATTCACAATTACCAAAACCGTATCCGCCACTTGATTGGTATATCTCTCAAAAGCCAATAATCGATGAGCTGGGGCTATTCTAAAATCCCCCACTCGCAAAGCTCGATGCTTTTTTCTCAAATTGACTAATTCTTTAACCCAAATTAAATCTGCATTATTATCATTAACTTGACTCCAGTCCATAGCAGCTCTTTGCTCCGGATCCCAACCACCAGTCATCCCGACTTCACTTCCATAATACAGATTAGGAGACCCCGGAAGAGTAAATTGTAAAACTTGAGCTAATTTTCTTTTGATAGGATTTTTGACTCTAGTAGCTAATCTTTGTAAGTCATGATTATCCAGGAAGGTCCAACTTTTTAATAGCGGCTCTATACCAATATCTAAAATTGTATGGCTAAGCATAGAAGCCACAGTCTCCACTTTAATCTGCTCTTCTACAAGCAAAATAATCAGACTTCTAAAATGATAATTCACCACTCCATCCATAGCTGGCATCCACCCCGCTGGATAATTTATAATCTCCCCCACCACCAGAGAATTTGGCTTCTCCTGATGAGTAGCTTGAGTTAATTCAGACAGAAAATAATGACCCAAATCATAAGCCGTGTCTAGTCTCCAACCATCCACACCATCTTGCAAATAAGTTTTGACCACTGAATTTTTAGCCTGCCATAAATATTCCTGCACTGCGGGATTTTCCAAATTTAATTCTGGCAAATTGATCTGCCCCCGCCAGGTACAAGCTCCTCCGGGTAAACTTGTATCAAAAAAGAACCAATCCCTCCAAGGACTATCCGGATTATGATAAGCCTCTTGAAATTGTAGTGAATTACGCCCTATATGATTAAAAACCCCATCCAAAACTAATTTCATACCTCGTCTATGTAAATTATCAGCCAAAGCTCTCAAATCCTCCTTAGTCCCTAATTCTGGGGAAATTTGCTTAAAGTCTAGACAATCATATTTATGATTCGTAAAACCTAGCTGAATCGGGCTTAAATACAAAACCTCAATTCCCAAACTCTGTATATAATCTAATTTACTAATTAAACTTTGCAAATCCCCTCCCCAAAAATCTAATTCCTGGGCATAAACATTCAGCTCTGAGTTATACTCTCCAGCCTGAGGCTTATCTGACCAATCTCTTAAATTTCGTGGAACTGAATACAAATCTTTTTTAGCCTCCAAATCCAAACTAGGAGCAAATCTATCGACAATAACTTGATATACAATAGCCCCATTGCGCCAATCTAATTCTCTCTTGGTATAAATGTCTATCTCTATCTGAGTGCCTATGTCGTTTGTATCTTGCTGTGGCATTCTGGTAATTTATATCTCCTACTCTATAATCTCAATTGAAACAGTGATAAAATTTTGAGAAGTATTATATTTGTTATATTATAACATAATAATCACGCAATTTATAATACAAATTCGGAGTGGGGAATTTTGTAATTCTGTCCTTTGAGCTTTTGCCTTTTATAGTGAAGAGCTTATCTCTCCTCAAATTCTCTACGAGAAATATTAAAGAACTTCTCAAAAAATCGAGTCAGTTTTTGTAAAATACTTTCACGCTTTTTGGTATAAGCTCCATCAGCACGAAATCGTGAAGGTTTAGTTTCCATAATCTGAGCAACTCCTGTCCCAGTACCCGCAATAGCACCATCTCGAAAAGCATTTTGTACAAAAGCATAAGTCGCCTCACGATTCAAATCCTCACTCTCAATAATATTCTCCAGCTCTTCAACCTTTTTCTCCTCTACAAATCTATGCCAATCATCATCCACATTTGATTGAATATCAAGCGAAGTTATAAATTGATTAATCAAATCCTTCTTGTTACGAAGTTCAATACTCGAATCAATCGCCTTATTAATATCCACCAAAATCTCTTTATCTTGAGTATTATCCTCATGATATTTTTTAATCAAAGTCAAAATATAATCAATATTAATCTCAATTTGCTTAATAAGCTCCATCTCAAACACGAGATCTTCATTAATATTTTCCTTATCTTCATCTATTGTTTTACGGAACTCATTATATAAATCAATATATTTACTATGATAATCTTGAATATCACGATCAGATAACATCTCATTCCCCGTAAATTCATCAAAAGTAGTAAGGATATTCCTCAACCGCAAAATTGAACCATATAATTTGATAAACTCTTTTTTACCCGACTCACTAATAATCTCTTCATTCACGGGAAACTCTTGCAACAATTCATCAATAGAGCTTTTATACCCTTTTATCTCCTTATCCTCATCACGATAACCATGATAATAATCTCCATAAGCCTTCAGTAATACAATACCACTCGCCTCTTTATCCCCAAATAATGCAATTGATTCATTCGTCACCCTCTCAAGATTTCGAAAACAGACAATATTCCCAAAAGTCTTCACACTATTCAAGATACGATTCGTTCGAGAATAAGCCTGAAGCAACCCATGTAAACGCAAATTTTTATCCACCCAAAGAGTATTCAAAGTTGTCGCATCAAATCCAGTCAAAAACATATTCACCACAATCAAGATATCAATTTCGCGATTCTTTACCCTTTCACTCACATCCTTATAATAACTTTGGAATTTATCCGAAGAAGTATCCCAAGAAGTCCCAAACATTCCATTATAATCCTTGATAGCATTCTCAAGGAAATCTCGAGAGCTCATATCAAGCCCACTCGTATCCTCAGAATTTTCATCAATCAATCCATCAGCATCCTCATCATTTACCCCAAAGCTAAAAATAGTCGCAATTTTCAACTGTTTATCACTTGGCAAATCAGTTAATTGTTTTTTGAACTCAAGATAATACTGTTTCGCCATCGGGATAGAAGCCACCGCAAAAATAGAATTAAACCCAGCCAAGCGACGGTCTTTGAGACGATAAAAACTATTCCGCTTCGTCTTTTGATCAAAATGCTCTCGAATATACCCTACAATATTCTGAAGCCTCTCAGGAGATGCTAATACCTTCTCACGATCAATATCATTCACCTTTTTATCCTCAATATTCTCAGCCTCCCTTACCGTCGAAACATAATCCACCTTAAAGGGAAGGACATTCTTATCCGCAATAGCATTCACAATCGTATACGTATGTAATTTATCCCCAAAAGCCTGCTCTGTCGTCTTGAGATCAGGACGACCACCACCAGAAGCATTAATTGCAAAAATTGGCGTACCCGTAAATCCAAAAATATGATAATTCTTAAATGTCTTCGTAATAGCAGAATGCATATTCCCAAATTGAGAACGATGACATTCATCAAAAATCAGCACAATATGTCCATCAAAAATAATATGTCCATCATTACGCCCAATAAACCTATCCAACTTCTGAATAGTCGTAATAATAATGCGAGATTCAGGATTTTCTAATTGCTGCTTAAGAATAGCCGTACTCGTATTACTATCCGCCGCCCCCTTTTGGAACTTATCATATTCCTTCATCGTCTGATAATCCAAATCCTTACGGTCAACCACAAAAACAACCTTATCAATATAATCAAGTTTGCTCACCAATTGAGCCGTCTTAAAACTCGTCAAAGTCTTCCCCGAACCTGTCGTATGCCAAATATATCCACCAGCCTCTATTGTCCCCAGCTTTTTATAATTCGTACTCACCTCAATACGATTCATAATACGCTCAGTCGCCACAATTTGATATGGCCTCATCACTAATAATTGCTTATCAGAAGTAAAGACACAATACTTCGTCAAAATATTCAGAATTGCGTGCTTAGCAAAAAATGTCTTCGTAAAATCCATCAAATCCGTAATAGGTCTATTGGTAGCATCAGCCCACCAACTCGTAAATTCATAACTATTACTACTACGCTTCCCCTTTTTGGCAGAATTTTGATTCGCCTCCTTGATATGTTGATTACGCGTAGTATTACTATAATACTTGGTATGAGTACCATTCGATATCACAAATAATTGCACATACTCGAATAGCCCAGAATCCGCCCAAAAGCTCTCCCGCTGATAGCGATTAATTTGATTAAAAGCTTCTTGAATCGCCACTCCACGACGCTTCAATTCAATATGAACCATAGGCAAACCATTCACCAAAACTGTCACATCATAGCGATTAGCCCTTTGCCCCTCCTCAGGAGTATATTGATTCAGAACTTGCAAACTATTATTGTGAATAGATTTTTTATCTATCAAATCAATATTTTTAATAGAGCCATCATCCCGATACAATAATTTTCTACTATCCTCTTGAATAGTAGTAGTCTTCTCCTCAATACTTTGATTGGGATTAGCAATTTCAGTCTTAAAAAACTTCTCCCATTCCGTATCACTAAATTGTATATTATTTAATTTCTCCAGTTGATGACGCAAATTCAAAACCAAATCAGTCTCCGAAGTAATACTCAAATATTCATAAGCCTGATTTTCTAATTGCCTAATAAAAGCTCGCTCCAATTCCGCCTCACTCTGATAACTCTCTTCTCTTACAGACGAAAGTATATATTCACCCACAACCGTACTTTGATTCTGTTGAGCGACAAGATTATATTGAGATGTTTTATCTGACATAAGGATACAATTATCAATTAATAATGAAGGATCAAGAATTATGTATTTTCTGCTTCATCGAAATCTTTATCTTACCCATAATTTTACACAATTTTTTTACTTATGTATATACTATCATATTTTATTTATTAAAATTATTCGGATGAAGAGAATCTAGTTCCCAATTTATAGGGTTATTGATTATATATTCCTGTATACGAAATAAATCTTTATCATTTCTAATAATATGATCATAAAAAGATTTTTGCCAAAAAGTTCCATGTTTATTCAAAGTAGACTTCGTAGAGTCGGCATCCTTAAACTCCGTAGAGTCGGCGCCCTCGCCGACATTTTTCTTCACATCACCGAATTTCGTAGAGTCGGCGCCCTCGCCGACACTTTCCCTCACACACCCACCGACACTCTCCTTAAACTCTCTCAAAGAAACCCTTTTAAACGAACTGACCACATCCCCCAAACTGACCTTTTTTCCCGTTACCAAAGAACAAGAATTCTCATCAAGTCCAATGATACCATGAAAATGATTCGGCATAATCACATATTCATCAAGAATAACATCCGAATAACATTGAGTTGTATTCAACCACACTTTTTCAATAATTTTTCCCAAGAGGTTAAGTTTGTATTTTGGACTTGATTGTATCGGCGAGGGTACCAATATAAACTCTGTGGTATTCTGTGTCGGCGAGGGCGCCGACTCTACGAAAATACATTGCATATTGTAAGTGCATAAGGTGATAAAATACCAATATCCGCCTTGATATAAATTTTTGGATAAACGATTATTTTGTCGTTTCATATTTTATATTTTCCCAATTTGGGATTTTTTGTAAAATTTCCTTAATTCTGAATTTCCTGAAAGGTAAGAAGTTTATTGCGATAATATTTATATTGCTGACGACGAGCCTTAAGCTCAGCAGGTAGCCCAATAGAGATATTATTCACTAAATCATCGAATTTATCAAGTATAGAGACAATTCGCTCTTGTTCAGCAAGAGGTGGGACGGGGATTTTGAGTTTATTCAATATTTCCATAGTAAGACTTGGTCTTCCTGAACCAGTATCTAAAGCTAATAAATTAACAGTTCTCATAAAATAGTAAAAATATTTTGGAAGAATTATTTTCACATCAATAACGGTGTAATAAATTGTATCTACATTCCAAAAAGGTTTTTCTGTATAAAATATATTTGTAATTGATCCCTTTCTAGGAATTAGAACAGTTGGTTTATCATATATAAAAGTATCTATATAAGTCATAATACCTCCTGAACCATATACTGGAATATTTCCTGAGCTATATTTTTTATAATCTTTACCATGTTTAATCTCTGCAATATCTCCCAATTTCTTCAACTCAACCTTATCCTTAATTCCTAATTCTTTATTTTTATTTAAGAACAACTCCTCCCGATAAAACCCATACTGTTTTTTACGAGCTTCTAGCTCCGCTTCTAGCTCTGCTTCTAGCTCTGCTTCTAGCTCTGTAAAATGATCCAAAATCCTCACAATCTCCTCCTGTACTGGAAGTGGAGGGACGGGGATTTTTAAGTTTAAAACTTTGGACATACTTGGATGCTTAATACCTGAACCACGATAAAAAGACTGGATTTCATTTGTACGATTTAACATTACATAGTAAAGAAACTTATTATTTAAATAATTAGTATCTAGAGATGTGGCTAAACGATTGTCTGCGGTTAAAAATTTCCCTTTATAATATTGAACATTCGCAGTGCCACCCCAAGGAATAGTTACTACTTCTCCATCACTAATTTTTTCTCCTGCTAGTTCTTCTGTTGTAAATAATTCTGAATTATTTGTAGTGAGTAGCTTGATATTTCCATCTACCACTTCAAGACTCTTTAGCTCACTGGCCAATAAATGGTTGTATTTTATTACTTTTTTTTGTTTATAATTTTCAACTGCATTAAACTTCTTATCCCAAGCAGTAACTTCCCAAATATGTTTGACCTCCACCCCATTTGGGCATAGTTCTTGAATTAGTGATTCAATTTTAGAGTATTTTTTGTTCATGATTGCTTTATAATAACTTGAATCATCTCATTTATGGATTTCTTTATTTCTTCTTCTGTAAATGTTTCGTTCAGTTCATTCTCAGGATGATGTATTGAATGCCTAATATATCCTTGTAGATGAATATTAAATTTTAAACTTTCTTTTATCTCCTCATCAATATTTTCGATAGATACATCATTTTGTTTTGCATATGTTTTTAATCTTCGTTCATCTAACCATCTCTTAGTAGATAAAAATGAGCTCAGTGAAGATTCTGAGTCTAAATAACCGTATAGTTCGTTATGTAAATCATTTGGGGTTAAATTATAAGCAAAATATTGTATTTCTGCTAATGTTGGACCAAAAGGAAGAACAGATAAAGTACCTAATTTTTTTAAATTTGTATGTGGGGTATCTTTAAAAACATATACAGCATCAGCTTTTTTCTTAAAAGACTTTAGCATAAATGGGGAATGTGTGGAAACAATAACTTGTATATTTTCTGAAAGTTTACTAAGAGCAATTCCTAGTTTTTCTTGAGCAATGGGATGTAGGTTTAACTCAGGCTCATCTATACAAAGGATAATATTATTTTCTGTACTTGATAAATGTATTTTTGATAGCACTTGTATCATAGATAACATAATAGATCGCTGTAATCCACTTCCTTTATCTTCCAAAGAATGTTCTATATCCCCTTCTTTGACTAAGACATTACCTTTTTTTAAATGATTTGAATTATCAACTAAATTAAACTGAAAATTTAACTCTACCTCCCCCCATTGTTCTTTTAAGATAGAAGATATATCAGCAGAAAGAGCTGTAAGCCTTGCTTTCAGACTCTCATCTCCTGTATTAAAAACTCTATTATGATGTGCTTTAAAAGCTTCATATGAATCAGTTTCAAAAAAATCACCAACACTATTTTTTATTAATTTCCCAAGAATTTTTGAGCTATCAAAACTCACAACATTATCTACATGATCATTTGCATAGATAGATACCACTTCTACTAAATTAAAAGTAGTATCTTTTCCTGCTGGATTTTCAAATTGTTGATTTTCTTCATTCCAACACAATATTTTAGATTCATTTAATGTGACTTCTTTCCCTGACTGATTAATTTTTTTTATCTCATTACTCCTTTTTAATTTTATATATGAAACATTTTCTTTTTCAAAAATATAATCTTGATATTTTTTATCAATATTGGAAAAATCTCCAGAAATAATAGCTTCGATATTAATAAATTCATCCTCAGTAGCTTTAAGATTTTTATATACCTTCTCTTTTTGTGGTCCACTAAATAAATAATTAATAGCGTCTATTACAGAAGTTTTACCGGTATTATTTTCACCAACAAAAAAATTTTGATTAGAAAAAGAAAGCTCTACTTTATCTTTAAATTTTTTAAAATTTTCAATTGATAGCTTAATAATTTGCATAAGTCCTATTTCATTACTTCTTCCTCTCCACTTTCTTCTTCTCTTTTCCTAAACCAACCAATGCTTTCACACTTCTTTGATTCTGGATACTTTCTAGATTTTTTTTGGCTTCAATGATTAATTTTTGAATTCTTGTTTCTTTTGTTTCTCCTTGATTAATTAAATATGCATTTAATGTCTCTAATCCAGACAATACTATAAGTTCAGTGATATCAGCTGTGTCTCTCATATTAAGCCCTTGATTAACTAAATTTGGATTATTATATTCCCAATCTTTTGCTTTTTGACCAAATAAAATCAAATTCAACATATCGGCTTCTTCAGCATATCTTAAATTATTTTGAAATTCAGATAATTGTAATGTTTGAAGTTGTTTTTTAATTGCATCTGTATGAATTCTATAATTTGTTTTCACAATACTTCTTTTTACCGCCCATTCCAGATTATAAATTGTTTGTTTTTCAAGTTCCTTGAGTCTTTGAAATTCCTTAATAAGGTATAACTTAAATTCAGGAGATAGCCAACTTGCAAATTCTAAAGCGATATCTTTGTGAGCAAAAGTTCCACCTCCGTATCTTCCTGATTTAGATCTGATACCTATAGCATTGGTTGTTTTTTTCCATTTTTCAGGAGACATCGAGAAGCTATTTGATCCAGCTTGATTTTTAACCGCCTCGAATTCGGTACGGTTAAACTTTGCTGGGTTATTAAGTAATTCCCAAATTCCCAAAAATTCCAAAGTAAATTTCGTTGACATCCATTTTTGTATCACAAACCTTGGGTCATCTACATTTTTCCACTTAGCCATATCTGTAAGCGAAAAGTAATCATTATCATCTTTCGATGTCCTTACACTCACTTCAATGTTTTGGATGCTGATTTTTTTAGACATATTTCTTAATTCGTAATTGCCCTAATTCTCAATTGATTTCACAATTTCATCAATACCTTGTCTCAGCTCCTGTTGTTTCGCTACAATGTGCTCAATTTCTTTATTGAGTACAGCTATATCTATGGCTTCTCGAGTATCTTCGGCTATCACATAACTAGATACTGAAAGATTATAATCATTATCTGCAATATCAGTATTGTCTACAATTTTTGCAAAATATTCTTGATCTTGTCTCTGTATAAAGGCATTCAGAATTTTCTTTCGATTTTCTTCACTGAGTTTATTCTTATTCCCCCCTCTTACGAATTCTTGGGAGGCATCTATGAATAATGTTTTATTATCATTCTTACTTTTCTTGAGTACCATAATACAGGTAGCGATACCTGTCCCAAAGAATAAATCTGGTGGTAGTTGAATCAAAGCATCTACATAATTATTATTGATGAGATATTTACGAATTTTTACTTCTGCTCCTCCTCGATATAAGACTCCAGGGAATTCTACAATTGCCGCTGTCCCGCTAGTAGAGAGCCAAGTGAGCATATGGAGGGTAAAAGCTAAATCTGCTTTACTCTTGGGAGCCAGCACTCCTGCTGGTGAAAAGCGTGGATCATTAATCATCAGTGGATTACTATCTCCTTCCCAATGTATGGAGTAGGGTGGATTGGATACTATGGCATCAAATGGTTCATCATCCCAATGATTAGGATCAGTTAATGTGTCTCCATGGGCAATATCAAAATTATTATAATTAATATCATGCAGGAACATATTAATTCGGCACAGATTATATGTGGTGATATTAATCTCTTGTCCAAAAAATCCTTGTCTTACATTTTCTTTTCCGAGTACTTTCGCAAATTTGAGTAACAGAGATCCTGAACCACAGCATGGGTCATACACTTTATTGACTTCAGTTTTACCAACTGTAGTGATCTCTGCTAATAATTCGCTTACTTCCTGTGGGGTAAAGAATTCTCCTCCAGATTTACCTGCACTAGATGCATACATTGTCATCAAATACTCATAAGCATCTCCAAAAGCATCTATGGTATTATCTGTATATTCTCCAAGCCGTAATGCTCCAATAGCTTCTACGAGTTTTACTAATCTTTGATTTCTTTTTTCAACATTAGGACCAAGTTTATTTGAATTCACATCCAAATCATCAAATAATCCTTTAAGATCATCCTCACTACTAAAACCTTTGGCTGAGCTTTCAATATTATTGAATACTCTTGATAATGTTTCATTCAGATTATCATCATTACGAGCATTTTTGCCTACATTTACGAATAATTCACTCGGCAATATATAAAATCCCTTTTCTTGAACTGTATCAGCTCGTCCAAATTCTGCCTCTTTATCTGATAATTTTGTATAGTCAAAATCTTTATGTCCAGAAGCACGCTCATCCGTATTTATATAATTAGTTAAATTCTCACTGATGAATCGATAAAATAATATCCCTAATACATATTGCTTAAAATCCCAACCATCTACACTACCTCGTAAATCATTAGCTATCGACCAAATAGCTTTATGTAATTCTGCTCTTTCTTGTTCTTTTGTCATAATTTTATTATGAATCGATTATTTACCCCTATTATACCATATCCCCCACCTTTTGAGGAGTAGCTATCTCATAAAAAATATATAATACACAGAATTATCTATGTAATGTGTGGTGATTATTGTATATCTAGTAAATCTTTTAACTTTTTACCTTTATATTGCCAATAGGCTGCTCCTTGATAGGCTCCACTTTTATTGCTATTACCTTTTTGTTGATATATCTTTAGGGTTAATGGGGATAATTTGAAAATTTGTCCCCCATATTCTACATCTCTCTCACCTACGACTTTTGCTGTGATATCTTTATCTGCTATGAATATTATTTCCTCTCCATCTTGTATGCCTTTTCTATAAAAACTAAATTTTGCACTTTGCTCTCTGGATTTTGAAATTTCATCGAATTCTTTTTCTTTATCTATATCTTTTGGGTATATTACTTTTCCTTCAAAGGATAGGAGTAATTGTTTTACCAAATCATAGTCTAGGGCGAATAACTCACTGTCTCCTA
The DNA here is from genome assembly GCA_032117235.1 of Minisyncoccota bacterium. GTDB lineage: Bacteria > Patescibacteriota > Minisyncoccia > SW-4-49-11 > SW-4-49-11 > CALRBF01. The sequence goes on along the minus strand of JAULZW010000013.1, from coordinate 6,877 downwards.
CTCTGTGTTTGGTGAAAATTTCTTTGAGTAGATTTTCTTTATATGTATAGTCTTCTAGTTCTATTGCAAAGAATCTCTTTAATCCTGAGACATTGTAGTATCCATTTGATTCTAGATTTCTCATCCTTTCTTGATAATTTTGACTGCCTGTTTGTCCTATTTTTATTAGTCCATCGACTACTGTTGTCATTATATAGACTATTCCTTTCATAGATTATGTGAATTTAATGCTTGTTTGTATTGTAGCATGTTTTTTTGGAGGTTTCCACCTACGGTCGATAAATTGGGTAGGGGGATAAATTGCAAATTATGCATTCTATCCTCCTCCAAGGTAGTACAGAAACTCAATTTGCAAAAAACTTCCACCCCGTCACGCAAAGCCTGCCACCCCTCAAGAGGGGAATTAAAAATAAAGAAAAAAGCCACCTTGTGTGGTGGCTTGGGGGGGGGAATTGTGATACAAGATGATTCAATCACCATAATCGTCCCAATCACGCTGATTGGTAAGATGACCGACTACAAGCGGTATTACCACAAAAAAGATTACAACAGTCGCAATTTCCATAAACAAATTTAAGCTATTGTAAACAAATTATACCATATTTTATCTATTTTGTCAATAGTAGTAGTCAATTTTGTGAGGTAAAAAGTACAGTCCATCCCGTCCAGCGAAGCTGTCCACCCCTCAATTTATCTCCCGTACGGAGAGAGGGGAATTAAGCTCAGTCCACCTCCGTCACTTCGTGCCACCTTCTCCAAAGGCGTACAGAAAAAAACAACCTCAGGTAACTGAAAGGTCTCCCCTACAAAAGTCAAAATACTACCCCACAATCTCAATTGAGACAGTGATTATTTCTTGTTCTAATTTGAAAGTTTGGGTATTCTCTGCTCCTTCTAGTGTTTGGAATTGCCATTCTACTACTCCGACTGGCTGGCTGATTGTCTCTTGGTATTTTTGGATTAAAGTTTGTATTTCCTCTGAGGCTTGTATAGTAAACTTGATATTTTGCTCTTTTGATAATTTGGAATTCTTTCGAGTAATTTGTAAATTACGAATTAGCTCTCGTATTAATCCTTCTTCTTTGAGCTGAGGAGTAATTACATCGTCTAAACTCAAGACTAGCCCTTGATGTTCAATACTATTTTCCGAGACTTTATGATTAAGGATTTCTTTGACATTAATCTCTGTTTTGATAATATCTTGCATCCAAGGCTCTAATTCTATACCTTCTATACCCATAGCTTGTAAAGGTTGTCTTACTTTGATGGCTGAGACTTCTCTTAATTTGAAACCTTGTTCAAGAATAATTTTTAATTTATCTACTTTGATTAATATTTCATAATCATCTTTATTAAATGTATAATTATTTTCTGAAGTTTTTATTGCTTCATTCCACTTTAATTTATTTTCTGGATAGACACTTAGATGTATAGATTCGACTGCCTCAGTATTCTGACTCAATACTAATTCCTGATATAAATATTCTGTTATAAATGGAGCAAAAGGAGCTAAAAGATGAATCAAAGTCACAAAATTATTATATAGAGATTGTAAAAATTCTGTGTCCCCATTAGCAAAGTCAGTACGAGCAGTACGAATATACCATTTAGAAATATCGTCCATACAGGCTTTAATCTCTCTTGTGGCTTGTGGTATACGATAATTATCTAGAGCCCAATTAACTTCGTGTACAGTCTGATCTACTCTAGTATATAACCACTGATTTTTAGGATTTATTGGTTTATGTTCTCCTCCCTGAGGCCTCCAATCACTGACATTAGCATAAGTTACCAAAAAACTATACATATTCCAGAGTGGCAATAGATATTCTTGGGTAATAATTTTGACGGTTTTAGCTGAGACCGTAGTATCCTCACCAGAAGAAATCGGAGTGGAGAAAAAGTTCAACCTCAGAGCATCGGCTCCAAATTGATCAATAAGCTCAATCGGATTAGTATAATTCTTCTTACTCTTGGATAATTTTTGCCCATCATCGGCTAATACTAATCCATTTACAATAACATTGCGATAGCTTGGTAGATCAAATAAGGCAGTTGAGAGAGCAAGAAGGGAATAAAACCAACCTCTCGTCTGGTCTACACCCTCAGCAATATATTCAGCTTGTAATTTAGACTCAAAAACTTCTTTGTTCTCAAAGGGATAGTGAAATCTAGCAAATGGCATAGCTCCAGAATCATACCAAACATCCAAAACGTCTGGAATTCTCTGATATGTCTCACCCTCAAAAGTAAAGACCATATCATCTACAAAAGGCCTATGGGGATCACTCATTTTAACTCCAGACAATTCCTCTAATTCAGAGAAGGAACCAATTATTTTGGTTTTACCTGATTCAGATTTCCACACTGGGAGCGGAGTTCCCCAATATCTTGTTCGAGAAATACCCCAATCTTTGACTTCTCTCAACCAATTGCCAAATCTCCCCTCTTTGATATGGTCAGGAATCCAGTTAACAGTAGCATTATTAAAAATAAGCTTATCCCGCAATGTACTCATTGCCACATACCAAGAAGTAATTGGTTTATAAATCAACGGAGTATTAGTTCGCCAACACATTGGTAAATCATGCTCATAATCCTCTACTTTGAATAATTGATTAGACTGTTTTAAATCTTCAATTATATATTTATTAGCTTTGCGATAAAACATACCCGCATAAGGCTTGATTTCATCAACAAAATCACCCTGGTCATTAATAACATCTACTGAGACTATACCGACTTTTTGAAAAATTTCATTATCCTCGGCTCCATATGGGGCAAGATGCACAATACCGGTACCAGAATCAGTAGTCACATAATCACCTTCATAGATAACAAAACAATTTTCTTTACCTGCAAAAAAATCAAATAAAGGCTTATAGGTCTTACCTAATAAATCCTGCCCTTTATACTCAGCCATTACCTTATACTCAGTCCCAAATATATTTTCAGCTAACTCACGAGCTACAATATAATGTTCTTCTGTATTAGGTATTGTAACTTCAATATAATCAATAGCTTTTCCGACAGCTAAGGCAAAATTAGTAGGTAAAGTCCAAGGAGTAGTAGTCCAAGCTAAAACAAAAGTATTAGGACTATCTGTTAATTCAAATTTAATCGTAACAGCAGGATCAATTTGTTTTTTATATCCTCCAAGAGCTACCTCGGCATTAGAAAGTGTAGTTCCTGCTCGAGTAGAATATGGTACTACTTTAAAACCCTCATACAATAAGCCTTTCTGATATAAGTCGGACAGACTCCACCAAATGGATTCAATATATTTAGCGTCCATAGTGGCGTATTCCTCATCTGAATTGGTAAGTCTTCCTAATTTCTCTTCTAATTCAATAATTCCATCTCGATGAGTTGATACAGATTCTCGACATAATTGATTGAATTTGGCTATTCCATATTCTTCTATATCTTTTTTTTGCTGAAATCCGAGCTTCTTTTCAATTTCATACTCTACTGGAATCCCCTGACAGTCCCAACCAAGACTACGAGTAACCCGATACCCTTTCATAGTCCAATATCGAGGCATAATATCCTTGAGTGCAAAGGTGAGCATATGTCCGGCATGAGGTTCTCCATTGGCAGTAATAGGACCATCATAAAACGTTTTAGTTTTATCTACTGGTCTTGTGTCTATGGATTTTTGTAAAATATTTTCAACTTTCCAAAACTCTAAAATTTGTTTTTCTAATTCAGGAAAAGATACATTAAAGAGAGGTTTTTTGAACATATCGTTTTATTGTATAACTAATCTATTATTAATATGTAGTGTAGCATAAGTCAGTATAGTATTCAAGATAAAAGCAGTATTCTGTACTAGATACATATAAATAATCTGACTTCCTTTTCAATTCACCCAAAAAGGTATATAATGTTTTTAAGCCTTCAGAATGGGGCTGCGAAAAATTGAAACCCACCTGACTTTACAGGGAAAAATATATTATTTTCCGATGTTTATATAAAGGGATTCAGACGCAGTATAGCAATATACACCGCCCCTGCATTGAGGGCTTTTTTTATTGTATATAAAATGAAAAAGCCGAGCTACGGGGTAGCCGGCTTTTGAGAATAATAGAACTTAATCTGGGAACCTATAAACACCAGCTGGGAGATCTACCTCTTCGAAGATATTTTCCAAACTTATCTTTTTCATTTCAAATGCACGTTTTGCAGCACAGTTTTCGTCTACACAACTACACCATTCTCCCCCCCATTCACCTTCAAATGCACATCTGCGTGGAATTGACATGATTCTCAAAAAATGACAACGTTGATAATTATACCCTCTTCATCAAAATTGTCAATACTACACAACATAATCCGCTTATATATGCTATTGGGAGCTATTTTTAATAAATCGCTTTATTTGTTCTAACCTCTCCTCTACACTTCCTCGAGCAACACAATACTGCTCTGGTTTTAGCCATAGATCTAAATGTTCTTCAAAAACTTGAGCGACTTCTTTTTGAGAGTCTGGATTAGCTCTTAGATACTCTGCTTCAGCTGGGAATTCCACCGGCAAATAAATAATATAATCATATTGTAATAATCTCTCTCTGATAAGAGCCTTGTATAAATCTAAATCTGTCTTGGACATTGCACTTGACACCACTGCATAGCCCAAATAATCTAAAACCGACCTATCTGTTATAAATCCTTTATCCCAAAGAGCATTTTCTTTATCTAATTGATTTAATAATAAATGCTTTTGGAATATAGCCCTCACATCACTTGGTAGTTTTTCAAAATCGACAACTCCATTTGCTTCCCAAAAATTCCTCACTGTTCTTTGAAAAACTGGCAATTTATATTCAGTAGCTAAAGGCTCTACTAAAGTGCTTTTACCTGTACCATGAGCTCCTGTGAGAATTATTTTCATATTTTTATGTTATAATATTATTATCATTAAATTATAACATATATGAATATAGGAATTATTGGACTTGGAAAAATGGGTATGGCAATAGCTAAGAGAGCTATTCAACATAATCACACTGTTGCTGGATTTGCACCCTCAGTGGAGACTAGAGATTTAGCAGCCACTTTTGGAGTTACCCCTTATGAATCTATACCAGACTTAGTGGCTAGCTTGCCTGCTCCTAGAACAGTTTGGTTAATGGTACCGGCCGGAGAAATCACCAGATCTACTATAACAATTTTATCCGAACTTTTAGAAGCTGGGGATACGGTTATTGATGGAGGTAATAGTTATTTCAAAGATTCTCAAGCTCAAGCAGAGTTATTAGAAACAAAATCAATTAACTTTATTGATGTGGGTACTAGTGGAGGTCTTAGAGGTGAGCAAATTGGATTTTCTTTGATGATAGGAGGAAATAAAGAACTCATCGAATCCTACAATCCCCTCTGGGAGGCTCTCGCCGCCCCTGAGGCCTACACCTATATTGGAGTAGCAGGATCTGGTCATTTTGTAAAAATGGTACATAATGGAGTAGAATATGGCATTATGCAGGCTATGGCTGAGGGATTTGAACTTGTAAAAGAAGGTCCATACTCTAATCTCAATCTTCAAGAAGTATCCAAAGTATGGAAAAATGGCTCTATTATCCGCTCATTCTTGATGGATTTAGCCTATGAAGCCTTCCAAAAAGAAGCTAATCTTGATTCCATTACCGATTATGTAGATGATAATGGTATGGGACGCTGGACAGTTAATACCGCCATAGAACATGCTGTACCTCTACCGGTAATTACCGATGCCGTTTTTGCTCGTTTCCGCTCCCGCCAAGAGGAATCCTTTGCTGGTAAAACCCTCGCCGCCCTCCGGAATGAATTTGGTGGGCATGAGATAAAAAAGAAATAGTTTTAATTAAGGGTATATTCTTTGATGAGATTATTATACTTTTGATTTTGTTCTGCAATATCTTTTAGCTGATTTTCACTTACAGGAAAGTCAAAACAATCGGCAGTAAAAACATTTTTGTCCTTACAAGCACCTTTAACTTCCGTATAAAAAGCTGCCTCGGATCCGACTTGAGTAAACTCCTTCATATCCACAGTCAAAACTTCAATAGATTTACCAAAAAATTCTGACCGTAATATAATATACTGTTTATTATCCTTTTTCTTACCCAACTTATACTCTGATTGATTGCAAGGAGACTCTTCTGAACACAATCTCAGAGTTAATTCTTTTTCGCCAAAAGCAAATATACATTTTCCCCCTTTGGAGTCAGTTTTAGCACAACCATCACCAATTAAATTAGCTTGACTTATCTCTGTTTTAGAACTAAATATAGCAAATATAGCAGTTAATACAATCACAATTAAAACGGCAATGATATTCCGCCCAAACCTTTGATTACTTAAATTTTTAATAGTTGATGGGGGCAAGTCTATTCTATCGGACATACTTTTGGACTATTATCTACTTCACCTTGAGTGGATTTACCATAGGTTTTCTGTAAATAGTCTATAATAGCATCAGATTCATACATCATAATACCTTTATCCTGATCTACGAGAAAAGGAACTTGAGGTTGCCCTCCTAATTTCAACATAATTTCTCTTTGCTGAGATCCTGTATGCGAAATTCTACATATATAATCAAGCTCTAATTCATTGAGAACAACTCTAACTTTACGACAAAAGGGACAATCTTCTCTTTGATATAATTCCAACATATAATTTTGATGAGGTTAATAATAATTATATTATAACATAAAAAAATAGAGACCCGTATAAGCACGAGTCCCTGATGATTAAGATTCAAGACCACTCGCATATTCTATAATCAAAAGCACCACTACGGTATATACTAAATAAGTAGTGGCATGTATAAGCTAAGAAATAGAATATATGAAACATATCAATATAGAAGAAAGGGTAAAAATCAATGAATATG
>JAULZW010000012.1:0-76137 GCA_032117235.1 Minisyncoccota bacterium | reverse complement strand
AGTCCAATTCCTTATTAATTCTCGTCCTAGAGCCAGGCTTGGCTTTAAATCTCCTCTCGATTTCCTCCACTCTATTTCTAAACCTTCCAAACTCTAATGTGGTGCGTTTGTTCCTTGACTTTTCCCCCAGTTTCTTCACAATCTCCATTCAGGATTGAGCTTTTATAATACCGATCTCTACCTTTTGCAAATTTGTTTGAATGAGCCTTTGAATGAACCATTGTTTAGGTTTGAAAATATAGGGCAAAAATAAAATATCAAAATTTGAACTTTTTGTCAATATATAAATACTGTTTTATTGATATAACTTAATTATTAAAATATATCTACTATCCTTCGTTGCAAATTAGATTTACTGCTGAGAAGTCTTATGATTTCTCAACTAATTTTCCTGAATTCTTATTTTCTAAATAAATTTCTTTGGCTTGTTTGTATCTGATAATTGCTTCTTGTCTGGCTTGAGGGTGTTCTATAATTGGTTTTGTTACTGTATTATAATAATGTTCATCTAACCATTGATCCTGATATAATCCTTTCGTGTCATAATTTTCAGCTTGTAAATAGGGGTTGAAAATCCGAATTGGTTTTGGGTCTGCTCCTACTGAGGCTCCCCATTGCCAACCTCCATTATTAGATGGCTCATCCAAGTCTATTAAACTAGCTCTAAAATATTCCTGCCCCCATCGCCAATCTATACCTAAGTTTTTGGATAAGACACTAGCTACAATCATTCTTGAGCGATTATGCATCCAGCCAGTTTGAGCTAATTGTTGCATCGAGGCATCTACAACGGTATATCCAGTCTTACCTGTTATCCAAGAGATGAATCTATCTTGAGCTTGTTTCCCTTGAGTCCAATTTATAGTTTGTCTATATTGAGTTTGAAACTCTAAATCTAATAGATCTGGCTGATGATATAATAAATAAACATAGAATTCTCGCCAAATTAGTTCTGAGATATATGTTATAGCTCCAAGATTAGTTTTGTTGTCTACAGTTAATTCTTCTAAACTTAAATTAAGATATTTTGTGATTTCCGCCTTTATTTTTCTAGCTGAGATAAAGCCCCAAGCTAAAGCTAAACTCATTCGAGAAGTCTGCCCATTGTCTATGATATCCAATTCCAAACTATTCCGATTCAAGCTATAATTATCTAATTTACCAGACATTAGATAGGCATTAAATCTTTCTAGAGCTTCACTCTCAGAGGTATACCAGTTTGATAAATTAGGTAAAGGGAGGTATTGGTCTAAATCATAAATTATATCTAGAATTTTTATTTCTCTCTTAGTGCTAAATAGAGATTCAATTATTCTAGTCTCTGGCTCTACATATTGCCAAGATATCAAAAGGGGGGTGGTAGCATAATTTATATTTTCTAGATTGGGTTTGGGTAAGGTTGTCATTTCTAAAAATTCTTTCCAAACAGATTTTTTGAAAGGAGTAAAGATAGTATATAGACTCCCATTTTGGCTTCTGGTCTCTGGATTAACACTAAGCCTGTCTTTGAATATATTAACAACAATCCCAGCCTCTTTAATCTTAGCAGTTTGAGTGTCAAAATCTGGATAAATATCTTGATTGACAAAAACTTCAAGATTATATTTTTGGGCAAGTTCAATAATTGACCTAGCACCTTTGCCCCGAATTAGATGAAATTGATTGAATTGCTGTGTGAATTTAGGAATAGCTTGAGATAAAAAGTATCTCTGAGGATAGCCAAATTGAGAATCTGGACTAGCCTCTAGCATATAATCCTCCAGTATAAAGACAGGAGCAAACATAGCCCCAGTTTCTTTAGCTTTAGCAATAGCGTGAAATAGGGCAGAGTTATCCTCTAGCCTTAAGTCTCTCCTTGCCCAATAAATAATTAAATTAGATTTCATATATTTTATATTATAGCATAGTTTTGTATTTTATGTTTTTAATTGTGAATACTAATTTGATTGAGACTTTACCTTAGCGTGACTTTCTTGTCAGGATGTTTTGGCAGGTTGTAGTGTAGTCTATTTGTAAATTTTTGGCAATTATGCTATAATATTATACAAAGCATTGTTATATATTGCTATCTAATATGAAATCTATTCAACAATTTGTAGAATATTTTGAGTCTCAAGGTCATATTCAGGTAGACTCTTCCTCTTTATTACCTAAAGGGGATACTTCTGTTTTGTTTACTACAGCGGGTATGCAACAGTTTAAATCTTATTATCTCGGAACCCCTTCTCCTTATGGGAATAGAGTGATTAGTGTTCAAAAGTGTCTCAGAGTTGATGATATTGATGAGGTTGGTGATGAGACTCATAATACTTTTTTTGAAATGCTTGGAAATTTTTCTTTTAATTATCCAAGTGGTGAGGGTAGCTATTTTAAGTCTGAGGCTATTAAGTTTGGTTATGAATTGATTGCTGAGAAATTGGGAATGAAAATTGATTATGTGACTATATTTGCAGGGGATAATAAAAGCCCTAAGGATACTGAAACTTTATCTATTTGGCAAGATTTAGCCTGGGAAAAGGGTGTGAAATTAGAAATTAGAGAATTAGGGCGAAAAGATAATTTTTGGGGTCCTACTGGAGTTGAGGGGCCTTGTGGTCCGACTACGGAGATCTTTGTGAATGGAGTAGAGGTTTGGAATATTGTATTTAATCAATATTACTCTAAAATTGGGGGTGAATTGGAAACCTTACCTCAGCAGGGGGTTGATACTGGTGGAGGTCTGGAGAGAATTGTGACTCAACTTGAAGGGGTGAAGTCTGTATATGACTCGAGTATATTCACTAACATTATGGCTGATTTAAGATCTGAGTTTGTAGGGCAAACAGAAGCGGTTTATAGAGTGATTTTTGACCATATTCGGGCTAGTACTTTTCTTTTATCTGAAGGAGTAGTTCCTTCTAATAAGGAGCAGGGTTATATTTTGAGGCGATTGTTACGAAAGGTGTTGAGTCTAACTAGTTCTTATGATAGACCTTTAGAATTAATTTTCTTTACTATTGATTCTATTGTTGATATTTATCAGAAAAGATATCCTGATTTGAATGTAGCTAAAGATAATATAAAAGCTTTAATTCAAAATGAATATGCTCTTTTTCAAGATGCTTTATCTCGAGGGATGAAATATGCGGATAAAATGTTGAAAAAGAAGCGAGTTCCTCATATTTCAGGTGAAGAGGCGTTTCTTTTGGCGTCTACTTATGGATTGTCGCCAGAGGTCTTAAAATTACAAGGGTTATCTTTTGATGAGCAGGATTTTGAGAATTATAAGTCTGAACATCAGACTATATCACGAGCTGGAGCTACCAAAAAATTTGGTGGTCATGGTTTGATTTTAGATAATGGAGAACTAAAAGCTGCTAATGAAGAGGAATTAGTTGTTGTTACGAGACTTCATAGTGCTACTCATTTATTAAATCAGGCTCTGAGAGAAGTTTTAGGTGTAGAATTAGAGCAGAGAGGATCGGATATTACGGCTGAACGAACTAGATTTGACTTTAGTTTTGATAGAAAGCTTACTTCTGAAGAGATTAAAGCGGTGGAGGATAAGGTTAATAATTATATTCAACAAGGAGCTGATGTGGTTATAACTAATATGACATTAGAGGAGGCTAAAAAGTCTGGCGCTTTGTATTTGGGGAATAGAAATTATCCAGAATTTGTTGATGTGTATAATTTTGGTGATATTTCTAAGGAGCTTTGTGGAGGTCCTCATATTAAGAATACTAAAGAGATAGGACAGTTCAAGATTAAAAAAGAAGAAGCGGTTTCTCGTGGTGTTCGGCGTATTCGTGGTATAATAATTTAATATGAAAACAAAACAACAAATTTTACTTAGAAAAGCTTTGCATCTTAGCTTGATTATCCCATTTGGAGTCTTTTGGTATTTAAGTTATGTTCAATCATTTTCTTATTCTCAAGAATATGCTAGATGGTTTTTGATAGTCTTTGTAGCTGTATTTTTAATTTATGAATATATAAGATTGGATACTAAAATTTGGGTGCCTTTTGGTAATTTGATTAAACCAAAAGAATCTAATACTAATGTAGATGGTCTAAATTTAGTTTTGGCTGCTATTGTGGCTAATAGTTTATTTTCTCCTCAAATTGCAGTAGTGTCAATTTTAATAGCTATTATCGGTGATACTTTCTCTACAATTGGTGGAATTTATGGTACAATAAAAGTATTCCCAAAAACTGAAAATAAAACTACTTGGGAAGGTATTTTTATTTCATTATTAGCTAACTTTTTTATAGCTGCGAGTATTCTAGGATTTAGCTTATTTCCATTAGTTTTAGCTATTATTGGGGTGGTTATAGAAACTTATGCTACTAGATTAGACGATAATTTAGCAATTCCTCTAGGAGTTGGTTTAGTTGGGGAAATCATCTTGTTCATAACAACATAAATTTATTAATATGTTTGGAAAAAAAGAAATACTACAACCTTTAATAATAGATATACAAGAAAATAGAGTTTCTGTAATTGATTATATAATAGATGCAAAAACTGGTAATACTATTATTAAATCTTTGGGTGAGACAAAGCTACCTTTTGGGATTGTTGGGACTGATTTTATTGAGCAAGAAGATTTATTAATACAAGCTATTGAAGAAACTATAACTCAGGTTAGGCCAGTTAATTCTAATCTTAAAGAACAATCCAGTGTTGTATTTGGTGTTTCTGGTTCAATGTTAGAAGTAGTTCCAAGAGTTATTGAATTACAAAGAGAAAATCCTAATAACAAAATTCGTTCTAAAGAATGGGTTAGTTCTATTGATGAGGTCTATAATAAGTTTGATTCTGAGGTTTACAATAGTCCTCAGGGTCATAATTTACCATTATCTCTTGTTCAAATTTCACTTAACAGTATTGTTTTAGATGGACAAGAGTTTATTTCTCCAATTAATGAAATAGCTCAACAAATTACTCTGGATACGGTTAACACTTATATACCTACTAGCTATAAAAACTCTCTGATTAATATATCTAAGGCTCAAGATTTACAAGTAGAAGGTGTGTATAACTATGGTTATGGGGTAGGTCAGTTGATATTGGATTATAATACGAATAAAGATATACCCATTATTCTTATAGATATTAGGTTTGGGCATACTAGTATTAGTCTAATACAAGCCCAAAAAATAATATATGCTAATGCATTTGGAGTTGGCAGTCATAGCTTTACTCAAGCCATTGCCAATACTTTTCAAATTACTATTGATGAGGCTGAGACTGTTCGTCAAGAATATAGTATGTTGCAATTGCCAAGAGATATGTCTAGAAAAATTACAGATGCTTTGGAGTCGGAAATTTCCCTTTGGTTACAAGGAGTTATATATTCTCTTAAGTCTATGAATATAAGCAATAATCCTACTCATATTTTCTTGTATGGAGAAGGCGCTACATTGCTTGGAGTAAAAGAATCTCTAGAATACAGTACATGGTATAAATCCTTAAATCTAACTCAAAAACCTTCGATTTCTATTTTAACGCCTAAACAGTTTGCCCATATTGTAGATATGACTAGTAATATTGAAGGTTCAAGATTCATAGATATGCTTGGATTAGTGCATCTTTCAAGTATTCCTCTAGATATTCATTTACCTTATCGTATAAGCGAATCACTATGAAATCTCATAACTCCAAAAAATCTATAATTCTCAATCCCAAGGACACTTTAGCTGATGTTATTTATCAGATAAAAAGCTATGCTATTCAAAATAAAAATACCTCTGTATACATACCGGATAATATATATTTATTATATAATAATGTTAATAGAGAATTATTTACAAATAATGTTAATCAGTTATCGGATAAATATGATATAGATTTATATAGCACAGATCATAATTTGATTAATTTACTTAAATTAAATGGTACAAAAATTAAGTATTTAGATAATATTAAGGATATAGATATAGAAGACAGTGCTAATCAACAAGAAGATGAACCTTATACAGACTTTTTAGCATATAAACAAATAATTCAAGATAATCCAATTCAACACTCAGTACAGTCCGAGCCAATCTTTAAGTCATCAACTAATGGTAATGGTCCTCAAATCCCACCACAGAGACATATTAATGATTCCAAACCAATTTCTAAGAGCTTATTGTATACTGGTGTTTTTTTAGGTGTGGTTTTTGCTTCTTTATTATCTCTAATTATTATTCCTAAGGCAGAGATTACTATTAAAACTAAAACTGAAGAATTATCTAAAGACTTCGAAGTAAATTTTGACCCTAATATTACTGATATTAGCTCAGAAAATAGAACTATTCCTTCTATTATAAACACCATTTCAGCTTCAGTGGATGGAACTTATGAGGCCACGGGCTCTCAAGTAGGTGGAACTAAAGCTGAGGGTAAAATTAATATTATCAATAAAACCTCAACATCTCAACAATTAGTTTCTAATACTAGACTTCGTTCAGAAAAAGGTAAGCAATTTAGATTGACAGAATCAGTAACAGTACCAGCCAATAGCTCAATTACAGCCAATATTAGAGCTGATGGTGTTGGATCTGATTATAATATATCAGCTGGGAAGCTTACTATACCAGGTCTTGAAGATAATCCAACTAAGTTCTCAAGTATATATGCAGAGTTAAAGGAAGATTTAAAAAATGGTACAACTGAGGATGGAACTGTTGTTACTGCTGAAGATTTAGATAAAGCCAGAGTAGATTTACAAAAAAAATTAACTGAAGTTGTCAATAATCAAGTAGCATCAAAAGAAGGTTTCAAATCTTTAGCTGTACAAAGTAAACTAAATGAAATTAAATATGAAGGTTTACCTAAAACTGGGGATGGAATTAGAAGTTTTAATGTTAAAGCAAGTAGTAGTTTGGATGGTTTTTTCTACAAGGAAGAGGATCTTGATAAAATCATTAAATCTTTATTAGAAACTCAAGTTCTAGAAAGTCAAAAATTAGGAGATATTAATATTCGGTTTGATAGACAGCAGGAATTTCCAAATAAACAAGCTGTTAAGGTGAGGGTGTATGTAGATTATAATATTCAAAATGAGTTTGATAAGGATAAATTAGCTAATGATATAAGACTTAAAACGGTTGTTCAATCTAAATCTTATTTAGAAAACTTAGATAATGTTGATACTGTAGATTTAAATATTACTCCTAGTTTTAGCCCTATTTTGCCAGTTTTGAAATCTAGAATTAATATTATAGTTCAATAATATGCTCTGGGGTTGGTTATTACCGCTTATACCACTAATATGGGGATTAGTAGATGTAGTTAGACTTAAAAATTTCTTAGAAAATAGAGGCTGGTTAAAATTAGGATTAGAGAAAAGTGAGTTAGAAAGATTAAATCTAATTAGAGGAATAATATTTGCTTTCATAGCCTTTTTTGTTATTTTAGCCTCAGGTAAAACACAGCTGATTGTAGGGATGCTAGGTATGATAATAGGCGGTTTAATTATGTACTATTCAGAACCTATTCATAGGGTATTTGGTATTGGAGGCCAATTAGGTTCAAAATTTAGAGGAGATAGTAAAGTTAAAATTGTAGGTTTGGCAATATTTATTTTATCAGCTTTATGGATGTCTGGCATTACACAAGGAATGTTAATTTGGTTTCTAAAAACCTCTAATCTAATACCCGATACGGATACAGTTGAATTTTATTAGATATACAAAACAAATGTTACATATTGACAAATTTAACGCAATATGATACAAAAGTATAGTAGTTTCTCTTTTGAAGAGAAGAGATTATGAACCTTCCAACACAATTCAATGTTCACCCCGTTAACCGCAGTGTTTATCATTTTCATCATACAGCCCCTGTAAATTCAGTAAAATATGGATTTCAAGGGAATGTCATCCTTTCATCTTCGAACAAAGGTATTATATTGTTTGATGCAATAAGTGGCAGAACATTTAATTACCCCTTTTCTATGCATAGAAATATAGTAGAGGTACGCTCATTATGCTGGGGTCGATCTGATAGTAATAAAATAGCTTTGGGATGTGAAAATGGAACTCTTCACCAGTTTGATCTGGAAACTAAGAGGTCGTTCCCATTTAGAGGTCGTGCAACTAGTACTGCCTCTGCATTGGCATATAGATATAGTCAATATAATAATAGTATCATTGCTGTTGGCTGTAACGATGGGAGAATAGGTTTGTGGGATGCCTCTTATATTAATAAGCCCATTATTGAGCCTATTAAAGCTCATGATAGTCCTATTAGTTGCTTAGTCTATAACCCAGATGGCACAAAGATTGTGTCAGGTTCTTTTGACCACACCATTAAGCTATGGCATAGTCACAGTCTCCAGCCAATCTACGCCCTTGAAGGGCATACAAATTTGGTTTTAGCAGTAGACTGTAGTCCAGATGGTACAAGAATTGTATCGGGTTCCAAAGATGGAACCCTTAGATTGTGGGACCTAGCCTATAATAATTGTATTCAAACAATCCAATTTCCACAAGGAGACTATGTCAGGTCTCTTTCATATATACAGAATGGTCAATATATAGCTGTGGGCATGCATAAAGGTACGGTTATACTGTTTGATAATAAGTTAATTAAGATAGGGTCAGCAATTCAAGTCGATGTAAGTCCAATACTATCTATTTCAGCTAATCAAAATGGCACAAAAATTGTGTCGGGTTCTTTTAGCGGAGGGGTATCAACTGTTAATGTGTCTACTTTTTTATGCTCATAATTTTAGACAAATTCAAGCTCCTGTGTTTTACGCAGGAGCTCTTACTTTTTCAAAAAGATAATATAATTTTCCAAATATTTGACGAAAAGGGTGGAATTAAAGTATAGTAGGGGGTAGATTTATATTTTATTTATGTCAAAAACAGTATTTTTAGGAATGTCAGGTGGAGTAGACTCATCAGTGTCAGCATATCTCTTGCAACAAAAAGGGTATAATGTGATTGGAGTATTTATGAAAAACTGGTCTGGTCGGCTTGAGACTGGGCGTGGTGTTTTTGATTTTCCTTGTTCCTCTCAAGCTGATTATGAAGATGCAAGACAAGTTGCGGGGCATCTCGGGATATCAATTTATACTTTTGATTTTGAAGATGAATACCGTAATAGGGTAATTGAATATTTTATTACTGAGATTAAGAGGGGACACACTCCCAATCCTGATATTATGTGTAATAAAGAAATTAAATTCAAGGTTTTTCTTGATAAATGTCTTTCTCTAGGAGCTGATTATATTGCAACAGGACATTATGCTCGAATCAATCAAACTCAAGATGGAATTTATCATCTCTTAAAGGGTATAGATAATACTAAAGATCAGTCTTATTTTCTCTCTACTCTTGGGCAATATGAATTATCTCATACATTATTTCCCGTAGGGAATATTCCAAAATCTGAAGTTAGAAGAATTGCGGATGAGATTAAACTGCCTAATGCCAAAAAGCCAGATAGTCAGGGAATTTGTTTTGTTGGAGAAATAGATGTGAATGCATTTATAGAATCTTTTGTTGGTGAGAGTATGGGAGACATCATTGATACAGAAGGAAAAGTTTTAGGTCAGCACAGAGGATTATACTTCTATACCATAGGACAGAGAAAGGGGCTGGGGATTGGTGGAGGCATTCCATATTTTGTTAAGTCAAAAGATTTAAAAAAAAATCAATTAATTGTATCTAAAGGAGTAGATCCATTAGATTTATATCAATCTGAAGTTATTATTAAAGAATTATCTTGGACTGATGCAATACCAGTATTACCTCAAAAATTACAGGCTAAAATTCGCTATAGATCTCAGGATGTATCTTGTTTTGTTGAGTCTATTGACGAATATTCCCTCAAAGTTATATTTGACGAACCTCAGAGAGCCATTACTCAAGGACAATTTCTAGTGCTTTATCAAGATGAGGAGTTAATTGGAAGTGGAGTAATGGTGTAAAATATAATTACAACTATCTTTATATAGATTGAATTGAACTTACGCCTAATTTATGATACAATTCAGACCATATATATTATAATTATATTAATGTCAAAATCACCTTTAATTACTATTTCATCTCCTTCAGGAGGAGGTAAGTCTACTGTAACTCAAAAAATCTTACGATTATCAAGGAGATTTGATAGATCTATATCAGCTACTACTAGAGCTCCAAGAGTCAATGAAATTGACGGTAGGGATTATTATTTTTTGAGTTTACAAGAATTCCAAGATAAAATTGCTAAGAATGAGTTTTTAGAATGGGAAGAAGTTTATCCAGATGTTTTTTACGGTACTCTTAATTCTGAGATAGATAATTTAGCTCGTAAGGGTAAAATACCAATTTTATCCATAGATGTAAATGGGGCTTTAGAATTAAAAAAATTACTTGGGAATAGATTATTAACTATATTTTTAGATGTAACTAGTATAGATGTGTTGAAGGATAGGTTGAAATATAGATCTACTGAAACTGAAGCAGAGTTAGCGAGAAGGTTGCAGAGAGCGGAGTATGAGTTATCTTACAAAGACCAATTTGATGTAATCATTCCCAATATTAAACTTTCAGATACAGTGCAACAAGCTCTTGATATAATTGATGAATTTTTGCATAAATTCACATTATAAGCTATAATAAATGAAGAGTAGTATTTAATATTGGTTATTTGAAATTATTTTTAATTAAATACTATTACTTTAATTGTTATTATTTTAATATTTTGTTATGAAAAAAAAATACAAGCATACCTTTAGACCTAAAGGAAGCTTCTTTAGTAGTGCTGATGAAATTGTAGACAAGACTATTAGTCAAAACTCTAATATTGAAAGTAAATCTGACAGTTCAGATCTTAAAGTTAAGACAACTCAATCAGAGCATAAAGCACACAACCCTTCACAAATATTGCAGTCCAAAGCTGTAAAGCATATACCTAAAGGTGTTAGACATAATACCTTACATACTTCACAATCGAAACCAGCTTCAAAGCGACCAAACTTTGCTTTTATTGATGGTCAGAATTTGAATAAATCTATTCAAAGTCAAGGGTGGAGTTTAGATTATAAAGAATTTAGGAATTATTTAGATAAGCATTATGGTGTTAAAAAAGCCTATATGTTTATTGGAATGGTAAATACTAATCAACAATTATACTCAGCTTTACAGGATTTCGGATATCATTTGGTTTTCAAGCCTACTTTAGCTACTAAACAAGGTGATTTAAAAGGTAATGTTGATGCAGAAATGGTATTATATGCTTTAACTCAAATCAATCAATATGATCAGGCGGTCATAGTGAGTGGTGACGGAGACTTTTATACCTTGGTTCAATATCTAAAAAGTCAAGGTAAGTTAAACACCTTATTAGTACCTAATGAAAAAGCCTACTCTAATCTATATGATTCTTTAGATATTAAAACTGATTTTGTGGATGATTTAAGACAAAAACTAGAATATAAGAAAAAATAATTATCTAAAATATATGCCAGAACTACCAGAAGTAGAGAGTTTAAGAAGAAGTCTAAAACCTTATATTATTGGTAAGACCATAAAATCAATAACCGTACATAAACCCAAATTGGTCAGTGGTTCTGGCACAGTCAGGCAGCCTTTAGATCAGAAAAAACAAGAATTTGAAACAAAACCTATCGGTAATCAAATTACAGATATTACTAGGGTTGCAAAAAATTTAATTATACATTTGAGTGATGGTCAAGTTTTTTTGGTTCATCTAAAAATGACAGGACAGTTAGTTTATCAGGACGAGAATAAAAATAAGGTTTTAGGCGGGCATCCGATTGAATTATCTGAAAGTAAGCTGCCTAATCAGCATAGTCACATTGTATTTGAATTGAATCAAGGAACTTTGTATTATAATGATGTGAGAATGTTTGGCTATGTGTTACTTTATCCAGATTTAGATACTATTTATAAACTAGGACACTTTGATAAAATTGGACTTGATCCTTTTGATGATACATTTACAGCTGATTATTTATATAAAAATTTCAAAGGTAAAAAATCCAAACTTAAAACTGTACTATTAAATCAGGAGATTGTGACAGGACTTGGTAATATATATGCGGATGAAGTGTGTTTCAAGGCTGGTATTTTGCCAGTTAGATTAACTAATACTTTAACCAAAAAAGAGGTAGAAAAATTATATAAAGCTATTATAGAAATTATTCCTAAGGCAGTTGAAATGGGAGGTTCATCCATTGCTAATTATATTATGGCCGATGGTTCAAGAGGGACTTATGCTAGAGAACATAAGGTTTATGGGAAAGCAGGAAGACTTTGTCTTGAATGTGAGCGTACTTTACAAAAAACTATTATAAACAGTCGTACTACTGTATTCTGTCAATTTTGTCAAAAATAGTGTATAATTTGATTGTATAACTTTAATGTATATGAAACAAAATAACCATTATGTACTGGATGTTGATTTGAAATCATTATTTCAAGGGGCTTTAATTATAGCTGGAATATGGTGTTTATTTTTATTGAGAGATGTCTTGGTTATTACTATTGTGGCTTTTATTTTATCTTCAGGTATAGTATTGGGCGCAAGGTTAATAAATAGTTTGTTTAAAATCCCTTATCAGGTGGGTGTCTTTTTGGTGCTCTCTATAATGTTTGGAATATCTTTAATATTATATCAATTAATTGTACCTACTATTAGTAGTGAATTCACAGCTTTAGTAAATAATTTCCCTAAATTATTTAGTGACGCTAACTTATTTATAGGTAATATAATTGATAAACCAGACTTTAATTTGGTAGAATATTTTAATTCTACAACAGGAGGTAATATTAATATAGGTACAGTTACTTGGGATATTATTACAGGTTTGTTTTTTACAACTCAAAATATAATTAATATTATTTTTTATATAGCATTCTTCTTTGCGGCTACCTTTTATATGGCAATTAGACCAAAGAATTTAGATGATATTATTAATTTATTTTTCCCTACTAAACAACATATATTAGTAAGTAGTAAAGTTAATCAGGCTAGGCAAAAAGTAGGGTATTGGTTGACTGGACAGTTATTAATTTCAGTTATATTAGCTGTCTTAACCTATCCATTTTTATTAATTATCAAAGTGCCGTATGCCTTACTATTATCCGTTATAGCTGCTTTTTTTAATATTATTCCAATTATTGGACCAATTCTATCTGCGGTGCCAGCTTTAATTTTGGCTTTGACCATAGGTTTTAAAACATTTTTAGCTACTGGACTATTTTATCTTATATTACAGCAGATAGATGGTAATTTTATGACACCATTAATTATGAGAAAAGTTACTGGTATACACACTCTTATTGTAATGATTGTGATTCTATTAGGCGCTTCATTAGCTGGGGCTTTAGGGGCATTAATTGCTTTGCCGGTAGTATCTGTTATTTCAATTTTTGTAAAAGGTTTAGAAGAAGAATAATATGGAAATTTATATTGTAGGATTAATTACTATTAGTTTACAGATATTAATTATATTTTTTATTAAAAATAATAAAACGGATAATAATTTCGATCAATTATTAATTAACTCAGAAAAAAGACTAAAAGATGATTTGCAGAATATTCGTAAAGAATCTAGAGAATTAGCTCAAGAGGGCAGGGTTGAGATGGGAAACAATTTAAACACATTTGGAAATACTTTATTCAAGCGAATGCATGAAGCCTCTATTATGCAGAAAAATCAGCTAGAAATATTTTCTCAGCAATTAGTTGAGTTGACCAAACAAAATGCTACTAAATTAGAACTTATTCGGAATACCGTAGAACAAAGATTGACTGAACTCCAGAAAGATAATAATCAGAAGCTTGAAAAAATGAGAGAAACTGTAGATGAAAAACTACAATCTACCTTAGAAAAACGTTTAGCTCAGTCATTTCAATCAGTTAGTGAAAGATTAGAACAAGTTCATAAAGGACTTGGAGAAATGCAACATTTAGCTGTGGGAGTAGGGGATTTGAAAAAAGTTTTATCTAACGTTAAAACTCGTGGAACTTGGGGAGAAGTTCAACTTGGTAATTTGTTAGAGCAAATTCTAACCAAAGAACAATATCAGTCTAATGTCGCAACCAAAAAAAATTCTAAAGATGTGGTAGAATATGCTATAAAATTACCAGGTAAGGATAAAAATCTTAATCATATCTGGCTACCAATTGATGCTAAATTCCCTATAGAAGATTATCAGAGATTAATTGAGGCAGAAGATGCTAATGATAGACCAGCTATTGATTCTGCCAATAAAGCTATTGAGAAGAGATTAAAAGATGAAGGTAAGAAAATACAAGCTAAATATATTGATCCTCCTTATACCACAGATTTTGCTATTCTCTTTATCCCAATTGAGGGCTTATATGCTCAACTATTAAAAATACCAGGATTAGTAGAATCAATACAGCGAGAATATAGAGTTATGATTACTGGCCCTACTACTATAACTGCAATTTTAAACAGTTTGCAAATGGGATTCAGAACTCTTGCTATTGAGCAACAATCAAGTGAGATATGGCAAACCTTATCTGAGGTAAAAACAGAATTTGGACGATTTGGTGAAATATTAGAGCGTACGCAGAAAAAATTACAAGAAGCATCTAATCAAATTGATGCAGGAGCTACTAGAGCAAGAGCTATTGAGAGAAAACTAAAAAATGTAGATACCTTTGAAATTGGAAAAAGAGAAGTTGACTTGATAGAAACAGCAGAATCAGAATTAGAGGCTTAAATTTTTCAATATTCCTGAGCCTACAATGGCGGCCGTCTCGGATCTTAAAATATATGGGGTAAAGATAACTGGTATATAATTATATTTATCAATTAAATCTACATATTCTTGCTTTTCAAAACCTCCTTCCGGACCAATTAATAAAGTAATATTTTTAATATTATCTAAAACAATAGATTTAATATTTTGAGTATTATTACTAAATTGAGTATCACCAATTAAATTTAGATTATTATAGCCGTCATATTCAATATTTTCTATCTTTTGTATTGAAATATTAGGAAAGTATACTCTTTCAGACTGTTTGCAAGCAGTATTAATTATAGTCTGCCATCTACTTAGTTTGTTTTCAATCTTTTCTAGCTCGATTTGAGCAAATTTAGTTTTTGTAATTATAATTTCATCTACCCCAATTTCAGTTAATTTTTGAATTGCTAACTCCAACAAGGGTATTTTGATTGTAGCTATAATACAACGAATATAAATATTAGCAGGTGGTATTGTGGTTATATTGAGAACATCAAGACCAAATGGTTTTATATGGGTTATTCTTAAACTATATAAATTCCCTTTCCCATCAGTAGCTTTTAGATTTGAGCCAGGTTTTAATCTTAATACATCTTTGATATGATGAATTTCATCTAAACTTAAATTTTTAGTTATAGGATCAAAGATAAAGTATCCCATATTTACTTTAATACTCTTTTGGTGCGTACATACCATTCAGAAATAGAGGCATATCTATCCACAGATGAATTTCCAGTAGATAGTCTAATATTACTAATAATAGGTTTTGTATAGTATAGATATTGTGGAGAATATATAAATATAGCTGGTACATCGCTGGCTATTTGCTGTTGAAATTGGGCTAGACTAGATGAGATAACATTGATATCCGTATTAGTTCTAGCAGTTTCAATATAGCCGTCATTATTTATATTAGTGTATTGAGCTAAATTCAATCCAGGACTATTGACTTGAGAAGAATGCCAATATATATAAGGATCAGGATATATATTTAATCCAATTCCTAAGAACAGAGCTTGATAAGAGCGATTACGGATCTGGTTATTGGATAATTCGTTAAATGGAATTACTTCGGTATTCATCTGTATACCAATTTCTTTAATTTGTGCTTTTAGTTTTTGAGTCACTTCATCTACTTTATTTCCACTAGCTACTAATAGGGTGAATTCAGCTTTTTGATTATCTTTTTCTCTAATTCCATCACCATCTACATCTTTCCAGTTAGCATTATCTAATATTTGCTTTGCATTATCTATGTTTTGTTCAATAGGAGTATCTACATAAAATTTATTAAAAGTACTAAGTACACCATTAACAGAAGTTGCTTCTCCTTGTAAAATATTATTTACAATTTCATCTTTATTGATAGAGCTAGCTATAGCTTGTCGAATCTCTTTATTAGTTAATAAAGGGTCTTTTACATTGAATATCATTCCAAAAGATTGAGGAGTATTCAAAATATTAGCCTGAAATTTATCAGATTCTGACAAAGTGTTTTTGAGTTGGGTAATGGCCTGTAATTCATTTTGTTTGAAATCTTTGATCATCTTATCTTCTTCATTTTGTTTATAGAAAACCAGAGTAAAAGTGTCTATATTGGGTTTTGCTCCAAAATAGTTCGGATTCCTTTCAATTGTTATAGATGCAATATTGCCGTCCTTCTTTTTTTGAATAGATTTATATCTAAACTTACCAGCACCTACTGGTTCTAAGTTAGCTTTCGCTAAAAGAAAGGCGCTAGGTTCTAGATTATTCCAAATATGTTTTGGTAGAATTCCAAAGGTTAGTCCAGATAAAAATGGAGAATAACTACTATTTAGATTTATTTTTAGAGTAGAATCATCCACTCTAGTTATGTTTACTCCCTTTAAGGCTGAGTTAAGAGGGCTATTATAATCAGGATTTTTTATGGTTTCTATAGTAAATATTACATCATCAACAGTAAGTGGGGTATTATCATCCCAAGTAACTCCAGATTTAATCTTGAAAATATATTCCTTCCCATTATCACTAACAGTATATCCTTCCACTAATTCATTAGCAAGATTACCTTCTGCATCTAGTCTGAATAAAGTCGGATAAATCAAATATTCCAAAACCCTATCAGGCTTATTGACATCATTGGAGAATGACAATACAGGGTTAATATATTGGGGTTGCCCTATAATCCCTTCTCTTATAAAACCACCAACTGTTGGTATATCTTTGGTCATCATACCATAAGCTATACTTCCGATTACAATTAAAACAATAAATATAATTGTAAAGTTGAGGAATATATTATTCTTAAGCTGTGTAGGTAAATTACTAGTTGATATATTTTTAGAAATATCTTTAATATTTAGATTTTTTAAAGGATTTTTTTTAGAAATACCTTTTAGTTGTTTAGGAATATTTTTGAGGTCAATAGACTTGGGAATACTCTTAGGTTCAATAGGCTTAGGAATTCTTTTTATAATGTCCATAAATATAATTTAATTAGTTAAAATATTAAAATCTATAGAGCAATATAGACAATACTTCCTACTACAATCAAAACACCCAAAACTATCGTAGCTCTAAATAAAACTTTTTCCAAACCTCGTCTAGTCTGATAAGAAGCCCCACTTCCACCAAAGGTTGATGATAAACCGCTTCCCATTTGTTGTAACAAAACTGAAGTTACTAATAATACGGATAGGGTAATGAGAGCAATAGAAATATAGGTTTCCATAAGAATTAATTATTATCTTAAAAATACATTAGACAACATATTTATACTACTAATTACGATTGAGGTCAATATCATTGCCAAAATAGAATTAAACTCTAAGCCAGTCAATAGCTGATCCAGAGTATAAAAAGCGATTAGATTTAATATAAAAGAAAATAAACCTAAGGTTAAAAAAATAATTGGAAAAGATATCAATTTAACAATTGGCAATACAATAGAAAAAATAATAGTAAATACAAGGCCAGCTATTAGAAAGTAATACAAAGGCACAGTGGGATCAACCGTAAATCCTGGCACAACAACACTGGCCACATATAACCCTACACTATTCGCAATGATTGATATTATTAAACTCATACTAAATTATGATTTTATACCTGACCTTACTATTATAACATAAAAGATCATAGATTATAATTACTTATTGCCATTTAATTATAATACCTATATAATATATTTTATTAAGCATTATAAAACCTAACATTATATGAACTCGTATAAAAGGTATTTCAAAATCTTTATATATTTACAAATTACTGTTTTTATGGTGAGTCTAGTTTTTTATAACTATGATTTAAAGCTAGTGGGAGCTTTTAGTGGTAAATTCTCAATTTGGACATTTTGGATTATTGCTATTCCAGGGATATTTCAAAGATTTAGAGTCAAAAATAAACTACAAAAAATTCAGCTATTCCTAATGAAACATCGCAGATATCTAGGTATAATAATGTTTAATTTTGCCTTTATTCACTTTATGTGGATGCGTGGCTTTGATATAATTCAATCAGGAATTCCTAGTAATATCCCTTTATATCAGGTTTTTGGTTCATTCGCACTTATACTTACAACCCCATTATTTCTTACATCTAACAATTTTTCAGTCAAGAAATTAGGTAAATATTGGAAAACTCTACATACTTTAGTTTATCCTATAATGTTTTTACTGGTTTTACATACCGCATTACAAGGACAAGATTATGCGCTCATCTATGGACTTCCAAGTGCTATCATACTAGTGATTCAGATATATTCACATATATATTATCGCCAAAAAGTCCTTCAGTCAAAAGCATAACCCCCCCCCATCACTAATTGTCTATAAATACTGATATTATTGCCATTTTATGGTATATATATGATGACTAAACTTTCCGTTATTAGAGATAATGTCGGCCAGGTCGCAGATTCTACAAAAGTCTATACAATTCTAATTTTTTGACTCTCTCTTCGCAGAGGTATTTATTTCAAAATATAATAATTGTCATATTCTACTAATTCTCGGCTTGTATTTTGGCTTATATTTTGGAATAGTGTTTTATAATCTTTGGTGGTGATATATAAACTATTTTTATCTAGATTATTGTTGTTTAGGTTTTTTTCTAGTTCTAGATTGAATTTTCTGGAGATTTCAATATCGTATCTGGATAAATAACCAGCATTGATTGGAATATTATTCTGAGCCGCCCAAAATGCAAATATAATATAATCATCAGCTCGATTATAGCTTCTCTGTCCCCCTGGGTATATATTGACAGCCTTATAATCTTTAATAGTGTTTTTCCAAAATATACTAGATTCTGACTTTATAGATACAAACTCCTGATCCCTAAATAGACGTTCTTTTATGAGGGGAGTGATATCAACTACTTGAATTAGTGCAAGTATGGTTAGTATATAAAATGTATGTTTCTTGAATATTTTTTGTATACCATATAGGGTTATAATAATAACTATATACATAAGTGGCCATATAAATCTACCATTCGCTCGGATTACTCCAGATTTTTCTAAAAACATATCAATAATTAGGATATTATTATACTGTTCTAAATATGTCACATTATCTTTGTGTATAATAGAATACAGTGAAATAAGTATAATACAGATGATAAAAAATATTTTTCTTTCCTTTGATAATGATACGGCGATAGTTTTAATAGTTAAGAGTGATTCTTCGGTGTGAATAGTGGTTTTTATTAATAGCATTGCTATTGTTAGAATTATGCCAGATAATACTCCTAATCCAAGATAGGCAAATCCTTCATATTGAGATGGATATCTTATTCCTCTTGAATCTAGCCACAATGAGGCATCTTTGAGATGATTATCCCATATTGCATATTCTGGATTAAAAAAAGATTGTAAGCTTGTAGAATAATAACCTAAATTCTGAGGATCCCCAATAGAATAATCTACAAAATAACCAATCCCAGCCCAAAGTATAATAGGTATTATTAGTCCTACAATTGTCAAAATTATAATTTTTGGCCAAGATTTAAATCTCCACAAATTAGCTAAACTAATAGGAATTATCATAATTGCTAAATAAGGGTGAATCAAGCTACTCAATATAATAGCTAAAAAATTTAGATAAATATCCTTTTTTTTACTCTCGAAACTAAGATAATTATATATGGCTAGTAAAATCAGCCAATGTGCTGTGAGGGCGGGATGATTTAATCTTGCAATTAGAGCTGGAGTTAGTTGCATTATGATTCCAGCACTGGTTGCTGCCATTATTGAAAAATTCAGTTTTCTAAAAATTAGATAACCTAGGTATGCTTGCAATAATATATTTATAAATATCCATAGCCCGATGTATTGAAAGAAATCTGGTAAAACTAGATTGAATAATTTGAGGCTAATTGCTAAAAGTGGAATACTATCTGTAAAACCAATATTAGTTGCAACTGGATATAATAAATTACTAAATTCACCCAGAGGATAACCCCATGGTGTCCGTCTAAAAAACTCCCATCCTAAATAATGTTGAGGCCAATCCGCTGCTTGTAGTAGCCAGTCTACATTGGTTGGAATGACATTAGTAATCCCTATCTTGTAGTGGAAAATAAAAATCGTGACGATAAGAAAACAATAAATAGGCTTAATTTTTTCTTTCATCATAAATTTTTATCCAGATAATGGATAAATTATAGCACACTCACAACTTGAACTCAAAGAGATATAGTGATATATTAAATTTAATATATTTAATATCAAAAAATTAATGAAATTAAAGAATTTTTTACAAGTATCAAATATACCCAGAATATTTACAATAATCCTGTTGTTTTGGTGGAGTATTAAATTTTGGCCTGTTAGAGGTGATTATATTATAGCTATTAATTTATGGGAATTTAACTTTATGCACTCTATAAATTTGGTTTTCCATGAAGCTGGTCACTTTATCTTCTTTTGGGCACCTAGACAAATTATGGTTATTATGGGAACTGGATTGCAAATTATAATCCCATTTTTCTTTATGATTGTATTTATAAGGCAGACAGACTGGTTTGCATCTTGTGTAACGTCTTGGTGGGGATTTCAAAGTGTCTTGGATATATCTTATTATATAGCTGATGCTAAGGATAGAGCTATGCCACTGATTACAGGAGATCCAGATTCTCATGATTGGTGGTATCTATTTAGTCAATGGGGATTATTAGACTACTCAATCAATATAGGAAGAACGATTATGTATTTTAGCTTCTTTGGTATGATATTGTCTATTATATTTATGATTATAACTTTATTTATAAAAAAAGAATTATGGTATAAAGATTGGATTTAAAGATGGTATAATATAAATATTTAATCAATAATATGAAAAAACAATCTCTCACTATTAAATATACACTTACGTAATGTCTTTTATATTTAACAAATAGCTTAGGAGATGATATAATGAATATATATTACAATAATAGAATATGGCAAATAGCAATCTAACAAGGGCAAAGAATGCAAAAAATGATGAATTTTATACACAATATCATGATATTGAAAAAGAAATATCTGCCTATTTAGAATATAATCCTGATATATTCCGAGATAAAACTATTTTACTTCCTTGTGATGATCCAGAATGGAGTAATTTTACTAAGTTTTTTGCTCAAAAGTTCCAAGAATTTGGACTCAAAAAACTAATTAGCACTAGCTATGCTGCCGAAAGCAAACATCTAAAAGAAATCTATCAACCGAGCTTATTCGAACAATCAAGCCCTCAATATGATAAAAAGAAAACCGCCAAAAATGGGAAAATCTTCACTTTAACCCAAGATAAGACAGGAGAAGGGAAAGTCAATGTCGAAGATTTAGAATGGCAATATCTCAAAGGGGATGGAGACTTCAGAAGTGATGAGATCAAGAAATTGCGAGATGAGGCAGATATTATTATTACCAATCCGCCTTTTTCCTTATTCCGAGAATTTTTAGAATGGATTACTGAAGTTAACAAGCAATTTGTGGTTATTGGGAATATGAATGCTATTACCTATAAAGAAATTTTCCCCTTGATTAAAGAAAATAAAATGTGGTTAGGACAAAGTATTTCGAGTGGAGATAGGGAGTTTGAAGTTCCTGAAAGTTATCCTTTAGAATCAGCTGGTTGGAGAATTGATGAAGCTGGAAAAAGATATATTCGGGTTAAAGGTGTTCGCTGGTTTACTAATATTGATCATGGCAAAAGACATCAACTCCTACCCTTGATGTCTATGGAGGATAATAAACGCTTTAATAATAAGGTTCAGACTAACCCAAATAGTTATCAGAAATATGATAATTATGATGCCATAGAAATCCCATATACTAATGCCATCCCCAGTGATTATGATGGAATAATGGGAGTGCCGATAAGTTTCTTAGATAAATATAGTCCTGAGCAATTTGAGATTATCGGATTGGGAATAGCTAATTTGGGGTTATCGATAGGAGTAAGACCTTATAAACCAGAACATAGAAAATATCGTAAAGAGGTTCAAAAAAGAGGGGTAGTGGATGGTGATTTATATATGATAAAAAATGGACTAGTTGAAGTTCCTTATGCTCGAGTACTTATTAAACATAAGCGATAAATCTATGCAAGATAAAGATATCAAAGGTGAGATTATTATGTATGAGAATGCCAATGGTCAGCCAGCTATTCAGGTGAAATTACAAGATGAGACGGTATGGTTGAGTATTGAACAAATGGCACAACTATTCAATAAAAGTCGATCTACTATCAATGAACATATTTTGAATATTTATAAGGAAGAAGAGTTAGCTCCAGAAGATACCAGTAGAAAAATCGGAAATTCCGATTTTTCTACCAAGCCGACTAATTATTATAATTTAGATGTCATTATATCCGTTGGTTATCGTGTGAGTTCTGTACAAGGTACCCGTTTTCGTCAATGGGCAACTCGTCAAATTCGTGAATATATTATCAAAGGATATGTGATGGATGATGAGAGGCTCAAAGAAACCGGTGGAGGTAGATATTGGAAGGAACTTCTGAATCGAATTCGAGATATTCGCAGTAGTGAAAAAGCTCTCTATCGACAAGTACTAGATCTCTATGCTACAAGTATGGATTATAATCCCAAAAGTAAAACTTCGGTAACATTCTTTAAGATTGTACAAAATAAATTACATTATGCTACCAATGCCCATACTGCTGCTGAAACAATGTATAGTCGAGCGGATGCGACCAAAGATTTTATGGGATTGACTACATTTGCTGGAGCTATCCCAACATTGTCTGATGTAAGTATAGCCAAAAATTATTTGACTGAGGAGGAGCTGTTTCGTCTGAATCGGCTGGTATCGGCTTTCTTTGATTTAGCCGAAATCAAAGCTCAAGAACATCAAGAAATGCGTATGGAAGACTGGATGAGGGAGTTGGATAAGTTCTCTGATAATTT
Source organism: Minisyncoccota bacterium (assembly GCA_032117235.1). Classification (GTDB taxonomy): domain Bacteria; phylum Patescibacteriota; class Minisyncoccia; order SW-4-49-11; family SW-4-49-11; genus CALRBF01. Next base: position 53,028 of record JAULZW010000012.1, on the reverse strand, counting down.
TGGTAAGGGAATACTCAAAAATTCAGGTACAATAAGTAATAAAAAAGCTCAAGAAAAAGTCATACAAGAATATCGCAAATATCAAGCAAAGACATTATCTCCAGTAGAAAAAGAATATTTAGACAGTATCAAAGCTCTTGGCAAAAAGCTCAAAAATACTATTAAGAAGAAATAATATGAAGACAATATTGAGAACAGACATTATGGTGCGAGATATTTGTGATGGCTTTGTATACAATGAACTAGAGGGAAAAGGGCTATTCGGACTTGCGGGGAAACTTACTATTCAGCCAGAATATCAGCGGAATTATATTTATGCTGACGGGAAACGAGATGTAGCTGTCATAGAATCTATTCTCAAGGGGTATCCTTTGGGATTGATATATTTTAATACCGTTGGTACAGATAACTTTGAGGTATTAGATGGACAGCAGAGAATTACCAGTATTGGACGATATGTAACCAATAAATTTGCGGTTAAAGATGAGAATGGAATGGAGCAGTATTTTAGTGGAATTGCCGAGGATAAACAAACCAAAATCCTTGAGACAAAACTCTTGATTTATGAATGTGAAGGGACAGAAAGTGAGATTAAGGAATGGTTCAGAACTATCAATATCGCTGGAGTTCCGCTTAATAATCAGGAATTATTGAATGCGGTATATTCTGGACCTTTTATTACACTTGGGAAAGAAGAATTTAGTAATACCCAAAATGCAAATATCCAAAAATGGTCAGCCTATATCTCAGGAAGTGCCAATAGACAGGAATTCCTTGAGAGAGCTCTTGATTGGGTAAGTAAAGGAAATATTGGAGACTATATGAGCCGTCATCGCTATGATAACAATATTGCTGAACTCAAAACATACTTCAATACCGTGATTGATTGGGTGTCTGGAGTATTCATTGATGTAGAATCTGAAATGCGGGGACTCGAATGGGGGAGATTATATGAGATGTATCATAAAACAGCTTATAATCCTAGTGAAGTATCAGCCAAGGTACATCAACTCTATGCCGATCCGTATGTCAAAAACCGTAAAGGAATATTTGAATATATCTTGGGAGGTTCAATCGATACTAAATTACTTGATGTTAGAATTTTTGATGAGGCAATTAAAAAATCCGTCTATGCTACACAGACAGAAGAAGCCAAAAGCAAAGGAATATCCAATTGTCCTCTTTGTACGATCGGGAATGACGCCAACAAAGATAAAATTTGGAGCTTAGCTGATATGGACGCCGATCATATCACTGCTTGGAGTAAAGGTGGTGCAACGGATATCAAGAATTGTCAGATGTTATGTAAGACACATAATAGAGCAAAGGGAAATCGGTAGGTGGGATGAATAATCTTATAGATGTTATTAATTGCTCTATTCAAAATAATCTAATTAATATCCTCGGATTAATTATTGCAATATTTGGACTTGTAATCCCTTTACATAAAGATCGTAAACAGCGTGAAAAGTTGCAGCATTTTTTTGAAACTACTTTGGTAATAGAGATATGGGAAAATATGAATTTTATTACATCAATTGAAAAATCATATAATAATAACCTAAATATTCAAGATCCTTATATCCATGATCCTAAATTTTCTCCTCGTATTGCTGTTCTTGAGAAATTAATTGATATACAGATGTTATCTAATTGGAATATATCTGATCTTGATAAGCAATTAATCTTAGGAATTTATCAAGATACCATAGAGGTGAAAAATTTATTTAACAAATGGAAAATAAATTTATCTCAATATGATAACTTAACTACAGAAGCGAATATTAATAGATATAAAGAGGATTCTGTTCCTCTTCTAGAATATATTGATGTTGTAATGAGAAATAGTGTGCAACTATTTTGTAGTCTATTAAGAAATAAAGAATTCATTAAATCAATTTCAGATAAGCGGATTAGGGATATGTTCTTAAGTGTGTTTGATAGGATTTTTTCAGCACAAAAAGAGGGAACAGTTTTCTACTCCACATATAAGTCCTCATATACACGAGAGGGTATCTATAAACCTCAATATCAATATGATGTTATTATTTGTTGGGAAGATGATCTAAAAGATTGTGATAAAGAGATAATAGAGTTAAAAAATATAATACCACTACATAATAGTTGGAAAGATTAAACAAGATGAGAAACCTCGTAGACCTATCTGCTATGTTACAGGTAGACACAATATTATTTACAGATTGGATTTTATCCACGCCCACCGCTATGTGATTCTCCCTCCAAAGGGGGGCAAAAATATTCATAGAATATCAAAAGTATGTATCCCCCTTCGGAGGGGGTGCCCGCAGGGCGGGGGTGGATAAGATAGCAGAATATATAGTATAATCTGTGTATATCAAAATCATATATGCCAAACCATCATTATAATATACAACTCAAACCTATTGCTGATACATTAAAAAAAGAGATGACAAAGGCAGAAGTTTGTTTATGGAAATATATTTTGAAAGGGGTTAAAACAAGACATAAATTCCGTAGACAAAGAGTTATTGATCAATATATAGTAGATTTTGTGTGTTTAGAATTGCATCTCATCATAGAAGTAGATGGAGAAAGTCATAATCATATTGAAATAGCCAACAATGATAGTATTAGGCAAAATCGATTGGAAAAACTAGGATTTAGAGTAATGAGATTTACTGATGATGAAATTCTAAAAGAATTATCTAGTGTAGATATTATGATTGAACAAGTCATAGAAGAACAAGAGCATATATTGAAAATAAAGTAGGAGTATTGGGTTAATCCACCCCCGTCTTGCAGACTTCCCCCTCCAAAGGGGGATATAAAAGACTATACTCTTCATAAGATGCTTTTTGGGGTCAACTAAAAACTCCCCAACTAATGTCGAAGGTTAGAGGAGTGAATCATGAGTATCTCTTGATAAAAAATGAAAATATGATATTATAATAAAGCTCTTTCTGGAGAAATATTCAAATGAAAAGAACTGTAGTGGCAATCATTTTGATAATACTTTTGACTTCATGTGCTGATTCAAATGCAAATGGTGTCAGTGATATATCAATTCCTAATGGTTACAACTTCTTTACAGCATCCAGTTTTGGTAATTATTTACCCAACACTACACTTTACATAAAAGATAGGGATGGTCGTATATATGAATATAAAAAGGGGCAAATTGGTAAAGTAATAATCCCTCCAGAGGGTTACGAAATTGTAGCCATAACAGAGTATGGAAGAGTCTGGGGGAATAGGCAGCTTTACTGCAAAAATATTCAATCTGGAGGAATTTCAAAATGTAGCTGATAGCGTTTATGTGTAAACCCATTATATTCTAGGATATAATGGGTTTTTTAGTTTAGTTAATGATAAAAGATGGAATTAGGGCAAGGGTTTTATGTTTATTATTACCAAAAAATAGAGGCAGAATTGCTACTTGTCTTATTTCTTCCACTTCTCCCCCAAAACGCTTGACACTCCTCAAGATTTCGTGTATTATAAATATCGTACTCGCAACTTCACACTTAACTCACTTTTGAAGTGTATATAGCGACAGAGATGACCTCTTAAAGTTCAACCTTTGAGACATTATCATCTGTTTCTATAAGAGGGTTCATTCACAAGTAAATTTAGGTAATGCAATTTTACTACTTTCACCAAAAGTATGAATCAGAATTTAAAAAGATGAGTTGGTAAGCGTAAATGGGGGATGCCTTGACATTAAGAAGCGAAGAAGGACGTCGACTGGCTGCGATAAGCTTCGGGGAGCCGCCAATCAGGCTTTGATCCGGAGATGTCCGAATGGGGAAACCCACTTAGGGTAATGCCTAAGTATCCTATTTAATAGGGAGCGAACTCGGGGAAGTGAAACATCTCAGTACCCGGAGGAAAAGAAAACGAATGTGATTTCCTTAGTAGCGGCGAGCGAAACGGAAGGAGCCCAAACCTCAGACTTCGGTCTCGAGGGGTTGTAGGGTAGAACATTCCGTAAGGAGGATGTATATATATTGTTAGATGAGTAAGCTGGAAAGCTTAGCCGTAGATCGTGATAGCCGAGTAATCGAAAACAGTGTATATATATCGGTTCTATTCCTGAGTAGGACGGGAAAAGAAAGCCCTGTCTGAATCCACCAGTACTAACCTGGTAAGGCTAAATATTACTTAATGTCGATAGTGAACTAGTACCGTGAGGGAAAGGTGAAAAGCAGTCCGAGAGGACAATGAAATAGATCTGAAACCATTTACGTACAAGGAGTCGGAGCCCGCAAGGGTGACGGCGTGCCTATTGAAGAATGATCCAACGAGTTACGTCTCATCAGCAGCTTAAGTCTCAAAAGGACGGAGGCATAGAGAAATCGAGTCTTAACGGGCGATATTGTTGATGGGAGTAGACCCGAAACCAGGCGAGCTATTTATGGCCAGGGTGAACTTTGAGTAACATCAAAGGGAGGCCCGAACACACTAGTCGTGCAATTCTAGGTGATGAGCTGTGAATAGAGGAGAAATTCCAATCGAGCTTGGTAATAGCTGGTTCTCTCCGAAATAGCTCTTAGGCTAGCGTTAATTGATCCCTACTGGGGGTAGAGCACTGAATGGATCTGGGGCCTTCGGGTACCCAATCTAACCAAACTCCGAATACCAGTAGATTATAGATTAGCAGTTAGAATGTGGGGGCTAAGCTCCATGTTCAAAAGGGAAACAGCCCAGACCGTCAATTAAGGTCCCTAAACTACACTAAGTGGGAAAAGTTGTGTATTTTCTGAGACAGGTAGGAAGTTGGCTTAGAAGCAGCCATCTTTTAAAGAGTGCGTAATAGCTCACTACTCTATTCCCTTCTTTACGAAGAGATAGGAAAATATGCGCTGAAAATGTAACGGGGCTCAAGTGTAGTACCGAAATTACGGATTATATATTAATTTATTAGTATTATAATGGTAGGAGAGCGTTCCTTGTGCACTGAAGCTGGACCCGTGAGGGCCGGTGGAGCGCAAGGAAGTGAGAATGTTGGAATAAGTAACCGCAAGTTCAGTTAAATTCTGAGCCACCGAAATCCTAAGGATTCCTCCGCAATGATAATCATCGGGGGGTTAGTCGGGCCTAAGGTTAACTTCGTGAAACGGAGGTAGCCGATGGACAACAGGTTAATATTCCTGTACCGGCAATGGCTTGTAAATGTGGGGACGCATCATGGTATTTTATGTGTCTTAATGGATTGAGACATATGTGTTTCTGTAGAGCTGACTTTGAGGCAAATCCTTGAAGTCATTAAAGCCCGAAAAACGCATAAAGAAGACTCGCGAGAGAATTCAATATAAGAGACCCAAGGTGACAAGAAAAGCCACTATGCTCATAATTTATTATGAGATCCATTGTCGACCGTACCGAAAACCGACACAGGTGGGTAGGTCGAGAAGACCAAGGTGAACGGGTGAAAGTTGGTTAAGGAACTCGGCAAAACAGCGACCGTAACTTCGGGATAAGGTCTGCCTATAGCAATATAGGCCGCAGCTAAAGATTCCCAGCGACTGTTTATCAAAAACACAGCTCTCTGCTAACTTCACAAGAAGGAAGTATAGGGGGTGACTCCTGACCAGTGCTGGAACGTTAACGATGGCAGTGAAAGCTGACTGTCCGAAGCGCCAGTGAACGTCGGCGATAACTATAATCGTCCTAAGGTAGCGAAATTCCTTGTCTGGTAAATTCAGACCCGCTTGAATGGAGTAACGACTGGGAAACTGTCTCAACCAACTGCCCGGTGAAATTGCAATAACGGTAAAGATGCCGTTTACCTACAGAAAGACGAGAAGACCCCGTGGAGCTTTACTATAGCTTGGTATTGTATTTTTGTTTATTTTGTTCAGAATAGGTGGGAGACTATGATAGCTTGTCGCTAGACAAGAAGGAGTCGCCAGTGAGATACCACCCTTGGTTTATGAGAATACTAACCTCATACTAATACTATGAGAGACAGTGCCTGGTGGGTAGTTTGAGTGGGGCGCTCACCTCCTAAAAAGTAACGGAGGTGTTTATAAGGTTAGCTATCCCGATATGGAAATTCGGGAGATAGTGCAAAGGCATAAGCTAGCTTTACTGCAAGACGTGTATGTCGCGCTGTAATGGTTTTCATTACACCTCTATTGTATATGTTTCTTTTAGAAATGGGTACTTTAGTTGAGTCACGAAAGTGGAACTTAGTGAACCGACCATCCTTTGTAGAAAGGTGGAAGATCAGCAGATAAAAGTTACCCCGGGGATAACAGGCTAGTCTGGCCCAAGCGTCCATAGCGACGGCCAGGTTCGGCACCTCGATGTCGGCTCGTCCCATCCTGGGGCTGGAGAAGGTCCCAAGGGTTTGGCTGTTCGCCAATTAAAGGGGCACGCGAGCTGGGTTCAAACCGTCGTGAGACAGGTTGGTCTCTATCTTCTGTAGGCGTTGCTACTTGAGAGAATTTGTCCCTAGTACGAGAGGACCGGGATGAACAAACCTCTGGTGTACCAGCTGTCATACCAATGGCACTGTTGGGTAGCTAAGTTTGGTCTGGATAACCGCTGAAAGCATCTAAGCGGGAAGCCGTACTCAAGATTAGGTAGCTCATGCGACCGTGGAAGACTACCACGTTGATAGGTCACAGATGTAAGCATAGTAATGTGTTCAGTCGAGTGATACTAATGTCGCTAAAACTCATCTTTTTAACTTTTGATTGATACTCAAGGTTATGTAGTGTTGCTTTACCTAAATTTACACCAATTCTGGAGCATGAGATTATCTTTTTTAGATAATCTTGTGTTCGAGAACAAAAATGTCCTTGTGATTTATCACAGAGGGGTACACCTAGTTACATTCCGAACCTAGAAGTTAAGCCTCTGTGAGTCGATGATACTCCTCGTGGGGAAAGTAGATCATCGCAAGGGCTTTTTTGTTTTGTTGAAAAATAAGTAGTATAATATAAAATATAACCATATTTTTATGGATGTTTGCTATCTAATTTTAAATATAATTTTTTCAATGAGAATTGAATCTGTTGCTCTTATTATCTCATTAATAACTGGTATATGTGTTGCAGTAATAGCATATGGGCAATATAGGATAGAAAAAGATAAAGTAAAATTAGAACTTTATCGAAAACGTTATGATATTTATATAAAAGTACAAGAGTTTATTGCTATTATTGTAGGGAATAATTATTGTACGACGGAGAATTTGCAAATGTTTTTAAGAGATACGCTAGAAGTAGAGTTTTTATTTAATCAAGATATTGTTAATTATCTCGATGAGATGTATAAAAAAGGTGTAGCTATGAGAGATACGTATAATCTCGAGACAAGAGATCCTGATAGTTTTTATGAGATACAAGATTGGTTTGGACACCAATTTAAGGAATCTATTAAAAAATTTAAACCATATCTTGATTTTACACAATTATAAATCTTAATATTCAATATGTTAGATACCTTTTACCCATTTCTATTAACAATTTACTTTAGTATAAGATTTTTTATACCTAAAAAATTAGGGAAAAAAGAAGCTATTATTTATATTATATTGTGTATATTCCCAATTTTAATTATCTATGCAGAAGTGTTTATTTTTAGTAGGTTTAACATATATTATCTACACAAAATCCCATTTTTATTTGGCAATCCTTATTTTTGGTTAGAGTAGGTATAATATTATTAATATGATTTTAAATTATCTTTCATTACTTGCTTTATTGGCTCTATTACTCAGATCAAAACCAGGTTGGCGTCAGGTGCTTAGTCGTATTCTAATTATATTAGTTTTAGGAGGTATTGTATTAGGGGGATGGTTTTTAATAGATTTGTATGATGAAACTCAGGATTTTATTGAACTTCGTAAGCGGTATGAACAATCTCAATAATAATCGAACTTAGAATTTAAGTCTAAAAGTATAATTAAATATTATTCCACCCCACCGTCTAAAGACGGCACCCCTCAAGAGGGGAATTTTAGTGCGTTCAAATTCTTAAACATGGTAATAATCTAACTATTAAGAGGGGAATAGTCGAAAGAGCAAGTTGAAACCTCAAACAATATCTATTGGTTATATAATTATAATAAACTTATGATATACTTTATTTGAGATATAATAAAAATATGGAGCTAAAATATTCCCCTCTTGAGGGGTGGATTTGTGAAACAAAGACGGGGTGGAAATATAATTACTCTAAACTACCAAAGAATCCCAGACTTAAAACTAAAGCAAAAGAATTAAGGCAAGCAGGTGTATTATCAGAAGTATTATTTTGGCTTGCATTTAAGGACAAAAAACTATTAGGATATGATATAGATAGACAAGTGATTATAGGAAACTATATTGTAGACTTTTTGATCCCTGAATTGGGTTTAGTATTAGAGATAGATGGAGAAAGTCATAATTATAAAGGAGAATATGATACAATAAGAGAAGAGTTTTTACAAAGTCTCAATTTAGAAATAGTACATTGTGAAGATATAGCAATCAAAAAAGCAATGGACGGAGTAGTGGTGCAGGTTATGTTGTCTATACAAAATAGAGAGAAGTATATAGAGAGTTTTGTGAGATAAATTTTTTCCACCCCGTCAGGCATAGCCTACCACCCCTCAAGAGGGGAATTTTAGAACAATCCAATTCGTGCCACCTCTTCCAAGGTAGGACAGTTGAGATCTATACATTTTTGTCTCCCTTTGGAGGGAGGACAAAAGCAGGCGACTGGCAGGTCGCCCCTACGAAATTTATGATCGCAATCAATATGATAAGAGTCTACAAAATATAATAACCATTTATTATTTAATCTAAAATATGCTATATTATATGAAATAATTATATTGTATGAAAAAAGTCGGACAAATTGCAAGATACATTGTATATAAATTAGATAAAGATATAGCTACACTATGTATTAAACAAATAACTAATTTAGTAAATGATATTCCTTTAGTTGAATATAAAGAGCAAGATATTTTAGCAGATTATAAAAAAGATAGAATATTCTATGGGAAATGGGAGCATAGTCTTATAGTTTTTGATAATAAAACACCAATAGCTATAATTATAGCCTATGAAAGGCAATCAGAAAATAATAATCTCTATCCCCAAAATACTATATATATATATCTGAATTAGCTGTAAAATCAAATTATAGGAGGCAAGGTATTGCCAAACAGTTATTGAAACTATGGTTAGAACTTAATATAAAATTTTACCATCTAAAAGGATCTGTTAATTATAGTATTCAAATTAACTCAGCAGTTTGGAATCAATATGTTATAAATCCATATACTTCCTTTGGGTTTACAAATGATGGAATGAAGGAATATCCAAACCGTAAAGATGTTATTTTAAGGATGAACCCCAAGTTTAATGTACAAGATAATATTCAAGAAAACACTCCAAATCCACACAAATTCTACATTGAGCTAGAAAATACATCTAAAGAGGAATTTGATAAATTATTATCTCAGTCTTGGCAGGCGGTTGGGATGGATTTACCCGAAATGTTGCCAAAATCTACAAAATGGAAGTCTACAGTAGATACTCCTAATCGTGAGCGAGACCGTCAGAGGATAGAAAAAGAATATAATTTACCAGAAAAAGGGTCAAATGAATTTATATTTTATGATAAAAATGGAAAAATTTTAGCTATAGGCTATGAGAGAGTAGTCTATGGAGATCATGGTCCATATATAGAATTTACAACTGAGCAAATTAATTGGGAAGTCTTTGTACATCATCAGATAAAAGGTCCAGCTAGTTATTATCATGAACATTATAACTTAGATAGAAGTGTAATGTTATATAACCAATTCAAAACTGTGCATAATATACCAAATCCTCCAGAAGGTAAATATGCCGTGAATAATAACAGACCAGAAGGTTATGCTGATTATAGAATAGGCAGATTATATCTTGATCCAGAAGAAATTATAATAAAAAAATGAATTATGAAATTTTAGAAGAGAGAAAACAAATTAAAGAATTGGGTCTAGATAAAATTTGGAAAAGAGAAGAGCTAAAACAAAGAGCTATTAGTATGCTTATGCCTGAAGTGCAAGCAGGTTCTCTTAATAACTTTATAGCAGATTTAATTATATATCCAAGATCTAGTATCGGTCTTAGAATAGACTTAAAGGGTAATGGTGTATATAATGGAAATGGATTTCATCTCTGGCAAGCAAATGGAGGTAATGCTCAGAAATTTAAATTTATAGATGAAAGTGGTGAAATTAAATATGCTAATAATCAAAGTTTTTGTTTAGATAGAGATAGAAATGAATATAGAAATGGTACAAAAATACAATTATATTCATGTAATGGAACTGAAGCTCAAAAATGGATTGCTTTTCCAACTGGAGAGATAAAACCACTTAATAATCATAATTATTGTCTTGATGCTAGTGCAGGTATAGCTCAAGGAAGTACATTGCATCTCTGGCAATGTAATGGAGGGTCTAATCAAAAATTTCAAATAGGAGAAGAAGATTTTGGAAAATTTGAGTATTTTATAAGACTACATGCATCCATGAGTCAATATACAAGCGACAATCTTACTGGTCATGCCTTTGTTTCACTTCCTAAACTAGAGAAATCAAACAACTATTGGAGGAATACTAATACATTTAGCTTTTGGAATACTAGAGATAGTAATAATAGTAATGATATGGGAAAAACTAATAATATGCATGCTAGAATAAATTATAATGGTAGTTTTGCATATTTACAAACAGACCATCACAGTGACTGGTTGAATGGAGATCTTAATATCAATTTTTTGGGAGGAGAGTTTGGAGGTTATAGAAGGGTGACATCAGCCATTCCAAAGCAAAGACTTGAAGAAATTAAGTATATGAGAGGATATAATATAGGTGATTATGTGAATCAAAATTATCATGTATGCTCTCGAAACTGTGCTGCATACTCAACTGCATTATATAACAATTATAACAAAGGAACTAATTGGGGGGAATCTCATAATGATCCTGATTATAATCCTCAGGCTCAATTTGGGTGTTTTTATCCAGGAAATATTTATAAAGCTTTATAATGTTATACGAATATGCTGTATAAAATAGTCAACATAATGTTAATTATAACTTCTCTAATAATGATAGAGATTATGATAAACTCTTCTTTATTTGGTCAAGTGATAAATATGGGGGTCTGGTTTGTGACTGGGCTTATATTTGTAATTAATATACTAATAGCAATTTTTTTAGATATCAATTTTTTAATTAAGGGATATAAGGTCAAAAAGTATATATGGTTCTATGGAGCTGCGCTTTTGGTAGTTATTGGACTATATATCCTTGGGATACTGTATCCACCAACTATATCTATGGAGGCGATCGGATACATACAAAATCCAACTTATTATAATATACAACCTATATTCTTCTTATTATTTTTTATGTCAATTATTTTCAAATCTATTATGTCACTTATGTTGAGGATTAAATAATAATGTGTTTAAAATAGTATTTTATATAAAACTTATAGTTCTAATAATAGCATTAGCTTTAGTACCATTTACTTTTGCACTTTCACTATTTTTTAGTGTAGTATTTATTATGCCACTAATATACCTATATCAATTTATTAAAAATTGGAAATTCTCTTTCATTTATCTTATTCAAATAGGTTTAGGCTGGTTTTTATACAGTATTTTAACAAAAGAATTAAGTAGAATAAATGGTATAGTTTATGTATCAGGAGGGGAAGCTAGCTTGAATTATAATATTTATATCTTATTTTATCTTGGGTATCTGATAATATTGTCCTCCCTTCTACCTAAGGTAGACAGGTGGAGGAGGTGGCACAACATAATTAGATTAAAATTCTTACATAAGATTTATAGATTAAACTTTATCCACCCTCCCCCTTGCGGGTACTCCCTCCAAAGGGAGACAAAAATTCAAGTTGCAAAATACTCCACCCCTCAAGAGGGGAATTTTAAAACACAAAAACCTTTAGCTTGAAACATAGTCTTATATAATATATAATAAAAAATGTAAATCGAATGTCGTCTAACGGTAGGACACTGGTTTCTGGCACCAGCAATTGGGGTTCGAGTCCCTGCATTCGAACAGCGAAGCGAGAGAATGATAAAGCCAATTTATTGGCTTTAGTCAGGACGAGAAAGTCGGAGCCATGTGTGAGTTTGTGCTATGCGCAAGGCGAACACGGCGAGACGGGGTAGCGAGAATTTACCGTCAGGTAAATTACTTGTGACCGAGTCCCTGCATTCGAGCAGCGAAGCTAGAGAATGATAAATTTAACTAATAAAAAATTATATGAGCCCAGATCAAAAACAAATAAATGCAATTGTAAAAGAGCAAAAAAAATACTTACAAGATCTTAATGCTATTGTAGAAGATAGTATTAAAGAGGAGAGACTTATTCTCAAACATCTTCTTAATCCACCGACAAAGACACTTACCCGTGGTCAATCTTTATCTGATAAAGTTGCTCAATTTGGAGGTAGTTGGAAATTTATTATTACTTTTTTAACCTTACTTGCCATCTGGATTATATTTAATATTGTAATGACGGGAGTATTTAGATTTGACCCTTATCCATTTATCCTGATGAATTTGGTATTATCGTGTATTGCAGCTCTCCAAGCTCCTATTATTATGATGAGTCAAAATCGCAAAGAAGAAAAAGATAGGCAAAGAGCAGAAAATGATTATCTTGTTAATCTCAAAGCAGAAATTGAGGTAAGGGGACTTCACCAAAAAATCGACTTATTATTTGATGAGCAAATTAAAAGTCTTTATACTATTCAGACTCAACAATTAGAATTATTACAAACTATTCTCAAGAAATTAGAAAAGTAAGTATATGATTTATTGGTATCACAAAAGAATAGCTATTCTTATCGCTATATCTTGTATTTGTATACTTGGTGGTATTATTAGCTATAGGAGCTTTAACCATAATCAATCACCCCAAATACTATCTCTCTCATATAGGATAATTAATCAATACCCTCATAATATTAATTCATATACTCAGGGATTATTTTTTTATGGAGACACACTGTATGAAAGTACTGGCTCGCCAGACTATTTACCACAGACACAATCAATTCTAGGTCCATTAGATTTAGAGACAGGTAATATTGATATCAAAACTGAACTTGACCGTAATATCTATTTTGGAGAGGGGAGTACAATACTCAATAATAAAATATATCAGCTCACCTATAAGAATCAAAAAGGATTCGTCTATGATGCTAAAACTTTTGAGCAAATTCAGACTTTTGAATTTGAGAGTAGAGAAGGTTGGGGATTGACCAATGATGGAGAGAATCTAATTATGAGTGATGGCACAGATAAAATAACCTATCTTGATCTCAATGATTTTGTAGCCAAAAGACAAATCTCAGTCAAGTATCAGAATAGCCCTCAATATAATCTAAATGAGCTAGAATATGTCGCTGGCTACATATATGCCAATATTTATCAGACCAACAAAATTGTCAAAATTAATCCTGATAATGGGGAAATACTAGGGGTATTAGATTTGTCCGATATCGTCGCACAAGCACGAGAGAAAGACCCCAATATAGCTGAGTTAAATGGTATTGCCTATAAAGCGAGTACCGATACCGTATTCATAACGGGTAAACTCTGGCCACAAATATATGAGATACAATTAAAAAAATAAAAGCTATAATTGTGGATAAGTAATCTGGACAAAATCGGGGGGGGGGGTATACTTAAAGATGAGAAAATATAATATAACTAAATCATAAATTATGAATTGGCAAAAAGATAAATTAACAATAATCGGATTCGGGATAATATTTGTAATCTTGGGAGTATTCGGGTATCTATTATGGGATATGAACCGAGAGCCGATAGCTGAGGTAAGTGTGACGGATCCAGCTCCAACCCTATCTCCAGTTATACCAAAACCAGTAGAGAAAAAAGATTTACCAGAATATCCTATTACAAAAGTAGATACAACAGGTTGGGAATACCGAGAGACTAAATTGGGAGATGTGGGTATCAGGTATAAGGTAATGAATAAAGATTTAGATAATAGAAGTGGAGACTCATCATTTTTAGACCCTCATTTCGATTTAGGTAAATATGATATAGGCGGATTAATGTTTGGAGTAGACAATAAAGAAAGACTGGGAAAGGGGTATGATAAGATAAGTATTAATGATTGTATTAATTGTGGGGGTGGGCCTTATGATCCAGCACGAGGTAGAATAAATATTGATATTGTGGAAACTTCCGAGTTAAATTTAAGTGATATAGAAAATATATTATTAAATCAAACGTGTAACTATACAATAATACCGACTGAAGGTATGACACCATATACTCTAGATGAGAAATGTAGTACAGATGAAAAGTTTATAGCATATAATTCTTCATCGAAAGGTAGAGAATCTCAAAAAATAGTAGATATTATTAATTTAAGAGTTAGTGGAAAAGAAATTTTACAATATAAGAATCCATTTATTAGTACAGACAAGGCATCTCAATTGATTAAATATCCTATTGCTATTGGGTCTCAAGATTATTCTGAAAACAATATGGATGATCCAGAAATTGAATTTGATAATCAGCTAGTATTTGTAATTGATTTAGGTAATGATAAGTTTGCAATTATCACACAATCTGCATATCCAGAAAATGAAGAGATGAAAGCCACTAATATAATGTACACCATTCTCAGTACAATAGAGGTTTTGTAGTAAATATAATAAACTAAATCATAAACTATGAATTGGGAAAAAGATAAATTAACAATAATCGGTTTCGGGATAATATTTGTAATTTTAGCAGTATTTGGGTATCTATTATGGGATATGAACAAGGAGCCAATAGCTGAGGTAAGTGTTATAGAGCCATCCCCAGCACCATCCCCAGCACCAGCTAATACAGATCCAAAAGTAGTGGAACCAGAGCCAGTAGAGGAGAATGAAAAGAGTAAAGTAAAGATATATACAGAGCAAGTTAAAGTTGATGAAAGTGGTGATAATTGGGATATAAAAGTTTTAAGAACTATTAATGATGTTAATCCTGAACTTTTGACCACCTTAGAGCTTAGAGATGCATTAGTTGGTCAATTTGTACCTTATAATGTAGACCTTAGTCCAGACAGAAAAAATTTACTTATTTCGTATGAAGATGCATATGATGGATCTGGTTCAGGTTCTGATAAATTACAATTATTCAATATAGAGACTAAAGAAACTCGAGATATTCTTGTATCTAAATCAGGTTTTAATATAGAATATCCAATATTTTCTCCTAATTCTAAAGAAGTATTTTTCCTAAGATCTAAATACAAATCTAATAATAGAGATAAAAATTATGATTTTTATTTGTATAATATTGAAAGTCAAAAAAATGAAATCATTAAAACAGTAACAACCCGCTCAGGAATATTCAATCCTAGGTGGTTGCCTGAAAATAAGATTTTATTAAGTTATTCTTTAGAAACTACGACAAAAAACCCTTCCTTCAGACAAGAGTTCTATATATTTAATAAAGATAATAAAACAATATCAGCCTTTCCAAATCAAAAATTTTCTTTACTTTCAGAAAGAATAGATTTATTCAACACTGATAATACATTATTTACTAAGCCTAAAACATTTACTACAAGAGGGTTCCCAACATGTTATGGGGAAGATGATACTACCGTACTGCCAAACTCATATAGTGTATTAGAGACATTATCAGGTAAAGAAATAGCTTCATTTAAAGGAAACCCAGAAGAACCTATGACTCCTATTAGTTTTTCACCTGACAATAAGTCAGTTCTATACAGATTAGCTAATGAAGGATGTAGTTTAAATGATAATGTAAAATATTATGTACAATCATTATATGATAATAAGTCAAGAGAAGAAGTAAAGCTTGATGATATTATTAAAGAATGGGACATTGTATTTAATGCATATAATTTCGGGACAAGAGAAATTATATTTTATGAATAAAAATCTTAGCCCACTCTTATCTTATCCAAACTATATACAAACCCCTCAAAATATGATATAATTATATTATATAATTATCGTAATCTATGATTACATCATCAAAAGAAATACAAGAAGATAGTAGTATAGATCAGAGTTTGCGGCCACAGACTTTTGAGGAGTATATTGGGCAAGATCAAATTAAAAAAAATCTTTCTATCTCTATTCAAGCGGCTCAAAAAAGGGGGGAGGCTCTAGATCATCTTTTATTCTATGGTCCTCCTGGACTTGGTAAGACTAGTTTAGCTTATCTGATTGCCAAGTATCTTGGGTCTAATATGAAGGTTACTTCGGGTCCGGCTCTTGAGAAGGCGGGAGACTTGGCTTCCATACTAACTAATATTGAGGCTGGGGATATTTTGTTTATTGATGAAATTCATCGTCTGTCTAAGACTTTAGAAGAGATTTTATACTCAGCTATGGAGGATTTCGTCTTGGATATTATTGTGGGTAAGGGGCCATCTGCTCGAACTTTGAGACTTGATTTGCCAAAATTTACTCTGATTGGAGCTACTACTAAATTCGGCTCATTATCTGGGCCATTCCGTAGTCGTTTTGGGAATATTTATAGTTTTGACTTTTATAATCAGGACCATATTATAGATATTTTGAAGCGGTCTAGTAATATCTTGTCGGTCAAAGCGGACTCTCCAGAGGTTTATCAGCATATTGCTACTAGAAGTCGCCATACTCCCAGAGTAGCCAATAGATTATTAAAGCGAGTACGAGATTTTGCGGAAGTTCATAATGACGGAGTGATTGATGATAAAGTTATTAAAGAGACTTTTGACCTGCTGGATGTAGATGATAAAGGCCTTGAGGCAGGGGATAGAAAAATTCTTGAGACTATTATGAATATCTTTAATGGTGGTCCAGTAGGATTGTCTACTTTGGCAGCTTCCACTTCGGAGGAGACTGTGACTATAGAGGAAATTTATGAGCCATTTTTGATGCGACAGGGACTTTTACAAAGAACTCCCAAAGGTAGAATGGTGACTAGCTTGTGTTATGAGTATTTTGGTAAATTACCACCTAAAAACCTCTAATTTAAAAATTTATGTCTAATCAATTATTTGTTATTACATATATAATTATACTTTTAGCCTATATTATAGGTAGTTCAGTTATGATTTATCATATTTTTGCTTTTGGGATAAATACTAAAGTAGGGTTAGTGTCTACCATTGCTTACATTGTAGGTAGTGTATTATTATTGATTTTACTGTATACGAATTTACAAACTATTTTGAATTTAACTAATTAAAAATATGCTGGATAGAATTACAGGTAAACATCTACATTTTCCAGGTCAACATAAAGATGAAGAAGTAAAGATTGTATTTAGAAGGTCAATTTTTTTCTTAATAGTTCCATATATACTAAATCTAATTCTTTTAGTCATATTATTAATTTCATCTAATATTTTACCTAATAATATAGCCATATTACAAGACCCTTTTATAGTATCAATTTTTGATTTTATTATAACTTTGATTATTATCTTTATTTTATATACTGCTTTTTTGACTTGGACACATTATTATCTTGATGCTTATATTGTAACTAATCAGAGAGTCTTGACTATTGATCAAATTGATTTTTTTAATCGCAAAGTCTCCGAGGCAGATATTGGAAATGTCCAAGATATAGAAGTAGTGGCAAAAGGATTTTTTGCTAGTATTTTAAACTTTGGAGATGTGCGAATACAGACCGCTGGAGCGGATCAGAGGATATTATTCTTTGATAATATCCCATATCCCTATAAGGCGAAAGATATTATCTTAAAATTTGCTGAGGACAATAGAAAAGTAGAATTACATAATGCATATACTTATGATCCAACAAAAACAGATCCAAATTCAAAATCGCAAGACAATAATAACAACACCCAAAACTCCTAAACTTTTAGCCCTAATCTTGGGGCTATTTTTGTTTATCCCACATTTTACATTTGCGAGTTTTCAATTAGTTGAAATTAACGAAATAAATTATTCAGGACATACAATATGGCCTGATGATAATAAGACTGACGCTGATGATGAGTTTATTGAACTAAAGAATCCTAATCCTAGTACACCACTTATATTAGATGGCTGGACTTTGAGGATTTTATCAGGATCGAGTAGTACATCTGATAGAACTATAACTTTATCTGGTACTATTACTGAGTATATAGTTATTCGTAGAATTACCTCAGCTCAAAGTAGTCTGCCACCTATTGATAATGTTATTAACATAACTAGTAATAATTTTGGATCTCTAAATAATAATTTAGGAGCATATATAGAGTTAAGGGATAATAAAGGAATAACCATTGATGCGGTAAATTTTCGTAACAAATGGCCTGCTACCACTACTAATACTCAATCTCTGCATAAAGTTAGTAATTTGATATGGGAAGTCAAGCCACATTCTCCACTTAATATACCTTCTACCCCAACACCAACACCCACACCTACACCTAGTCCTATCCCAACTCCAGAACTAGGGAAAATTAATTATGGAGGAGTCATTCTCTCTGAGATTTACCCAAACCCAGCCGAAGGGGGTAAGGAATTTGTAGAATTATATAATACTACAGATAAAGATATAGATTTAGTAAATTGGAAATTAGATGATATTCCTGATACTAGTCCAATACCAAGCTCTGTTATACAGACTTTAACAGGAATTATACCAGCTAAAGGTTTTATGCTCTTAGAGAGTGGAATAGGTCTTAAAATTGGACTTAATAATGATCAAGATTCAGTTATACTATATGACCCAGATGGTAAAATTCAATCTCAGGTAGATTATACAATGAAAACATCTCAAAAAGGATCTAGTTATATGTATGTAGATAATATTTGGGCTTGGAATATAATCCCTTCACCAAATTCTATTAATATAGCTCCAGTATCTCCATCCGTAGAAATTATTCCGATTGAGCCAAAGCCAGTTATTTCAATAATCCCCCAACTACCAAAATATAATGTTGGCAGTATAATTATCTCTGAACTTTACCCGTATCCTATTATAGGAGAGGAATTCATAGAACTTTATAATAATACGGAACAAGATATAGATTTAACAAGTTGGGAAATATCTGATTTAGCTAAAATATATATTCTCTCAGGAATTATTCCCGCCAAAGGTTATAGAGTTTATAATCAATCAGAGACCAAGATAGCACTCAATAATACTAGTGAGACAATTACTCTCACAGATAATTATAATCAAATCCAATCCACGACCTCTTATACCAAAGCCTATAAAGGTCTCTCCTATATCCCAGTTTTGCAAACTTGGAGTTGGACACAAACCTTAACTCCTAATACTCCCAATATATTCACTGAGAATACTAATTCAGAGAATACTAAAACTTATACCAAAATTGATAATATAGAGAATTTAGCAGTTATAGAAGATGGCGAATATATAGAAATAGAAGGTCAAGTTATAATTTCAGCGGGAGAGTTGGTGGATAATAGTTTTTATATAATCAAAGACAATAGAGTTGTCAAAATTTATGATAATAAGAAGAGATTTCCGACGCTTAAAGAGGGTGATATAGTTAAGGTTCAGGCTGAATGGCATAATACTGACACTCAACAATATCTTAAAACTAGCTCTCCAGATAATATACAGATAATAACAGAGCATAAAATAGATATACAAATTCAAAGTATTGCAAAATTAGAAAACTCAGATTGGGGTAAAATAGTTAATATTACAGGAATATTGGATACCAATACTAAAAACAAATTGGTAATCAATAACAAAAACCAGAACACAGCAGTTAAACTATATGCTAATAAAATCACTAAACCTAAGATGGGAAAAGGGGATATAGTGAAAGTTACTGGATTTATAGAAGTTTATGATGGAGAAATAAGGGTAATTCCTTGGAATGTAAATCAAATTAAAGCGATTCCAGAAATAAAGAAATTAGCTCAAAATAATATAAAAATAAATAAAACAGTACTTGATAACAGTGCATCTAATACTACTGCTAATACAATTATAGGATACAGAGGGTTAGATGAATATAAAATTCCTGGAGAAAATGATAAAGTTAAAAATAATAACACAAGTTTTTATAATAATCTATGGCAAATGATTGTAGATTATAAATACTTTAGTATAGCTATAGCTTTGAACCTGATCTGGTGGGGTTATCTGGGTGTGTTGAGGTATAAAAACTCTCTATAATAAATTCTGCGGATTGATTTCAATATCTTGTCCTCTTTCTAAGATGGGTACTAATTTAGCTTTTATGGCTTTTGCTTGAGTAGGTGTGCTTTGTATAATTAGAGTAAATTTATAGATTCCTTTTCCTTTAGCTAAATATTTTTCTAATGGACCTAGTGCGTTTATATTAATAGTATAAAGAGCATTTTTAATTCTTAAGGCTTGATCTAAGGCATAATTTCTTTTGCTATTTTGGGAATGGATGGCAATAATTTGACAATGAGGAGGATATTGATATAATTTTCTATTATTATATTCTTGTTGCCATAGGTCTGATATGGGCCTATTGATAATATTATAAATATGAGATGGTAGCTCTTCGTCCCTATTCCATTTAGTGAAGGTTTGAATTAAAGTTTTTTCACTATGCTGAATAAGTTCAGTTAATGTCTGGATTGATTTTTCTTGAATACTGTAGTCCGGAAAATTAATTAAAGATTCGGCAGATGGAATAATAGTGATTGTTTTTGGTATAATGTCTAAAAATTTATGAATCATACTAGTACTTAGTAATATAGCAGGAGTGGTATGTATAAATTTATCTATAATATTTTTCTGTGTACTAACATCAGACGCAGTGTCGCTGGAAAGAATAAAGTTTGAAGTTTTTGGATATAGTTCTTGTATCATAGATTGGATTTTTTGTATACCTATACCACCTTGTTTGAGATTAAGAGATTTGCATTGAGGGCATTTATCTATCATCTTGAACCATTTACGAGATGTATGTGACATCAGGATTTGACTCTTATTATAGTTGGGAATTTTTTTGGATAAAGTATCTACTCTATGGACTGTTAATAAGGTACCAGATTTAGGGTCTCTTAAATGATATCCGCAGTCACGGCAAGACATATATAGTGATTCCCCACGACGATTAATATATATAATAACAGATTGATTTTTTTTAAGTGACTCAGTGATTGCTTTTTGTGCTGGAATAGATAGTAATTCTTTGTTGCCTTTATAAAATTCTACGGGCATTTCTATTAATTCAGTTTTCAAATTATTATTGGCAGGATAAAATTCAGCTGGTAAAGTTAAGTGATTTTTTTCTAAAATCTTTATGGAATTTATACTCGGTATATTAGAGGCTAAAGTTAAATTAGATTTGTGTAACTTAGCTAGTTTAATTGCAATCTTAGTAGTCTGATAATGTGGTTTAGTTTCAAAAGAATAATAAGCTTCAGAAGATTCATCTTCTATAATAATATGTTCTAAATTTTGAAATGGTAGAAATAAACTACTCCTTGTCCCTAGAATTAGCTTGGCTTCTCCCGATTTTATTTGCATCCATACTTTTCTAAACTCACTAGTTTTTAGTTGAGAATTAATAATTGTAGGTTGATAGTTTTGTAATTCTTTAGTTAGCATTTCAAGACTAATATTGTCTGGAGTTAAAATTAAAATCTGTCCTTGGTTTTGAAGGATAATTTGATGGTAATGCTTAAGTCTTTTGGAGGTGGGATAAATGATTAATTTAGGTATGTATTTTTTACCAAGTTTTAAGTTATCAGAAGGAGATTCTAGTATTTTGGGATATCTTTTAATTTTATTTGATAATCTAGGTAGAAACCATTTAATGATATTACCTAAAGGATGAGCATAATAATTGCTAATCCACTCAGCTAATTTTAATTGATTATTAGTTAAAAGAGGAGTATTGGAAAAAGTTTTTTCTATCGGTTTAGGGCTAAAACTAGCAAATTTACGGATATTTTGTCTATCTTTTGTCAGCTCTTGACAAAAGTAAACAATTGATGTAATATATATTGTACGAACTTCCACTAGGACAAGGCTACCCGGGAGTATTCTCTCGGATGAATAATATGTTAAAGTATGGCTCATTTGGCCTGGAAGTTTGATAAGAGGTACTACTTGCAAAATATACATATATATAGTATACTCCATTAACAGTAAAAGTGAATATCAAATCACATCAATCAAAATTAAGCTCAATATAAAATATAAGTATTTGCTTTATTTTATTAAACTAATTATATCTAAGTATGAAGAAATATCATATGACACAATCTGGTCTTGAGAAAGCACAAATAGAACTTGAAGCTCTGGTTTTAAGGCGCAAAGAAATAATCGAGAAAATCAAAGCCGCTAAAGAACAAGGAGATTTAAAGGAGAATGGAGAATATCATGAGGCTAAAAATGATATGGCCTTCAATGAATCTAAAATCCTAGAACTAGAAGATTTGATTCGCAATGCTGAAGTTGTTCAATCTCCAACTAATTCTCAATTTGTGTCCTTAGGGTCTCAGGTTAAAGTTAGGAATGGGACTGGGGAGAGAGAATTTTTAATCGTAGGAGCATCAGAAGCTAATCCAGCTGAGAGAAAAATCTCCGATGAATCTCCTCTTGGACAAGCTTTCATACACCGTAGTGTTGGTGAAGAGGTTGAGGTAGAAACCCCAGCTGGTGTTCAGAGATATACAATTTTGGAGATCAAGTAGATTAACACTTGGTTACTTGAAGCAAAAGTATTAATCTGATATAGTAATAGATATATGAAAGAGAAAGAATTTTTTGTCACTACTCCAATCTATTACTTAAATGGAGAACCTCATCTTGGCCATTATTATGCCACTACTATTGCTGATGTCTTAGCTCGCTATCATCGGCAATTTTCTTCGGGTGCATTCTTTCTAACTGGCACAGATGAGCATGGACAAAAAGTAGCTGATGCTGCTCAGAAAAATAATTTATCTCCTCAAGAATATACTGACAAAATGTCAAAAATTTGGCAGGATTCTTGGGATAAATTAGGGCTTAGCTATGATTATTTTATTCGTACTACCAATCCAGTACATAAGGCTCTGTGTCAGTTTGTAATTACCAAATTATTGGAGAATGATGCAGTTTATCCCCATTCTTATGAAGCTTTGTACTGTGTGGGAGATGAATCTTTTGTCACTCAATCTGAATTAAGAGAAGGGGGCTTGTGTCCCTATCATGATGAAAAACCTCAGATAATCTTAGAGAAAAATTACTTTTTTCGGCTTACTAAGTATAAAAATAGAGTTCGTGAGTTAATAGAGAATAATACTATTCAAATTATTCCAGAATCACGAAAAAATGAGGCTCTAGAATTGCTTAAAAATCCAGATGTAGTAGATTTTTCTGTCACGAGAGAAAAGGTAAGTTGGGGGATACCTATTCCATTTGATACCACACAAACTTTATATGTGTGGATTGATGCTTTGTTTAATTATATGTCTGGAATTATAGCTAGTAAGAATATTGATATTAGTAATTTATCCATAGATGAAATTCTTGAGAAAATCCAAGATATTTGGGCTCCAGACTTACAGGTTTTAGGTAAGGATATAATGAAATTTCATACTATATTTTGGCCAGCCTTTTTATTAGCTATTGGAGTACCTGAGGATAAATTACCAAAGACAATGTTAATTACAGGGTTTTTATTATCAGGAGGTAGAAAAATGAGTAAAAGCATTGGGAATGTGATAGTTCCTAAAGATATAATTGAGGAATTTAATCAAATCACAAATAATCTTGGTGATGATATTCTAAGATATGTAATCTTAAGAGAAATGAAAATTGGCAATGACGGAGATATTACCAAAGAGAAAATTATGTCTGTTTATGACTCAGAATTAGTTAATAAATTTGGGAATACCTTTAGCAGAGTAGTTGGTATGGCTAAGAAATATGATATAAAACTTTTCTTTGAATTACCAGACTTTATTGACGATACAGAAAAAATACAATCTCTTATAAACTTAGGTTTGAATGACACTAGTAAATTTGATATTGAGATAGATAGTTTATTATCTTCAAAATCAATAAGTAGCGAATCATTATATGGTTTTTATAAAAATAGTATGGAACAAAATGATATTTATGGTGCAATAAAAATTATTTTTTTAATGATAACTAATGTTGGAAGAGAAATTGAGATAACTAAACCTTGGGAATTATATAAATCAGGTCAAAAATTAGAATTAGAACAAAATATTAAAAAGTGGCTACAAGATTTAGCTTTGATTACAGAAGTTATAAGTCCTATTATGCCAAGCACCTCAATATTGATGCAAAAACTCTTAAATGGTGAGGAATTACAGATATTTCCTAGATTGAATCAAAAATAAATAAAAAGTGTCTCTAAATCTCTTGACAAAAGTCTATATTTAAATTATTATATACATACCGTCTTAAATACATAAGACAGTTCATTTATAATTCAATCAACTTACAACTAAAAATTGTAAGGTTCAATAACTATATCCTGAATATTTAAAGAGTAGATGTTTTTTAGGAACAATCTGACGTTTTCAATGAGAGTTTGATCCTAGCTCAGGATGAACGCTGGCGGCGTGGATAAGGCATGCAAGTCGAACGGATATTTTTTTATGCTTGCATTTAAGAATATTAGTGGCGAACGAGTCAGTATAACCTTGGTAACTTACCCCAAAGTCTTGGATAACCTGCGGAAACGCAAGCTAATACAAGATGGTCAATTTATTCGAAAGATTAAATTGTAAAGCTTCGGTGCTTTGGGAGAGGCCTTGGACGTATCAGCTTGTTGGTGAGGTAATGGCTCACCAAGGCTATGACGCGTAGGGGACCTGAGAGGGTGACCCCCGACGATGGAACTGAGACACGGTCCATACTCCTACGGGAGGCAGCAGCCGAGAATCTTCCGCAATGCGCATATTTGCGTGACGGAGCGACGCCGCGTGAAGGAAGAAGCCCTGTGGGGTGTAAACTTCTGTCGAATGGGAGCAATTCAAGAGAGAGTACCATTCTAATAGAGGCTGCTAACTTCGTGCCAGCAGCAGCGGTAATACGAAGGCCTCAAGCGTTATCCGGATTTATTGGGCGTAAAGCGTCTGCAGGTTGAATAAAAGGTCTTTACTTAAATTCTCGGGCTCAACCCGAGGTCTGGTATTGAAACCGTTATTCTAGAGCATGTTAGAGGTAAGCGGAACTCATGGTGTAGCAGTGAAATGCGTTGATATCATGGGGAACACCAAAGGCGAAGGCAGCTTACTGGGACATTGCTGACACTCAGAGACGAAAGTGTAGGTATCGAAGCGGATTAGATACCCGCGTAGTCTACACCCTAAACGATGAACACTAGACATTTCGAGTATCGACCCTCGGAGTGTCGAAGCTAACGCGTTAAGTGTTCCGCCTGGGAAGTACGATCGCAAGATTAAAACTCAAAGGAATAGACGGGAGCTCGCACAAGCGGTGGAGCATGTGGTTTAATTCGATATTAAGCGGGGAACCTTACCAAGGCTAGAAATCTAACTGTGGGTCTCTAGAAACAGAGACTGTCTTCGAGATCGTTAGACAGGTGATGCACGGTTGTCGTCAGCTCGTGCTGTGAAGTGTTCCGTTAAGTCGGGAAACGAGCGCAACCCTCAGACTCAGTTACAAGTGTCTGTGTCGACTGCCTGGGTTAACCAGGAGGAAGGAGAGGACGACGTCAAATCAGCGTGTTCCTCGACGCCTTGGGCTACACACGTGCTACAATGGGAAGGACAATGAGTCGCGACACTGTAAAGTGAAGCTAATCTCCTAAACCTTTCCTCAGTTCGGATAAAGGGCTGCAACTCGCCCTTTTGAAGCTGGAATCGCTAGTAATCGCAGATCAGCCTCGCTGCGGTGAATACGTTCTCGAGCTTTGTACTCACCGCCCGTCAAGTCAGGGGAGTCGGTAATACCCGAAGCATGTCCATCTAGGGCATACCACGGTAGGATCGATAACAAGGACTAAGTCGTAACAAGGCATCCGTAGCGGAAGCTGTGGATGGATCACCTCCTTTCTAAGGATATGCCTGTTGAAGTAATTCAACAAGGAATGGTCGGTCAAGATTTATATCTTGATAACTTTTACACCAAAAAATCCTTGTCTTTTGAGACAAGGTGCGTCAGATTGTTGCTAAAAGCTATTTACTAATATCTGATCTAGTTATTGATTGATTGAATAAAACAGATTTCTCTAATATTGAGAAATCTGTTTTATTTTATACTAAAATAGTGTATAATAATTTTATTATGTTTTCAGTAAAAAAATTAAAGCAATTTTTGCCTAAGTCAGCTATTATACATATTACAGGATATTTGGTTATCTTAAGTATATTTTCTCGTTTATTGGGATTATTTAGAGATAGATTATTAACCAGTAATTTTGACACATCAATTCTAGATGCTTATTTTTCAGCCTTTAGAATACCAGATTTTCTATATAATATTTTGATTTTAGGTACATTATCTAGTGCTTTTATACCGCTATTTAGTAGATTAATTCATCGTAAAGATAAACAGCAAGAAGCTCAGAGTTTAGTAGATGATGTTTTGCTAATTGTAGGAGCTGTGATGGGTATAATATCTATAATAATGATTGTTTTTGCACCCTATTTAGTTAAATTAGTAGCTATTTCCTATGAAGGACAGAAATTTACAGATACAGTCACTCTTACTCGTATTATGGCAATATCACCTTTTATATTCAGCGTATCTAGTGTTTTATCTAGTGTTCTTAATGCGCATAAAAAATTTATAATAGTAGCTCTTGCCCCAATTGTCTATAATATTGGAATTATAATTGGAATCATTTGGTTGTATCCAATTTGGGGAGTAGCTGGATTAGGTTATGGAGTAGTTTTGGGAGCTGTCTTTCATCTTCTTATACAGATTCCTAGTATTTTAAAACTAAATATTAGTCTAAAAGTAGATACCAAATTATATCTTAAAAATCTAAAAAGACTATGGGATTTGTATTGGCCAAGATTATTAGTAATAGATACTGCAATGTTAAGTCTATTCATTGGGACTATTATTGCCTCAACTAAACCAGACGCGGTAACCTATTTTACTTTAGCCTTTAATCTTAATGCTTTGCCAATAGGAGTAATTGCTATATCCTTTGCCACTGCTATATTCCCATTTTTGACTGAAGCTTATGCTAAAGAAGATGAAGAGGTTTTTAGAAATTATGTGATTAATGGCATAGCTAAGAATTTATTATTACTTATACCTGTAATGATGTTAATGCTAAACTTCAGGTCTCAAATTGTAAGAATAGTGTATGGTGGTGGGGGATTCAATTGGGAGGCAACTAGAATTACTTTTAACACTTTTACTATTTTAGCCCTTTCTATACCTTTTCAAGGTTTAATACCGTTACTGAGTAGAGCTTTATTTGCAAGGCACGATACTAAAACTCCAATGATAGTGGGAATTATTAGTATGATAATTAATATAGTATTAGCTATATTTTTGAGCCATTACTGGGGAGTATTGGGGGTAGCAGCAGCCTTTTCTATAACTATGGTCATCACTTGTCTTATATATATATTTATTATATTTAGAGCCATCAATCATGGTAGTGTTATTAGAACAATTATATATGGATTACAAGTATCGATGTGGTCATTTGGAATGCTGGGAATATCTTATATTCTAAAACATTTTATAGGATCATATTTGGGAACAGAAACTTTTCTATCACTTATAATTCAAGTATTAGGAGCATCCTTTCCAGCCCTTGCTATTTATATTTTTATTATTTGGAAATTGGGCTTAACTAAAGTCTTATCGAATAAAAATCAGTCTAAGTTATAATCTGACAGGATAGGTGGTTTAGGGTAATCTATTTTAGATGTTGCTCTTTATCTTCTTATGTCTAAAACACTAACTTTAGCTATCTTATTACTTTGCATAATTTTCCATATTACAACTATTGTTCTTGTTTGTTTTTTTCTAAAAGGAAATATATTAGCTCGGGTGTGCTTAGTTTGCTTTAGTATTTGTTATTTCGCAGTGGGGATATTTTTTCTAGAAGAATATTCATCTAAGTTAGAATCAACAACTCATAACCGAACTCCTTGATGGAGCTCGATTATTTCTTTAATTTGTAAAATATCCAAATTTTAGCTATAATATATGTCATATGCAATATATTAGAAATTTTAGTATTATCGCTCATATTGATCATGGTAAATCAACCTTGTCTGATCGTATTTTAGAATTGACTCAAACTGTTGAGAAGAGAAATATGAAAGAGCAACTTTTGGACTCTATGGAATTAGAGCAAGAGCGTGGGATTACGATTAAAATGCAACCAGTTAGAGTAAAATATATATACCAAAATCAAGAATATATGTTTAATTTAATTGATACTCCAGGACATGTCGATTTTTCTTATGAAGTTTCTCGCAGTCTGGCGGCGGTTGAGGGGGCAATTTTATTAGTTGATGCCACTCAAGGTATACAGGCACAAACTATTGCTAATGTTTATTTGGCTATAGATCAAGATTTGGTGATTATTCCTGTAGTGAATAAAGTAGATTTACCACATGCTAGAGTGGCTGAAGTAAAACAGGAAATATGTGAATTATTAGGAGTAGAGGAATCTGAGATTTTAGAAATATCAGGTAAAACAGGACAGGGAGTACTTGAATTATTAGATAGAGTTATAACAGAAATTCCAGCCCCGAAAACTAATTCTGTTAACCCGGATGATTTTAGAGCTTTGATATTTGACTCTGCTTTTGATTCTTATAAAGGAGTAATTGCTCATATTAGAGTTGTAGATGGACATATTTCAACTGCCGATAATATCAAAATGTTAGCTAAAAAACAGGAAGCTCAGGTATTAGAATTAGGAGTTTTTACGCCCAAAATGACAAAACTAGATACTCTCTCTGCTGGTATGATAGGTTATATAGCTACAGGTCTTAAAAATGTAGAGAATGTTAGAGTAGGAGATACCATTATTAAAAATCCTGTTGGGCAAGACTTACCTCCATTAGCAGAGTATATGGAACCAGTACCAGTAGTCTATGCCAGTATTTTTGTGGAAAGTACGGAAGAATATCCCATATTGCGGGATGCTCTGAATAAATTGCAATTATCGGACTCTTCTCTTGTATTCGAACCTGAATCCAAAGAAGCTCTAGGTAAAGGTTTTCGATGTGGATTTTTGGGTATGTTACATTTAGATATTATTACTGAGAGATTGAGACGAGAATATGATTTGGATTTAATAATTAGCACCCCTTCAGTAGCCTATATAGTAGAGCAAACTAATGGAGATACGTATACAATTTATTCTGCCTCAGACTTTCCAGACAATACAAAATTAGCTAGGATTTTAGAACCTTATGTGAGGCTAGAAATAATGACACCTAAAGATTATATAGGTTCAGTCATGGATTTGTTACAAAAAAGACGAGGACAATTTATTAATACTAAATATATTGGAGAAGATAGAGCTATAGTAGAATATAAAATTCCACTAGCTAAGGTTATAGTTGATTTTTATGATATACTCAAAAGCATCACTTCAGGCTATGCTTCTGTAAACTATTATCCATTACCCCCACAAGAGGCTAATTTAGTTAAATTAGACATAATGGTGGCAGGAGAGGCTCAAGAAGCTTTGTCTCATATAGTGTATAAAGATGAATCTCATGATGAAGGTAAGAGAATTGTTCATAAATTAAAACAATCCTTACCTAGACAGCAGTACACCGTAGCCTTACAAGCAACTATAGGAGGCACTATAGTTGCCAGAGAGACTCTCTCAGCTTTCCGAAAAGATGTCACAGCTAAACTATATGGAGGAGATAGAACTCGTAAGGACAAGTTACTTAAAAAACAAAAAGAGGGTAAAAAGAGAATGCGTGATACTGCCCGTATTCACATTCCAAAAGAAGTTTATCTAGAGGTATTGAAGCATTGATAATGTATGAAATATAGGTTTAATTTTTTACAACTTATAAAATTTATGATATTATAATTTCTAGGTTTTATATAGATTAAGTGAAAAAATTATATGGTTATTACAATAGATGGTCCATCAGGAACTGGTAAGAGTACGACAGCTGAATTATTAGCCAAACGATTAGGATATTATAATCTCAACTCAGGAACTTTATATCGCTGGATTACTTTTAATGCTTTAATAAAACATCTGGATCTCAATGATCCAGATGTTTTATTAAAATTATCTCAAGAATTAGATTATGGTAATATTAATTATAATGTATTGCGAGAGCAAAATGTGTCTGATAATGTAGCTAACATTGCTAGTATTCCTTCTATTCGTGCTGAAATTGTTGAGATTCAAAGAAATTATGCTAAAGATAAAAATATAGTCGTAGAGGGTAGAGATATGGGGACGGTAGTGTTCCCAGATGCTAATTATAAATTTTATTTTACAGCTTCACTAGAAATAAGAGCTAAAAGACGATATTCTCAAATGCAAAAAGATGGTTTAGAGGCTAATTATGAACATATTTTAGAATCAATTTCTAAAAGGGATAGGCAGGATATTGAAAGAGATCATTCTCCTTTGCGTAAGGCAGAAGATGCTATTGAAATTAATACCAATAATTTAACTGTAGAAGAGGGTGTAGAAATAATTTTACAAGAAATTAAAAACTTATCTATTTAATAAATATAAAAACTAGCACTACTGTTTATATCCAATTTATGGGTTTAACTTTATGCTTTATTAGATATTCATTTGTTTGGCTAAAATGTTTATTACCCCAAAAACCTCTATATGCGGATAGTGGTGATGGGTGATTTGATTCTAAAATTAGATGTTTATTCTGGTTTATTAGAGTTTTTTTAGTTTGAGCATATTTACCCCATAGGATAAAAACTATATGATCTTTTTCTTCAGATATAATTTTTATTATATTATCTGTAAATATTTCCCATCCTCTATTTCTATGTGATGCAGGTTTATGCTCTCTTACGGTTAAGGTTGTATTAAGTAATAATACTCCTTGTTTTGTCCAACGAGATAAATCTCCATTTTGATTTGGTATAATTTTTAAATCATTTTCAATTTCCTTGAATATATTATTAAGTGATGGTGGAATAGTAGAATGAGTTGGTATACTAAAGGCCAATCCAGTAGCTTGATTGTGTTTGTGATATGGATCCTGTCCTATAATTACAACCTTGATTTGACTTATAGGACATATATTTAGAGCTAGTAATATATTATCCCAACTTGGATAAATATTATTATTTATATATTCCGATCTAATGAATTGATATAAATTTTTGATATATTCTTTTTGTAATTTTTTATATAGAGCTTTTCTCCAGCTTGGCTCAGATAATAAATCTTGTAACATAAATTTAATCGCCTTGTATAATGTTTATATTTAGTTCTTGTGCTAAACGATAAATATCTTGATTAATGTTTATAGCATTTGTTGTGGATTTTAGATACTCTTTTGGTAAATAAACTCCCTTCCAAGGTCTATAATTGAATTGAGCTAGACGGGTAGGGGTAGGATTAATTATACTAATACAAACACTCAGCTTTGGTTGTAATTTTATTAAATATTGTATAGATTCTCTTAGTATTTTTAAGTCTACTCCTATCTGTAGATATACACTAGATATTATCCCAGATTGAAGTTTAGACTTAATAGAAGTATTTTCCATTTCTAACTCTATTCCATTTAGAAAAGGATTATAAGCAACAGCAATTTTAGGTAATTGCTCTGATGTATAGATTGTCCTTAAAGCATCTAAAGTTTGAATAGTATTGTATTTCGATTTGGGAACTCCACTTACTAATAAAACTTCTTTAATGCCTAGATTTTGATATGCTTTTAGCTTCTCAATAAAAGCTAAAGCAGTCTCTTGTGTGGAAGATTGTTGATTATATTTCAAGGAATAGTAGGGTATGATTTCTAATTTAGGATTTATATCTTTGATTTTTTTTATAATTTCTAATATAGGAGTATTATGTTTTTTATTAGTTATGGATATTTTATTTATTTTTGAATTAGACAAAATTGATATCAGTTTATCGCTAAAATCTGTAGAATATATATTTAATTCGTAGATAATATTATGCTCAATATCCTGCATACTTTATTGTTTTTTAGATTTTATTACTTAATAAATCTTTCAATTTAGGATTTTGTTCTTTTATCCAAATTACAAAATTATCGGGGCATGGCATTACAGAGAGTCGGCTATTAGTAACTAAAAGAAAATTATCAAATAAATTACTTTGCTTAATTTTAGCTAAGCTTATTCTTTCATTTGGCTTAAATTTATATATAAATTTTAATTTTGAAGCCCAACTAAATCTAGAATCAGCTAAGTTATGATATGGTTCTTCTATTGCCTTAGATAAACCAACTAAACATTTATCTTTGACTGAATGATAGATTAAAACATAGTCTCCAACTTGCCAAGTCTTGATTATATTAATTGCTTGATAACTATGTACACCATCCCAAAGAGTAATGTTTTCTTTTTCAAAATCATCTATAGAAAATGTTGATGGTTCAGTTTTTGCTAAAAATATATTCGGCATAAATTTAGATTTAAGTTTATTTATTATAACATAACATCATAATATGCTATAATAAATTGGATGAAAATAAGATTCAAAAAACTTAATAAGGACTCAAAATTACCCAGCTATGCTCACTCTACAGACGCTGGAATGGATTTATATACTTTAGAAAAAACTATTATACACCCGAGAGAAAAAGTTATTATCCCTACTGGCTTGGCTATAGATTTGCCCACTGGATATGTAGCTTTATTTTGGGACAAAAGTAGTGTAGCTATGCAAAAGGGGTTAAAAAGTTTGGGAGGGGTTATTGATAGTGGATATACTGGTGAAATGAAAGTTATTCTAATTAATTTATCTGATGAAGTTGTTGTTTTAGAAAAAGGGTCTAAATTTATTCAACTTCTAATTCAAAAAGTAGAGCATTGTGAGATTGAATTTGTAGATGAAGTCAGTGACGGAATTAGAGGTTCTGGAGGATTTGGAAGTACAGGAAAATTTTAGTGTATATAAAACTGTTTACAGAATTTTGAATTTCATATACAATAGAATATATATGAAAAGTAGTAGGCAAGTAAAATCTAAGGGAAAATTATTATCTAATTTATTAGGTTCATTTGGGCAAGATATTGGCATTGATCTTGGTACAGCTAATACTTTAGTCTATGTAAAAAATAGAGGAATTGTTATAAATGAACCATCCGTAGTGGCGGTGAATAAAAAAAGTGGACAAGTTCTTGCTATTGGTCAAGATGCTAAAACTATGGTTGGTAGAACTCCTGCCCATATTGTAGCTACTAGGCCTTTGGTTAATGGTGTTGTCTCAGACTTTGAGATAACTGAACATATGCTAAAATATTTTCTAAATAAAGTTACTAAGCGGGGGTTTTTACATCATTGGAAAACTAGAGTAGTAGTTGGTATCCCCTCTGGAGTTACAGAAGTAGAAAAAAGAGCGGTATATGATGCAACTCGTAACGCTGGAGCAAGAGAGGTATATTTGATTGAAGAGCCAATCGCGGCAGCCATTGGGGCTAGACTTCCAATTCAAGAAGCTACTGGTAGTATTATTGTAGATATAGGAGGAGGAACTACTGAGATAGCTGTAATGTCTTTGGGCGGTGTAGTAATTTCTAAAAGCCTTAGAGTGGCTGGGGATAAATTAAACACTGATATTATTAGGTATATCCGTACACATTATAAATTAGCCATTGGAGAGAGAACGGCTGAAAGTGTTAAGATTAATATTGGTTCTGCCTATGCTTTAAGTGAGCCTATGGAAATGGGAGTTAAAGGTAGAGACATTATTTCTGGACTCCCAAAAGAAGTTGTAGTGAATGACACTGATATTAGAAAGGCTATGGCTAATTCTATTATGCAAATTGCTAGTGCGGTCAAGACTTCAATTGAGGAGACTCCTCCCGAATTGATTGGTGATATTATGGAGAGAGGGATAATTCTTGCAGGAGGTGGAGCTCTATTAAAATGTTTAGATGTTCTGATTACGAATACTACTAGAGTACCCACTTTGATTGCCTCTGATCCTTTGACTGTAGTAGTCAGGGGAACAGGTATGGTTCTGGAAGATTTGGATTCTCTTAAGGAATTATTAATTCCCCTAGATATAGGTAAAAGACCTAATTTATAGATATGATAAAACAATATAAATCTATTATTATAGCTAGTATATCTTTGATTGTGATATTAACTCTAGTCTTATCTGGGTTTATTAGTAAAATGCTGAGTAAATTACCACTAGTTGCATTGGGAGATATGTTAGAGACAAATAATCAGTTATCACAAGAACAGCTACAATCTAGAGTTATTGCACTAGAAGCGGAGGTAGCAAGTCTTTTGTATTTGAAGTCTGAAAATGAATTACTAAAAAGTGCGATTGAAACTAAAAATGAAATTGGTATTACTCCAATTCAGGCTAAAATCATTACTTTCGATAATAATTTTACCCGTAGCTCAGCTTTGGTAGGCGTTGGTGAGAATGAGGGGGTAAAAGTAAGTCAGCCAGTAATTTACTTAGGTCATTTAGTCGGTATTGTTAAGGAGGTCTCTGCATATTCAAGTAAAATACAATTTTTGAATGATGCTGATATTAAAATATCAGTATCTATACAAAATGCAAACTCTTCTCAAGGTATTTTGAAATCTAATTTCGGAACTTCTCTTGAAGTTGATTCAATTTCTAAATTAGAATCAGTCAATCAAGAAAATAATATTATTACTACCGCTACAGATACCATTCCGGCCGGCTTAAAAATTGGTAAAGTGAAGTCAGTATCAGAAGGGGATTTATTCCATAAAATTATAGTTAATTATCCTATTAATTTCTATCAACTTTCCGAAGTATTTATTTTAAAAACTTAAGTTATGGTATTGAGTTTAATATTATTACTCGGCATATTTTTACATATTATAATACCTAGTATATTTTTCCCATTGTTTTTTCTAGGAACTCTGATTGTTTATATTTTAGATCGTCAATATTGGGCTTTATTAATATGGAATATTATAATTGTATTAATATTACAAGTCTCTAGTTTGACTCCGTGGTGGCAATTTGCCTTGTATTATTTTCTATGGAGTACATTTGTGTATATTGGCAGTATTACTCTTGATAAAAGCTGGCCCGTACAGAGCATTATGGCTACTATATTTTTATCATTTTCTCACTTAATACTGAATAAATTTAATATAGATTATATTAATTGGGGGATATATACATCAGTAAATGGGATTGGGATAGGTATAGTACTTTATATGGCTGAAAAATTAAAAGTATATGAAAAATCTATTTGATAACGATATTACTCCAGAAGATTTATTTTTAGATAGAGATGGAAATTCAGCTCTATACATTAATGATTTAGATAATTATAAGCGGGTTATATTTTTAGGAATTATAATTATACTTGCCATAGGATTATTCTGGTTCCGTGTTTTTCAATTGCAATTTGGTAATACAAAAGAACAAGATTTAGTTCAATCTAGAATTATAAGTAAAAATTATATTAAGCCATTAAGAGGTAATATCTATGATAGGAATGGTGTTATATTGGCTTATAATGAGGTAGTGTTTTCTTTAATATTTAAACCTAAATTGTTGCCTAAAGACGAAGATTTAAGGACTCAAGTTGTGCAAGATATCAAAAAATTTTTTAATTTAGACGAAGAAACTTTCAATCAAGATTTGAGTAGTCAGGAAGAAGAAATAGTGCTATTAGATAGTGTTCCTCAGGAACAAGCCATAGCATTTGAAGTTAGTCAGGATAAATATCCTGGATTTGAATTGTCTAGGTCTAATATTAGGAGATATCCAGATGCACAATATTTCTCACACTTAATAGGATATACTGGTAAATTATCTAATATAGATATAGATAATAACCCAAGATATTTAAGAGATGATATTATTGGTAAAAAGGGTATTGAAAAGGTTTATGAGACTAAATTAAAGGGAGATTATGGTATAATAAATC
Source organism: Minisyncoccota bacterium (assembly GCA_032117235.1). GTDB lineage: Bacteria > Patescibacteriota > Minisyncoccia > SW-4-49-11 > SW-4-49-11 > CALRBF01. The sequence goes on along the minus strand of JAULZW010000012.1, from coordinate 16,998 downwards.
CTCGTAATGGCGAAATACCTATTAAGTCAGTACAGAATGGTATCTCAATACAATTAACTATTGATGCAGAATTACAGAAAGTATTACAAGATAGTATACAAGAGGTGTTGGCTGGGACAGATTTAACAAAAGCAGCTGCTATAGTTATGGATCCCCAAAGAGGTGAGGTTTTAGCAATGGTTAGTCTTCCAAGTTTTGATAATAATTTATTTACAAAAGGTATTAGTCAAGAAGAGTATGATAATTTATTAGCAAATAAAGATAACCCTCTTCTAAATAGATGTATAGGTGGAGAATATGCACCAGCTTCAACAGTGAAACCACTGATTGCTACTGGTTTACTTCAGGAAGGTATTATTACAGCTAATACTACCATTAATGATCCTATTGGTAAATTAATAGTAGACAATCCTTATAATCCAGATCAACCCTTTGTATATCCAGATTGGAAAATTCATGGTATTTCTAATACTTATAAATCTATTTCTGATTCTGTTAATGTATTTTATTACACTTTTGTGGGTGGAACTCCAAAACAAAAAGGTTTGGGAATTGAAAAATTAGCACAATATTATAGATATTATGGTTTCGGATCGTATACACAAATTGATTTAACTGGTGAAGTTAAGGGTAATGTAGCCGATGCTACTTGGAAACAGGAAACAAAAAAAGAATCTTGGCTTTTGGGAGACACCTATAATGCCTCTATTGGACAAGGTGGGATGCTTGCAACTCCAATACAAATTCTTAATAGTGTTAATGCCATTGCTACTAAAGGTAAATTATATAAACCTTATTTATATCAAGGAATTAGAAAAGATGATCAATTAGACTCAGAAGTAAAAGAAAACAATCTTTTAAAAGAAGTTCCAGTAGCTGAAGAAAATTATAATATAATAAAAGAAGCAATGCGCCAAACTATTACAGATGGGACAGCTTATCAACTAAAGGACTTACCTTTCTCAACTGCTGGTAAAACTGGGACTGCTCAAACTGGTAGAGTTAAAAATAATTCTTGGTTTGTTTCTTATGGCCCAACAGAAAAGCCCCAAATATCTATAATTGTACTTGTAGAGGAAGGCGATGAGAGTTTTAAAACCACTATCCCTATTACTAAAAAAGTATATGAGTGGTATTATCAGAATAGAGGTTTTAAAGAGTAAGATATGAATATAGCTATAGATATAAGAGCAATAGGTAAAAAACGTACTGGTGATGAAGTCTATACTTTGGAATTAATTAAGGGTTTAATCCAATTAGAGGTAGGACATAATTTTTATTTATTTACTGATACAGAAGATTGGTATCAAATCAAGATCTTAAAAGATTTACCTCAAAATTGGCGAGTTATTCCTTTATTGCCAAACTCTAAGTTAATATGGACCGAATATTTACTACCTAGAGCTTGTCACAAATATCATATAGATTTATTACATATTCAATATATTGCTCCTTTATTTGGTTTGCCTCAGTATACCAAAATGCTCAATACTATTCATGATATATCTTGGAAATTTGTACCGCATCATATTAAGTTTTTGGATAAATTTTTATTAAACATTTTGATTCCACAGTCAATAAAAAAATCAGATGCTATCATAACAGTATCTAAACACTCTAAATATGCAATCCAAAATATTTTCGGGACAGATTTAGAGAGAGTACATACTATATATAATGGAGGGTATATAAATAATATACCGACAGTAATTAGCACCTCTCAAAAGGTAAATATGGTATTAAAAGAAGAATATATACTATATCTTGGTAGTCTTCAGCCTCGTAAAAATATACCAACATCAATTAAGGCTTTTGCTGAATATTTAAAATTTCATTCAGACAGTAAACTAAAATTTATAATTGCAGGTGGTAAAGGCTATAATTATGACACTCAAATTGATACAGTAATTGCAGAATATGGTCTACAAGATAAAGTAATATTTGTTGGATTTATTACAGATGAAGAAAAAATATTGTTATTAAAAAAAGCTAAAGTTTTTATTTACTTGAGTCTATATGAAGGTTTTGGTATTCCTTTAATTGAAGCTATGAGTTTAAATACTCCAGTTATTAGTTCCAATTCTTCGTGTTTACCTGAAGTTGTAGGAAGTGCTGGGATCTTGTTAGATCCCTATGATCTTAAAGGGATTACAAGTGCAATAACAACTTTAGTTCACAACCCTATGGTAGCTAAAGAATATAAAGATAAGGGATTAGAGAGAGCCAAATCATTCACTTGGTCTAATATGGCAAAACAAACTTACAATGTCTATAAAAAATTACTTTTGGAGCAGTAAAAGTTCTGAAGTATGCGAATGTTTTTTGTTGCTCGCCAATTAGGTAAAGAATTCTTATAATTTATTAATTTAAATACAAACTATTCTCAAAAATAAAATTTTGTGTTATAATTACAACTATAGTAATAGTTAATAGATATTAATATGGGAATGTTCGATGGATTTAATCAAGCAAAAGAAATGTTTTCTCAATTTTCTGAGATGCAAAAGCTACAAAAAAAGTTAGCTAAAAAAAGAATTACTAAAGATTATAAAGGAGTTTCTGTTACTATGGATGGGACTCAGGCTATCAAAGAATTAAAAATTAGCGATGAGCTAATGCAGGATAAATCAAGATTAGAAAAAACTATAATTGAGACAATCGAATCTGCTAAAAAAGATTTACAAAAAGAAGTAGCGTCTGAGATGGGCATGGGAATGTAATTTGACCAACTATAAAATTATGCTGAATTGGCTGAAAAGACTATCTAAGAATGTGTTGAATATAATATGGTTGCCATTTAGTATATTATTAAATTTTATTTGGTATTGTATTAAGGGTAAGACTAAAAAAGGGAATATAGTAAGGCAATCTATAGGAATAGTTTTATTATCTATAACATCTTTATTTTATATTTATGCAAAACCAGCTAATATAGCTGTAGATTATCTGAATTCTAGAATTGAGAAATTATCTAATTGGGAACAATTACCTTTTAAACAAAGAGGTTTTGATCAATGGTTGGCCCAAAGAGAAGTCTCTAAATTACCAGACAATACATTTATACTAGGTCTAGATTTACAAGGTGGTGTTAGAGTAGTTTATGATGTTGATTTGAGTGAGGTAAGTGAATCTGATAAAAGTCAGGCTTTAGATAGTTTACAAAAAGTTGTTACTAAGAGAGTAGATAGTTTTGGAGTGAGTGAGCCAAGAATATATTTAGAGGAAGGAGATACTGTTAGATTAGTAGTGGAGCTTGCTGGTATTGAAAATCCTGAAGAAGCGGTTAAACAAATTGGCCAAACTCCAAACTTAACTTTCTATCAAGCTCGTCCTGCTGAAGAAACTAAGCAACTATTAGAACAATTCAAAACTGGAAATTTTGAAAAATTTCAAAATCCATACTTTATAGAGCCAGCTGTATTAACAGGAAAAAATATCAAAACTGCTGAGGTTGTTTTTGATCCTCAAACTCAACAGCCACAAGTAGGAGTTAGTTTTGATGATGAAGGCAAAAAGAGATTTGCTGACTTTACCAAAAATAATATTGGAGAAATATTATATATACTTTTAGATGGGGATGTAATTAGTGCTCCTCGTATTAACCAAGAAATTCCAAATGGTCAAGCTACTATTTCTGGAGACTTTACAGCTACCTCAGCTAAAGAATTAGTAGATGGACTCAATGCTGGAGCTTTACCAGTACCAATTACGATTACATCTCAACAAACCGTTGAGGCTAGCTTAGGTATAGAGTCTTTATATCAGAGTATAAAAGCTGGAGCTGTAGGACTATTATTAGTTGCTATTTTTATGATTGTTTTTTATAGGGCTTTAGGAGTTGTTGCGGTATTTGCTTTAGCTATATATTCAATTTTAGTCTTAGCTATATTTAATTTATTTGGATTTACTCTTACCATTGCTGGTATTACTGGATTTATAGTTAGTATCGGTCTAGCTGTAGATGGTAATGTTCTTATTTTTGAGAGGATGAAAGAGGAGCTTAAAAGTGGTAGAGACTTTGACGCAAGTACTCAAGAGGGATTTAGAAGAGCATGGGAATCTATTCGTGACTCTCAGGTTACTACTTTAATTTCAGCTCTTATTCTATTTTATCTAGCCTCTGGAGTGGTTAGAGGATTTGGTTTAACTTTAGTAATTGGTATAGTAGTTAGTTTATTTACCGCTATTACGGTCAGTAGATTATTTGTTACTTTATTAGGTTATCAAAAGTGGCTACTAGGCACTAAATTTGGTAAATTTATAACATTACAGAAATAATTATGTGGATTATAAAATACACTAAAATATGGTTAATACTAGGACTTACTTTAGTTGTAGCTTCAATTTCTAGTATATTAGTATTTGGTTTGAAATTAGGTCCAGATTTTATAGGAGGTAGAACTTTAGATTGGGAGATTACTAGTAAGCCTGATTTATCTAGTGAAGACTTAAAACAAGCTTTAATGGATAATGGTCAACAACCAAGAACAATAAAAAAGAATGATAACATATTCGAAATAGAATTAAACCCTATTAATGATGAAGATTATACAAAGTTAAAGGAATCTATAGCTCTAAAATATGATACTCAGGATATATCCAAAGCTGATATTATTAAGGAAAAGTCTAATGTACTTATTAGTTCTACTATAGGAAAAGAGTTGAAAAATAGATCCATAATAGCTATTATAGTAGTTTTAATTACTATAATATTATTTATGACTTATGTGTTTAGAGGAGTGTCCTATCCTGTTCCGTCAAGATTTTATGGTCTTACTGCCATCATAGCTTTAGTTCATGATATTATTATACCAACTGCTATATTTGCTTATTTATCATATATAGGTATCTTACAAATAGATGTTTTATTTATAATTGCTTTATTATCTATTTTAGGCTCATCAGTTAATGATACTATAGTAGTTTTCGATAGAATTAGAGAAAATGTTAGACGATATGGTGGAGATAAATTTGAAGAAATTGTAGGGCAGAGTATTGATCAGAGTTTAACTCGCTCAATTAATACCTCATTAACATTATTAGTCGTATTAGGTGGTATATTTTTTTATGGGGGAGCTTCAGTTCAATATTTTGCTTTAGCATTATTCTTAGGTATTTTCTTTGGAACATATTCATCTATATTTATTGCATCTCCATTATTAATAGTATTTTATAGAATTTGGTATAAAAAACGGGATAATAGAAATTAATTATGAATGAGAAAAATTTAGAGTTAATCTATAATACTCTACATCAAGCAAATTCAATTTTAATTCCAGTACCAGCAATACAAGGAGAAGATATTTTGGGTACAGCTTTGGCAATGTCTGCACTATTAAAAGCAGAAGGTAAGAATGTAACTATTTTATCTTCTTATGTTAACTTGCAAAATAAGCTTGATTTTTTAGATTTATCCAATGTAACCTCAATCATACAGGCCTCAGTTGAGTCTGTTATTAGTATAGATATAACTCAATATCCAATAGAATCAATCAAATATGATACCAATGATAAAGAGTTGAGAATTTATATAAACTCATCTTCAAATAAATTTAATTCAGATTTAGTTTCTATTCAACCAGGTAAATATCCTTATGATTTAGTACTTACTTTAGACACTAAGAATTGGACTCAATTAGGTAATACCTTCTTACAATACCCACATATATTTTTAGAAACTCCTTCTATTGCCGTCTCTGCAAAAAATATCCCACATCCATACTCAGAAAGAACAATTATTGAAAATCAATACATATCTAGTGCAGAAATTATCTTTGAATATATAAAAGCATATTCTAAACACAGTCTAAATGACAAAAATATTGTAAATGGACTTCTTTTATCTCTGGTATTGTCTAATAATAAAAATCTATCTTTAGAAAAAACAATTATCGCATTACGAGAATTACCAAATGACTATGAAGCTATAAATCAATCTCTAGACTCTATTATTTCAGATCAACAAAGGCTATTAATAGGTCGCATTTTAGCTCATCTTGAATTTATAAGTTTTGAGAAGCAAGGTCAAAATATACGATATGCCTATTCAAAACTATTTTCTCATGATTTTAATAAAACTCATACAAAACCTCAAGATATAATCTTTATATATAGAGAATTATTTAGATATTTACCAAAAGATATAATAGGATTGCATATAGTAGTAGATAATGCTAAAAGTAGTAAACAAGGATATATAAATATACCCAACTTTGATATGAGTCACTTGCAATCATACTTAGAGGGTGAGTATCAAGAAGGTGTATTAGTTTATAATTATGTGTCAGATAAAGATATACATACCGTAGGAGAAGAACTCAATGATAAGATAGTTTCTATTTTTAATTCTTAACAAAGTTCAGTAGACGAAGTAGATAATAATTGATATACTTATATATATAAGATATAAATATTTATGTTTGATCTAATTAGTCAATATATATCAATAGATAATCCATTCTTTTTATTTCAAGCTATAGCTGGTACTTGGTGGGTCTGGCTACCTATGATTTTATGGACAATTCTCAAAACCTTATATTATGATTATATTAGAGGTAATTGGATATCAAAGAATTTGGAATTTGTATTATTAGAGATTGTACTAGAAAAAGGTGAGGAAAAAACACCTAAATCTATGGAACAATTTTTGACTACACTACACGGTGGGCAATCTTCCTATTCTTGGTGGGAAACTAATGTAGAAGGAGCTTTGCCAGATATGTTTTCATTAGAGATGGTATCTATTGGAGGAAGTTTGCATTTTTTAATTAGAACTCATACCAAATATAGAAAAATGGTAGAGAGTGGAATATATGCAGCCTTCCCAGAAGTTGAGATTACTGAAGTTTCTGATTATACTAAGGGTTATACTAATGATAAATTAGAAGTAGAATATGATGTGTTTGGATTGGATTTAGGTATGTCTAAAAATGATGCTTATCCAATTAGAACTTATCAACAATTCTTAGACCCTAATATCGATGCGAAAATTAATGACCCTTTATCCCAAGTCTTAGAAGTTATGTCTAACATAGAACCAACTGAACAGGTTTGGTTGCAATTACCAATTGTGCCACTTGATGACTCTTGGACAAAAGTTAGTAAAAAAGAATTAGATAAAATTTTAGAAAGGGGTAGTGAAGATAAAAGAACATTTTTAGATAAATATATAGCCCCAATTATAGAATTTATTTCTTTTGGTCTAGTTCCTGCTCCTAAACCACCAACTCCTAAAGAACAGAAATTTGGAGTAGATCAGAATTTGACTCCAGGTAAAAAAAATATGATTGAGGTAATTGAATCTAGTATGACAAAACCTGGGTTCTTAACTGCTTTTAGGATTATATATATCGCTCCAAAGTCAATATTTAACCCATCTCCAGTAAAATCAGTAATAAGTGCATTACAGCAATTCAATGACTCTACTTTGAATTCATTTAAACCAGATGATAAAACAATTCCATCTGTATCAGATTTTTTTAATCGTCCACAAAGAGGTTTGGAGAGGCTAAAGAAAATTTTATTATTAGATAATTATATTAAAAGAAAAATTGCTAGTACCAAGTTTATATTCAACACCGAAGAATTGACAACAATATTTCATTTCCCAGGAGGATCAGTTACAACTTCTACTTTGAAAAGAGTTCAAGCTAAAAAAGCTAACCCTCCAATCGGACTTCCTATTATTGATAGTTAATCAAAATAGTTTATGAATGATAATAATAGTCAAGATATAACAATAATAGCCAAGACTAATTTTCATGGTCAGGGGAGGCTTTTTGGAATTAAAAGAGATGATAGAAGGAGGCATATGCATATTATTGGAAAAACTGGAATGGGAAAGACATCCTTACTTTTAAATATGGCAGTGTCAGATATTAGAAATGGCTCAGGGTTTGCTTTTGTAGATCCTCATGGAGATATAGCAGATGCTTTATTAGATTATATTCCAGAAGATAGAATTAAAGATGTAGTTTATTTTAATCCACAAGACTTAGATTATCCAATTGCCTTTAATGTACTTGGTGATGTTCCAATCAACCAAAGACACATTGTCTCAGATGGATTAGTTGGAGTATTTAAAAAAATATGGGCTGACTCTTGGGGTCCTAGATTGGAATATATTTTAAGAAATACCATTTTGACTTTGCTTGAGAATGAAAACAGCACCTTACTTGATATAATGAGAATTTTAGTTGATAAAAATTTTAGAGCTAATATTGTATATAAAATGCAAGACCCAGTACTAAAACAGTTTTGGCTTAATGAATATGATGGGTATACTGACAAATTATTGGTAGAGGCTATCTCTCCTATTCAAAACAAAGTTGGACAATTTACTTCCTCTCCATTAATAAGAAATATTATTGGGCAAGCCAAATCTTCTATTAACTTAAGAGAAATTATGGATCAGAAAAAAATTCTGATTATGAACTTATCTAAGGGAGCAGTAGGTGAAGGGGGGGCTCAATTACTAGGAGCTATGATGATTACCAAAATGCAATTAGCTGCTATGAGTAGAGTAGATATTCCAGAAAAAGATAGACAAGATTTTTATGCCTATATTGATGAGTTTCAAAACTTCTCTACAGATTCTTTTGCTGAAATTTTATCCGAAGCTCGTAAATATCGATTAAGTCTTATATTAGCCCATCAATATGTGGAGCAATTATCTGATATTGTTCGTGGAGCCGTATTTGGTAATGTTGGAACTACCATTGTATTTAGAATTGGGGCTGCTGATGCTGAATTTATGGAGAGAGAATTTAGTCCTGTTCTTACTATTGAGGATTTGGTCAATCTTCCTAAATGGAAAATATATCTGAAACTTATGATAGATGGAGCTACAAGTCAGCCTTTTAGCGCTGATACACTTCCTGATCCAGAACCAGAGTTAATATCCAATAGAGCTAAAATTATTGAATATTCTCGTCAAAAATATGGAAATGCTAAGTCTTCACTCAGAGGAGCTCCTATTGAAGAACAGAAAGAACATACAGAAAAACCAATATCCCGAGATAATTCTTCTCAAACCCAATCCAAGTCATATAATTTGCCTAAGGAAAAACCATTAGGCCAAAAACCTAGATTTGAAGCCCAGCAATCAAAAGTAAAACCAATCCAGGAACAATTATCTGTTGAAAAACCACTAGATATTCAACCTATCAAATCCATAGAAATAGTAAAAGAATCAATTCCTGAAGACAATCAACCTAATCCTAAGCCTCCTAAAGTAGAAGATTTAACCATAAATTTAGAACAAGCCACTTCTCAAATACCTAATAATCCCATAATGGCAAAAAAATTAAAAGAGGTATTTAGTAGGTCTACATCTGCATACGGAGACTCAGAATATTTGATTAAAGAAAAATTACTGAAAGACTTAAATCAATCTGCTAAAGAAGATACCCTGAGTATATCTTCATTAGTTGATGAGCTTTTGGTGGAAGTAAAATCAAACTTAATGGTGGAAAAGGAAAGTAAAAAAAATGATATGTATAAAAGTAAATCCATTAATTTTGATAAATAATCTATGTTAAATAATCAGTTGTTAAGGCTTATATATAATAAAAATACCTGGAACATTTTATTCCTGATTATATTTTTTCCAACTTATCTTTATATTTTACAAACTAAATACCCTTTGTTAAGTATATTTAGTTTGGGTGGATTTATTATTTTATGTGTATATTTGTTTTTTTTATATAGAAATAAAATTAGATATTATCAAATACCATTACATTTTATAATATCCTCAATTTTATTTACAAGAGTCATTAGAGGTGATACAGTCCCTCTGTTTATTATTGTAAGTGTATTGGGCTTCAGTTTGTTTTTTGTGCAGGACATTATATCAAATGAAGAATATAAAACATCGGAGATTATGAGACAAATAGTCCTATCAGGTATTGTATTTATGTCTTTTGCTACATATGCTTATTTATTCGGCTCAATATTTATAACTAATATTCATCCTATTATCCTTAGCATATTTGCTTTTATTTCTGCTTTTAACATAATTACATATATTTTATGGATATATAGCATTGAGGCTAAATATTATATTATAATTTCATTAATTGGAGCCATGATTATAACTCAGATATTCATTGGTTTGCGTATTTTACCTTTTACTCACTTAACTCAATCTATTTTGCTAACAATGTATCTTTTATTCTCAGCTTCAATTTTTAGGGATGCATATTGGAGAATATTGAGCTTTAAAAAAATAATATCTAGGGTAGCTCTTGTTTTTTTATTGTCGCTTAGTCTTATATTTACTTCTATGTTATAATATGATATAATTAAAATATAACTTATTAAATATATGGATTCACAAAAATTAGATTATTATCGTAAAAAATTATTAGAGAAAAAAGATAGAATTTTGTCTGAACTTAATTCTGTTGCAACTAAAGATAAGCTTAGTTCTAGCTATGAGGTTAAATATGAAAATATTAGTGAAGATGAAGAAGATAATATTCAAGAACAGGTTAATTATGAACGTGATATTTTAGTTGAAGGAACTTTGGAAGAAACTTTAACAGCTATTGATCTAGCATTAGCTAGAATAGAAGATGGTACATATGGAAGAGATATTCATACCGGGGAGTTAATTGATGAAAGAAGATTAGAGATATTGCCTGAAGCAGAAGAAGTTGTGTCATAAATCTTTATAATTCTTTAGAATGTAATTCTATGACTAAAAAGAAACATTCCAAAAATTTGAGTAAAGTGGTTTACAAACAACCATCATTTTGGAATAAAAAATGGGTAAAAATAACATATAGAATTCTATTAGGATTATTAGGATTTTTTACAATATCTTTTATAGTATTATATGCTTATGTATCTAAAGACTTGCCAAGTGTTGTCAATTTAGATGATAGAAAAATTATTCAGTCAACTCAAATATATGATAGAACAGGCAAAGAGCTATTATATGAAATTTCTGGGAATGAAAACAGAACAATTATACCAGAAGATCAAATACCTGATATTTTAAAGCAAGCATTTATATCTATTGAGGATCAAGAGTTTTATAAACACTGGGGAGTACGCCCAGCCGCCATTATCAGAGCAGCTTTTCAGAATATTACAGGTAGTGGTATTGGTGGTGGAGGGTCTACTATTACTCAGCAATTTGTAAAAAATGCATTATTAACTAGCGACAAGTCTATAATGCGTAAGATTAGAGAAGCAATTTTATCTATTCAAATTGAGCAGAAATATTCTAAAGATGAAATTTTAGCTTTTTATCTAAATGAAATTCCATTTGGAGGAAATATTTATGGGGTAGAGGCAGCTTCTCAGAGTTTCTTTGGTAAAAAACCTATGGATATAGAGCCTTATCAAGCTGCGATGATGGCAGCTATTATTCAAAGACCTACTTTTTATTCACCGTATGGTGCTAATTTTGATAAGTTAGAGTCAAGACAGCAATTGGTATTGCTAAAAATGAAAGAACAAGGATATATTAATAATGAAGTATATAGTCAGCAAAAAGAACAAAAATTGACTATTAAGCCATTTGCTCAGAATATTAAAGCTCCACACTTTGTATTTTATGTGCGAGATAAATTAGCTGAACAATTTGGTGAAGATGTTTTGGATCAAGGTGGTCTAAAAGTTCAAACTACATTGGATTGGAATTTACAACAAATAGCTGAAAAGACAGTAAAAGAAGAAGTTGAAAAAACTAGATCTAGATATGACACTCGAAATGCAGCTTTGGGAGCCATTGACCCTGCTAATGGAGATATACTGGCATTAGTTGGCTCCAAAGATTACTTTAATACTGATGATGATGGGAATGTAAATGTATTGACAACTCAACAATCTCCAGGCTCATCTATTAAGCCCTTAGTCTATGCACAAGCTTTTACTAAAGGTTATAATCCCAACTCTTATTTATTTGACTTACCAACAAATTTTGAAACAACTCCAGGATTACCACCCTATGAACCTAATAACTTTAATTTACAATTCAATGGTCCTGTTAGTATAAGAAGAGCTTTATCTACTTCTTTGAATGTACCAGCTGTGAAAGCTTTATATCTGGCTGGTATTAAAGACACATTAGAATTAGGAGGTAATCTAGGAATTACAGATTATTCAAGAGGTAGAGAAGCTGGATTAGCTATGGCTCTTGGAGGTTCAGAGTTGAAATTAATAGAACATTTTGGTTCATTTTCCGCTTTTGCTAATGATGGAAAGTTTAATCAAATTAATCCTCTAATGAAAGTAACCAAAACATCAGGAGAAGTATTATATTCTTGGAAAAAAAATGAAAAGCAAGTATTAGATGCTAATGTGGCACGACAAATTACAGATATCTTATCTGATAATGATGCTCGGGCTCCAGTTTTTGGATTTACTAATAATCTTAGTATACCAGGAGTAGAAATAGCTTCTAAAACAGGAACTAGTCAAGAATTTAGAGATGCTCTAACTGTGGGATACACTAATAATCTAGTAGCTGGTGTTTGGGTTGGTCGCAATGATAATAAACCAATGAAAAATGGAGCAGATGGATCAGTTGTAGCTTCCCCAATTTGGAATAGATTTATGAGAGAGGCAATTGCTAGTGGTAGAAAGCCCGGACAATTTACTAAACCAGAAATTAAAAGAGGTAATAAGCCAATGGTTAATACTGGAGGCTTTGAATATAATCAAAAATTCAAAATAAATAAAGCTACTGGTAAAATTTCAACTGATTTAACACCTCCAGAACTAGTTGAGGAAAGAGAAGTACAAACTGTACACAGTGAACTATATTATGTAAAATTGGATGATATTTTGGGGGATTGGCCAAAAAATCCAAAAGAAAATCCTCAATTTGAAAATTGGGAAAAACCTGTTTTAGCTTGGGCTAGGTCTAAAGGATATATTACAAATATACCTGATGACAGAGACAAGGTTTATACAGATGATAATAAGCCTAATATTGTTATTAATAGTCCTACAAATGGAAGCTCAATTAGTGGTAATAGTGTTCCTTTGGATATTAGAGTTACTGCCCCACAAGGTATAAAGCAAGTAGATGTATATTTGGATGATGTAGCTGTACTTTCTACTGAATCTGGTGAGATTAATAAAACTATTATTGCTCCTTCAGGAGGAGATAAAAAATTAACAGTTAGAGCATTTGATATTTATCTTAACAAATCTGAAACTAGTATAAATATTAATATAAAATTAGATTCAGTTAGCCCACTGGTAGAAAGCTTTACTGTTTCAGGAGATTCTGCATCTGGCTTTGTGTTATCTGCTAATGTAACGGATATTCAGGGAGTCTCTCAGGTAGAATTTTATGATGATATTAAGGGGCAGTTAGTTATTCTAAAAAATCCAACCATAACTCCGAAAACTTTTACCTATAATTATAAACCATCAGTAGGTATTGGAAGCTTTAGTTTTTATTTGAAAGCTACAGACATATCTGGGAATGTTACAACTAGCAATAAAATTATTAAGTAATGATTGATACTCATTGTCACCTACACGATAAAGAATTTGATGATAATAGAGAGCATATATGCTCTCAACTTAAAGAAAATAATATACAGGCAGTATTGGTAGGTACTAATATTGAAGATAGTATTCTAGCTATGAAACTAGCTAAGAATTACGAATTTTTATACTCTTCATTAGGTGTTCATCCTCACGAATATAAAATAATAGATTTAGACTTAGTCCATCAAGATATGGAGAATATACTATCTAATGAAGATATAGTTGCAATTGGAGAATGTGGATTTGATTTTTATTACTATAAATCAAGTGAAGTAAAAGACAGTCAAGAAAAATTGTTTAGATTGCATTTAGATATGGCAACTAAATATAATAAGCCAGTCATTATTCATACAAGAGATTCATTTGAAGATACTTATCGAGTGCTATCAGAATATACAAATTTAGTAGTTATTCTACATTGTTTTACTGGTGATAAAGAGTGGGTACATAAGTTTAATTTGCTTCAACATAAAATATATTTTTCATTTTCTGGTATTATTACCTTTAAGAATGCAATTTCAATTCAAGAAGCAGTCAAGGTTGTACCAATCAATAATTTGTTGGTAGAGACAGATTCACCTTACTTAGCCCCGGTCCCACATAGAGGAAAACAGAATAATCCTTTGTTTTTGAAATACAATATTGATAAAATTGCATATTTAAGAGGTATGGATTCTCAGCAATTAACAAAAATTTTAGATACAAATGCTATCAATGCATTGAATTTATAAAATTAGGTTTACATATAATTAGCACTCTTGACAATAGACTGCCAATAAGTATATAATATTTATGTAAAAATTAATATATTAAGTATGAGTAAAATTATTGGTATTGACCTTGGAACCACTAATTCAGCCGTAGCTGTAATCGAAGGTGGTTCACATAAAATTTTAGAAAATTCTGAAGGAAGTCGTACAACTCCTTCTATAGTAGCAGTTTCTAAAAGTGGAGAGAGATTAGTTGGAATTGTAGCTAAAAGACAAGGTGTTGTAAATCCTAAAAATACTATTTTTTCAGCCAAAAGATTAATTGGTCGTAAATTTTCCGATCCAGAAGTTCAAAAAGATAAAACTCTCTTGCCTTATGAAATTAGAGAAGCATCCAATGGAGGCGTTGAAATTAAATTGGGCGATGAGTGGAAGCAACCAGCTGAAATTGCAGCTATAGTTTTACAGAAACTTAAGGCTGATGCAGAAGCTAAATTAGGAGCACCTGTCACTGAGGCTGTTATTACTGTTCCAGCTTATTTCGATGATGCTCAGAGAAAAGCCACCAAGGATGCTGGTAAAATTGCAGGATTAGATGTTAAAAGAATTATTAATGAACCAACAGCAGCAGCTCTGTCATATGGCTTTGATAAGAAAAAAGATCAGCAAATAGTAGTTTATGACTTTGGAGGAGGAACCTTTGATGTTTCTGTACTTGAAATTTCAGAAGATACAATTGAAGTTAAATCTACTAATGGGGATACTCATTTAGGAGGAGATGATCTGGATCAAATTGTAATGGACTATCTTTTAAGTGAATTCAGAAAAGATCAAGGTATAGATTTATCAGGAGATAGTCTAGCTATTCAGAGATTAAAAGAAGCTGCTGAAAAAGCTAAAATCGAATTATCTAGTTCTCTACAAACAGAAATTAGTATCCCATTTATTGCTAATGATGAAACAGGTCCAAAACATTTAAATCTTCAGATGACCAGAGCAAAATTAGAGGAATTAGTCAAAGATTTAATTGAGCGAACTAAAGCTCCTTGTGAAAAAGCTCTTGCTGATGCTGGTTTTAAGAAAGAAGATATAGAGGAAGTAATTCTTGTTGGAGGACAAACAAGAATGCCTGCTATTCAAGAATTCGTTAAAGAATTATTTGGTAAAGAAGCTAATAAAGGAATTAATCCAGATGAAGTAGTAGCTATTGGAGCTGGAATTCAAGGAGGAATTCTACAAGGAGATGTAAAAGATGTATTATTGTTGGACGTTACTCCACTTTCATTAGGAATTGAAACTATGGGAGGTGTCGCTACCAAAATTATTGAGAGAAACACTACTGTACCAGTTTCCAAATCTCAAATTTTCTCTACAGCTAGTGACAATCAACCATCAGTAGATATAAATATCGTACAGGGAGAGCGAGAATTTGCTAAAGATAATAAATCTTTAGGTAGGTTTATCTTAGATGGTATTCCACCAGCACAAAGAGGAATTCCTCAAGTTGAAGTAACCTTTGATATTGATGCTAATGGTATTCTGAAAGTAACTGCTAAAGATAAGGCAACTAATAAAGAACAATCTATTCGTATTGAAGCATCCTCTGGACTCTCTGATGCTGACATTGAGAAAATGACTAAAGATGCAGAGTTACATGCAGAAGAAGACAAAAAAGCTAAAGAGTTAGTAGAGATAAGAAATCAAGCGGATACCTTAATTTATTCTGTAGAAAAATTACAAAAGGATAGTAAAGATAAGATTAAGTCAGAAGATAATACAACTTTGACTGATAAAGTAAATGCTCTTAAAGAAGTCAAAGATAAAGATTCTAAAGAAGATATTCAAAAAGCTTTAGATGAATTATCAATAATTTCTCAAAAAGTAGGAGCAGAACTTTATCAAGCTGAGCAATCTCAAGCAAATACTGATCCACATTCTGGACATGATCATGGACAAGCAGAAGAGTCAAAAGAAGAGTCTGGTTCCAATGCTGAAGCTCCAAAAGATGCTGAATTTGAAGAAAAGAAATAAAATTTTCTAAAGTTAAATTCAATATCACAAAACATCCTAGCTCAAAAATAGGGTGTTTTGTTTTTATAGACTATTTAGTATCTTTATCTTTTTTATCTTTTTTTGAATAATTCCAAATTGCCCACAGAATAATATAAGCCAAAACAAAACCTATTAAATCAAAACCTATATCAAGAGGTTTACCTTCCCTGCCAGTTACCCAAGTCTGATGCCATTCATCTAATAAAGTTGATATAAATCCAATACAGAAAGTTTTGTTGTTAATTAAGTTAAATTTTATATTAGAAATCTTACTAATTTTATTATCCAAAAAGGCCCAAAATAAAGCTATATATAGTAAAAAATACTCAACGATATGAGCTGTTTTCCTTAAAAAAAAGTCTATAATAGGAGTATAGTCAGACTTCAATCCAGGTTTATCTGAAAAATACCAAATAACAATTATTATAATAATAGATGGTACAAAACGAAAATATTTCATATATTGCAAGTATAGCATAAAATTACAAAAAATTAAAAAATGTAATAGTATACCTCCTCCTTTCTCAAGATATAAAAAAGCAGTATTTGAATAAGATGATAAACATAGTAGACAAAAAGGATAGGGAAGATATAATGAATAAGATGAGAAACATCGTAGACATAGAGGATAGTAATAGATAGTAATACAGAGAGGAGCCGTGAGGCTCCTCTCTGTATAGAGAATAGGATATAATATGTGAGTCAAACTAATATTATATAA
>JAULZW010000011.1:0-16687 GCA_032117235.1 Minisyncoccota bacterium | reverse complement strand
ACATATTCATTGATTTTTACCCTTTCTTCTATATTGATATGTTTCATATATTCTATTTCTTAGCTTATACATGCCACTACTTATTTAGTATATACCGTAGTGGTGCTTTTGATTATAGAATATGCGGATTATCCCTCACCCTTCACATGAACCTTCCTCGTTTTTCCTCATTTGCCTTTCTGGGCACAGCTTATGCTCTCTGCATTCTGGCAGGATCTCCGGCTTTTGCATGTCAGAAGCCAGTCGAAAGAGTACACTGGCTAAACGGAGAAAGTGATTCTTATAAGAGAGATTACTGTTCAGCTGTTTTAAAGGGATTTTCTCCCGTACGCTGTCTTAGGACACCTGATGAAAGCGCGGCTGACTTGAATTTTTGCAGGCGCAATCAAGGCGGAGCCCCTTACAGCTTCCCAGGTGTCGAATAGAAACCCACTCGAACAGATCTCCCCTTGCCGGAACGCATTACGCGCTCCGGCTTTTTCATTTCCCCTCAAAAAGTGATGTTGGCTACTATTGACAAAATAGAAGAAATGTGCTATAATCTTGTCGTTCTAAGTGGAGAGATCCATGCGTCGTTCACGTTCATTCTCACTTCTCACCGCAGCAGCCCTCGGGCTTGTTGCTCCAGTCAATGCCCAGGAGTATAGCCTCTCTGTGAGGTACAATTCGAACGGTCAGACCCAAGAGGTTTTCTATCCTCTTGGCCGAAACCCTTCGGTGGAGGAGTTTTTGAATGGAAAAAAACAGCTGGGCACAAATCTCCCAGCAAACCGCACTACGAACTGTGATCAACCTGGGGGGCCAAGGTGCCAACCTTTGTGGGGAGATCCCATCGGGTACCCTGGTATTCGCTGATCTCCCCCAGCCCCCTCCACCTATCATCAAGACCGGCACCCAGTGTGTCGGTCTTTTTCATTTCCCCTCAAAAAGTGATGATATAAGCTATTGACAAAATAGAAGAAATATGCTATAGTTTTGTCGTCCGTTTCCCTACATGGAGATCTTTTTCATGGCTAATTTGATCAGGCTTCCTGAACTTAATGACCTAGCTTTTATGGATGAGCAGGTAGAGTATATTTCCTCAATAGGTATTGAGTATGCAAGAAGTAATACTTGGGATAGATACTACTTTAATATTGGTCTTAAAACTGGAAAATACCTACATATAATCCTTGGTAGAGATTTTGATTGGGAAATTATCCCCATATACTAAAAAGGGACCTGTTATTCAAGATAGAAATAAAGCTTTAAATATTATCACTAAACTAAGAAGTAGCATAATTGATTTAATTCCAGTTCAAAATATTCACTCGATTAGATTAACATTAGAGTAGAATATACCACTTAGCTTAGACTTTTTAAAAAGACCGACACCCAGTGTCCGGTCTTTTTCATTTTAATTCTGGTAAAGTATCCAGGGTATAGCAATTCTCAATAGTATATTCTCCCGATTGTCTGCGCTCCAATTCCTCGAGATAAGCTCCTGTTCCGAGTTTAATACCGATATCATACCCAAGGGACCTGATATAAGTCCCACTAGCACAATATATGTCTAATGTGATGTAATGATAGGTATATTCTAAGATATCAATACGACTAATAGTAACTTGACGAGCAGGTATATCTATAATCTTCCCTTTACGGGCTAATTCATACATTTTCTGACCATTTATCTTGATAGCTGAATACATAGGTGGTATTTGGCTAATTTCTCCAATAAAAGAAATTATAATTGACTCAATTTCTGCCCTTGTAGGGACTAGTTGTATATTATACTCCTGTATTACACCATCTTTATCATAAGTATCACTAATATAGCCTAATTTTAGCTTAGTTCTATATATTTTATCTTGTTTCATAAGAGTATCGCTTTTTTTGGTAGAGTCTCGTCCCACAAGCAGAATTAATACCCCAGTGGCAAAAGGGTCAAGAGTTCCGGCATGACCAATCTTTTTGATACCATAAAATCGGCGTAACTTATTGACTACGGTGTGAGAAGTGATCCCAGCAGGTTTATTAATAGGAATAATCATATAGGCTATTGTAGCATATAATGAGTAGATTTAGAATTTATAAAACATTTTAATCCACCCCCACCGCAAGCGGTCACCCCCTCCCTGCCTACCGCAGGCAGGCAAAGGGGGACAAAAATACATATCACAAAACAACCTCCCCCAAGGGATGACAAAAAGCAAAATATCAAAAATACCTGTCCTCCTTTTTACTACCCTACTAAATCTACCCAACACAAAAAAGCGCCACATAGACGCTTTTTTATGAATATAACGTGAAAATTTATTTCACTGCTTCTTTCAATTTCTTTCCTGCTTTGAATTTAGGAGTTTTGGTTGCAGCAATTTTAATCTTTTCTAATGTTCTTGGGTTAACACCTTCTCTTGCTTGTCTTTGGGTTACTGAAAAAGACCCAAATCCAGCTAGAGTAACATCCTCACCTTTAGAAAGAGTTTTGGTTACTACATCAAGGAAAGCTTGAAGTACTGCTTCAGCATCTTTCTTTGAAGTTCCAGCCATTTCAGCGATTGCTGATACTAGTTCTGCTTTAGTTGCCATCTACACACACCCCCTTTCTCATCTTATTTAATTATTTAAGTTATTATTTTTAATTGGATATTGTTTATCCTGTTCCCATAATATAGTATATATGCTAACTTGTAAAGTGTTTTTATCTAGCATAGTCAATTATACGGGTTTCTCTTATTAATGTAACTTTAATTTCTCCTGGATATTTTAGCTCTTCTTCTATTTTGAGAGCAATCTTACGAGCCATTTTTTTAGCTTGTATATCATTAATTTTGTATGGTGTGACGAATACACGAATCTCACGACCAGCATTAATGGCATAACTTTTATCCACTCCATAAAAAGCATTGGTAATAGCCTCCAATTCACCCAGTCTCTTGATATAATTATCCACAGAATCACGCCGAGCCCCAGGTCGAGAGGCTGACAAAGCATCCGCTACCTGCACAATACGTGATTCTATACTCTCATAAGGATACTCCTCGTGATGAGACTGCATAGCCTTGACTACATCCTCTTTAATACCATATTTGGCTAATAAATGCCTTCCAATTTCAACATGAGTTCCTTCAACTTCATGATCGAGAGCCTTCCCAATATCATGGAAGAGCCCCCCCATTTTTGCCACCATTACATTAGCTCCTAATTCGGCAGCTATAGCTCCTGCTAGATGAGCCACCTCTACACTATGCATTAAGACATTTTGTCCATAACTAGTTCTAAACTGTAACCTACCTAGAATATATGTTAGTTTTGGGTCTATGCCTGTGATTCCAGTATCATAAAGTGCAGTCTCTCCTGCTTCCTTAATCTTTTGCTGAACCATTTCTTTGGATTTAGCTACAAATTCTTCAATACGAGATGGTTGTATACGCCCATCTTCAATCAAAGCCTCAAGAGCAAGCTTTGCAATATGCCTTCGTATAGGATCAAAACAAGATAATACAATACTATCAGGGCTATCGTCAATAATAACTTGTACTCCTGTCGCATTCTCAAGAGCTCTTATATTACGACCCTCTTTTCCAATAATACGCCCCTTTACCTCTTCACTTTCAATAGACACAGTAGCAGTATTGAATTCAGCGGATTGTCCTTGAGAATATTTTTGCATAGCTAAAACCATAATATTTTTAGCTTTTTGCTCTAGCTGATTTTTACGAACTCCTTCTAATCTTTCAATTTGTAATAATAACTCTTCATGAGAAGTTTCCTCAACTTTATCTAATAACTCAGCCTTAGCTTGATCAATAGTTAACCCAGATATTTTACTAAGATTTTCAACTTGCTTTAGCTTTACCCCTTCTACCTCGCGATACAATTCTTTAATTCTTTCCCCTTTTGATTTTAGTTCTTGGCGATTATTTTCTAGTTCTTTATTTTGTTTTTCTAAATCTTTTTCTCTTCTCAAAACACTTTCCTCTAAGAGCACAGCAGTTTTACGAATTTCTGAAGCTTCTTGCCTAGCCTTATCTTTAATAGATTCTGATTCTTTTTCAGCTTCTTTTTTTAATTCGGCTGATTTTTCTTCAAACTTAATTTTTAGTGATTGAATTTTAGCTTCTTTTGCATTGATAGATTTTTTAACAATATATAATCTTAGACTATATCCTATACCAATACTTGCCAATGAGCTTAATCCCAACCACAATAATGGTATTGTAGTCATATAATATTTTATAATGTAGTAAATGTATATTTTCTATACTTTTTTAGTATATCATAAATATACAAATTATGCATAGTGTATTTTATTCTAATATAACAGATTCATACCAATATTGCCCTTTCATAGAACCATCATAGCTAAATTCTTTACTCCCAGCATTGACAAAAATAAGTTTACTTATGGTAGATCCTTCTTGTATTGGTTTGATAAAAAATTTATTATTTCCTTTGGCATATTTACCGCAGATTGCAGTAGAATCTTTAACTTTAATGTCTTTAGCAATGACACTATATCTATTTTTTTGCTCTAATATTTTGCAAACTTCTTTTTGCTTGGAATCTAATATTTGTGAATTTATAATCTCAGGAATAGTATTAAATCTAAAATTATCCTCTATATCTATAATTTCAATTGACTGACCCGATTCTTTAGATTCTTCAAAATTATGTAAATATATTGTATTATTATTGGTTCTGGCTTCTGGTGTTGTGATAGCTACAAATTTATTTTTATCTGCAAGACTGACAACTTCATAGGCAAAAGCTATACCTAATTCTTTAGAATAATAATAATCTAATATACTAGAGTTTCTTGGATTAGGTAATTTAGATTGTAGTCTTAGTGGCATAATACTCCAATAATAATAATCCCCACTGCCTTGATCTTGCTCTATATTCTCTTCACTAGGTATAGTGGATGTATTATTAGTGCTATTACCTGAATTAGAGGTATTATTTTGATTATTAGAGTTATTATTAACAGCAGAAGAGCCATTATTCAGGAGTACATAAGTTATAATAATACCAATTATAGATATTCCTATGACTATACCCCATATTATAATGGCTCTTCTATTCATAATTTTTTATTTTACTATTAAGTATATATCGATTATACACTATTAACTTAATTTTCTGAAATTTATCTTTCAGTCTCAAACCCTGTCCCAGCTGGAATCAATCGTCCTATGATGACATTTTCTTTAAGTCCTCTCAAATGATCTTCTTTACCGAATAAAGCAGCTTCTATCAATACTTTTGTAGTATTTTGGAAAGAAGCAGCGGATAAGAAACTCTCTGTATTAAGAGCAACTTTGGTAATTCCCTGTAATAGAGGATCTACTTGAATTAAGTCTTCTTTAATCTCTGTTACACGATTGAACTCTAATAATTGGTCTCTGGTTATAGTTTGACCTTTAAGGTAATTAGATTTACCTGGTTCAGTAACCATATATCTAGATGTCATTTGTCTAATAATCATCTCAACATGCTTAATAGCAATTCCAGCTCCTTGAGAATTATAGATTTCTAGAATTTGCTGAATTATGTACTTTGTTAAAGTCTCAATACCAGCTTGTTTATATAGTTTCTCTAGATCAAGATGTCCTTCAGTTAGAGGTTGTCCTACTTTAACTGCATCTCCTACTTTTACGATTACTATATCTACAATTGGGTCTGCTACAATTTCTTTAATCTCAGCTTTAGATTTTACAGCCTTAGTATCATCAGCCTTGATCTTAATTCTAATCTCTCCAGCGGTTTCAAATACATCTACTACAACTCCATTTACGGTAGACATAAGAGCAGGGGTTTTTGGATTTCTAGCCTCGAACACCTCTTCTACACGAGGAAGACCTTTAGTTACATCAGCAGCCCCAGCAGAACCTCCTTGATGGAAAGTACGCATTGTCAACTGAGTAGCTGGTTCACCAATAGCTTGAGCGGTTACAATTCCTACTGCTTCTCCAATTTTTACTAATTCATTTCGTCCTAAGTCAATTCCATAACAAGATTGACAAACTCCACGAATAGTCTTACAACTAATTAAACTTCTAATTCTAACATTATCCATTCCTAATTCATCAATAGTTTTAGCTTGTTGATGAGTTATTAATTCACCAGCTTTTACTATAGCTTTCTTAGTCTTAGTGTCAATGATATCCTCTATTGCCTTTCGTCCAAATAAGAAATTGTCAAAGCTATCTCCAGCATATTCAGCATCAAGTCTAGATAGTAATAATCCATCTGTATCACCACAATCTGCTTCTTTTACTACCACATCTTGATTAACATCTACCAATCGTCTAGTCAAATATCCAGAAGTAGCAGTTTTCAAAGCAGTGTCCACTAATCCCTTGCGGGCTCCATGAGTTGAGATAAAGTATTCTAATTCTGACAACCCTTCTAAGAAACTTGAAGTGATAGGAGTTTCAATAATTTTACCAGATGGAGAAATCATTAATCCCTTCATTCCAGCTATCTGAGTTAATTGTCCCCAAGACCCTCTAGCTCCAGAGTCAATCATTGAGAATACAGGTCCTTTTTTATCTACTTCAGATTTTACCAATTCTCCAATATCCATAGAAGTTTTACTCCAAATGTCTATAATTTGAGAATATCTTTCTTTTTCAGTTAAAAGTCCATCAGCAAATTGAGTGGTAATTTCCTCAACTCCATTTTGAGCTTTTTTGATTAATTTATCTCTTTCTCCAGATACAGTAAAGTCACTAATAGCCCAAGACAGACCAGATCTAGTCATTTCCTCAAAACCAAACTTCTTAATTCTATCTAATAGCTCACCTACTTCTGGTTGAGAGAATTCATATAGAGCTTTATTCAAAATATTCTTTAGTTGTTTTTTACCAACAACTTCATTGATATAATCAAAACTACTAGGCAAAATTTCATTAAATGAGATTCTACCAACTGTTGTTTGAATTACTTCTCTATTGAGTTTAGGTTCTTTTCTAATTTCAACCAATTCTCTTAACTCAATTTGTCCATGATCATAGGCTCCCACAGCTTCATCAAAGTTCTTGAATACCTTAATATCACCCTTGCTATCATCTAAAAGAGTAGTGTAATAAATACCCAAAACCATATCCTGAGACGGCGTAGAAGAGGGACTACCATCAGACGGTTTAATAAGGTTATGATCAGAAATCATCAATTCTCCAGCTTCTCTTACTGCTTCTTCAGATAAAGGCACGTGTACCGCCATTTGGTCACCGTCAAAGTCAGCGTTAAATGGGCTACATACCATTGGATTCAACTGAATAGCTTTTCCTTCTATCAAAACCGGTTTGAAAGCCTGAATACTCAATCTATGTAAGGTTGGTGCACGGTTCAATAGGACATATCTATGTTCAATTACTTCATCCAAAATATCCCAAACAATATCAATACCTTGTTCAATCAATCTAGTAGCACTTCTAATATTGTGAGCTAATTCATCTTCTATCAATCTATTGATAATAAATGGCTTGAATAGCTCTAGAGCCATAGTTTTTGGAATACCACATTCATTAATCTTAAGATTAGGTCCTACTACAATTACTGAACGAGCAGAATAATCAACTCTTTTTCCAAGTAAATTCTGTCTAAATCTCCCCTGTTTTCCTTTTAGAGAATCAGCTAAAGATTTTAGAGCTCTTTTCTGTCCAGTTGATGCTACTGTAGTTGACTGCCCTTTTCTCATTGAATTATCAATCAAAGCATCTACTGCTTCTTGTAACATTCTTTTTTCATTACGAACAATAACTTCAGGAGCTCTTTGAGACATTAGTTTTTTGAGACGATTATTTCTATTAATTACTCTCCTATATAAATCATTCAAATCTGAAGTTGCGAACCTACCACCATCAAGAGCCACCATAGGTCTCAAATCTGGAGGTATAACTGGAATATGAGTAAGAAACATCCACTCTGGTCTTACTCCAGCTTGATGCAAACCTCCTAAGAATCTTATTTTCTTCATTATCTTCTGAGCTTTTATCCCATCAGCCACTTCTAGCTCTTTATCTAAAAGTACTAATTCAGCCTCTAAGTCTATTCCAGAAAAAATCTCTCTCAAAACAGTAGCTCCAGTCTCAGCCTTAAATACAGGAGCAAATTTCATAGACATTAATCTATAGTCAATTTCTGAGATAATATTCCATTTTTCAAGCACCTTAAGGAATTCTAAGTTTTGTTGTTTAGAGTCAAACAATTCTTTTAGAGCCTCTTCACTATCATTTCCACCACTTGTTAAATCTTTAAGTTTAGATTTATATTCAGACTCTACTTGTCTGATATAATCTTTTTTAAGATTTTCATCAACTTCAGTAATAATGTAGCTGGAATAATAAACCACCTTCTCTACATCAGTTAAAGTTTGATCAAGAACCAAAGAAATTCTACTTGGAATATTTCTCAAAAACCAAATATGCGCAATAGGTACAGCAAGCTCAATATGTCCCATTCTTTCTCTTCTGACTGAGGCTTTTGTCACTTCAACTCCACATTTATCACAGACAATCCCTTTGTAACGAATTCTTCTATATTTACCACAAGAACATTCAAAATCACGAACAGGCCCAAAAATTTTCTCAGAGAATAGTCCGTCTTTTTCAGCTTTTTGAGTACGATAGTTAATAGTTTCAGGTTTAGTAACCTCACCATGAGACCATGAAAGAATATCATCAGGAGAAGCTAAATTTAATTGTATAGAATCAAAGTCAACCACATTCATAGATATGGTCTCTGTAGCATTGTTAGGTATAAGTTGATTATTCATAGAGATATCTTATTAAATGATGATTATTCTTTAGGTGCTTCTACGAGTGTTTTGGCATTCTTCAATTTTACATTAATTCCAAGTCCTTTCAATTCATTCACCAATACATGGAAAGAAGAAGGAATATATGGTGCCTGAATAGTCTCACCTTTAATTATAGATTCATAAGCTTTTGAGCGCCCAATTACATCATCAGATTTAATTGTTAACATCTCTTGCAACATATGAGCAGCTCCATAACCTTCAAAAGCCCAGACTTCCATTTCTCCCAATCTCTGACCTCCCATTTGCGCTTTACCCCCAAGAGGTTGTTGTGTAATAAGAGAATAAGGTCCAGTTGATCGCATATGTAACTTATCTTCAATTAAATGGTTTAACTTCATAACATACATAACTCCAACCGTAGTTTTCTCTCTATAAGCCTCTCCAGTTTTACCATCATAAAGTTGGATTTTTCCATCTTCTGGTAAATTAGCTTCTCTAAGCAGTTCTTTAATCTTATCAATACTAACTCCATTCAAAGCAGGAGTAGCTACTTTTAGACCAAGAGCCGAAACAGCAAGTCCTAAATGAGTTTCATAAACTTGCCCCAAGTTCATACGAGAAGCAATTCCAAGTGGAGTTAGAAGTATATCCAATGGAGTACCATCAACTGAGAAAGGCATATCTTCTTGAGGTAGAATTTTTGCAATAACTCCTTTATTCCCATGCCTACCAGCTAATTTATCCCCGACACTAACTTTTCTTAAATGAACTACGCTGACTTGAACTCTCTTTATAACTCCACTAGGAAGTTTGTCTCCATTAGCTCTAGTGAATATTTTCACTCCAACAACCTTTCCTTGATGTCCATTAGCCATTTTGAGAGAAGTATCTTTAACCTCTCTTGATTTCTCACCAAAAATAACTCTTAATAATCTTTCCTCAGCAGTCAAATCTGTTTCACCCTTAGGACTAATTTTACCAACAAGAATACTCCCAGCCTTAACAGTAGCTCCAATTCTTACAATACCTTCAGCATCTAAGTCTTTCAATCTTTCCTCAGCAACATTAGGTATATCTCTAGTCACCTGCTCTTCTCCAAGACGAGTGTCAGAAACATCAATTGAAAAGTCTTCAATATGAACAGAAGTAAACACATCCTCTTTAACTAATCTATCTGAAATAATAATAGCATCCTCAAAGTTATTCCCCTCATAAGACATAAATCCTACTCTCAAATTCTGTCCCAATGCCAATTCACCATCCTGCATAGACGAACCATCTGCCAATAAATCTCCTCTTTTCACCTGTTGTCCAGGAATACACTTAACTTTCTGATTAACACTAGTAGATTGGTTAGAGTTTAAGAACTTAGTAAGATCAAATCTAGTTCTTTGCTTAGATTTAGCAGATTCAAATACAATATGAGAAGCATCCGCTTCAATAACAACACCATCTTCAGGAGACAAAATTAACTGCCCACTATAAATAGCAGCATCCTTTTCCATACCAGTTCCAACAATAGGAGAGTCACTTTTAATAGAAGGCACTCCCTGCTTCTGCATGTTTGAACCCATCAAAGCTCTAGCAGAGTCATTATGTTCTACAAAAGGAATTAAAGAAGTAGAGACAGAAATCAATTGCTTTGGAGAGACATTAATAAACTCAATTTCTTCTCTATCAGCTACAATAACATTACTATCCTTACGAGAAATAATTCTATCATTTTGAATCATACCATTCTCATCAATATCAACAACAGCAGAAGCAATAAGATAGGTTTTTTCTGTAGCAGCATCAAAATACACAACCTCATCAGTAACTTTACCTTTTACAACCTTCCTAAATGGAGTTTCCAAAAACCCATATTCATTAATATGAGCATAGGTAGCTAATTGCCCAATCAAACCAATATTAGGACCTTCTGGAGTAGCAATTGGACAGATTCTACCAAAAGAAGTAGGATGCACATCACGAACTTCAAATCCAGCTCTATCACGAGCAAGACCATTAGGACCAAGAGCAGATACTCTTCGTTTATGCTCTAATTCAGACAAAGTATTAATCTGATCCATGTACTGAGATAATTGGCTAGAAGAGAAAAACTCATGAATAGCAGCAACTAATGGCCTAGCATTAATCACACTAGTAGGAGTAATAGATTCCGGATCAGCAGTACTCATTCTATCTTTAGTAATCTTTTCCATTCTAGCAAAGCCAACTCTAGCTCGCTCTTGTACTAATTCTCCAATCAATCTAACCCTTCTATTGCTAAGATTATCAATATCATCAGGCATAGCCTCAGGATTATTGTTCATTCTAATGATTTCTTTCACAATCATTATGAAATCTTCAACTTGCAGAACTCTGTGTTTTGGATCCTCGCCAAGGTCAACTCCTAATCTTGAATTTACCTTGTATCTCCCAACTTTACCAAGATCATAACGACTAAAATTAAAGAACATACCTTCAATTAATTGCCTCGCATTATCATCAGTAGCCAAATCACCCGGTCGAATTCTTCTATACACCTCCACAAAACCAGATTTCTGATCTTTAGCAATATCTTTAGCAATAGTCTCTTTGATAAACTTCACATTACCAGTATCAACATCAGCAAAGGTAGAGATAAGATCATTATTTTTACCCAATCCAAAAGCACGAAGTAAAGCAGTAAGAGCCACTTTTCTCTTTCTATCAATTTTTACCCACATTACTCCACTACCGTCAGTTTCAATTTCAATCCAAGCACCACGAGTAGGAATAAGTTTAGCTCCAAAATATCTTTTGTCACGAGTAATATTCTCAGTAAAGAAAACTCCGGGAGATCGTAAAATCTGAGCAATAATAACTCTTTCAGTACCATTGATAATAAAGGTACCTCGTTCAGTCATCATAGGTACATCACCCAAGAAAACTTCTTGAGTAGTTTTCTTTTTAGCCTCATTATTAATAAGAGTTATTTTAGCTCTTAAAGGAGCCTCAAAAGTAACATTTTTAGACCTAGCTTGAACCTCAGAGAGTTTAGGTTCATCTATTCTATAACCTGAAAATTCTAATCTATATTCAGTACCAGTCCAATCCAAAACAGGATAATGTTCTTCAAACAAATCTCGCAAACCCTCTTGTAAAAACCACTTATAAGAAGTTAATTGCGGTTCAATCAAATTTGGTAATTCCAAATCAACTGACTTTTTAAAGAAAACTCTCTGATTCTTAGGCATATACATTCTCAGTTATTTAATAAATTTTAATTTAAGGGTAATTCAATCCAAATAAAATATAAAACACAAAATTGGCAAAAGAAATTCTTTTACCTTACAATGAGTTAATTAATATATATCTGTATAATCATTTAGCTTTGGAAATATCCCTTAAATAAACTCAAAGTCTCTCTCATCACTCATCCATTCTTTTAATAATACTATAAAAATACAATATAGTCAATACTTGGATTATATACACCTGTTTAGAGCCGTCGATATTATGATAACTGAGATGGTATTTTTATAAAATATTTGTTAAAAAGAGAGTTTAGTATTAATGATTAGATATAAAATTATTCAATTCAGATTTTGCATTTTCACTCGCAAATATTGCCCCATGTTTACCCCCAGGTACTTCAACAAATTTACTAGCCATACAATTAGCACAATTTCCTATCTCATTTTTAAATGTTGGCCAAGAATGCAGCTGAATCGCTGAATCAGCTAATCCTTGTACAAACAATATATCTGATTTAAAACTATCATTATAATTTAATAATGATCTCTGAGAATATGCATTTGGATTTGCAGATGTAGATCCATATTCATTTCTCAAGTTATCACAACTATAACTTGCTTTTTCTTGTCCAGTCTCCTCTAACCGACATCTATAAAGTAAATCTAAAGGACCTGGTGCATTTGCAATTACCCCGTTTGTTTGATGCATTGTGTTAAGACGAGTAACTAAATATCCCCCTTGTGAATGTCCTGCTAAAAATATTTTGTTAACTGTAATACCTAAGTCTTGACTTGCTTGATTCTTTACCCATAGAAAAGCAGCTTCTGCTTGCTTTATATTATCACCAAAAAGAATATTCCGTTGAGGATGTGCTACACTAACAAGCATCATATTTTGACTATCTAGAAGGTTTTTAAATTCAGTAAGAGTTCTGTCAGCAGCAGTCAATATAGCATCATCGCTTTCTACAGTCCCATGATAAGTAATCAGTACATCCACTTCATTAATACTTGGTTTATCAATAATAACATCCACATTGACTCCATTATAATTAATAGACCTTGTTGTTTTATAAGTTGTAGAGTCATTGGTTACGGGAGTCCCTGCATCTGTACCTCCTGCACTTGTACCTGTTCCTGTCTCTGTTGAAGTAGAAGCCCCTCCTCCACTATTGATAAGAGCACTTGTCACATAATTAGTAATAAGGAAAGCCCCCATAATTATTAGTAAGCCTATAACGGCATTACTAATAGCTCCGATAGCAGAAGCAGTTTTGCTTGAATCTACTACTGCAGTCATATAGATATATCCTTGTAATACTATTATTACAAAGAATACTGTACCCAAAAGCCCTAATACCCATCTAATGATATTAGCTATATATCCAATTAAAGTGCCTCCTGTATTAAGCCCTGAGTTAGTATTTTTAAATACATTTAATCCATCTGCTAATCCTGTGGGATTACTAGTTCCTGTAGCAGATGTGGGGGTTTCTCCTATACTTATATTAGGAATAAATAGCGTAAAAATAAATACTCCTATCAATATAGTTGCTATGTATAAGATCTGTTTTTTCATATTGTTAATTTGTTATATTGATGATTTTATCATCTTTTTCTTGATTTAATTAATTGAATGTTGCTTGAAAAATTCCCAGATTATATCGGTGGCTACTATGTCCTCACTTTTTATCCCATTTGTTACTTCTGAGTATTGTCTGCCGCTGGTTCCAGGCCAAGTATGGCCTCCTCCTTCAACAGTGTATAAAATAACCTCATATCCATCCTTACAATTCCCATACTCTTTTTTTTGTATTGTTGTCCCATCATCTGGAGCTATATCCGGTTCTTGGGTAATAATTGGGGATAATGAACAACCATTATGCTTTGCCCAAAATTCAATTGTATCAGAGGCAGATAGAACCTTCCCTAATTTTCTATTCCCAAAGGGTCCTACAATCTCCCCTCCTTTATAAGGCATTATAGAGTCATCCAAACCATTAATTGCTAATACTGAAATTGGTTTTGTTGGCAAACATCCTGGATAAAAATTTTGAGAGATATTACCCGTAACAGGAGCCACTGCAGCTATTTTAGTAGATAATTCACATGCAAGACGATAAGACATCATTGCCCCGTTTGACATCCCTGTCACATAAACACGATTTGAGTCTACATTGAATGTATTTGTGGCATAATCAATTAATGCAGATATAAAGCCGACATCATTAATATTTTCTGTATGAGCACGATGCCTAGTTTCTGCGCCACCTCTTCCATCATTCCAATTATTCTCAACCCCTTCTGGATAAATTACAATAAATCCTTCACTATTTGATAAAGTATTGAGCTGTGTCATTTCCATCATCCCTTTACTTGTTCCCCCACCACCATGTAATGCAATTATAAGAGGCGATAAGGTATTGGTATCATATGAGGTTGGTATATGGATTGTATAAGTCCTGACTAAACCATCATATTGAAAAGTGAGGTCATGATCTCCTGAACCTAATGTATCAACTGTAGAGGGTAAATTCAAAGTAGATTTATTATTAATCACAGCAAATAAAATAGTTATACCCAGCAGTATTACTACCCATACTAATATTTTTTTTATATGCATATGATTAGGATTAAAAATTTCTAAACTAAGACAATAATAACATTTACATATTATCATATCTATTATTAAAATAAAATATATATTTTATAATAAATCTAGGGAAATTACTTGTGACCGAACCCCTTGAGTAATCTGCCTCAATGGCATATTACTACAATCTGTGCTCCCGCAGGGGTTCGAACCCCGAATGACGGTTCCGAAGACCGTAGTGATATCCAGTTTCACCACAGGAGCAAAATAGCAAAATATTAGTAGCCTCGACGGGATTCGAACCCGTGTTACCAGGATGAAAACCTGGCGTCCTAGACCGGACTAGACGACGAGGCCAATAAGATTAAATTATTGTAACAAAATTTTTGTTTTTGGTCAAATTTTTATAAGTACCT
Source organism: Minisyncoccota bacterium (assembly GCA_032117235.1). Lineage (GTDB taxonomy): Bacteria > Patescibacteriota > Minisyncoccia > SW-4-49-11 > SW-4-49-11 > CALRBF01. The sequence goes on along the minus strand of JAULZW010000011.1, from coordinate 1,708 downwards.
TTATGCCTCTTAGATTAAAGAAGGATGTCCACACCAGTCAACTGCGTGGATACCCTCGCCAGTGAGGCACAAAATACTATCCTCCCTTGGGGGAGGTGGCACCGTAGGTGACGGAGGAGGACTGAGCTTTAATTCTCCTCCTCCCTATTAAAATTTTATTGATGTCTAACAAAAGTCAAAGCCCAACCAATTTTACCACCACGACCAGTTCTACCAATACGGTGAATATAATCCTCTTCAGTTCGAGGTAATTCGTAATTGATAACATGAGTAATATCCCCAACATCAATACCACGAGAAGCCACATCAGTACCAATCATAATCCAAGCCTCATTGTTTTTGAATTTCTTCAAAGCAATTTGGCGATGCATTTGAGTCTTATCACCATGAATAGACTCCACATCAAAACCATGTTGTTGTAAATCCTTATACAAATTCTCAACCGCAATCTTGGTCTCACAGAAAATAAGAACTTTTTTAACCTCATCCTTATTCAAGATATCCATCAACAAGTCCATCTTATTATCATTGCGAGTCACCGGCACAATGTCTTGATGAACATTATTACTAGAAACATTCTCAGACAAGAGCACGCTTACAGGATCAACCAAGAAAGTCTCCATCAATTGCTTAGTCTTACCTTCAGTAGTAGCAGAGAAGAATAATTTTTGAGTTTCCTTAGGCAATAATTCTAAGATATATCTAATTTCATCAATGAATCCCATATCCAACATTCTATCAACCTCATCCAAGACAATAGTAGAAAAAGTATTCATATCAATAGCCTTGCGATTGATTAAATCCTTGAATCTACCAGGAGTTGCAATAATAAACTGATTATGACGAGACAAACGGAACATCTGCTTACGAATAGGAGTACCCCCAATACAAACTGTACTATAAATACCCTGACCACGATTAGTGATTTTGTGAAGCTCTTGTTCAATTTGAAGAGCCAACTCACGAGTAGGAGCCAGAATCACAGCAGACTGTTTAGGATCTAAAGTCATCTTATGCAAAAGAGGCAAAAGGAAAGCCAAAGTTTTACCAGTACCGGTCGCAGCCAGACCAATAATATCCTTACCTTCCATAATCGGCTTGATAGACTGATCTTGAATCGGAGTAGGATTAATCATCCCCTTTTCAGACAAAGCCTGTTGAATCCAATCAGCAAAACCAAAGTCAGCAAAAGTGTGAGAAATCACAACTTCAGCAGCAGGAGTAGGCTTCGCTACTTTTACGAATAAAGATTGATTTAATTGCTTCGGACCAGATTTTCTTCTACCATATCTACCTCCGCCTCCAGCACCAACAAATCGTGATCTAGAACCAAAAGAACTACGAGAAGAACCATTGTTATTATATCTGTTATAAGAATTAGAGCGATTAGAAAATCGACTACTACTATTATTAGAGTACGCCATACAAAATATGTTTAAAAAATATGATATGGAATATAGATACCAATCATATACATACTCAGTATAAACGACATCTATGACCACATTGTCAAATATAATAGCACATACAACCAAATTTGTCAAGTTTTAATAACAGCGACTGAGAGTGTGTAATTGATGAATTCGTAGGGGCGACCTTTCAGTCGCCTGCGCATATTCTATAATCAAAAGCACCACTACGGTATATACTAAATAAGTAGTGGCATGTATAAGCTAAGAAATAGAATATATGAAACATATCAATATAG
>JAULZW010000010.1:0-26073 GCA_032117235.1 Minisyncoccota bacterium | reverse complement strand
CAAGTCCAATTCCTTATTAATTCTCGTCCTAGAGCCAGGCTTGGCTTTAAATCTCCTCTCGATTTCCTCCACTCTATTTCTAAACCTTCCAAACTCTAATGTGGTGCGTTTGTTCCTTGACTTTTCCGTATGCCAAACATAACCACTTTTATTAGACTCTCGAACTTTCTTCTCAATAGCCTGAGAAGCATAATACTGATAAGGACGAAGCACCATCGGTATTTTTGGAACTTCTGCAAGAACAATATATTCAGCAATCATTTCTGAGACTCTACATTTTTCTAGAAACACATCCGCAAAAGCATCTAATTGAGTAATTTTCTTATTATGCTCATCCGTCCAATAAAAAGTCTGTTCAAAAGACTGCTTAGGATTATTTGCAAAATACTTGGTATTCACTCCATTAGAAATAATAAAAATCTGAACATACTCAAAGAGCGTTCCACTAAATGAATGCTTATGGTATCTCTGAATCTGATTAAAAGCCTCCTTCATCTCAACCCCTCGGCGTTTAAGCTCAATATGCACGAGGGGAAGCCCATTAATTAATAGACTAACATCATATCTATTCTCATATCGCCCTTTTTGTGTCACTTGATGAGTTACTTGATACTCATTCTTACACCATTGATCCATATTAAAGAACCGAATATGTTTAGTCGTATCATCATCTCTATGAAGTAAAAAATAATCTCGAAGAGCTTTAGCCTTCTGAAATCTATCCCCCTTATTCAAATGATTCAATATCCGAGCAAATTCAGTATCCGAAAAAGTAGTCTGATTAAACTTTTCTAACTGAGTTCGGAGATTCCTAATCAAAGCATCAGAATCTTCAATAATAACTGGTTCAAAACCAAGTCTTCCTAATTGCTGTATGAGAGATTGTTCTAATTGTGATTCTGATTGTGGCATAATATTATTTTATAAACTTTATAGATTTAATAACCGAAAGCAATTTATTTGACGTAATTTCTTTTTCTAAACTAACAATTAACGTTTTCAATTTTCCATACTCAGATTCTGTTAAAGTATCATTATGTAGTTTAGATTTAAGCTCTGCTATTTGCTCTTTATTTTCTTTATTAAATTTGTAGGTTTTGAAAAAATTATCAATAAAGTATGCGATGAAATCAGCAAATATAATTCCTGGGGTATCATTCCCCGAATCAAAGTTAATACATCGTTCAATAAGAAAATAATTTCTTGTCTTAAGTATTTTTGCTGATTCTCGCGATAAGGTCTTAATATCTAAAACATCGTTATTATCTAAAAAAATGATGATATTATTTTTACCATTTTTATGACCAGCCGTAGACAGTTTAGGTAATTTATTAAGTATTTTATAAAATAAAGTTGTATACATTTCTTTTTCAGAAATAGTTTTTTCAAAAACTCCCCATGTATGATAGATATGAGCTGAGGCAGATTTTTTACTATCTGAGTAAGAAAGTTCAAATAAATCTTCTGCAAATTTCAATCTATCTTCTACAGATATATTAGGATCTCCCTTTTTTGCTGAATAAGAAAAGCGACCTTTAATTTCTTTATTTACATCCCAACCTAATTTATGTAATTTTTGATAAAAACCATTTTTAAATCGTGCATAGGAACTATTATTTATAACTGCAAACACTAGCCCATAAAAATTATATTCTTTATTACTACAATCTTTAAACTCATCAACAAATAATAATCTCATACTTTTATACAAACAATCCCTGCATTAATCCTTTTTTCCATTGCTCAGCCTTTTCAATTTGTTGTGCTTTGAGCTGAATTTGATCATCTAGAGAACTCAGGAAAAAAGCAATTTTTTGTTGTTCAGGAATAGAGGGTAGCTTTATAATCATATCTTTTAAAGCACTCAGAACTATATAAGGAGTGTTCCCTTCATTTTTTTGCTTATCAATTCGAAAACTTAAAAAAGTCTCTAGAAAGTATTTTATATAGATAATGTTTGACGTAAAGTTATCAAGAACATATGTTCTCTGATATGCATTAAATTTACCTTTATAATAGTGAATATAACCAACATTGGCACCATTCCCTGAGATCAAAAGTGCCTCAGTATCAAAGGCATATTTATCAATTTGAAAATAATTTTTAGCACATGTATAAAATCGATATTGTCCATTTACTTTCATTGCATTCGCATCAAGCTTACCTGTAGTTATATTAGAAATATCTCCCAAACTCCTCTCCTTCCAATCAGGGAAGTCCTTCCCATTCTCATCTTTGAATCGAATTTCTTGGTCAAAAATCTTTTGCATCATTCCTTTCTTGTATTCCTCTAAAGACTCTTTTTGGTTTTTGAGATTACCAATCCAAGAATCTACCGATTCCAGGAAAGAAGCAACTTTTTGTTGTTCAATTACTGAGGGTACAAAAATCCTATCATGTAAAACATAATCATTATTGATCTTCATATCGTTTTTTGCACCTTTTTTCACAAGTGGTCGCAAATAGCGATTTGTATTCGCATCTAAAGAAAAATAATGATCTAAAAATAGTCCAAATGCTGTTTTTCTATTAACTTTATATACCGCATAAAGAGTTGACACTATACCTGGATTTCCTCTATTAAGTTTAATTATTCCATATGGATTTTCCTTAAGAGGACTTTTAGTATAAACAATATTATCTTTTTCAACTAAATGATAATTATGAACGGATTCTCCTGCATATGAACGACCTAAATGTTCAATTTGATTAATGATACCTAATTTACCAGACACAGATAAAACTTGATCTTTTCCATATTTAAGGTCAAAATTTCTTTTCTTTGACTCAGTTAAAAGTTCTCTTAATCTAAGATGCTCCCACTCCCCTGTAAACTCAGGAAACCTCAATTTCGGAATATTCACATTTTTATTTTGTGATTTTTTTATAGACATATCTAAAATGGTTTATCAATCCCTAACTCTTCACAAAATTCAGCTACATTTTTTTGTAAGGATTCTTCTTGCTGATACAGTGCTTTTAATTGCTCCGAGACTTCAGCAATATCAGTTGGCTCTTCTTCCTCAAAGGTATCCACATATCTTGGGATATTGAGATTATATTCATTTTCTTTGATCTCCTCTAAACTTGCTCTATGAGAATACTTTTCAATTTCTTTTCGTTCCTTGTAAGTCTCAAAGATTTTGGCTATGTTGGTGTTACTGAGATAATTTTGGTTTTTTCCTTTCTCACATTCTCTGGAAGCATCGATGAATAGAATATCTTCATCTTCTTTACGACATTTTTTGAATACTAAGATTATGGCTGGGATACCTGTCCCATAAAATAAATTAGCTGGGAGTCCTATCACAGAGCATCGAGAGAATTTTGTTTTTCAATAATATATTGTCGAATATGTCCTTCTGCTCCTGATCGGAATAAAGCTCCATGAGGGAGAACAATTGCCATTGTTCCATTGTCTGCCAAATGATATAACATATGAGTTATAAAAGCATAGTCGGCGGCTCCTTTGGGGGCTAATCTTCCATATTGGCTAAATCTATCATCATGAGTAAGTTGTGGGTCTTGGTCTCCTTTCCATTTTACTCCAAATGGAGGATTGGCAATAATGGCTTCGGCTTTGAGGTCTGGGTGCATATCTTCGGTGAGTGTGTCTCCTTGTCGAATTTTGAATCTATCAAAATTTACCCCATGCAAAATCATATTCATTCTCGCAAGATTGTAGGTAGTTGGATTTAATTCTTGTCCGTAATAATCTACTACTTCTACATAATCTTTAAGCCGTAATAACAAAGACCCTGATCCACATGTTGGGTCATATACTGATCTTATACGATTTTTATCTGCTGAGACTATTTGGGCTAAAAGCCTAGAGACTTGAGCTGGGGTATAAAACTCACCACCCTTTTTACCTGCTCCTGCAGCGAATTCTCCGATCAGATATTCATAAGCGTCTCCGAGTAAATCACTTTTTGAATCTTCCAGTTTAAAATCAATCCCTTTGAGTAAAGTAAGAACTTCTACAATGACATCATTCTTTTTCTTTTCACTGGATCCAAGCTTAGAAGAAGTAAGATCAACATCCCCAAAAAGTCCTTTGAAGTCATCTTCACTGGCAGTTCCAACTGAAGTCTGTTCAATTCTATTTAAAATATTTTTGAGATCCTCAAGGATAAATGCTTTCTCTCCTTTTGTCTCTCCATTTCCATTTTTTACAATAGAAGCAAAAAGCTCTGATGGCTCTAAATAAAATCCTAAATGTCCAATACTTGCCTTTTTAATTTCCTCCAAAATATTCTGACCTTCTTCTGTGGTCTCATCAATCTCGGTAAATGTAAAATCTTCTTGATCTAAAAGTTTTTCATTAACATATCTTTCTAGCTTTTCGGATAGATACTTATAAAAAATAAATCCAAGAATATAATTCTTGTACTCATCGGCGTTCATCTTACCTCTAAGTACATTAGCCACACCCCATAGTTGTTTTTCCAAAATCCTCTTTTGCTCTTCTGACATAGATATATATTTTATATAATTCTTATTATACCACATTTTTGCCTTTTTGTTTAGAGTAGTTAGAAAATACAAAATCTATCGACAAAAATTGTCGATAGAAATTATTCAGTCCTACTTAAATTATAATTATGGCAAATTCGCTATAATTATAATTTTTGGAGTAAAGAAAAAAGCCCTCTGCAATGCAGGAGGCTTGGGGGTTTAGTCGATCTAGATATTTTGTGGTTCATATATACTCTATAGAGTGAATATAAGATCCATCACTTAATTGATTCATTTCTTCACATATACTCTTTACCTGTTCGACGGAATCATATTCAATAATTTTTCCCTTACCTTCACTACCAGTTCCTATGTGTTTCCAGTTAACCCGGGCTTTGATTTTTTTGTGCTCCTGCATATTAGGATCCATTTTGTAGATGAAGCTTTTGTTTACTGAATACTTATAGCATAATATTACTACTTTGTACATAGATTAATTCTTCTTCGATAATATTACTCCACCCTCCCCCGTCGCAAATGGGATTTGCTCCTTGAAAACCCACGGTTTCCAACACTCGGTCTTTGACCTCGTTGCCTTCCTTCACGGGAAAAGTACCTTTTTCCCGACCCCTTTCCCAAAGTCTAAAGCCTTTTTACGGTGCCACCTCCCCCAAGGGAGGACAGAATGAAATCCACCCCCGCCTTGCAGGCTCTCCCCCTCCAAAGGGGGACAATAACTCAAGTTACAGAATACTTCCACCCTGTCCAGCAAAGCTGTCCACCCCTCAATTTATCGACCGTAGGTGGAGAGGGGAATTTTAATACAAAACACAGGCGACTGGAAGGTCGCCCCTACGAAACAGATGGTGTGGCAAGAGACCTTAAGGTTTATAAATACTATTTAGATATCACAGAACAATAGCCTATAAAGTTATTTTTTTATTTTCTCTACTAATTTATCAAAGTCATTTGCGTAATTTTTATCTTGAATTACTCTAAATTTATCATATTCTGCTTCAGCTTTGAGCTTAGCTTCAAGCATCGATACTTTACCGTTATCTAGCAAAATTGGATCCCCTGAAAGTTCTAAGAATTGGTGTAAGAAAATATCCCAATCTTTCATATTCATTACTTTTCTATTTCTGGCTCTACTTTCTGCTAGGTCTAAATAAGCCGATACTATTCTCTCTAGTTCTTTAATATGATTTTGATCAAGATAATTCTTAGCTATTAAAACATCGCTTTTTAGAATTTTACCACTGGGAGAATGTTTCCAAGTTTTTAAACCCATAAATATTTTTTTATGATTAGCCTCATTGTATATAATTTCAGCTGCGGTCTTTCCAGTGATTGCCCAATGTAATTTATTTTGTACTGTTGCAAAAAAATGTTTAGTGATATCTGCTTGGCTGTCATAATCTGCTGAAAGTGTGTATATATCTGTTATTTTCTGATATAGTCTCCTCTCACTCATTCGTATTTCACGAATTCTTTCAAGCATTTCATCAAAATAATCTTTACCAAAATGCTTGATTTGTTTCAGCTTCTCATCATCCATCGCAAAGCCCTTGATTATATATTCTTGCAAAACTAGAGATGCCCATTTACGGAATTCTATTGCTCTATGTGAATTTACACGATATCCAACTGCTAAAATAGCCTGCAAGTTATAATATTCTAATTTTCTTTTAACTTTTCTTTTACCTTCATTTTGAACTATTTCTAAAATGGAAACAGTTGCCTCTTTGATAAGCTCACCTTCTGTATAAATATTATCTAAATGCTTTGAAATAGCTGGGATTTTGACCTCGAATAACTCAGCCATCTTCTTTTGGGTAAGCCATAAGGTTTCATCTTTAAAAAAAACATCAATGTTAATCTTCCCTGAGTCTGTTTGGAATATAACGAAATTATTTAATAGCTCTAAATCTTGGCTCATACTATTATGTTTGTATATTATGTAATTTAATTATACCGCATTTTAAGATTTTTGAGGAGGGGTGAAATTATAAATTATGGATTGTTAATTATTAAATGATAAATTAGTAGAGTCGGTGCCCTCACCGACATTATTCTAGAATTCCACCCTCCCCCTACGGGTACTCCCTCCTAAGGGAGACATTAGCTCAGTACACAATCACCCGTTAAAATGTCCGACGCCGTCGCAAATTGGATTTACTCCTGTCCTCCGCCGCCGTCGCAAATGGGATTTGCTCCTTGAAAACCCACGGTTTCCCAACACTCGGTCTTTGACCTCGTTGCCTTCCTTCACGGTAAAACTACCGTTTTCCCGACCCCTTTCCCAGAATTTCAGTCTAACTACGGTGACACCTCCCCCAAGGGAGGACAGAATACAATCCACCCCCTCCAGCAAAGCTGTCCACCCCTCAAAAGGGGAATTTTGATATAAAGAAAAAACTACAGTGATTTACACTGTAGTTAAATTGATCCACTTGAAATGATTTACTTTATCTTTTTGCTCTTCTATATATCCAGCTGAATTGAACTGGTCTGGATTAAATTGACATTCAAAAATATGGACTTTTTTCTCTGTTGTAATTCCAGGATAGCTCCTGGATGGTCCTGTTTTACTATATTGTCTTTTGTAAATTAATTGACTTGGATCAACTTGTATTTTTAATTCTTCTAGTATACCTCTGATAGCTGCTTTTTCTGGAGTCTCGTTATATAATACATTAACTTTCTCTGCTACTGAACACTTATCTGGCAAGTTTCTTTCTCTTACTCTACCGTCATTAAATACTTGTTTTACTTCTCTTAATATTAGTTTTGGTTGTGTTGGAGAATAGATTGCTATACTTATTGGTTGTATTCTACGAACTATATATCCATTTACTATCTCTAAGATTGCCTCCCCTTCCTGAACTTCATCTACTAGATGTGCTGCTGTCTTTGCTTCTCCTATTCCCCACAATACTAAATTTATATTATTAACTTCCCGAATCATATCAAACAGATCTTGTAATGAGAACATTGTCATTGTGGTTTTTACAAGAGAGCTTTATTATTATATCATATTATTTTTTGAGATTGTTATATGATGGATTTGATTATTCTTATTCGATAATATTAGTGTACCCTCCCCCGTCGTAAATGAGATTTGCTCCTGTCCTCCTACACCCTGCGGGCACCTCCCCAAAGGGAGGGCAGAGAGCAGTCCACCCCGTCAGCTGAAACCTGCCACCCCTCAATTTATCTACCGTAGGCATCGAGTGAAAACCATGTTTGGCTAAAGACTTTGATTAATTCTAATATATCATTGGAGGATAGTTGATTCTGAGATATATTTTGTATATCTGTGAGTGCTTGTTGGAATAGTTTATAATTCTTGGAGATTAGCTTTTTGTTGATGGTATAGGCTTCAGTAATGTGTTGTCTGAGGGTTTGGGTTGCCCATTGTCTGAATTGAGTTGCTATTTTAGAATTAACTCTATATCCGACTGATATTAATACATCTAGGTTAAAATATTCTATATTTCTTTCAACTTCTCTTTCTCCTTCTTTTTAAACTGTTGCAAAAAATGCAACAGCTGAATTTCTATCTAATTCTTCTTCTTTAAAAATATTTTTAATATGTCTTGATATTACTGATTTATCTCGGCCAAAGACAGAGGTTATCTGATCAAGATTAGCCCAGACTGTTTCTTTACTAAAGTCTCCTTTGAGTTCTATGGCTCCATTTGGTGCTTGATAGATTATGGTTTTGGATAATGTTTTATTTTGCATATTTTAAATTGATTATTAATTATATTATACCACATTTTTAACCTTTTGAGTAGGAAGGGGTGAAATTATGAATGGTGAATTGTGAGTTTTGAATAATGTCCACCCCCGCCTTGCAGGCTTCCCCCTCCATCTACCTACGGGTTTACCTCTCGTAGGGATGGAGTTAAAAAGAGAGACAAAAACTCAAAGTTTCAAAAATACCTCCAATCCTTCAAGAGGTAACTTTTAAATATTCCTTAAAATATCTATACATTCCTCTGCAGTAGTACAACTCATTAATTTAGCTCTAATTTCGCTTGCTCCTGGAAAGTTATTAAGATACATTTTGAAACACTTTTTCATTACTGCGAAGTGTTTTTCATCACCCCATGTTTGATCGAATAATTGTATATGTTCGATTAATTTTTGTACTTTTAATTCTGTACTTAGGTCATTTGGGTCTATCTTGGGATCGAATATCCAAGGATTATGGAATACTCCTCTTCCAATCATTATGCCGTCGACTTTATATTGTTCTGCCATTGCTAATCCCTGTTGATAGGATAATATATCACCGTTGCCGATTATAACTGTCTCTGGACTTAGCTGATTTTTTAGTTTGACGGCTTTACCTATTTCATCCCAATGTGTCGGGTAGTCTGATAGTTCTTTGACTGTGCGTCCATGTACGGTGAGGGCGTCGAGATTATGTTGTAATAAAAATCCAATCCATTCTTCGGTTTGAATCTCACCAAATCCAATTCTAGTTTTGACACTGACTGGTATGTCTTGAGCACCTTCTTTAGCTGCTTTGATTATATCTGATGCTAAGTTTGGGTTCTTGATTAAGGCTGAGCAGGCTCCTTGTTTGATTACTTTTTTGACTGGGCAGCCCATATTGATATCTAATCCAGCAAAACCTTGTTCTCTGGCATAAACTCCCGCCTGATAATAATGCTCTGGTGTAATGCCCCAAATTTGGGCTATGAGAGGCTGTTCCTCTGGGGTATATTGTAATCGATGTATAACTTTGGATCTTCCAATTTCAGAGGCGAGTCCCTCTACGCTGGTAAATTCTGTTACCATCACATCAGGACGTCCACAAGAGCTAATAATACGCCGAAAAACTGTATCAGTTACCTCCTCCATAGGAGCTAATACAAAAAATGGTTTAGGTAATGATTGCCAAAATGATTGCATAGGGTTATTAAATATACGTTTATTATAACATGTGTTGATGATTTATAAATACACATTATACATTAAGGGTATTTTGTCCCCCTTCGGAGGGGGGGGCCGCTTGCGGTGGGGGTGGATAAAATACCAACTTAAACTCTATCCACCTCCGGTACTTCGTACCACCTCCTCCAAAGGAGGACATAAATTTCTAACTAATAAAAGAAAAAACCCTCGCCTTGACGACGGGGTTTGGGGCAAAGACTACTATTCACGTATACAGCTATCTATATAAAAACCAATTAGTAAGCTACTGAAACAAAATAAAAATATTATACCACCGATTAGCCCGAATATTATATTTCTTATCCCAAGCCCAAGATTAGATGAAGTTTTCAATAATTCAATAAGCATTGAACAATATAAATATATCAAAGTGAGCTAATGGGTGTCAAATATATTATGTTTAAAAGAAAAACCCCCGCCTTGACGACGGGGGAGATTACACCTAACAACTACTTGTTAATTATTTTTAAAAATATAAAAATAATTAACAAAGAGATTAATGTTGCCACAAGCCCGGTGGGTGGATTCAAGGTTATGATAAACAATGAAAATAGGGTCAATTTTTCGAAAAAACTATAGCACAAAAAACCTAAAATGTCAATATCTAATAACGTTATCCTTATATCAATTTCTTCTTTTTCTCATCTACCGTTTCATAAAAATATCGGAATAATCCTTTCAATTGAGTAATGGATAAATCTTGTGGTCGGGATTTGATATGGAATTGATGGGTTTTGGCGAGTCTTTTCCATTGTTCATAGGTGAATATAGGCTCGAGATTTTTCATCAAATTAGACTTTTGCTGTCCAAAAGCATAGGTTATAAACTTGATATAATCTTGTTTTACTTCCCAAATAGGGGTTGGGATTTGCTCTAATCGTAATAGCTGTACGCTGACACTAGGAGCTGGAGAGAAATCTGTTTTTTCAAAATTATAGACTACTTCACAATTATATAATGAGTTTAGGATAATAGAGATAATACTCGGCTCCGTATTACCAATTACGCGCTCTATTGCTTCTTTTTGTCCGAATATGAGGGCGGATTCTGGGCTATTATTTGCAGTATATAATCCTTTGATGAGCTCGGAGAATATGGCAAAAGGTGGATTGGATATAATCGCAAAGCTTTCGTTGGGATAATTAATTTTGCGAATATCCTGATTGATAATAGTTGCTTTATCTCCAAAATTATCTTGTAGCTTGCTATATAAATCTGGATCAAGTTCTATTGCCTGTACTCTATATTCTCTTGCGATAAGCTCTTTTGTAATAATCCCCTCTCCTGCTCCTAAATCTAAGATGAGGGAATTTGGACTTAAGGGAATAAAATCAATAATATACCGTATTAAAGCAGGGTTTTTGACAAAGTTTTGAGAATAGGCCTTGCGCTTCTCACTATTATAATCTTGCATATAATTTAGGATTCTAAATGCTCTATCAAATCCATAACTTTGACCCAGAGAGCCTCTTGTGTGGCAAGTTTTTGAGATGACTCTGCTATTCCTAGTCTTACATCTTCTTTGAGATCAGCAATTTTCTTATCTATTTTATTTAATTCTTTGCGAGCTTGATATAATTCTCTTTTACGTGTTTTCTCATCTCCATAATATTGGGTAACTTCTTGTTTAATTTGCTCATTATTCTGGGATTGAGCGATGTCTGTGTGTTGCTTTAGGCTCCAGACATATTCTTCATACTTACCATTGTATTTGGTAATATTACCGTCTTTAACTTGCCAAATTATAGTGGCTAAATTATTTACAAAACTTCTATCATGGCTTACAAAAATAAGAGTTCCACCCCACTCGGATAAAGAACTTCCCATAATTTCTACGGTTTCCATATCGAGATGGTTTGTAGGTTCATCCAAAATTAAGACATCATATCCTTCTAAGAATACTGCTGCGAGTCTTAATCTAGCCTTTTCACCTCCAGATAATACGGTGAGAGGCTTATCATGTTCATTTTTAGAAAACAAAAAACTTCCTAGAGTTTTCTTGACATCATCATCACTAATATTTATATCGGCAACTTTTCTAAGATAATCATAAACGGTAAGCTGATTTTGGGTGTCAAATTCTACACTTTGAGCAAAATATCCCACTTTAAGACCATTACCAAATTTAAATTCCCCTGACAAAGCCTGAGTTTCTCCAGCCAAAGTCTTTAGCAATGTTGATTTTCCTTGTCCATTATCTCCGAGTACGGCAACTTTTTGTCCTCTCTCTACATATAGATTTTGTCCTTCTGCAATTTTAGTATTACCATACCCAATTTTAATATTACTAACATCTAAGCCCATTCCAGAACTCTTTGCAATGAAAGGTAAATGCATTCTTATTTTTGAGCTAGGGGTATATATAGTTTTTTTCTCCTGAGATAATCTCTCAATATGTTTCTGTTTTGATTTAGCTTGAGCAGCTTTACTTGCCTTTGCTCCAAATCGGTCTATAAATTCTTGTAATTGAGCTTGTTTCTTTTCAATATTAGCATTAGTACGAATAATTTGATTTTGTACTGTTTGTTTATATTCAAAATATTCATCTACATTGCCAGGATATAGAGTTACTTGCCCTTGATCAACTTCTATGGTGCTTGTCATAACTCTTCTTAAAAACTCTCTATCATGAGTAATTAACAAAACAGTCCCTTTATATGATAGTAACCAATTTTCAAATAAAAGAATAGTAGATAAATCTAGATAGTTAGTTGGCTCATCCAAAAGTATTAGATTTGGTTTAGCCATTAACATTTTAATTAGCTTCAATCGCATTCTGTATCCTCCAGAAATATCCCCAATAGGAAGTTCTAGTTTTTCTTTTGGCATATCGAATTCTAGGGCTTGTTTTATAATTTCCCAATCTTGAGCTTTTGTTACCTTCAATAAATATTCTAACCCAGTTTGAGTGAAGTCAAAATCATCTTCTTGAGCTATATATCCAATTCTAACAGTTTTATCTAATGTAATAGACCCATCATCTGGTTCCTCTAGATCTAAGATAATTCTAAACAAAGTACTTTTACCAGCTCCATTACGTCCTAATACTCCATAAATTTCCCCCTCATGAATTGAACAGTTTGCTGTATTAAATATAACCTTGAGTCCATAATGTTTCTCAAGATTATATATACGAATTAATTCCTTTTTAGCCATAGTATATATAATTTATCCTTATACTATGCCATAAAAATAGTAATTTTACAATGTTTTATTGAGCTGGAGTAGATTCTGGAGTTGTAACAGTTTCTGGAACTGTGGTTGGAGTAGTAGTTGTAGCTGGAGCTGGCAATTCTACTGTTTCCACAACTTCATCTAATCCTATAGGGGGTTCTTGGCTTTGCCTATAAAGTAAAAATCCTAATGTGGCTCCTCCGCCGAAAATTAATATCAAAAGTATTGCTATCAAAGTAGGGTTGCTACCCTCGTTTTGTACATTTTCTTGTTGTATTTCTTCTGGTTGCCCGAATACATTATCCATATTACTACTATTAATTAATATTTATTGAGACATAGTCCCGATTTTGAAAGTATCTAAAACATTACTTGCCCCCCCATCTTTATGTTCTTGAGGTTTGGAAAATAGCTGACTTCCATCCTTTCCACAAATTTGTAAGATTTCTTTTTCACCTCCTGGGTGATTAGGAATATAGGAGGTTATATCATATACATATCCTCCTATAATTGTCCAACAAGAGGTTTTATTATTTTTTTGTTCTATTTGTGACAATGTATACATAGTATTACTACTGTCTTTAGATAAATCCTTAATATTTTGACTCGGTGAAACCTTTGATATATCTGAGTTAATATCTTTACTTCCTAAAGTTACTGGTTCACTTTTTGTGTTGTTTGAAGATCTATTTGTATTATATATTGAATAAGCTAGATAAGTTCCAGCCAATAAAGTTAGGAATATTAATATAATACTAAGTGTAGAAACTTTTTTTTGATTTTCTGGGTGAGATGAATTATTTACTGATTGACTTTCAAAAGACATATCTATATTTAATTTATAATATTTTCATATAATATAACTATAACATATTGTTATTTTTTGACAAGTATTAATTTAATTGTTTTGTGAATAAGATAAATTTTAGCTAGAACAAAGGATAAAAATAAACTTATGATTAATGTTAAAATAAAATTGTGAATAAGTCCATACGCTAAATATATATCTGAATTTATAATTTTAGTAAATAAAATTTGGTTAATTGGAAAATGCAATAAAAATATCCATAAGCTTAACCTTCCAATTGGAGCAAAAAAATACTGCATAAATTTAGAACCTGGTTTATTGGATTGTAAATAGCCTAATATTGTAAATATAAATCCAAAACCTAGTATAATTTGAAAGTTATACAAATAGAAAAGTCTAAAGATATTGATATCTGTATTTATATAAATCATTGAAGTTATGAATATAGATTGTAGAAATAAGTATATTATAATTAACTCTACCCAAATATTAGATATTTTATTATTTAAAACATCTTGTCGTAACATCCCATACACGAAAAATATTAAATATTGTGTAAACAATGGAAAATCATATAAAGCCCATATGGGTGGAATAAAAAAAGATATTACTGAAATAATTAGAGACCCTAGTAATAAATATTGGGGACTAATTTGACGCATATAATCTAAAACAGGATATAGAATATATAGTTGAAATAAAACTGGAATAAAATAAAATGGTACTTCCATATTACCTGTTATTATAAACTTCCACAAAGGTGCAGAGTTATTATAACCAATTAGCCATAAAGTAATATTAACTAAAATATATGGAATACCAATTCTTATAAATTTACTAAAATAAAAATTAAAAATGTATTTCTTATTCCAAACAAATTTCTTTAATAATAATCCTGAAGTGAAAAAAAATACAGGAATAGCAAAGCGAGATATATTATTTATAAAATTGAGAATTATAACATCCAAAGTACTATTATATTTATATAACAATAAATAACAGCTATGTATTAAAATAACAGCTATAATTGACATACCTCTTATGGTATCAATTATTTGTAATCTTGAACTATTTTTGTTTAGCCCCATACTAGCCCTAGATTCGATATGCCAAAAAATTTTAGCATAACGAGGAATACACAATAGTATTATAAGACTAATACCAACAAAAATGTACTCTAAAGCAAATTCTCTGATATACATTAACTCATCAATTAATTTCTTTATATAATTCTGGGGTATATGATTGCAGTGGGAATAAATATTTTCTGGTTCCAGATTTGATAATAAGCTCATTTACTGTGCGGACATTTTTATTATGAATATCGACTAAATTTTCATATTCTTTAACAGAGGTATTAAATTCATTGATAGATTTATTATACTCGACTATAATTTTATTATATTGAGCATATTTTTTATCAGCAAAAAGCTTATCCACTGTAAGCTTTTCTTCATCCAGAGAGGTTTTCAATTTTTCTAAACTCTGATCTTTTTCCTCTATTGATACTCTCTCAATATTTATAGTTTTACCTAAACTTTTTATAGTTTGCATATCATCATAATTTACATCCTCCTGATACCACCAAAAAGCCGCATTGCTAATGAAGTAAAAAACTAAAAATATTAATAAGTATTTTAATATTGTCATCATATACATTATACATTATTTATGTATTTTATGTAAGTATTAAAATTGATTATTGTTTTTATATAGATAAAATAATGGTGCATTATTAGCTCCATAAAATGTATTCACAAGAGTATAATAATCAGGAATAGGATCATAATTATCGGTAAAAAAGCTTTGCTCAAGAATCCAATCAGCTTGGAATAATGCCTCTTTATCTATTTTATAAATTCCAGTAACCCCTTCTGGCAAAAAAGAAGTTAGTTTATGTTCTGGCATTAATAGAATGTAAAAACCTACTGATTCCCCAGGTTTAACCCATTCATCCAGAGAACTAATAACATCCAATGTCCCCTGCCCCCAGAATCCCACTGGCAATACATTATTCTGCGATACCTGAGAAGCCCCACCAGTAATCTCATTATAATAATCAAGATAAAAAGGATAAGTTGATTTAATTTGTATTCCTAAATAAATAATAATCAAGATTATAAAACCAATTAAAAGTTTTTTACTTTTAGAAAATATTTGTTGTATAGACATCACTGCTAAAATAGAGAATGGTATATATAATGGTAATATATATCTCATACCACCTTGTTTAATCGGTGAAAAAGACCAAAGCAACCATATTAAGAATATTGCAATTAAGAAAATGTTTTTGGCTTTATATTGAGATGGATTAATTATAATCTTTAATACTTGTAACAGTCCTAAAAATAGTATTAAAATCGGTGTCTGATACATAAAATATACAATATAATATGTCCAAGGAGTTGTAATAACTGAACCAAAGAATAATTCTTTTGGGTCTCCCCCCCAATGATTGAAAGTAGATTGTATGCTTTCAATTGGATTTGTCCACCAATATGGAAATATAATGAATAATCCTATCCAAAGACTTATAGGCAACCATATTAATACCCAAGGAATTTTTGCCTTCCAATTAGGTTTTTGAGATAGATTCTTCCACCAAGATATTGTCTCCCATATCCAAATCGGAAACATAGCAAGAACATTATTAAATCGAGTACTAAATGCTAGTATGGCATGGAGATTCATTATCACGAAATGCTTTCTTGACTTAGTTTTTTGGTATAATAAATACCAATACCACATTCCTGTTACAAAGAATAAAGACACCGACTCATGTCCCACTAAGCGAGTATGAGCAATAAATAATGGGTTAAGCCCCACTACAATCACCGCTAATACAGATAGCCAAAAATTGAGATAAAAACGAGCCAAAAAGAATACATATATCAAAGTACCCAAACCAAGCAATACACTCATTAATCGAGCAAAAGTATATATATCAGAGACATCATCACCCCAATTAGATATTTTTTGAACCCCAATATGTACAGCTTCTGCTATGCCATATACATATTTAGTTACGGGAGGATGCTCTTTATTAAAAGACCAGGCTTCTTGTGAGAAATCTAGACGACTAAGAGCTTTTATATAATTCCTCCCCGCCTGTACATATACTGGCTCATCATAAGTAACTCCTTCTTTTTCAAACCCAATTAATCGAATAATTGTTAATATAGATATTACTAAAGCAAAAATCACAACCTTTTTATACATATAATGAATATTAATTCTTATACAAAACTATGCGGTTAAGGTACATAAATGGAATATCAATAATACCTACTATCCATTTAATAACCAAGATTCCAGTAATAAGTGGTAAAAGTGGTTGTACTCCAGCAAATGCAATGGTAACAAAAATTAAAGTATCTAGAGCCATAGCCGGTAGAGAGCTGAAGGCATTTCGCATCCAAAGATGTTTACCTTTAGTTAATTTTTTGAACCAATCAAAAATATAGGCATCAATATTCTCACTAACCAAGAAAGCCACCCAGCTGGCAAACATAATTCTCGGAGTATAACCAATTATCTTAGCAAAAGATTCCTGATCTGGCCAAAAAGGAGCTGGTTGTAAAGAAATGGCCAGCCAAATAAAAAAAGCTACTGCCACCTGAGTTATGAAGGTAATTAAAATCATCTTTTGAGTTTCTTTTCTCCCAAATTTTTCATTCACAATATCGGTTAAGAGAAAAGTTACTGCAAATACTAAAGTCGCTGAAGTAGCATAAAATGTATTAAACCCTAAATCAAAAGTAGCAATTTTATAAGCCACAATATTACTAATAAGAACAAAGGCCACATATAGACCAACTAGAGCATCAACTCTATTATATCTCCTAGCATACCAAGATCCAAACAAGGAAAAAGCAGTAATCGAAATAATCCAAAATAACATCTGCAATAACATGGTTTTAAAAAATTAGTTTATGCTGTTTATTATACACTATTTTATTACATTTTTGTAAATAGGTATATCTATGTTATAATCTATACAATAAAAACAATATCCTGTATCATATAAATATATGAACCAAAAATCCATACTCTCTGGCATATTACATGAAGTTACAGAAGATATAAACCAAGCACTACAAGAAAATCTAAATTTATTAGAAAAATGGAATAATTTAACTCCAATTCAAAGAAATGAATGGATATGCTGGATCACAATTGTAAAAAGACCAGAAACAAGGCTAAATCATATACGAAGAATGCTAGAAGAAATGCAAACTGGACATAAAACCCCTTGCTGTTGGCCGGGATGCCCACACCGCAACCCCAAAGCCCAAAAATGGTTTGGAAAAAAGGTTAAGTGATATAAAAACTGTCCCTCTTTGGAGAGGGTGCCCGTAGGGTGGGTGTGGATTTTTCTTAGTGAAGTGATTAACAAAAATAATTGTATAAATACATCTGTGATGATATAATTATGGATAAATACTAATATGTTTGTATGTATAAGAAAAAGTTTTTTATCACATTTGCTGGAGCAATAGGTAGCTCTAAGACCCCCATAGCTCATTATTTAAGTATAAAGTTTAATTTACCAGTATTTAATAATGATGCTATTCGATCAGAAGTAATCGAAGATATTGGGTTTTTAAATAATGAAGAATATATTAAAAGACGAGATTTACGATTAAAAGAAATATTAGATAGTGGGATACCATTTATCTATGACGCGAGTATAGATAGAGCATGGGAGGATAAAAAAGAATATATTATACAATCACAATATGAGGCCTATATAATTAGTCTTGATTTAAGTAAAGAATTATTAATAAAGCTTTATCAAGCAAAAAAATATAACGAATCATTATTAATTATCGATACTCTTATTAAAGATCATAATGATTTCCTAGAACAATATGAAGATGACATTAATCTCCACATCACAGATAAAGATTTTATAAATCGCATCAATATTTCATATTATTCAGTTTATGTATATATAATAACACTCTTAATACAAAACTAAAAAAATTGTGGATAAATTTAGATTAAAATCCGATCAAAATATGCTATACTTATAACATAAATTTTTAAATCAATTAAAATATATGGAAAATACTCAGCCTGCATCAAATGTACCCACTACAGTAAAAAAAAGACGATTTCCAAAATTTCTAACTTCAGCTTGGTTTATAATTCTGACTACTATTATATTATTAGCAATTTGGATTATAATTAGTATTCAGTCAGTTACAAATGAATTCTTAGGTATGTCTGGAGGAAACTCTGCTGAGAGTGGAGATTTAATTTATGAATATTACAAAGGTGACAAAGAATCAGAGATTAAGGTGGCTAGATTAGAATTAAATGGCCCTATTTCAAATAGTTTAGATGAAGGTAGTCCATTATCATTAGTAGCTCCCCCAATAATCTATGGTAAAGAAATAGCTAGTAACTTAGATAAACTATCTCAAAACAAAGATATTAAAGCCGTACTGATTGACCTTACCACTCCAGGCGGTGAGATTGGAGCTTCTAGTAATATTGCTGATGCTATTGAGGCTTATCAAAAGAAAACTAATCAAAAAGTCTATGTATTTGTTAATGAATTATCCGCCTCGGGAGGAGCTTGGGCATCCGCTCCAGCTTCTACGGTTATTGCTAGTCCGACTGCCATAGTTGGTAGTATAGGAGTAGCTGGAGGATATGCCCCTAAATTTACTAATATAAGTTCTTATTCAGAGGGACTTCTGGGAGCATCTGTTAACGCGAATATAAATTTTACTCCTATTTATAGAGGTAAATGTAAGCAACCAGACAATCAACTTAATATCTCTGATGAGTATATTAAAGATTGTATTAACCCAGATGTAGATGCGCTTTATTCAGCTTTTGTTAATCATATTAGTAAATACAATCAACTTTCACCAGAAACAATCCGTAATGAAATGGGAGCTAGAGTTTTCTTAGGAAATTCAAATGAGGCTACTAAATATGGTTTGGTAGATAAAGTCGGAAATGAAGAATTTGCAATAAACCTAATCAATCAAGAATTGAATCAAGGTAATCCCGTGCAAATTATGAATATAAACGAATATACTGGAGGATTATTTGAAGAATTATTTGGTCCAATTTTCTATAAAGATAAAGCTAAAGTATCCCTATCACACACTTCTTTTTGCCAATCTAATACTCCCCTATTATTATACGGAGATATAACTCAAATCCGAACTGGTATTTGTAAGGAGTAGGGATTAATTATATGCTTATAGTATCAAAAATTAATAAGTATTTTGGAGATTATAATGTTACAAAAGATATTTCATTTACAATAAAACAAGGTAGTATATTTGGACTATTGGGACCAAATGGAGCAGGAAAAACTACATTACTTAGAATAATAACTGGTATATATGCATATGATTCTGGAAGTATAACTTGGCAAGGTTCACCGATATCAATAGATAATTCCAGTCTTATAGGTTATCTGCCAGAAGAGCATGGATTATATCCTAAAATGAGAATTATTGATATTATAATTTACTTTGCAGAGATCAAAGGTGTTAATAAATCTAAAAAATTACTTTATGATATAGATTATTATCTCAAAAAGTTTGGTATATATGAGGATAGAAATAAAAGAATAGAGCAAATTTCTAAAGGAATGCAACAAAAAGTTCAGATTATATCTACAATTATACATAATCCGGACCTTATAATCTTTGATGAACCTTTTAGCGGGCTTGATCCTGTAAACTCTAGAATACTAAAAGAATTGATGCTAGAATTAGCCCAAAATGGCAAAACTATTATTTTCTCAACACATAGGATGGAGCAAGTAGAGGAATTATGTCAAAATATTATTCTGATTGATCATGGGCAAGAAGTTTTATCTGGAAATATTGAAGAGATACAATTATCTTATCGCAATCAAACTTATTTTATAAAAACTAAAGATAATTTAATAGATCATATTCCTGGGGATATTATCTCAAAAACAGATAATACTGTAATATTTAAAAATGAAAATAAAAATGAAGTAAAATCTTTTCTTAAAGAATCTTTATCTAAATATGATGTCCTAGAGTTTCGAGAAATTTTACCAACTATGGAGGATATATTTGTAAAAGTAATAGAAGAGAATAATAAAATATAAAAATATGAATAAATTTACTACTGTATTTAAGAGAGAATATTTATCCAGTATAAAGAATAAATGGTTTTGGATAGCAACTATAGCTGGACCCTTAATATTTGTTGGAATTTTTTTTGTACCTATCATATTATCCGTTTTAGAAAAAGATCCAACAGCTAATATTTTAATCATAGGGTCGGATAAATTTTTTCTAAATGATGAAATAAAAAAGTTTACTAATGATAATATATCTATTGAATTAAGTGTTGAGACAGTAGAAGAAGCTAAAAACAAATTGAGAAATTCAGATACTTTAGATGTTTTGGCTGACTTTAACAGCATAAATCCAGAAAACAATGATTATGGTATATCTATTTTATCAAAACAGGCTTTAGGATTCTCACAAGAAATTTTAATTTCAGATTTTATAGTTCAAATAATGCAAGATATTCGTATTCAAAAAGAAAAAATACCTACAGAACAAGCCGAGAGAATCAATAAAGAAATATCACCAGAATTTAGTACACTTGATTCTGAAAAAACATCATCCTTTCAAGCATTTATCTTAGCTTATGGAATAGCCTCATTAATGTATTTTCTAATACTATTTTATAGCTCCAAAATTATGAGCAGTGTTCAGGAGGAGAAAAAAAATCGTATTGTAGAAGTATTGTTATCATCTATGAATACCTCTAGTCTTTTATTCGGTAAAATTTTTGGAGTCTTGGCTGTAGGATTAACTCAGATAGTGCTTTGGGGCATATTATCATTAATCTCTATACCAATAATAGCATTCATAATATATCCTATATTAGGATCCGTTGGTTCTAATATACCTCCTAGTGATGACTTAGGAAGTATGAGTGTGATTTGGAGTGAATTGCAAGTAATTACTGAGAACTTAAATATATTTATTTTGTTTATTATATTCTTAGGATTTCTATTTTTTGGACTTCTATTATATGCTGGAATATTTGCATGTATTGCCTCTAGTACTGATTCTGAGGCAGAAGCTCAAAATTTATCAATCTTTGGTTTTTTACCAGTTATAATATCTCTTCTAAGTCTAAATGTAACTATTGATAACCCTACTTCAAATATAACAGCTATATTGTCTATGATACCATTTATATCTCCTATAAATATGATGGCTAGAATTCCATTTAATGTTCCTATCTGGGAAATAATACTGTCTTTGATAATCCTAATACTAACATCTATTATAGTAATATTATTAGCATCTAAATTATATAAAGCTGGAATTTTACTTTATGGAGAAAAATTATCTTGGAAACATATTAAAACCATATTTTTAAAGTAAAAGACTAAAATTTTATACGATTATTGCATAAAATGATTGAAAGTTTTATAATATAGATATAATTTAAGACTTAATATATGGCAAAGACTTGGCAAGAAAAGTTTGAGACCAAAAAAGTAGAGCAAATCAAAAGATTAGATACTAATTTTGCTGATATGAAAGCTGGTGATTTAATGTTGATCTCAACTCCTCAAAAAACAGCAGATTATATAAACTCAATCCCGAAAAATGAGAATAGAGATCTCTCACAAATGAGAATTGATCTTGCTAAACAAGCTAAAGCAGATATTACTTGCCCAGTCACTAGTGGTATATTTACGAGAATTATCGCCGAGAGAAGTTTAGAATTAATGGCAGAAGGCAAAGACCCCATCGCTCCTTTTTGGAAAGTAATAGACCCCAAAAGTTCACTGGCTAAAAAACTTTCTTGCGGACCTGAATTGATTGAGAGTTTAAGAGAAAATAAAAATTAAGGATTTCATACATAAGATGTATGAAATCCTTAAGAAAGTTTTGAGATTAGAATGGAGAAGGAGAGTAAATTCCGTTTGCGACGAAGGAATTATTGCTCTAAAATTCCCTTCTTGAGGGGTGTACTGCGTAGCAGGAAGAAGTGGAAAAACAGGATACTGTAAGTTCGCCCCTACATTAATTCCTCTGAGTAAAGCGAGATATTTCATAGAGATATTATAAGAGGCTTAAAATCAAATTGAACTTGTAAAATAAGAGCAATAATAACCAAAGAAATGGGAACAATAACTCGAATAACAAATTTAGTTTTCTTAGGATCTAAATTAGGAATAATTTTACGTAAATAATACCAAATAAAAACCTTATTCTCACCTTTGCCCATCTCTAAATGTGTTATTATACATCCTCCAATAACCCAATACTGAATTTGTAATGCTATCACTCCTATTATAATAATTTTCCAATCAAAAAATATTGGTGATAAATATGCGGGGATTAATACTAGTATATGTATCCAGAAAAATATTCCAAATTCTTTTTTCATAGTATTATTCTTATCTATTCAAATATGTTAAGGTCAACTGTAATATAGTCGCAAAGGAAACCCAGAGTAAATAAGGTATACTTGCATAAGTCACCCAGCGTAAATACGGCCAAATAGCAATCATCGCCCAGATAAGAGTAATCAATAAGAGGATAATATCTAGAGAAGCTAATACATTATTCCTGAGCCCAAATTGCAATGGTGCAAAGGCAGCATTAAAGACGAGATTGAGTGAAAAAGGAAGAGCCACCATCCATGGAATTCTCCCAATTGCCACTTGATAAAACACCGTACCGAAACTGGCAAATATAATCACATATAATATAGACCATACCGATCCGAATAAATAGGAAGGAGGAGCCCAGGACGGTTTGATGAGATTAGCGTACCAATTATAGGTGTTCATATTTTTTATATTATATAGCTTATTATAGCATTAATAGTTCTTTATAAATACTTGAGATTAGTTTTATTTAATTAAATCTTCATATTATTAAAATGTAATGGGTCATTCATTTTGATTAGATCCATTAAGTATTGTGCAGATTGATGAATTTCTTGTGGATTTTTTGAGTCCTTAATAGAGTGAGATAAGATGTTACAAACCTTTAGTAATAAGCTAAGTTTTGTCTTGTCTCTGTCCTCTGTAATTTTCAAGTCCTCTGTTATCCTGTCTTGTTTTGAACTTGTTAAATTCAAGTTTTTACCAATTTTAAAACTATACCACTCCTCAAAAATCCTTCGCATTACATTTGGGTAATGATAAATCTGGCATTCTGTCTCCAGTTCATCTTCTCTTTTTTGTGAAAATTCAAAGATTTCTTTGAATAAGTACTTGTATGGCTTTTCAATGTTCTCTAATTTTGATAATTTACTCTCACCATTAACTTTCCTTATTTCAAAAGTTGCAAATGGTTGATTATCTCGCCAAACTTTTTGAACGTATGGGTATGACAGATTACAATAATCCTCCCAAGAATGTGTTAATACAAAGATTTGTATATTCGGGAGTTCCAAAAGGTTTTTCATAAGTTCTAAAATGTAAAACTTATTTGAATCGTCCATGCTTGAAATTGGGTCATCTACTATGATAAGCTCAATATTTGTTTTTATTTGCTGTTGTTTGTTGTCAGTAAATAGTTCATAATAGAAAAACAACAAGGCTAAAAGATTCTTTTCGCCTTCGCTTATATCTCTTATTGTAAGTGGAGCATTTTCATTGGTGCTTTTAATAATGTAATTTTTATTATCATCATCAAGCTCAACTTTTAATGAAATATTTATATCATTTAGAATTTGAGAAACAAATTTAGCAAAATCTCTTGTGGGACTTTTTTGTTGCCTTAAATTTTGAATTTCTTCTTGCTTCTTATTGTTATTGATACGCTTTTCTTCAAGCTCATCTTCCTTATCTTGAACCTCCTTTAACCTATCTTTTATTGTGGCTGATCTTATTATTTCCAAGCCAATCGCACCTTTTACTAGAGTACCCCGATTGTTTTGTTTTTTTCTTAACTCTGATAATTGTTCTTTTTGGGTTTTAGTAATTATTGTTATTGAGTCTTCAATTTCTTTCAAAGTATCAGCTAAAAGCACAAAGTCAAAACTTTCTTGAATTCCCATTTTATCAATTTTTGATTGACACAAACTTATAAGAGATGTAAAAGTGCTTTTCTTTCCAGAAATTGTACTAAAATGTTGCTCAATTTTAGTTCCAATATTTATAGAATAAGTTTTGGATTCTTGCTCAATGGTATAAATACTACATAAGAGTCTTTCAAGTTGTTTATAAAATTGCTTTAATTTTTCAGTTGCTTTATGACGTTTATTTTCTTTAAATTTAGCTATTTGTGATTTGACATCTAAAAAATCTAACTTTCCATCACAGAACTTACATTTGTCACCCTCTTTGTGAAGTTTTAAACCTGATTCTATCCATTGGACAACTTCAAATTCTGGAATTGAAATGTCTTCTCCAAATTTTTCTATGAATATTGACTTAACTTCTTCAATTAAAGTTATTGGAATTGTTGGAAAGTCTAGTGGTTTTAAATTCTCATTTTGTGAAATTTGTTTATAGATTGTATCGTCACCTATAATTTTTATTAATTTATCGTCATTTGCTTCAATTTTCTTAGCGTCTAGATAATTTTTTCTATAACGTTCAATGACTTGAACAACCGTTTCACTTTTATTCTTTCTTTGAATATCTGCTTCTCCCTTTCGTCTGTCGTGGATAGAATCTATTTCGGCTCTAATTTTTTCCCTTGAATCATTGATATTTGAATCAAGTTTGGCAATTTCAACTTCACTAATAATTTGATTTTCTAATTCCTTAATTTTGTTTTCTATATCTACACCTCCTTTACCGAAACTTGCCTCAACGCCTTTTATTTTATCTTCCGAATTGTCAAGTAATAATGAATTTGAAATGTAATCTCTATCGAAAATCCTAAGATTATCAGAATTTTTAGCTAAGTTCTTTAAAAATTCGTCTTTAATGCCTTTTGTAATAGCACTTTTTCCCTTTCCGTTATAACCAAAAAGAATATTTTTGTTACGGAAAAATAAACCATCTGGATTAGTATAATTAGCAAAAGATTTGTATTTAAAATTATTAAGTTTATTTATCATATAAATTATCCCCCCACAGCAGTACACAATTCCACCAAGAATCCATTGATATCACGTACATAGCCCACTATTTGACCCCAAGGTTTTGAAGTAGGTTCTGTTACCACTATTGCTCCCGCTTCAACGGCTTGTTTGAATGAAGCATCAATATCATCCGTAACAAAGGTAATTTCAAAAGCTGGGGGTGTTATGGACTTATCAGATTTAGCTATAGTAATACCATTATATTCAGCCACACTATAATCGGCGAATGCTAATGTAGTTCCTCCTGTTTCTAGCTCAGCATAATCTTTTTCAGGGGTTATGAGTTTTTGGGTAAAGCCAAAGGCTTTAATATAAAAATCTATTGTCTCCTCAACATTTGCAACATATAAAATGGTATAGCTATAGGTTATCATAGAGAGTTTTCTTTAGTGTATATATTTATTATAGCATAAACAGAGAATTTATATTTTTTGTAAAAACTCCTCTATATCTGCCTGAATAAGATGAGAAACATCGTAGACATAGAGGATAGTAATAGATAGTAATACAGAGAGGAGCCGTGAGGCTCCTCTCTGTATAGAGAATAGGATATAATATGTGAGTCAAACTAATATTATATA
>JAULZW010000009.1:0-7186 GCA_032117235.1 Minisyncoccota bacterium | reverse complement strand
TAGACAAATGTGCTAAGATGACAAATGACCTCACAGAGAAGTATATTAACTTATATATTAAATAGTATGGAAGAAAAAATTATAATTAGTAAAGAGTCTAAAAAAAAATATAAAGACGCCAACAATATGTACATATTTATGAATGGAATTGAAACTCAAAGATTATATGCAATAAAAAAAGGAATTACAAATAAACAAATTATTGAAGCGTTAGAATATATAATTGTAGTTTATAAAGAAGAATTAACTAAAGATTAGCTTATGATATAATAAATACAGTACATTAAAATATAGAGTTCTCAATGGAGGGGTATTGGACAGTGAGCCATAGCATACATTATAATGGGCGTAATCAGGTTGCTGGGGATATGACGCCAATAAGTTCCCTACAAGTCAAACCTTGTCCCTTCCACTGAGAACTTTATATTACACTGATTATGACTGTTGACTCGAAAGAGTATTATAATTAAATATAAACATATTAGACGATTAAAAGATTGTAAATTATCTAAAAAGACTATCACTAGATACAAATGGAATATACTGATAGCATTGTATATATTACTATTTTTATTCTGGATATATAAATATTCAGAAGCAATAGCTGAACCAGTACAACCTGAACTTAAAGAATTTACAAAATCAGAAAAATTAGAGCCTATTCCCGAACCTAAGCCTATACAAACTACTCCTAAACCTAAAACACCAGCGAGAGTGGCAAATTCTGCCAAATCAGATATAAAAGAGCAAGTTAGAAGTATAGCAAGTCAGCACGGTTGGGGAAATGGTGAACAATGGGAGGCTTTACAATGGATCATACATAAAGAGTCAAGTTGGAACCCAACTGCACAAAATCCTAAAAGTACGGCATATGGTTTATTTCAATGGTTAGATGGTACTAGAAAAGCCTATAATTGTCCAAAAACTGCCAATGTGACAATTCAAACTGAGTGTGGTATAAAATATATCAAGGCAAGATATGGGACACCTGTAGAGGCTAAAAAGTTTCATCAAGTTAAAGGATGGTACTAGAAAGAAAAGAGGGGTCAAGTGAGACCCCTTTTGGTTTAGATGTTGTAATCTGTTTACTGTTGCATAGGAAGGTGCGGGATGTATTCAGGGTCAGATTGAGTAACGGGCCGAACATTAAACAAAGCATAATTCATCAATTCATAACCTTTCACAACATAGGTGTCAGTACAATCCAAATCAGCACAGTTGTATTCTTCATAAGGGTCAATCCTGCGGATAAAGGTTTCAAAACGGACAAATCTCAATTGTCCCTCATAGACAATGTTGGCTCTATAAACATAGAGGTGGCGAACTGGTTTGGGAAAAAGCGTTGCCATTTTTATAGTGGCAAGTGTACATTTATAGTATAATGTGATAATCTAAATTTGTCCATACATTAATTTTGTTATGGCTTCCGTAAAGTCTGCAGTTCGTTGGGCTATTAAAGAAGATTACGACTATACCTGCCAATTCTGTTTTAACCAATTCCCTCCAAACAAACTTCAAATTCATCATATTATAAGGCGGAGGGACTCAGGCACAAATCACCACTCTAATCTTATTCCTCTTTGCTCTCATTGCCACTGTTTAGTTCATCGTCACAATTACACTCACAATCCTAGAGGAAATAGGATAATGTACCTTAGCTATATATACTCACCATCTCCACACTCATTTAAGAGAGTTGTCGTTTGACTTCTCTCCTTTTTCTTCCATAAAACAAAAACCTACAACCGCTCATAAGATGTAGGTAATTGTTTAGCCTTAAGCTCTAGGTGTACACCAGTTAGACATTAGTCTAAAGATTTGAAACTTAATAGCTATGTATAGATTATATCATATGCTTTCTAAATCATCTATCGTTTTGCTAGTGTCAGTTTTAGTAATTTGTTTAGTTTTACTATAATCTCTAGGAGCTAGTCTTGCATAGATAAACATTCTAATTTGCTCATATTCTGGAGTTATCCAGCAATCTTGCTCATAAATCTTAGCCATAATTTCATCTAGTTTGGCTTCAAATTCTTTTTTCTTATCTACAATTTTAATATCTTTATCTCTAACTCCTTTCCAATAATTATGTAGGTTTATATCACCACCATTTAAGTTATAATCATACCATTCAAATACAGTATCTCTATCTATCCCTTTATCTACAACTTCCTTTATAGTGTTAAAATTAAACCAATAATCAGCTATACAAATAATACCTCCTATATTACCAGATACCCAGAAGTCTATATCATACACTCTACTATCCTCCCACATTAAATCACAAAACTGCTCACAATATTGATGTACCGCTTGTTCGTATAATTCTTTGGTAGTCATACCTATTTCTGTTGTGATTTCCACGTCACAAAGTCGGCTTCAACTGCTTGTTTAAATTGCTCCTTACTTCTATACTGCCCCCACCAACGGATAAAATCTCTAAACCCACCTTTGTCATTCCAAGCAAATTCTCCGTCCTTATATCCGTATTTATGAGCTATAAATAGTACAGGATATGCTAATAATATCTCATAGTTTTCCATAATTCTAGTTTGGAACTCTTTTCCCTGAAAGTTAAACTCTTGTGGTTTTGGTTGCTCTGGCATAGTAGTTGAATATTTAAGTGTTAATGGGTCAATAAATTTACTGAACTGATTAATATTAGTTGGTATACCTTCAAAAATGTCAATGTGGCTATGTGCCGCTGTACTAGTACCTGTATTCCCAGAGTATGCAATTAAGTCTCCTCTGTTTACAATCCCATTTCCTTTTACAACTCTGCTTAAGTGCATAATTCTAACACTTAATCCTTGATTTGTAGTTAATGTAATCATAAGTCCACTTTGATTCCCATTGCTAGTTTTTGTAGCCCCACTAGCAATAGCATATACTGGAGTTCCTCCTTTACAAATATAGTCTACCCCAAGATGTCTTTTACCTTGTAAGTTTCCAAAAGCTGGGTTCATTGGATAGCGTTGACCGTGCTTAAATCCTATTTTGACAGGGTCTAAATGTAGCGGATGGTATGTGTAATCTTTCCAGTGAGTCATAGTTTTATAATTTAATCTTCTATTATATTTAGTCTAGCATATTCTCCATATAATTCTAGAGCTTTTTTATTATATGCTTTTGCTGCTTCTATTTTATCATTAAAATATCCAACACAAATTTGTTTGCCATTGTGTTTTAAGTTTACTCTCCATTTAGTTTTACTTTTTGTGTTTTTATGAACACCTTTATATCCAGATGTATTATTACTTTTAATTTTACCATTTATAGAATTTTCTCTTTTGCCACATATTCTTAAATTAGACTTTCTATTATCTAATGGGTTCATATTTATATGGTCTACTAATTTATCTTTGGGGGCTTTCATTATAAATCTATGCATTCCAATTATTTTAGATTTTTTATTTTTATAATAAAACCTTCTATATGCATAACCTTGAGAACAATGCCATCTAAATTGATTTAAGTATTCAAAATCTTCATCATCTACTATTGCAAATGTATTTGGAAATGCTTTGGTGCTAATATCTATTTTCTTCATTTTATTAAAATAAAAACTCGGGCGTCCTACCACAGAGAACCCGAGCTATTATTGGTAGGAACTTCACACTTGCGTGTTTATTCTCTGTGGTATTTATATTATAACATAAATACATATATATAGCAATAATTATGTTTCTATATGCTTATATATATCCTGATATTGATGTATAAAGAGTTTTCTTTTAATCTTATAGTCTGAGGTTTTCATTCCTTTTACATCTTCCACTATTATAACACCATTCTCTAAATACATAAAGTCAGCTACATATTCAATAGCTCTCTCTTTCTTGCCTGTATGTATGTTTACAAACCCTTCCTGAAGCGTAAAACGGGGCTGTAGAGACAAGTGTTTTATTTGCCCAGCCCTTTCTATTAATTTTAACTCTTGATACCTCTTAGCCTCAGCTTTTGAGTCAAAAGTAATCCCATCTATAACTGTCTTTTTAGCTTTGTATTTTGAGTAAAACATACTTGATATATTATTTGGCAAAGACGGTAGGAATTGAACCTACAACAACGGTTTTGGAGACCATCGTTATACCATTTAACTACATCCTTTGAAAATTTCCCTTATAGATATACACCCAGGGTCGCCTAGTTGTAGTCTATAAGGGCGTTTTACGGGAGCGACCCAACCATACATTTACAGCTGATATTAGTATGGACATATTATATATATACCATATAAAACAAAAAAGCACAAGGTGAATCGCTTCTTGTACTTCTTTGCTATGAGTGAATAGTATGTCGTCCACTTAAAAGAGCAGATACATTTGTGGATAACTATATTATATCATCTGTTAACAAAAGTTCAAGTTGTGCTTCCATTTCTTCCAAAGTAATATCCTCGCAATAAAAATCATAACTATCTCCTAAGTTTATACACCACCAATTTTTGCCAATTAAATCTAATTTATCTGCTAATATATAAGGACTTATTGTTATTGGAATATTTATTGTATTTACCATATATTTATTTATCTGACTCAATATAAACTCTTTGCATTCTAACATTTCTAGCAACTGCATTTATTGTTCTTAAATTAAATAAAGCTTTTATATATATGCTATTTCCTGGTAAACTTGTTGTTGTGCTTCCACTAGCAGTAGTATCATCTGTAATATTGTCTATCCTCCAAAATATTTCAGTTCCTTGTGGTGGACAAAATATATAAAAATCATATACTTTTTGAGCTAAAAATAGTAATCCTGTATCTTGTACATTTATAGTTGTGTTTGAATTTGTAGCAAATTGCCAATTAGTATCAATTGCCCCAGCATTAACACTTCTTCTAAAAAATCCAGCAAAATGCCCAGCAGGACTATCCGATAATGTAGTAGTTGCTAAAGCTTGGTCTGATAATCCTACAAAAGTTCTTGAACCAGTGCCTGCAGCTCCAGTTTGTTCATAAGAAGCATCAGGATAGGCTAATCTAGCATTAAAGAAAAACCCATTAGCTCCAGCTACAGAACCTCTCACCCATACATTTGTTGTGTTTCCAGTCCCAGTAGTTGCATTAGCTGTTGCAGCAGTGGCAAAATTAGTCATATACCCATAGGGTTCTGTTGGAGTTGGATGAGATAATGTACCAACTGAAGTGACTGTTTGCCCAATAGAAGTTACAGAGGTAGTAACATTAGTATTAATCATCATTATATTATTTTGAAAAAAACTAGGTTGCAAAGGGGTAGACAATCCTGACGGACCTTGTTGTCTTAACATCATTCTTCCTCCTAATAATTTAGCATAAAAATTTAATGACCCAGCAGACGGAATTGAAGGAGTAGCTTGGTCTGACATATTTATCACCGTACCAGTATCAATATTTCTTAAAGTAGAATATGGTCTAGTAGTCCAATCATCTGTGCCATTCCCAACTTTATATAAACCTGTATTAGTTTCAATTCCAACTTCACCATCAGCTAAAATAGGGTTTGCTGTTGTCCATTCTGTACTTGTACCTCTTCTTAATTGTATTTGTTGTGCCATATTATTAGTTTAATTATTAGAATATTGTAGTTGGTGTTCCTCCATCTATAACTCCAGTTCCGCCATATATAGAGGATGGTAACCCACCCTCTATATTAGATACCTGTAAAGCCCCTATAAGTGTAGCGACTGATGAACTTGGTATTTCTTCAATATTACCAGTTCCTGCAGTAGAGCGTCCAAGTATAGTGCTTGTGCTTATATTAGGAAGTTGATTAAGTTGAAGTTGGCTTTTAGGCATAGTCTATTATTTTATGTAAGACACTCTAATAATTTCTCCTGTTACAGGTGCATATTCATAAGTAATTGTTGCTCCAGAAATTGTATAATCATTTCCAGCACCAGATAATTGTAATTGCCCATTACGATATACACTAACAGTTCCAGCTACTGGGGTATTAGCTAAAGAAAAAGAAGTGTTTGAACCATTGACTGAACCACTTGGAGTTTCATTAAATACAAAATCTCCTGAAGCTAATCCAGACCCAGTTCCTGTGAATTGAACCCAAGTAATATCTGTAGTGTTAAGAGTTCCACCTGCATTGCTTGTACATACAAATCCTTTATCTGCATTTGCTGTTCCTTCTTCTACAAATACATAAGCTCCAGGAACTTCATCCCAGTTGTTCATATCTAAAGCTCTTGTCCAAGAACCTGCGGCTACAAGATATATACCATTGTCTGCAAGAGTTGACTGGTCTTTGACTAAAACTCTATTCCCAGCAATGACAGATACTCCATCAATAGTTTGTGGTGCAGAAAGAGTAATGTTTGCAGTAGTTGCAGCTTTTACTGAGGCTTTAGGGTCAAGTCCTTCTAAAGCAGCGTCTACATAGGCTTTAGTTGCAGCATCGGTTGAAACTGTAGGTGTTCCAAGATTAGTAAGTTTATTACTTCCCATTGATTGGTCTGCAGTAAATGCAACCGAACCACCTCTTTGGATAAAGTTTGCTCCATCTGATAATTTATTAGTTTCAATACCAGCAGCATTATCTATTTTGCTATTGTCTATTATTTGGTCTATTAACTGGTCTCTTCGTAATTGTGACTTTGCCATAGTTGTTATATTAACTTATTATATTGTACCTCTATCAGGTCTCCTGTCAAGGGAGGGTCCTCAAGAGTAAAGGACGAGGAAGTGGTCAATGTGACTTGGGACAAATGTATTTTTTGACCATTCCGATATACTATAACTGTTTCTGGTATCCAGCTAAAATCTACTGTATAAGAATTATTTATACCATTTATTACTCCATTAGGAATTTCTATAATTGGGAAACCTATGTCTAAGCTACCTAAATCTATATTCCCTGATCCAAGCAAAGATTGACCTTTTATAGTTTTAATATTTGTACCTGAAACTAAAGTGTTTTGTTTATTGTTTATATTCTCAGTAAAGTCAAAATATCCTGTACTTGCATTATATGAAGGTATCTGCCCAGTAGTAGTAAGTGCAGTTCCATTTACATCATCTAATTCTTTTAGTTTTAATCCAAAAGTAGGTCTAACTAATAATACTCCATTTTGAGCCATCCCTGTAGCTAGTTTTTCTACTGCTGCTATAACTATTTTTCTATTAGGAGCTAATGGTGCTACATTAGTAAGCCCACCAGTCACATTGTCAAAATACAATATATCTCCAAC
>JAULZW010000008.1:39366-41680 GCA_032117235.1 Minisyncoccota bacterium | reverse complement strand
TAAGATTACTTATATATTTTATATAATCCTCTCAAAATAGAATTTAATAAAAAAATTATATGACTATAACTCCTGAGCATAATGCAAGAATGGCACAAATAACATTTGGTACAGTCTATCCATTATATTTAAATAAAATACTGAAAAAGGGTAGAACTAAAGATGAGTTAAATCAGGTCATACATTGGCTTACAGGTTTTGATAACAAGATAATAGAGAAGCTGATTACAGAAGATGTTTCATTTGAGACTTTTTTTGAGCGAGCAACACTAAACCCCAAGGCTCATCTTATAACAGGAGTTATTTGTGGCTATAGAATAGAGGATATTGACAACCCATTGACCAAAAAGGTCAGATATTTAGATAAATTAGTAGATGAATTGGCAAAAGGTAAAAAAATGGAAAAAATTTTACGGACATAGTATCAATATATGAATAAAAACATCATCATCATTGGAGCGGGTCATAAATTAGGTTTTGCAATGGCAAATAAGTTTGGAGAGAATGGATTTAGAGTTGGGCTGATTAGTCGTAATGAAGAAGGCTTAAAAGAGAAATCTAATATCTTAAAAGAGCAAGGCATTCAGGCTTTTTATCATTCGGCTGATGCATACGATAAATATGACTTGGAACTGGCTATCTCTGCCTTGAGAAATAAAATGGGTACTATAGATATTTTGTTCTATAATGCTGCCAGCAAGAAGAAAAAAGATTTATTATCTGAAGAGACTGATGATTTAATCAACGACTTTCGATTAAATGTTGCCAATGTCTTTCATTTAGTAAAATATCTTTTGGATGATTTAAGACAAACAAAGGGGGCGGTGTTATTAACAGGTGGGGGATTTGCTTTAGAGCCTAATTATGAATACGGCTCCTTGTCCTTAGGTAAGGCTGGACTTAGAAATTTAGCACTTCAACTAAATCAAGCTTTAAAAGAATATGATATCTATGTAGGAACTCTAACTATTAATGGGCATATTCAGGAAGAGAGTAAACTATATTCACCAGCTCTATTAGCAAATATCTTTTGGGATATGTATCTGAATAGAATAGATTCAGAAATAAGGTATTAGTAAGTTATGTGTGTTTTTGGGAGAAATGAAAAAGCCCCGGCGGTGGCGGGGGCTTGTGATCGGGGGCTTGTGGGACTCAAGAGATTGGAATGACGGTTAGGGTTAAAATTTCAGGATTCTGCATATTGGACTGTTTGAGAAAACAGTCTAAAATCTCCATTACAGTCTTGCTCCATACTGGGCACCCATCTGGGATGACAAGAACTCCTGTTAATGTACCCGCTGTATTTACAACTCCCCGCTCTCGAGCAGAGATGAGAAAACTGTGAGTTGGGGATTTTTGATCGGACATGGTTCAGAAACTGTACAAAAAGAACTATATCACACTTCCCCAATTTTGTCAATAGTAAACAACAATAAAGTTCATATTATTTTATAATAATCTATAAAACATTAGTATAAATAATATTTAAATTTGTTATATAACTTGTTCTATATCTACTCAACTCTATCAAAAGTAAAGTATCTCAAATTTCTTAGTGGGATATTATATTTATTTTCCAATATCCACCTTGCATTATTAAAGACAGCTTCTGTCCAGACATAGCCAATAACTTGAGTGGCTTTTTGTAAATCTTGTTCAGACTCAGCTTCAATTTCAAGATAAGAGGGAATATTAGGCCAAGTATCAATATCAAAAATTATATCATCAAGAATAAAAGAATGTCTTTTCTTTTGCTGATATCTAAAAGGTTTAAATCCTATTTTCTCAAAAAACAATACAGCCTTTTCATAATCATCCACTTCAAATTCAATTTCATAAGCCCCATCAACTGATTGGCTTTTATACTCTTTATAAGCAACTGTTACCCCATCCCCAGCCTTTCTTAATCTTATGAACTTATTATCTTTTCTCCACTCCTCCGCAGGGTCATACATTATTATCTCCTCTAATAAAACCTCTCCTTTATCAGTAGCTCCAAGCTCTAATAGCCTTTGTATAAGCTTATCCTTATCTATCTCTAAAAATCTACATTCTATTTCTTGAGTTTTCATAAAATTTAAGGTGTTGAATTTATATACTATATTATATAAAACTATATCATATTTACAAAATATTAGAAATGTGATATAGTCGCTAAGAAATTTGGGGAAACCCTAAACTGTAACTATGGCTAACTCTAACATTGGCACATTTTTTATGCTACTTGCCGGCGGGTTCATCATTTTATTTGTTGTAGCACTTTGGAATATCGATGACCGCCCCAACTAAATCACTAATCACCACTCTCCCCGCA
>JAULZW010000008.1:0-39356 GCA_032117235.1 Minisyncoccota bacterium | reverse complement strand
GGGTTTTTTGCTTTCCCAAACTTTTCACCCTACTCTCTCAAAAGCAATAATAAAAATAAAACCAGGAATTAGCCTGGTTTTATCTTGTTTGGCTCCGCGAGTTAGACAATGTTCGAACCTTTGGTTAGTAGAGAGTGGTACATACCCCACCATAATCGTATATTACAACTTACACACAAAAATTTTGGTTTTAAGATAGGCATCTACAGAAGTCATTTGTTTTAATTCAAACTCCTTCACAATAGTAAATTTACTAGTCTCTATTAATGTAGTAAGTAATTCTTGTTGACTAGTTATTGTTACCATTAAGCCATCTTTCTTAAGATATTTTTCAGCTAATTCTATATACGTTTTATACAAATCTTCTAGATTTTGATATTTAGAAATAATCATTCCAAAGGGAAGATCCGATACAATGACATCAAATTTACTAGAAAAAGAAGGGCTTTCCATAATATCCAATGACTTAATGTCAACTTTTTTAACTAGTCCTGCACTCTTGATGTTGCTATAAGAAGCAGATAAAGCCTCCTTATCTATATCAAAACCAATAACCTGGGATAAGTTGTTATTTCTTGCCACTGCTTCAATAAGTAATGTTCCACTACCACAAAAAGGATTGAGAATTTTATGAGCATTTTCTACTTTACCCAGTATACACATACTATAAGCAATAGTTGGATTCAGAGCACCTCTTATATGAGAGGCTCGATATTCTCTGATACTCAATGGTCTTACCGTCATTTCAACACTCACTTCCCAGGTATTAGCAATTTTAATGATCTGTATCTTTAGGTCAGAATCAATATTAGTATGAGGTAATTTTAATTCTTGTGTTAAATAGTTTTGAATTGAAATTACTTCTTCTGTATTCTTTCCTGCACATTTTAAGGTAAATGATTTAAAATCAACCAGATTATCAATATGAGTAACAACTTCTTTAACAATGGATTTATGCTTGGATAAATATTTAGGGCTATATAAGTCATTCTGTACTACATAATATAATTTAGTTATAGTCTTAAACCCTAATAAGAGGTCAGGAGAAATACTATCTGATTCTAAGTATATATGACGAGAATCTTGACTCTTAATTTCAAAATCAATCTTACTCTCTTTTAATTCTTTTACTACAAACCATAGGGCTCCTTCAATAAATTCTAATTTCCACATAATATTATACTAATACTTTATTATAAACTTATTCTTCTTTACTCAACCCTATCAAAAGTAAAATATCTCAAATCTCTTAGTGGGATATTATATTTATTTTCCAATATCCCCAGCCTTTCTTAATCTTATGAACTTATTATCTTTTCTCCACTCCTCCGCAGGGTCATACATTATTATCTCCTCAAGCAAAACCTCTCCTTTATCAGTAGCACCAAGCTCTAATAGCCTTTGTATAAGCTTATCCTTATCTATCTCTAAAAATCTACATTCTATTTCTTGAGTTTTCATAAAATTTGAGTGGTTGAATTTATATACTATATTATACAAGAATATATCATATTTACAAAATTAGAGAAATGTGATATATTCGCTGAGACCTTATGTCTAGGGAAACTTTATCCTATGGCAATTCCATCGTCCTCAAACCTCATCGGTCTCTTTGGTGCACTTTGTAATACATTTTTCAGAATTTTTTGTGGTATTTTACTCGTAAGTTTTATTTTCTATTTTGCTTTTTCTTTAGGTACCGTGCTAGGCAGTATTCTAGTAGTACTAGTTAGTGTTCTAGTAGTAGTCGCCTTCCCTACTTTAGTCGTTCGTGGTATTGCAAAAGTTGTTCGTAACATTAAGCAATGGCGAATGAAGAGAAATAAGGAGTGAATATCACCCCCAGCGTCATCGCTGGGGGGATTTTTTTAATAAACTTATTCTACCTTCTTGTTTCTAAATAACTATCAAAATAAATAATATGGCAAGTGTAGCCTCCTGGGTTTTTTTGCAGATAATCTTGATGATATTCTTCAGCAGGCCAAAATTTTTTAAACTCTTCAAGTGTTGTGACTACAGGAGAGTTCCACCTTTTTGAATCGTTCACTATTTTTATAAAATCTTGTGCTTGTTTGAGCTCTTCATTGCTTTGATAAAATATGGCGCTCCTATATGATGTGCCTTTGTCGCTCCCTTGTTGATTTAATGTAGTTGGATTATGAATTTGAAAAAAGAAATCTAACAGATTCCAAAAGCTAGTTAGCTCAGTGTCATATTCTATCTCCAATGCTTCAGCGTGACCGGGGTGATTTTCATATGTTGGATTTTCATTTATACCACCAGTATAGCCTGCTGTTATAGATAGAATACCGGGCTGACTTCTCATTAGCTCTTCTAATCCCCAGAAACATCCACCAGCTAGATATGCTTTTTTAATCATATTATTTCCCTTCGATAAATTTTAATGAAATAGAATTTACACAATGACGAATATTTTTATCAGTCAAATGTTCACCTTTAAAAATATGCCCCAAATGCCCACCACAACGACTGCAAGTAATTTCCGTTCGTATTCCATCAGCGTCAGGAGTATGTTTAATAGCTCCAGCTATCTCATCATCGAAGCTTGGCCAACCACAAGAGCTTTCAAATTTATCTTTAGAGTTATAAAGCGGGGCATTACACTGCCGGCACACATATACACCATGTGCAGTATTGTTTACATACTCACCCGTAAAAGGCATTTCAGTACCTTTACCTATTATTACTCTCTCCTCTTCTTTAGTTAATTTGTTTAATTTCATTTTGAGTTCTGGTTATAGAGACTGTATATTAGTTTACTTAATACAATGTTATCAAAAATATGAAAATTTAGCAATGAAAAGGGGAGGCACAAGTTGCCTTCCCTCATTATTTTATATATACTGAGTATAGTTTAAACAACATTATTATGCCCAATATTAAACAGGGGATATATCAAGGGATAAAGACAACAGTAATAGAAGACAAGCAACAAATTATGTCTTCTGCATCTCTTTGGTTTGCTCGAGGATATGCACTTGATGATGTCAATGCTCAAGGGTTATCTCATTTTTTCGAACATCTTTGGGCAGGAGGAGATGATGAGTATAACAAGGCTAAGACACTAGAAGAATATGGTATCAATGTCAATGCTTATACGACAGCATATTTAACCTATTATTATCATATACAGGAGCCAATTCATCTTATTTCATCTCTCAATTTATTATTATCTAACTTTGACCAAAAACCGGTATCTCGAGATAAGTTTGAAAAAGAAAAGAAGATTATTTTTCAAGAGAAAAAAGATTCAGAAACTGATATAGAACGACGTACATTTAAGAATCTTTTTTTTGGATCGTCTTTGGCGCAAGATGTATTTGGAGATTTAGATAATATTTCATATGAGCAATATATTGAGTATGCCAAATTACATTATACTAAAGATAAGGCTCATTTAGTTATCATCTCTCCTGATATTTCGGTAATAATCTTAGAGGAGTACGGTATTTCCCACTCCTTGTCTACTAACACGCTAATAGAAAATGTATCTTCTAAAAACATAATGCTAGATTCTTCAGAAGATAATATAAAAGTTGTATTAAATTATGGACTTCTAGGATCTTTTGAATATAAAGATTGTGCCTCACTGGCTTTATTGCGCACAGCGTTAGGAAATTTCTGGACATCAATTTTATTACAGGAATTCAGAGTGAAACGGGGGCTAATATATTGGGTTAATACTGATTATTATGACTATGGGGGTTCTTATAATATTGCAATAACATATACTATAAATAAAGAGTCTCTTATTGAATCGCTACAGATAATTAGTACCGTATTACATAACTTTACGAAATATCTTACAATAGAAGATATTGAAAGATTCAAAATAGCACAAATAAGTGCTTCTAAGCAATATTATTCTAGTATTTATGCCTTGAATGAGTTTTATGGATCTTTATTACAATATCCTGAGGGGATTATATATACTCCCGATGACTATTATAATAATATTAGGACAACTTCCTATGATGAATTGATAGCATTGATGCAAAGATTTATTTCCTCACCTATAAAAGCGCTAGGAATCAAAGGAAACTTATCTGAGGAGGAATGGGTAGAAGCTCAAAAGTATATATAATAATATAAAAGAGGAGACAAAAATCTCCCATTTTATATTTTGGCTCCGCGAGTAGGATTACAAACCAGTCATGAATGGGATTCACTCCTTGGAACCACTCGGTTCCAATACCTCCACCACGGGAAACTCCCGTTTCCCGACCCCTTCCCCAGGTTCTCATCCTACTCTCTCAAAATCAATAACAAAAACAAAACCAGGAATTACCCTGGCTTTATCTTGTTTGGCTCCGCGAGTAGGATTCGAACCTACGACCAATCGATTAACAGTCGACTGCTCTACCGCTGAGCTATCGCGGAATTTTTAATCAGATTCTAGTTAGATTGAATTTCTTAATCATAATTGATTTGAGATATTCTTTCCCTTGACCTGATTTTAACTTTTTTTCTAATTCCCTTGCTTCTTGTCTAGAAGTGACAGCTTTTAGGTAAAATCTCTTCCAAGGAGTATAGGCTT
Source organism: Minisyncoccota bacterium (assembly GCA_032117235.1). Lineage (GTDB taxonomy): Bacteria > Patescibacteriota > Minisyncoccia > SW-4-49-11 > SW-4-49-11 > CALRBF01. Next base: position 34,798 of record JAULZW010000008.1, on the reverse strand, counting down.
TTGTTGACTTTACTTGTTTTGAATTATGAGCAATAAGTCTCAAATTAGGTTTATTGGTTATACCTACATAAATTCTATTATAAGAATTATTGACTAAAGCATAGACATAATACATATAAATATTGTGAAAAGACTGCTCCCTGACTACCGTAGGTAGTTACCGCTGCCTCCCTACGGGAGGTAAAAGCTATCGCGGAATTAAGTTTTCTAAGGTACTTGTTTATTTTACATAATAAAATCAATTTAGTCAATATATGTGGGGAGAAGAAAAAATTACATGTTGACAATACTTCACCCCCCGTCCAGCGTAGCTGGCAACACCCGTCGACTTAGTCGCCACCCTCGCCGGCGAGGGATAAGGGAAATTTTTATGTTATACTATACACATATGATAGCTTATAAAATTAGAAAGTCAGCTAAGGCAAAGAGGGTTAGTATCAAGATTGACCAGAATCGGCAAGTGACTTTGACTATTCCGGCTCGCTTTCCTCAATATTTAGCCAAGCAATTCATAGTACAAAAGCAAGCTTGGATTGAGGAGAAATTATCTACTATCCCAGAGAATATTTATACTCAAGAGCATTATAAACATCATAAAGAAAAAGCGAGGGATATTATCACCGCTCGAGTGCAAGATTGTGCTCAGATTATGGGACTTAGTTATAATCGGCTTAGCATCAGGCATACCACAACTCGCTGGGGGAGTTGTTCTAGTAAGCGAAATCTAAACTTTTCTTATAAACTCATATTCCTAGACTCAGAGCTGATGGATTATGTTATTATCCACGAACTAGCCCATTTAGTCGAGATGAATCACTCTAAGAGATTTTGGAATATCGTTGGTACTTATTGTGAGGATTATCTAGAATTGAGAGCTAGGTTAAGGAATTGCTAAGATTAGACACATCGTAGACAATATTTTAAGGTTGAACTTTATTTTGTCTCCCTTTGGAGGGAGTACCCGTAGGGGGAGGGTGGACAATACTTAAAATATTAAAATAAACTCTTGTTTGTAATAATACTAAACTCAATCCACCACCGGCACTTCGTGCCACCTCCTCCAAAGGAGGACAGTTATGTATCTAGCACTCTGTAGGGTTCTCTAATTGATCCTACTTATTTGTCTACAATCATCTCATCTAATACAAAAAATTGCTAAAATAAAGGTTTTGTGGTATAATAACGCTATATAATTAATAATACATATATGTTGCAAGTAGGAGAACTGGTCCCAGATTTCACCCTAGTAGACCAATATGAAAAAAGTCATACCTTGTCACAATATCGGGGTAAAAAAGTAGTATTATATTTTTACCCTAAAGATATGACTCCTGGATGTACCGTACAGGCCGAAGGAATGCGAGATTCTATGAATGACTTAGAAGCGAAGGGAATTGTAGTTTTGGGAGTGAGTGTAGATGATGTAAAATCTCATAAGAAATTCGTCGAGAAGCATAATCTTAACTTCCCGCTATTAGCTGACACCGAGAAAACTGTAGTTGAGGATTATGGGGTATGGAAAGAAAAATCTATGTTTGGTAAAAAATATATGGGTATACAAAGAGATACTTTTTTAATCGATGAGGAGGGTAAACTCATACAACATTTTGAAAAAGTTAACCCACTCAAGCATGCTAGCCAAATTCTAGCTTTAGTTTAATATTTATAAATATGGCAAAACACCAGCTACCTTCTGGTTTTATAGAGTATAGCCTTGATGAACAGGTTAAATTTGATTATATCTTGAAGACTATTCAAGAGGAGTATGAATATTCAGGTTTTACACCTTTAGAGACGGCTTCTATACAATATTCGGAAGTTTTATTAGCCAAGGCTGGAGGCGAGATGGACAAAGAAATTTATCGATTTCAAAAGGGAAGTCGAGATTTGAGTTTGAGATTTGACCTAACAGTCCCGATGGCAAGATATATCGCCGAGTATCATCGAGATATATCAATGCCAGCTAAAATCTATCAAATAGGGAAGTCTTGGCGAGCTGAAAAACCTCAAAAGGGGAGATATAGAGAATTATATCAGGCAGACATAGATATACTAGGTAATAATAGTCGTCTAGCTGAGGCGGAGATGTTATCTATAATACAGAATATTTTTGCTATTTTAGATTTACCTCAGATTACATTTAGAATTAGTAATCGTAAAATTTTAGCAGGTTTATTGGAGGAGTATAAGGTTGAAAATAAATCAGCCGTGCTTAGGCATTTAGATAAAATTTCTAAACTTCCTTATGAAGAGTGGTCAAAAACATTAAGAGAAATTGTATTAAATCATGAACAAACAGTAGCCATACTTTCAATTTTACCAGCAGCACCAGTTATCAATAGGGGAGGAACTAATCAAGATGTGATTAATAGATTAAAAGAAAATAAGTGTAATAAACCAGGATCTATTTTTGCAGAAGGAGTACAAGAATTACAAGAGCTGATTAAATACCTAGACTTATTCCAAATTAATAGCTATAGAATAGATTTATCTATTGTCAGGGGACAAGACTATTATACAGGGACTGTATTTGAGAGTAATTTAGAAGGTCTTGAAACTTTTGGTAGTATTTGTTCTGGGGGTAGATATGATAATTTGGTTGGGAATTATATTGACACTACAATTACCGGATTTGGGGCTTCTATTGGAGTGAGTAGATTATTTGGAGTTTTACGAGAAGAGGAATGGTTCCAGGATATGAATTATACAGAAGATAAAAGAGGAGTCTTTATTTTAAGTGGGGAGAATTTGTCTGAGAATATGCAGTCTATACTAGAGTTAAGAGATGAATATGGTGTGTCATTTGACCTGTATCCTGAAATAGTGAGTTTCAAAAAGGCCCTCCAATATGCTAATCGTAAAAATTATACCGAAGCCATTTTCTTTGGCTCTGATGAAGCGAAAGCTGGAGAGGTACTCGTCAAAAATATGGAATCAGGAGATCAGGAAATTGTATTGGTTGAGGATTTGGGTTAGAGATAAATATTTTCGTAGAGTCGGCGACCCCGCCGACATTGTTTTCGTAGTGGAGGGTTCTAATGTTATTCTGTCCTCCTTTGGAGGAGGTGGCCTTCAGGCCGGAGGTGGATAGAGTTTTAATTATTTAATATGTTAAAAACAAATCCACCCTCCCCCTACGGGTACTCCCTCCCTGCCTACCGCAGGCAGGCAAAGGGAGACAAAACTCCACGACCTCTCAGTCACCTATAGGGTTTGGGTTTTACAGCAAAAATAGATTGTATGAAAAAGAAAAAACCCTCGTCCGAAGACGGGGTTTTTGACACTTATTTGTGTCATAGTTTTTTATCACACCGAAAAGCATCGGCGGAAAGGGGATGGTGTTTGGAGTGATTCCAAGAGATGGTGCCATCTCTTGGAAGAAGTTTCTTCTGAAGCTCAGCTGATAAAGTTAAATTGGTTTTTGTGATTGAGGTTAACTTTCCACTCCAGCTTCTTGCTCCATTTCCAGGGTATACTGTTACAGTCGTACCGATACTTGGCAAATTGGGGCATTCTTGTATGAATGCATTATTCTTTTCAGGTCTAACTTTTCCACATCCTGCTGTAGCAAGTGCGAAGGAGGCTGCGACAGCGGAAGCGACGAGAAGAAGTTTCTTGGTCACGAGGGTATTCCTCTGAGGGTCTGCAAAAATATACCATATTTTACTAATTTTGTCAAGGGTAATTAGCGAAATTGCTTGACGATTTAGGATAGAGTTTTAATTATTTAATATGTTAAAAACAAATCCACCCTCCCCCTACGGGGACTCCCTCCCTGCCTACCGCGGGCAGGCAAAGGGAGACAAAACTTCATAACCAGCACAATTCTAAATCTCTAATTTATATGATATAATAGTACCAATAGGTCATAAAATTATATGAAATTAATATCGTGGAATGTAAATGGGTTGCGGGCATTACAAAGAAAGGAATTATTCCAGCCCTTTTTGGAAAAATATCAGCCGGATATTCTGTGTATGCAAGAGACCAAATCTCATCGGGAGCAATTAACTGATGATATTTTGTATATACCAGGGTATACTTCTTATTTTGAATCAGGGATACGCAAAGGGTATAGTGGGGTAGCTATTTACTCTAAAACTGCACCAATATCTATACAAACAGGATTTCAACTCGATGATATATTTGACCAAGAGGGGAGAATTCAAATTGCAACTTATGAGAAATTTATTCTTATTAATATTTATTTTCCTAATGGTGGTTCTGGAGTTGAGAGGCTTGGCTATAAACTAAAATTTTATGAGGCTTTATTACAATACTTGAAAGGTATAGATTATCACACAAAGCAAATTATTATTACAGGAGATGTGAATACTGCTCATAATGAAATTGATCTAGCCCGTCCAAAAGAAAATCAGAAAGTTTCAGGTTTTATGCCAGAAGAGCGAGCTTGGCTTGATACTTTGACTCAGGAATATGGATTTTCAGATACTCTGAGGATGTTCACTCAAGAAGGGGAATTATATACGTGGTGGGATATGAAGACTAGAGCTAGAGATCGTAATGTGGGCTGGAGAATAGATTATTTTTTCGTGAGTCAAGTACTGAAAGAAAAAGTTAAAAATGCCTATATATTATCTGATGTATATGGTTCAGACCATTGTCCCGTAGTATTAGAATTAGATATATAGTGATGAAAAAGATTGTATTGTTAAGGCATGGTGAGAGTTTATGGAATAAACAAAATTTATTTTCAGGTTGGACCGATGTAGATCTAACATCCAAAGGGATGGAAGATGCTAGGTTGATGGGGCATAGATTAAAAGAAAAAAATCTTAAATTTGATAGAGCATACTCTTCTGTCTTAAAAAGAGCGGTTAATACTTTGGATATAGTATTAGATGAGATAGAGCAACAAAATATACCTATCATTAGAGATTGGAGACTAAATGAAAGGCATTATGGTAAATTACAAGGTAAATCCAAAGTAGATATATTAGATGAACTCTCCTGGGAACAGCTACACGGTTATCGCAGGGGTTATTATACAAGACCTGCGGCCTTGGAATCTGATGACCCCAGAAATGCCTTTTTTGATCCTAAATATGTTTCAGTTCCAAAAGAATTATTGCCTCGCACTGAAAGTTTAGATGATGCTTATAAAAGAATTACACCTTATCTTGAGGGTCATATTATGAGTTGTTTTAATGATAATGAAAATATTATAATGTCTCTACATGGTAATACCCTGAGAGTTATACTCAAGCATTTTGATAAGCTAGGGGATAGCGAAATAGAGGGTGTGGAATTTGCCATTGGAGATATTTTGGTTTATAATCTAGATAATGATAATAATATCATATCTAAAGAACATATATAAAACAATACAATTATGCCTTCCACAAAACCTCAACACAAAGAAAGAGTTAAAGAGATTTTATCTTGGTATAAATATACTAATACTTCAGAACAACAAAAAAATCTATCCAAAATCTTGAACTACGGCCGAATTGGCGGTACTGGTAAAGTTATGATTTTGCCAATAGACCAAATTTTAGAGCATGGTCCTGGCAGAGCTTTTGAGCCCAATCCAATAATGTATGATCCATTAGAGCAAGCTCAATTTGCCGTAGACGGCGGATTTAATGCTTACGCCGCCCCCCTTGGTTCTTTAGAGCGAGGTTATGAGATTTTGGCAAGGCATAATGTGCCAACTATTCTCAAAGTAAATTCTCATACTTTAATGATACCAGACAATGAGAATCCAAAACCATCAATTCACTCTTGGGTTGATGATGCGGTGAGACTCAGTTGTTCGGCTGTTGGATTTACTCTCTACCCTGGATCTATACATAGTAACGAAATGGAGCAACAAGCTAGAATGCTAATTGCTGACGCTCGCAAAGCTGGACTAATTACAATTCTTTGGATCTATCCAAGAGGAGCCGGTCTTATTAAGGGTCAAGAGAGAGCTGTAGATATTATAGCCTATGGAGTGGCTCTAGGAGTAAGTCTGGGAGCTCAAATTATTAAGGTCAAATTGCCAATAGATAGCTATGGATTGTCTTCCAATCAGGAAATGAGAATTTACGATAATGTGCCGACCGAAACATTAACTGACAGAATTAAATTAGTAATGAAGGCGGCTTATAATGGTCATAGAATAGTTATTCATTCAGGGGGAGACTATGCCACTGCTGAGACTTTGGAGAGTGAAATCCGAGCTATTAGGGAAGGTGGAGCATTTGGAAGTATAATGGGACGAAATGCCTTTCAGAGACCAACAGAAGAAGCTCTAAATCTAATAAAAAACTTACAAGATATATTGGTAGAATAAATGAAATTTAAATACATTTTGGGAATATTAATATTATTTTTCTTGCCAAATAATATAATGGCGAGACAAATTTCAATGTATCCCAATGGTATTATAGTAAAATCAGTTAATATACCCAAAGTCTACTATATAGAAAATGGAAAAAAAAGACCAATTGAATCTCCTAATATGCTTACATCACAGTTCCGTTGGCAAGATGTAGTGATAGCTTCTCCAGTAGAATTAGATGCACTTCAAACAGGGATGGATATGACGTATAGAGATGGGGCTCTGCTGTCAAATAGGGGAGCTGTATATGTGATTTCTGATGGTGCTCGCAGACCAATAGAGTCAGCTAATACATTTTTACAAAAAGGCTATAAATGGAGTAATGTAATAGCAGTTAGTGATTCAGAATTAGCTCCACATCCAATGGGAGCGATATTGACATCAGGAGACATTCATCCCAATGGAAGTTTATTGGTAAGACCAGGAGGTGAGGTGTATGTGATTAAAAATGGGCAGAGAAGATATATTCCAAGCCCTTTGATTTTTGAAGCAAGATATCGTTGGGAGTCATTGATTGATGTTTCAGAAAGTTATCTTAGCACATATACTCAAGGAGAAAATGAATTTTATCCAGATGGATTACTGATATCCAGTGCAACTGGAGTATATATGATGCAGAATAATGTTAGACAACCAATTACATCACCAGAAGTATTTGAGAGTTATGGGCTTAATTGGGGACAGGTTAGACGAGCTACTGACTTTGAATTGTCTATTATTCCAGAAGGTAAAGCTATGTCAGAAATTAAGAGTTATCCTTCTAGAGTTTTAATATCTCCTTCTGGAAGTTCGGCAGTCTATGTAATGGACACGGCAGGAGTATTAAGATATATTCCTAGTCCATTCATATTCAATCAACTAAATTATAAATGGGATGAAATAATTAAAATCCCAGCCAATACATTTAAAAAATATTCAATAGGTGAACCTATGTTATTTCAAAATGGTACAGTTGTATTATATAATGGAACAGTCTATCTCATATCTAACGGGTACAAAAAACCAATTGCAACCCCAGAAGTATTTTTAGGATTAGGATATAAGTGGACAGATATTATTCCGTTGAGATTCAATGAGTTTACACAATACCCACTAGGGACAACTATTACAGATGTAAACAATGAATTATATAATGTTGTATCTGTGAATGACGGAGATGATATCACGGTTAATTTAAATGGAAAAATTGAAGGTGTAAAACTCATAGGAATAGACGCTCCAGAAATAGATAGTTTAATTAGCTCGAACTTTTGTTATGGTATAGAGTCTTATCAGGCATTAAAAAATCTAATCGCTGACAATAGGGTTAAATTATTTAAAGACCCAGCAAAGGAAGATAGAGATGAGCACAATAGGCTGTTAAGATATGTATCTTTAGAGAACGATACATTAACTCAAGAATATATGTTAAAAGAAGGTTATGCTAAAGAATACACACACAAAGGAATATCTTATCAAAATCAAATTAAGTATAGAAATATAGAGCAAGAATCTAGGCAAGGTTTGAAGGGATTATGGGGTCTTAGCTGTAATATAAAATAAATTGTGGATAAATATTATACAAATATATAAGAATATGATATAATTTATTTAATCCTTGGCTTAGGCAGGTCGACAGGAGGGTAACCGTTAGTAAGAAAGAGAAATCTTTCTTCAAAATCGTAAATTATGAACAAGAATTTATTTGTACGAAATATTTCGTACAAAGCAACAAATCAGGACTTACAAGCTCTTTTTGAGACTGTTGGAACTGTTGTATCAGCAAAAATCATCTTTGACAAAGAACAAAATCGTAGCAAAGGCTATGGATTTGTAGAATTTGCCACTGAAGAAGAAGCTGAAAAAGCAATTCAACAGTTAGATGGAGCTTCTCTTCTAGAAAGAGAAATCTCTATTCAACCTGCTAAGCCTAGAGAATAATAAAGTCCTAAAAACAAAAAACTCCGAATAATATCGGAGTTTTTTGTTTTTCTAACTGTTATTCTATGAGAATATATTTAGGATATTAGATATAATAACAGAAACATCGTTTTCAGTTCCTCTAAGAGTCCCTGACCACACCTGCCAAGCTAAGAGAGATTTAGCAAATAGAGATAGGAAGACATAGAATTTCTCTCCAAAAACATAAGATTTCCAAGGACCAATTTTCTTATATTGTAAGAACATATTAAGAGCAAAAACATTAAACACAGCAAATAGAGAAAATACAATCCAGTAGACAAAGCTTGGTACATCTACATCAGCATTAGAAAGAGCTCCTTGGAAATGAAGGAAAATAACGATCCAAGGGATTATGCCTGCAATACATCCAAATATATATGGAAGCCAATTAACCTCTTTTCTATCTTGATTTATCTGCTCCATCACAAGTCCAAAAAGATTCATACTGGCATTAAGCCCAAAGAGTAATAATAGAGTTGAGAAGTCATAAATACCAACTAATAGCCCAATCAATACAATCATTATAGATGATGATAGAGCGTATTCATACCAACGAATTACATTGATATGTTTTTTTAAGTTTTTAATATACCAAGGATAAACATTTGGTAAAATAGTAATAAAGTGAGCAATAGCTGACAGTACTAAAAATAGTGCAACAGCTGGTCCAATATTGACATCAAATATTTTTTCTTGTACCGTCATAGGTACAGCACTACGATTTTCAGAATCAAATTTGAGATAGTTTGTAAATACAGGTAGTAAATATTCTTTAGACACATATAGCATCAAGCCAGCTTGAAAGAAGTGTAAAGCACCCATAAAACCATTGTACATTTTGAGTCGGTCAAACCCATTATTGTGCATACGAAAACTAATCATATATTTAATGTTTATTTAATAACCGTTTATATTATGGAATAAAAAAGACAAACTGTCAATATTTTTTGTAAAGTTTGCGAAGTAATAATTTTTTAAAATCGACTTCAACTACATTATATTTCTAATCCTTCTGTTTCTCATCTCCACCTTTATCAACTATTGTCTTTCCCGAATTCAAAACCCATAATCCAAGCAAAATCACAATAACCGGCCAAACAGCCCTAAATAACTGTCGTACAGTTATAATATCCAACTGCAATAATCCAATAGTAACTCCAGTACCAATCCAAATTATTGCCTCAATCACAGCCTTGAACTGAGAAGTTAAAAGTCTCCAAACCCCAAAAGAGATCAAAATAATCGGAAACCACTGACCAAAGCTAGGAGCGTCAATCACATTAAAACTATCCAATAACCATATAACCCCAATTCCAACCAATATAGATCCAAATAAAGATTTATTAGACATAATCTTAAAATTAGTGAATAAACATATATATTATAATACAAATATAGTTAATATTCAAACCTTAGCACATATTGCCAGATATAATATATACTGCTATAATACAAACATAAAAGGGCCGTTGGCGCAGTTGGTAGCGCGCTTCCATGGCATGGAAGAGGTCGCTGGTTCGATCCCAGTACGGTCCACAAATTTTTTTACTTAATTATGTATATCAAACCACAAAAAACAATATATTTCTTTCGGCATGCTCAGAGTGATGAGAATATTAACCAAAATAAAAATATTCATGTAAGAGACCAGTATTTGACAGAAGCTGGTAAATTACAAGCTACTCAGTTAGCAGAAAGAGTAAAATCACTACAAATACCAGTTTTAATTTCTAGCACCTTAACTAGATCTAAAGAAACAGTCAAAATAATCAGTTCAATTGCAGATGTAACAGTATGTTATTCAGACTTATTCATAGAAAAACAAAAGCCCAGCTCAATTATTGGACAAGTTCGACAAGAATCAGCAATTTTAGCAATAGAGCAACAATGGATCAATAGTCTTTTTGAATCAAATATTCAAATTGAAGACGGTGATAGTTATGATAGTATTCTAGCAAGAGCAGAACAAGCTATAGAATTCTTAAAATCAAGTTCAGAACAAGTTTTAGGAGTAGTAACCCATCAATTTTTCTTAAATGCTTTGATTATAAAAGCCATTTTAGGAGATAGTTTAACCCCAGAAATTTACAAGAGATTACAAGAGCAATATTGGCTAGAGAATACCGGAATAGTAATTTTACATTATCATCCAGATTATCTATATACAGGCTGGAAATTGATTACATATAATGATACTGCCCATCTAGATTATCTAAAGGTTTAAGTGTTTTGTAATCCCTTATGTGAGATGTAATGAAGTGAAAGAGATTGATTAAAAAAGAGAGATAATTTCTATCCTAACTATCCACAATTCACAATATCCTCAAGCTATGATATAATAAAAATACAAAATATAATATATCAATAATAATATATAGACATGAAAAAGTTAGGATATTTTGCACTCGGAATTTCATTCCTAGTCGTAGGAATTAGTCTGTATCTAAACAAAAATTTTAGCAATGAAGGAAATGATGCTATTAAAGCTAGTCTAGAAACCACTCAACAAATTACTAAATTAAATGAAGATATTATGAAAGAGCGACCAATTATTGAATTTGAAACTAACAAAGGAGTAATAACTATCGAATTATTCAGCGACCTCTCACCCAATACAGCCAGCAAAATTATAAAATACACCAAAGATGGAGTTTATGATAATACTTTATTCCATCGTGTGATCAAAGATTTTATGATACAGGGAGGAGACCCAAACACTAAAGACCCAAGTAAATCTGCTTTATATGGAACTGGAGATGCTGGAGAAAAATATGATGATGAATTCAATGATGAACCTCTCGTAAAAGGAAGCTTTGCTCTAGCTAATTCAGGCCCAAATACCAATGGATCCCAATTCTTCATCGTAACAGCTGACTCAACTCCTTGGTTAGATGGAGTGCATGCCAATGCAGGAAAAGTAATAGGGGGGCTCGATATTGTAGAAAATATTGGTAATGTAGTAACAGCCCCTGGAGACAGGCCAGTCGAAGATGTCAAAATCATCTCCGCTAAAGTGGTGAAGGAATAGGGTAGTAGTATTACCCTTTACACAAAACCTTAAAAATTATATAATACACAAGCTCTTTATAAATTTTTACAAAAACTCCCCTCGAGGGAGTTTTTGTTTTGTACAAATATGGTATAATGAATATACATTAAGGAGTTATATATGGAGATTAAAGTTGTAGGTAAAAAAACTCAAGGACAAACAAAGCCAGAGTGGTTAATCTGGGGTGGTTTGGGACTAGCAGTATTTTGTTTTGTGGCTCAATTTATTGCTAAGATTATTTTCCCTATTTTGATTGGAGTCGGTATAGTGATTGCTATTGTTGGATTTATACAGTTAATTATCAATTATTTCAAAAAATAATGGCAATTACCGTCATAGATATACCAGGATATAATCATAATAGTAATAGTATTTGGCATCCAGAATTTCGGCAATTGATAAAAGCGTCTGGAAATGAAGTTATAACCCTTGATTTACCAGGAGGTAAATATCCAGTTTTTACAGAATGGTATCCTATTATAGATCAAGTGGTGAGAGAGGCTCAATACCCAGTAACTCTGGTGGGGCATAGTCTTGGTACGAGAGCGGTTTTGTTATTTTTGGAACAAACCCAACATACAGTCCAGAATGTAATACTTATAGCTCCCTTTGATAATTCCCTTTCTAACTCTAGCTTCCGTGATGGTAACTATGCTAATTTTTTTGAGCATTTAATAGATATAAATAAAGTTAAATCCAATATAAAAGGACAGATTAACGTTATAGGTTCAGAGGATGATGCTAATATCCCCTTTATACAAGCTCAGAATATAGCTCAAGACCTATTAGCTGAGTTAATAACTATTCCCAATAGTGCACATTTCCTCGATACTAAATGGTCAAAGATCTTAAGTGAAGTTGTGGTGAATTAATTAGCAAGCTATTCTTGACACTGCTAAAGTTAGGGGTATAATAAAAATAGGGAGGTTAGCCTCCAAGTAGTTGTACAGAGTATATTATTAGCATTAAGTTATACATATATGAGAATTCGCAACTTACCAACATTAAACACCTTTGAACTAAGTCCAAGTAGGCTATTCGATGAAATATTCGAGACATCTTTTCCAAGTTTGACAAGAGCTGTTAATGATATGGAAATGTATCAGGAGGGGTCTGAGTTAGTAGTCAGGCTACAAGCTCCAGGATTCAAGGAAGAAGATATTGAGATTACTTTAGACAATCTCGTATTAACCATAGAGGGTAAAGTCTCATCTGAAGAGGAAAAAGAGGATAAAGATAGGCATTATTATTTTAAATCAATTTCCAAAGAATCTTTCAGTAGATCCGTTCAATTACCAGGAAATATAGATGAAGATTCAATCACAGCAGATTATAAAGATGGAGAGATTCTCATCAAAGTACAGCAAAAATTAGACTCTAGTAAGAAGGTAATTAGTCTCAAAAAAGGATAATATAGACTAGTTAAAGTTAGATAAAAGAGGGATATTCTCCCTCTTTTTGGTATTTATAAAGTTAGTAATAATGTTGAAATAAATCCTAAAATCCTTTTTATTAAGCTTTATAAACTAAGCAATAATCTCGCCCGAATACTCAAATTTTTCTGCAGCATTATAAATCAAACTAGTTAGTAATAAATTAATAATAGTAATTATAATTACTATTATTATTACCCAATCCACATTAGCCAAAACTAAGTACATAATATTTGCAATAACAATACTTCCACCCAAAGCTAAACTAGTAAAGGCTAATCCAGGTAAAGTTGTAGACAAAGTCTCAGGATCACTAGAAAACCTGTTAGGGTAAGCAATAGATAAAAAGATAGCCAATAATACTAATAAAATTACAGACAAACTAAATACAATCCAATATAGTAATGAAGGAAAGAATCCAAAACCTAATATTACAAAGTTGGCAATTAAAATGGGACTACCTATAAATAAGAATAAAGTAGTATATGTAATTAACTTACCAACTGCAATATTCCAAGGTGAAATTGGAGCTACACCTAGAATCCAAGATACCTTTCTCTCTGCACTAAATGTAGGAAATACAAAACGAAGAGCCAAAGCACTTATAAAATAAAGTCCAATAGCTAAAGTCAGAGCATAGACAAATTTAGGAAAGACATACCCCTCCCCATAATTATCGGCATTCGAAGTAACCCTCAAGCTGACCGCAGTTTGTGCTAACCACAACCCAATTACTATCATAAACCAAAGTATATTTTTTTTATCCCTCCATATCAACAATAATTCTTTATCAATAATAGTATGCACAGGATTATTTGAGGGAAAAGAATAAGACTTATGTTTAACTTTTACATCAGTACTTTTAGCAGTAACATAATTACCTTCTTGTAACATTTGCCACAGTATAAGATAACTTCTTTTTAATAAAATATATACAAGTATTAATAAAATAATAGCTAGGAATACAAAAATAAAGGTATAGATATCACCAAACATGTTATAATTAAATAAAATATCATGTAAAGTTTGAGATATTCCAAAAGTAGGCAAATAAATTAGCTGCTCCCTCATAGTTTGCATTTGGAGAATGTAATTACCTTCAAAGAATCTTACAAAATCTTGAGGGATAGCAATTCTCCAAAACAAAGCAATCATTAAAACCGAACTAATTACAAGTAATATAATAGCTAAAGATTGAGATACAACATTTCTACCAATCAGTTTAGAAAAGTATTTAAGCAAATAAACACTAAGCATATAAGATAAAACTCCACACATACTTCCAATAACAATCAAAGCTGTAGTTAATAAAAAACTTAAGACTATGTTCAGAATGTCTACTCTCATAAATTGAGCAATACCAATTAAAACAGGAAAAATAACAGCAATGAAAATCCAAAGACTAGAGGCCAGTAATTGAAATAAATTAACAAAAACCATAATAGAGAATGAAGGAGTTGCCATAATCCATTGATGAGATTTACGGGCAAAAGAGGCAGCAATCACTAGAATACTATTCCCAAAACTCAATACAAAAACAAGTAAATAAAATAACTGAGCTATATAAAAATATAAAGCATCTTTCAACTCTATATCTTTACTAATAAAGTTTAGCCCTTCAATTGTAGCCACATAAATCGAAATCCCAACAAATAAAATAATTAGTAACAATACAAAAATAGCAAAAAGACGAGTGAATTTTTCACGAGCTAAGTATCTTTTTATAACTTGTCCAGGATAAGACAATAATAAACTAAATGATTCAGACATAGTATTTATTTAGCTAAATAATTTTTGTAAACATCATCGAGAGAAGTGCGTTTGGGCAAGTTAGCCTTATCCACTAGCTCTTCATAAGTACCCTCAATTTTTAGCTTTCCTTTTTCAAAAATTCCAATTCTTGTAGCCAACTCTTGAGCTACAAATAAAGTATGAGTTACCATCAAAACAGTTCCTCCACCCTTTACAAACCTATCAAGAATATCTTTAGTAATATCAATACTAATAGGATCAAGCCCAACAATAGGCTCATCAATCAAAAGAATTTCAGGCTTATGTAAAAGAGCAGATAAAATAGAATATTTTTGTCTTACACCACGAGAATAGTCCTGATACAATTGATGTTCTGTTCCCACCAAGTTATAAATTTTCAATAATTCTTTTATATGCTCTTCTCTTTCTCCAACAGGAATAGAATATAAAGATCCTACAAAATTCATAAACTCAAATCCAGTCATCCCATCCCAAACAGTCGGTTCGTCAGGAATATATCCAATCAAAGCCTTGGCTTCTTTAGGTTCTTCTACCACATTAATCCCATTTAAAAGAATTTCACCCTTAGTAGGCTGTAAAAGCCCAGATAACAGTTTAATCAAAGTGCTCTTTCCAGCACCATTAGGACCAATTAGAGCATAGAACTCACCTTGCTTAATAGACAAGTTCAAATTATGAATAACAGTTTTATCTTTGAATTTTTTAGACACTCCATTTATTTCAACCATATTTGTATATTATTTTAATTATATACAATAAAATATATCATAGTTTGACAAATTTGCATAGCACAGGATATACTAAATATGTATAAGCTATATATTTAATTTATGAAAAAATATCTTTTAATACTTATAGCTCTATCTCTTATATTGAGTACAAAATCAGTCTCGGCCATGATGTTAGACTCCTCAGAAGTATTAAATATCAAAGAGAAAATAGAAGGTGACGCCTATTTGGCTGGACAAACAATTAGAATACAAGAAAAAATAGAAGGCGACGCTATAATTGCTGGAGGAGTTATAGATATGGATTCTAATATCTCACAGGACGCAATTATTATTGGAGATAAAATAACTATCAATCAAGAAATTGGAGATGATATTAGAGTTGCTGGAAACATTGTTATTATAAAAGGAAATGTCAAAGGAGATGTTGTTGCCTTTGCAGAGACTTTAATAATAGATAAAGATGCTACTATATCTGGTAGTGTGCTTGCTTTTGTTTCTAAATTTCAACTAGATGGAAAGGTAAATGAAAATATTAATATTGTTAGCACAGACTCTTCAATTACAGGAACAGTATTAAGGGATACCAATATCAGAACGGCCAACTTTAATCTAGAAGGAACTCTAGCTGGAAAAACCGAATTTGTAGCCGAACAAAATGTAAAAATATCAGAATCTGCAAAATTTAAAAACACAGTAAATTATGGCTACACAAAAGAGTTAGATTTAAAACCTAATCTAGCAGAAGGAGTTACCTCTAAATTAGACTCAGATTTATTACAAGAAAAAACAACAAGACAAGACATTATGAAGAATATGTTCTCAGGAATGTTGGTATTCAGAATTTTGTCAGCCGCTTTAGTAATCCTCATAATATATATCTTATTAGGAAAATTTATCTCCAAAGCAACCAAAAACTTAGAAAATAGCAAAGATTTTAGAAAAGCCTTCCTTTACGGAATTCTACTATTCTTTTTACCAATTTCAATCATCATATTATTATTTGTAAGCTTGATTGGAATCCCATTAGCATTATTTGTCACCTTTGCCTATCTTTCGCTTATCTTTTTCTCACAATCAATCACCAGCTTAATCATAGCTCAATGGTTGAATCATAAATATGACCTCAAACAACCAAGAATCCAAATTTTCTTAGTAGCATTAGGAATATATATTCTAATATATTTATTGAAATTCATCCCAATAATTGGAGTAGCAATCGGACTAATTTTAACATATATAGCCTTCGGATCATTAATAATAGAATATAGAAAAAAATAAACTAATATGCTAAGCATGTCCCTTTTGATAGGAAGCTTTATCGCAGGAATGCTAACATTTTTAGCCCCCTGTACTTTTCCTTTGATACCTGCCTATATCGGCTTTATCACTGGAGATGGAAAGCTAACCAAACTACAAACCATACGCAACGGAGCCCTATTCGTAGTAGGATTTATGGGGGTATTCATAACATTAGGAGTATTTGCCAGTAGTTTATCTAATTTATTCAATCCAGACACTAGATTACTAATCAGTCGCATCGCCGGAGTACTAATCTTAATCTGGGGGCTAGAAATGCTAGGAGTATTCAGACATAAAATTTTCCAAACCACTTGGACTCCAAGGATCAAAGGACTCAAAGCAGGCACCCCACAAAGTTCAGTTTTACTCGGAGTCTTACTCGGCATCGGCTGGACCCCTTGCGTTGGCCCAATATTAGGAACAATTATAACCTTCCTTATCAACAAAGGAACAGTTTTAGACGGAGCCATATTGATGTTTGTATTCTCCATAGGACTTGCCATACCATTTTTACTCACCGCCATATTGCTAGCCCATGGCAGACAAGTACTTCAAAAAGTTGAAAGCTCCACGCCAGTCATCCGCATCATCAGCGGACTATTCCTCGTATTCATCGGCATACTATTCATCACCAATACCCTAGAAGTACTCGGACGCTTTATCTTTAACACTCTCCAATTCCTAAATTATGATAGAATATTAGATTATTTGTAAAAAATATGAAACTAAAATCTATACTAATAACTTTAGCAATATTATTAGCCCCCAATATAGCTCTAGCCGAAAGAATTTTAGATTTTGATTCTAAGATGGTAATCAATCAGGACCGAAGTATAGATGTCACTGAGACAATCACCTATGATTCAGAAGGAATAGAAAAGCAAGGTATATTTCGTACAATAGCCTTAGATAGAAAATTTGTTAGTAATGTCCAGGTCTTTAGAAATGATAGATTAGAACCAATATTAATAACAAGAGATTGGTTAAATAATAATATAGATATTAGAATAGGGCAGGAGAGGAACTATTTTAAAGATATTAGACAATACACAGTTAAGTACAAATATAATAACATTATCAAATCAAATAATAATTTAGACATATTAAGGCAGAGTATTACCGGTAATAATTGGCAAATGCCAATAGACAAAATATCTACTACCGTAATATTCCCACAAACATTAGATTTTAAAGATGCTACACAATTACAATGTGAGATTGTAGGTGTACAAAATACAATCATTGATCAATGCCAAATCACCCAGATTAATGATAAAGTAATTCAACTAAGTTACAATAGACAACTTCCCCAAAATACGGGTCTAGAGATAAATCTTACATTCAAAACAGGAATATTAGATGAAGCTCCAATCTTATCCAGAGCCAATATAGATGTTTTAGTAGCCTCAGGTATATTAATAATATGTTTATTTATATTACTTATAATTTGGCTAATTTGGTATAAGAATAAAAATATAAAATATGAAAGTTTAGTCCAATATACCCCACCACAAAATTTAAGCCCAGCAGGGGTGGGATATTTAAGATACCAAAGACCACACACAAGATTAATCTCAGCACTTATGATATCCTTAGCCAGACAGGGCATTATCAAAATTAAACAAAACTTCGACAAGAAATTTTGGCAAAAATCCCAATATACCTTCGATATGGTAGATAAAGAAAAAGCCAGAGGAGTTAATTATATGGGGGAGGCCTTTTTGATAGAAAGTCTTTTTAGATACTATCTAATGACCAATAATAGACTGTTCTTAGAAATTAGGTCGCTTATATCCAGAAAAGATACACAACAATCAACAAGAAACTTCTTAATATTGGTAGTCATTCTAATATTTATAAGCTATATATTTAAAATTGAGCTCATCTTTTTAGTTATAATTTTAATCATATATTCTATATTACCTAAAAGAAATCAATTCAATGAGATATATCAAGCTATATATTTAGAAGAAGTCGCACAATATTACATCAAAATACCTAGCACAATAAAATCACTGCTAAACCTAATCCCGATACTAGGTGGTTTTGGGGTAATTATAATTTATATGTCAGGATATTCTATAACTGCAATAGCTAGCCTAATAATCGTAACAGCATCGATCATATTAAATAGACTAAAACCAAAAAGAACACAGTCTGGAGATGAAATGATGGCATATATCTTGGGCCTAGAAGAGTACATAGTAGTAGCAGAAAAACATCGATTAGATTTCCAAGGTAAAAACTATTTATTTTTTGAGATTTTACCTTATGCAATAGCCTTAGGACATGCCAAAGTATGGGAAAAAGCCTTTGAAGGAATAGTTGTAGATAAACCAGATTGGTTTGAAAGCACAGCTAAATATAATCATACATTTTCATCATCTTGGTTCTACAGAGATATTATCTATAGTACTGGGCACTCTATGACTAAAATCAATAGTAGATCATATGACCCCAATAGTAGTGGTGGGGGATTCTTTGGCACAGGTTTTAGTGGCGGAGGTGGAGGCTTTGGTCGCGGAGGCGGAGGAGGAAGTTGGTGAAATTATATATTAATAATTATTATTTCTTGAAGAGATTATCATTAATACAGAAAATAAAATTATTATAGGCCAGAATGCTTGTCCTAGTAAGGTTGGTAAAATAAGACGAAATCTCATCGAAAGTAGAATAATAGCAAAGCTAACTAAAATAACGGTCTCAACAGTAGTATTTAATTCAGATTTTGACAATCTATAAATAGCAAAAGCTATTAGCCCAATAGATAGTAATAGTAATAAAGGATTATTTACCAAATCATATAATAATACGGTAGATGTTGATCTAATTATACTGCTAATACTAGAAGTATAAGGCCCCCAAGCAGTTTGATATGTAAACTTAAATGGAAGAGCAATCACTTTTAAACTTTCAAGGAAAAGCACCGTACTCAAGACAAGTAATATAGAAGAAAAGAAAGATTTAATAGACATAATTATAGTTGGTTATATTATTTGTATTTTAATAATACTATCAATAGTATATAAAATCAACTGAGAAATCAATATATAGGATAATATATTCAATCAAGATTGCTATTAAATCCCCCTCTTGAGTGGTGGCAGGCTATGCCTGATGGGGTAGATGGATTTTAATTATTAATTGTAAGTTCGTAGAGTCGGCGCCCTCGCCTACATTGTTCTTTTATAGGGGAGACCTTTTGTCGCATGTAATTATATCTATCCCCCTTTTTAACTGCCGTAGGTAGTCGGAGGGGGGAGCCTGTAAGGCGGGGGTGGATTGTCCTTTTTAAACTCATAATTTACCATTCATAACTCACCATTTCACCATCCCCCCAATCTATGCTATAATAAAAATAATAATTTACAAATTGAACTATTCGTAAATTCCGAACAGTTCAAAAAATCAGAATTGTAATATAAAAATTTCTCTTGCGAGGGGCGCGGCTAATGTCAAGAATAATTTTAATATATCATAAAATTACTTTTTTGCCCATTATTAATCTATATTAGTCAAAAGGTAAAATATGCTATAATATAACTAATAGTCTATAATTTTTCCAACTATATTTCCAAAAATATGCAAAATAAAACAAAAAACCATATAGGCAACTATGCATTTATAGATGCACAGAACCTACATCGTGGAGTTAAAAAAGAACAAAATTGGCAAATTGACTATGCAAGATTTAGAATTTTTTTACGAGATAAATACAATGTAACAAAAGCCTTCTTATTCATAGGATACATAGTAGACAATCAAGATCTCTATACCTACCTACAACAATGTGGATTTATATGTGTATTCAAACAAACATTACCTATCCTCGACAAGGCTACAAAGAAAATTACTTATAAAGGAAATGTAGATGCAGAACTAGTTCTAGAAGCAGTGTCACAGAAAGATATTTACAATAAAGCAGTCATTATAACAAGTGATGGAGATTTCGCCTGTCTTATAAAGTATTTAGCAAAACACAATAAATTAGAAAAACTAATTACTACACATTTACACTACTCTAGTTTACTTAAGAAATATGCAGAATTTATAACCCCAATCTCAGCATTCAAAAACAAAATAAAAAAGGAGCATTCTCGCAAACCCTAAAGTTTTTTGATAGTCTCCTCATCGGTATAAATAAATAATACCATAATATATAAATTTTGACAAGGTCAGTAAGTATTGTTAAGGGGGGGCACATCCTGTCCTCGTAGGGGCGACCTTTCAGTCGCCTGTATTTAGTTTTGTTATTTACCCTTCTGTCACCCCTTTTTAACTGCCGTAGGTAGTCGGAGTTGGAGTATGAAAGACGGGGGTGGATGTATTTTGCATCCTGAGCTAAAAATTTCCCTCTCCACCTACGGTCGATAAATTGAGAAGTGGGACAGCTACGCTGGACAGGGTTGATGGTATTTTGTCTCCCTTAGGAGGGAGTACCCGCAGGGGGAGGGTGGATTATCCTTTTTGAACTTACCACCAATTCACAATCCCCCCAACCTATGCTATAATAAAACAATAACATAATAGCACCCCCAAAAATATGAACATACTAGTCACAGGAGGAGCAGGATTCATCGGCTCACATATAGTAGACCAACTCATCGCCAAGGGACATCAAGTCATCATCATAGACAACCTAGTCACAGGACAGAGAGACCTCATCAACCCAGCCTCAATCTTTTATCCAGAAGACATCACCAATGCACAAAAAGTCGAAGAAATAATCCAAAAACACCAAATCCAAGTCATCTGCCATCAAGCAGCCCAATTAGATGTCAGAAAGTCAGTCCAAGACCCACAATACGATGCCAATGTCAATATCATTGGCACCATTAACCTATTCGAAGCCGCCCGCAAACACGGAGTCAAAAAAGTAGTCTTCGCCTCCTCAGGCGGAGCCATTTACGGAGATACAGATATACTCCCAACCCCAGAAACACATTCCACCGACCCCATCTCACCCTACGGCATAGCCAAATTAGTAATGGAAAAATAC
The DNA here is from genome assembly GCA_032117235.1 of Minisyncoccota bacterium. GTDB lineage: Bacteria > Patescibacteriota > Minisyncoccia > SW-4-49-11 > SW-4-49-11 > CALRBF01. The sequence continues at coordinate 13,227 of JAULZW010000008.1, read as the reverse complement.
GCCCACTATTACAAAACCATCTACAATATAGACTACACCGCCCTCAGATACTCCAATGTCTACGGACCAAGACAAAACACCCAAGGAGAAGCAGGTGTAATAGCTCTCTTCATCAGCAAAATGCTCCAAAACCAACAATGTTATATCAACGGAGATGGCAACAATACCCGAGACTTTGTATATGTACAAGATGTAGTAGAAGCCAATATCCAAGCCATACTCGGTGACCTCTCAGGAAGCTACAACATAGCCACAGCCACCCAAACCAATATTAACCAAATCTTTGACATCCTACACCAACTCACCAACACCACAATCACCAGACAACACCGAGAAGCTAAAATCGGAGAACAACAACACAGCTGTCTATCCTATGACAAAATCAAGCAAACAATAAACTGGCAACCACAAACTAACCTACAACAAGGACTACTCCAAACCGTAGATTATTTTAAGAGTAGGTAATAATATTCACATTAAGCTCTATATATGATAGAATAGAGTTAAATTTATTTAAAAATATTGATCTATGAAAAAAGCACTTATCACAGGAATTACAGGACAAGATGGATCCTATCTAGCCGAACTACTATTAGAAAAAGGTTATCAAGTGCATGGGATTATAAGACGCTCAAGTAGTTTCAATACAGGACGAATCAACCATCTATACCAAGATCCACATAAAGAAAATGTGAACCTATTTTTACATTATGGAGACCTATCCGACTCATCCTCCCTCAACAAATTAATTCGAGAAATAAAGCCAGATGAAGTATATAATCTAGGAGCTCAAAGTCATGTCAAAGTTAGCTTTGACATCCCAGAATATACAGGAGATATAACAGGAATAGGAACACTGCGACTACTAGAAGCAGTAAGACAAGAAAATCCAACAGCAAAATTCTATCAAGCCTCCTCCTCTGAAATGTTTGGAAAAGTGCAAGAAATTCCACAAAAAGAAACAACCCTATTTTATCCAAGAAGCCCTTATGGAGCAGCCAAAATGTATTCCTATTGGATAACAGTCAACTATAGAGAAAGTTATGGCATGCATACATCTAATGGTATACTATTCAATCATGAATCCCCAAGAAGAGGTGAGACCTTTGTCACTAGAAAAATCACCAAAGGACTATCCAGAATCAAATTAGGTAAAGAGCAAAAACTATACCTAGGAAACCTAGACGCCAAAAGAGATTGGGGATACGCTAAAGACTACGTAGAAGGAATGTGGCTAATGCTACAACAAACAACAGGAGACGACTATGTCCTAGCCATGAATGAAACCCATACAGTCAGAGAATTTTGTGAACTAGCCGCTAAAGAATTAGACATAGATCTAATCTGGGAAGGCAAGGGAGTTGAAGAAAAAGGAATTGACAAAAAAACAGGACAAACAATCATAGAAATTGATCCCAAATATTTCCGCCCAGCAGAAGTAGACCTACTCATAGGAGACGCCACCAAAGCACAACAACAATTAGGATGGCGACCCAAAACCAGCTTCTACCAACTAGTACAAATTATGGTAAAAGCAGACTTAGAATTAGAAAAAACATTATAATATGGACAAACAATCCAAAATATACATAGCAGGACATAATGGATTAGTAGGCTCATCCATACTTAGAAATTTACAACAAAATGGATTTACTAACCTCATCTATCTTACATCTAAAGAATTAGATCTCACAGATTACAACCAAACCTTAGAGTTTTTACAAACCGAAAAACCAGAATATGTCTTTTTAGTCGCCGCCAAAGTAGGGGGTATATTAGCCAATAGAGACTACCCAGCAGACTTCATCTACCAGAACCTCAGAATAGAACTAAATGTCATCGAAGCCAGCAGACAAACAGGAGTAAAAAAACTACTATTCTTAGGTAGCTCCTGTATCTACCCCAAATTAGCTCCACAACCAATCAAAGAAGAATACCTACTAGACGGGAAATTAGAAGAAACCAACGAACCATACGCAATAGCCAAAATAGCAGGCATCAAACTATGCCAAGCATATAACAAACAATACGGTACACAATACATCTCAGCCATGCCAACTAACCTATATGGCATCAAAGATAACTTTGACCTCAATACCTCACATGTACTCCCAGCCATAATACGCAAAATGCACGATGCCAAAGCACAAAATATAGATACAGTAACACTATGGGGGACAGGAACCCCAAGAAGAGAATTTTTATTCGTAGACGATTTAGCAGAAGCCTCAGTATTCCTAATGCAAAACTACACAGATAATCAATGGATTAATGTGGGAACAGGAGAAGACATATCTATACAAGAACTAGCCAACACAGTCAAACAAGTAGTAGGGTATCAAGGGCAAATAGTTTGGGATACCACCAAACCAGATGGAACTCCAAGAAAACTACTAGATGTATCCAAAATAAATTTACTAGGTTGGCAAGCTAAAACCAGTCTAGTGGAAGGTATACAAAAAACATATCAGTGGTATTTAGATAATATATAAAAATATTTATGAAAACTCCAAAAGTTTCAGTTTTGATGCCAGCATATAATGCTGAGAAGTATTTAGGCGAAGCTATAGAAAGTATATTAAATCAGACTTTTACAGACTTTGAATTTGTAATAATAGATGATTGTTCCACAGATAAAACTTGGGAAATTATACAAGAATATGTTAAAAAAGATAAAAGAATTATATCTATAAAAAATGAAAAAAATTTAAAGCTCTCAGCCACTTTAAATAAAGGAATTGAGGCGTGTAAGGCAGACTATATCGCTAGGATGGATGCTGATGATTGGAGTTATCCTGATAGACTTGAGAAACAGTATGAAGTCATTAGTAAAGATCCCAAAATCGGAATTTTGGGAGGATCAATGGAGGTTTGTGATGAAGATTTGAAGGTACTCAATGTTAGAAAATATAATATTTCAGATTCTGAAATTAGAAAAAATCTATTTAAATATAGCCCATTTTGCCACCCTGCAACTATGTTTAAAAAAGAAGCTTTGTTAAAAGATAGATATAATATTAATCTTAATGATGCAGAGGATTACGATCTTTATTTCAGGATTGGTAAATATTATAAATTACAAAATTTGTCAAATATAGCTATTAAATATAGAACCAGTGATAATCAGGTTTCTAATAAAAAAGCAAAAAGGCAACAGTACCTAACACTGTATATTAGACTTAAGGCCAATATAGAGTACGGGTATAAAGCTCCCATGAAAGACATATTATTATCTTTACTCCAATTAATTCTAGTATCACTATTGCCTAATCAAATAAAGGTTTTATTATTTAATTTATATAGAAAAATTTAAATATGAAAGTAATATATCATATACCATTTTTAGGAACATTAAGTGCTGGTAGAACAATTTATAATGGTTATAAAAATGCGTTTGAAGACTTAGGTCATACTTTTCAACCATTTACTGTAAATGATGATTTAGAGACTTTTTTAACTTTACATCAGCCAGATATATTTATTACATCTACACATTTTTACCATCAAAAGTTTTTAAACTTTGCAATTCTACAAAAATATAGAGATAAGGGTATGAAAGTTTTTGTGAATACCAGCTTTTGGAATTCTCCAATACATAAAAGCAGGATTAATGAAGGTAGTTCTCTGAAAGATGATATCAAAACTGTTAATTTAATTAAAAACGGAGAATATGGAGATGCTTTTTATAATGTAGTTGAACAAGGAGATTATAGAATGGATGGTTTTAGAGACACTACAGGATATGAACATCATACAATTCCTTTGGCGGCAGATAGAATTATTTTAAAAAATAATTTGAAAGAAGAATTTAGAGCCGACATCTCATTTATAGGAACATATTTAGCTCAGAAAAGAGACTATTTTAATGAGTATGTATTCCCTCTAAAAAAACAATATGACTTACAATTATATGGTCAGGATTGGACAATGTTAGATAGATCTTTGGGATTTATTCAAAAAGTTGGGCAGTATTTTAATGTCCCTGTATTAAAATCAATTCGTAAGCCTAAATTGAAACTAGAAGATGAGGGGTCAATTTATGCTTCCTCAACTATATCTATCAATGTACATGAAGATTATCAAAGAAAATTTGGAGGAGATTGTAATGAAAGGACTTTCAAAATCCCTTTTTGTAATGGGTTTGAAATTACAGATGATGTAGCTTGTATTCATAAATATTTAAAAGTTGGAGAAGAGATTATAGTAGCTGAGAATAAGCAAGATTGGTTTGATAAAATTGACTACTATATCAAGAATCCAGATAAGAGATTAGAAATTATAGCAAAAGGTAAAGCTCGTGTTGCAAAGGACCATACTTATCATAATAGGGTTGAACAAATTATATCAATATATAAATCTTTATGAATATAGTTATTGTTGCACATAAATATCTTACACAGCCTGATGATGATCTGGTTGTTTATTTGAACAATAAACAATATAGTAATATATTACATATAATGCACAGCTTCTCAGATGCTCCAGATAGATGCAGTTATTATCGATTATATAAAAAAGGTAAATTGGTGAAAGAATATAGAGGTAAAGATTATAAAAACCTCCCAGAACCTATTCTTTACCTAAAAGAATTATTAGTAACTATAAGATATATTTATAGCGCAAATAGATCTTATGACACATATATAGGAATGGATGGATTGTGTGTTATGTTTGGTAGGATATTAAAATTTTTTAGAAAAGTAAAAAAAGTAATTTTTTGGAGTATGGATTTTGTCCCAGAAAATAGATTCCAGGGAGGATGGAAAAATAAAATTTATCATTGGATTAATACATCTGGATATAAAGGAACAGATGAAATGTGGGACTTAAGTCCTCGTATGTTGGAGGCAAGAGAAAAGTTTTTAGGTATAAAAAAATCAGACTATAAATCTCATAAAGTGGTACCCTATGGTATGTGGATAGATAAAGTTAAAACATATTCTTATGATGAGATAGACCCCTGTACTATTGTTTTTATGGGTCATTTATTAGCAAAACAAGGAGTACAGTTAATATTAGAGAGTTTACCAGATATAGTAAAATTATATCCTAAAATAAAATTTAGAATTATTGGTGGAGGAAGTTATAAAGATGAGCTAGAAAAAATAGCCAATGATTATGGAGTTATGAAATATTGTCATTTCTTAGGTAAAATAGATTCTATCAAAGAGTTAGAATCTGAAGTGGCGAAGTCAACTATTGCAGTTGCTCCATATATTAAAAAATTAGATACATGGACATATTATGCAGATCCTGGTAAAATAAAAACATATATTGCTTGTGGTGTTCCAGTATTATTGACAGATATTCCTTGGAATGCAAAAGATATTGAAGAAAATAAATGTGGTATAATTATCAAGGAAGATAAGCATAGTATTTTAGAAGCTATAAAAATACTCTTACAGAAAGATAATAATATAAAATATCGTAATAATGCAAAGCAATATGCTAGAAAATTTGATTATGCAGATATATTTAATAGTTTAAATTTATAAATTATCTGAAAATATGATACAATGTAAAGATAATATCAGACACAATATTTAATTTATAAAAATATGAATATACTCAATTACATAGTAGATCCTTATACTAAAGATAGTATTAAATTTGAAAATAAAAAACTATTAAAATCTAAAAAGAACATCTATAAATTAAATAAAGAAATCCCTATTTTAATAGATGAAACCAAAATTAATGAATATTTGAGAAGTCAAATCAAATATTTTGAGGGAGATATGATTGGAACCTTTAATGATTATAAAATTGAAGAATGGCAAAAAAATTATGTAAATTTGTTTTTAGATAATTTCCCAGATGTAAAGGGAAAATTAATATTAGACTGTGGTAGTGGTAGTGGTTATTTAACAATAGAATTAGCAAAAAGAGGGGCATTTGTAATTAGCTGTGATTTGACTTTGATGAATTTAGTGAAACTAAAAGACACTGCAAAGCAATTAGGGTTAGAAAAAAACATAGCTTTCGTATGTTGTTCAGCTGAAGATTTACCATTCAAAGATAATATTTTTGATTATTTTATATCAAATGCAGTCATAGAACATTTACCAAGAGAGGAAGAAGCAATCCAAGAAATTGATAGAGTCACCAAAAAAGATGGTGGAGTGATGGTAACGGTTCCACTATCTTATAAATATTTAAATCCTATATTAATACCAGTAAATTACATACATGATAAAAGAATAGGTCATTTAAGAAGATATAATAAAGAAATTTTAATCAAAAAATTTAATAATTTTAAGTTAAAGAATACTTATTACACAGGACATACATCTAAAGTTATAAAGGTATTGCTAAACATTTTATTAAAGAAAGAGTTATTTAGTAATGCTAATATAGAAAAATCTGACAGTAGACATTATAATAAAAAGTTGTTTGCAAGTAATATAATATGTTTTTTTGAGAGATGAAAACCATATTCTTATGTATAGAAATAATACTATAATAAAATTCATCTTTATCCATAGCATAACTATAGTATTATTTATTTTAATAGGATTTGTATTCAATTCCTTTCCAGTAGATAGCTTTATTGCTGGGGGAGATTTTTATCAATTTATTAATCAGGAAAATACATTACATAGATATCTTTACACTTGGTTTAATGAGTCTGGACAGGGGCAATATAGCCCTATTTTTGTCGCCTTTTTATATTATTTATTACAAATTATACTTGTTCAGATGGGAGCTTCAACTGGTGTAATGGTATCGTTTATTGTAACTTCCTTTTTACTACTATCTTACTATTCATTTTTTAGTTCTACATATATTCTAGACCTCAATATTAAGTATAGAGAAAGAATAGTATTTTCTTTATTGTATTCGATGAACCTTTTTTCGTTCTCAATACTTGCCTATACTTGGGGGTTTAGCCATCATTTTATTATTTATATTTTTATTCCTTTGCTTATATCAGTATTTTATCGAATAGTTCGATATGGAGGTCTCATTAACTATAGTATATATGCATTAATAACATTGTTATCTATTGTTAGTTATAGTAACGTCGCTTTTTTACTAGCTTTATTTTTTGTACAGTCTATTTCTATTATTCCAATTTTGTTTTATAGAAAAAGATATATATATATAAAGCGAGTAATTGCTAGCTTTTTTTTACAGACTTTTTTAATTTCTTTTATCCTAATTATATTTTATTTATCTTATAGATATCAAGTTGATAATATCACTAATTCTCAGATTTTAAATCCTTTGTCTTGGCTAAGCTCTAATTCCAGCGGGGTTTTAAATTCTTTTAATTTAGTTATGGGGGAATGGAGTTTTCCAAATACTAGAGATATTAGATTTAATGTATATCAACAATATTTTATATTTTCGAGTGTCTTAACCCTAGTCCCTATATTAATTATAATTTTAAGTAATATAAGAAAAACAAAAAAAAATATATATGAGTGGTTCTTATGGTCTGGTTTTTTACTATTAACTATATTAACTGTTAGGATTGCATCTCCATTTGAATCGATAAATTCAATTTTTTATACTTATACCTTGGGTTTGTTTCGTTCGCCAGATAAACTATTTAGTTTTTATCCATACTTTGTTAGTACATTAGCTTTGTTTGGGTATTATAAAGTCAAATGGAATTATAAATATCTATTGTTTCCCTTACTACTAGCACCTAGTCTATTTTTTATGATTGGCGGGGTCGAAAAATTTTTATCTAAAAAAGTTATAAGTACTTTAGATGGATATGAATATCGATATACAACGCAGATACCACAAGAATATTATGATATACAGTCCAAATATTTTAGTGGGGCTGAATCTACTTCAACTACAATTATATCTTTACCATTTTCAGTAGTAAACTCTATAAATTGGGTAAATTATCCAAAATGGAATTATGTTGGGAATGATATCACTAGATTTTTATGGAATAAAAATCAGATTATAGCTAATACTTATGATCATCCTGTCTTGGAAAATAAATTTTCTTTCCAAGAATTTAATGATAATCAAACAGGGACTAAAGAAGAGTTGTTATCTCTTTTACAAAAGTTTAGTGGTGAATATATAATTTTCCATAAAGATATAGTTTCATATAGACTAGATCAATCTAAATATATAAAAAGTAAAATTGATGAACTTGAGGAGTCTCAAGATATAATAAAGTTAGAGGATAATGACTACTTTATTTTATATAAGTTAGCTGATAAGAATTTATATCCTCTTATATATTCTGACAATACTAATATTAATTTTTATAGGATTAATCCTACAAAATATAATATAGAAGTTAAGGGCATAAAAGAAAAAACAGATATAAGATTTAATCAATCTTTTAATAAACTTTGGACATTATACTCATCTAATAAAGATAAGCAGTGTGATACTCTACAAAGCTATAATTTAGATAAATCTATAATAAATGAGTGTAAATTTAGTAGAACTTTCTTCGAAGGTGAAGAGCTAAGTTATCTTTGGAGACAACCTGTCTTTGAAGATTCTCACAAGCTTGTATATGACTATGCTAATCAATGGACTATAGATCCTGAATATATCAAATCTAATTTTGATAAGTCTATGTACAAGGAGAATCCAGATGGAAGTATAGATCTAGAGCTGACTTTATACTTCAAACCTCAATCATATTTTTATCTTGGTATTATTATCTCGGGCACTACCTTGATCCTATGTCTTGGGTATCTTGGGTATGCCTTTTATCATAAAAGAGGAGCGAATCTCAGTCCACACCCGGCACTCCGTGCCACCCTCGCCTCCTCCCAAGGCGGATTAAAAAGCGAGGGACAAAAGGGCAGTGAGGGTCAGAATACAATCCACCCCCACCTTGCAGGCACCCCCTCCAAAGGGGGACAGAATGCTAGCGAGCGACAGATTAAAGGTGAAAATAAGTCTAAGAGTGTAATTAAGATTAAGAAGTAGTTGGGGGGTATTAATTATATAATTCTTGGTAGGGATCTAATATACAAAGTAAAGTTATTGAGACATATCTAATTTTTTGATTGACTTACTCTTTGTTAATGACTTCATCTGTATAATTGCAATCTTATTTAGCTGTTTTAATCGATTAGATTGGGATATATTTTGTCGTATCAGTTCGGCATTCATACTCTCTAAATTTGCCAAACAAACAAGCTGACGAACATCTGCATCATCTCTGATATTCCCACTTTTACTCGGATTCTTATCTCTCCATTGTTTTGCTGTCATTCCGAAAAGTGCGACATTCAAAACATCTGCTTCATTTGCATAAATAAAAGATATTTCTTTTTGAGTTACTACATTTGGTATGATATGTTCTTTAATTGCATCTGTATGAATTTTATAATTAATTTTTGCTAATGTACGTTTTGCATCCCAACCTAGTAATAGTCTTTCATTTTCTTCTTCTTTTAACCTCTGAAACTCTTTTATTATATATAATTTAAATTCAGCAGAAATCCATGACGCAAACTCAAATGCAATGTCTTTATGTGCAAAAGTACCTCCATTTTTTCCGGGTTTAGATATAATACCAATAGCATTCGTAGAATCTATCCACTTGTGTGGGGAAAGTACAAAAGTATTTGCTCCAGCGTTTTGCCAAAACTGGTCGAATTCGACCAGTTTAAAATCTGGATTATTAATCTTTTCCCAAAAACCAAGAAACTCAATGGTGTTTTTTGTTCGAAGCCAATTTTTAATTACATCTGCTGGGGAATCTGAGTTTTTATATTTTGCAATATCAGTAATTGAAATAAAGTCTTCTTCTTTTTGAGAGAAAAAGTTAATAGTCATATCTTTTACAACCAGCTCTTTTTTCATAATATAATATTTATATACTATTATTATGATATCATATTATTATAGAAAAACCACAATCATATTTTTACCTTGGTATTATCCTCTCGGGTACGACCTTGATTCTATGTCTTGGGTATGCCTTCTACCGTAAAAGGGGATGGAAGGGGGACAGAAAGGTGAAGGACAGAAATAATCCACCCCGTCCTGCTTACGCAGTCCACCCCTCAATTTATCTCCCGTAGGGAGAGAGGGGAATTTTAGAACTCCCAAAACTGTCCCTCGCCGGCGAGGGGGTACCGCGTAGCGGTGGGTGTGGACAGGAGCTTTTGTCTTGACAAATGTAAAGTTTATGGTAATATTGATATATCACGATGATGTGGTACGGTGAAAGGGGTAGTCCTTATTTGTGCCACATCTTTTTTTATTTTTTTTGTTCCACTTTTATCTTTAGATCATTCATACTAATAATATCTTCTTTTGCAGTTTTTTTGATCAGTTTAGAATATCTTTTGTGGTGTGGAACTATTACTTTTGCGAGTTTGTTTACCGACTTTAAATATTTCATCAGGCATGCAAAGTCCCCATCTCCTGTGACAATGATAGCTTGATTATATTCTTGAATATCTATCATTGCTTGTAATACTAACTCTGCATCTACATTTCCCTTTATTTTCTCACCCTCTTTTGTTTTTACTACAAGAGTTTCTTTGAATATTAAAATAAAACCTGCTCTTTGTAATTTTGCATACATTTGAGAGTGTGCAGATATATATCCTATAAAGAGATAGGCTATTTCTACACTGAATTTATCTTTTAAGTATTGTCGAAAAGATTTATAGTTTATTTCCCACCCTGCACTTTTTACTCCTAAAAATAAATTCTGGGCATCTATAAAAGCATAGTTATTCTCTGATTTAATTTTATCTTTTTTGTTCATGCTGTATCATTATTTTGATATATTATATCATATATTTTGTGTGCATGTATGGAAGTATTTTAATTTATACCCTAAAGATAAAAACCACAATCATATTTTTACCTTGGTATTATCATCTCGGGTACGACCTTGATCCTATTTCTAGGCTATCTTGGGTATGCCTTTTACCGTAAAAGGGGAGTGAAGGGGTAGTTTTATTGTCCTCCTTTGGAGGAGGTGGCACGGAGTGCCGGAGGTGGACAGAGTTTTTGTTTGTTTTTTATCCACCCCCACCTTGCAGGCACCCCCTCCCTGCCTACCGTAGGCAGGCAAAGGGGGACAGAAGGGCAGGAGTAAGTCCACACTAGCTGGAGGACAGAATAAAGGGAAGAAGAAAAATAAGTCTAAGAGTTTAATTAAGATTAAGAAGTAGGGGAGGTATTTGTAACCCTTTGATTTGACAAAGTTTGAGTATATTTGTTATAATTTAATTAACAAGTAATTCCCTAAGTGTGAGGCTCCGTATGGTTCCTCTAAATGGCACTTAGGGTTTTGTTTTATTGGAACAAAATTACTTCTTCTTCCATCATCTCTTTTATTATATTGTAGTAGCTACTATCTTTGTGTTCTATGTGTCTGAAATATGACCAGCTTATCAGATCTACTATCTGTAAACACTTTTCCTGATTGGATAATGCAATATTTATATCTATATCAATAGAATGGTTTTTTTGAGCTTTATTCTTTAAGTAATTTTTAAAATTTGAATTTAGAAATTTATTTGTTTCTCTTCTTGATGCTATAAGATGAACTTTTTGATCAGTGTCTATTAGTTTCTTATCTAATATTCTATTTAGTAATATATTGGTTATATAATTGTAAACTACCTGCTTTTCATTATGTAAATGTGTATATACTTTGGATTTATTTAACCTTATTACCATCAACTTGAAATCATATTCTAATATAGATTTTAATAATTTCTTTCTCCTTCTAGGTAATAGTTTATAAGAATGTAAAACTCCTTGTATAGACTTTCTTTCTACTTTATTCATTTTGGCAAGAGTTTTCTTCACGATATTATCAAAGGGCTTTTTATTTTTTATTACAAAGAATGTAATAATGAAGTTTTCACTTGTCCCACTTTTACTTAGGTTAAAACCTAAATCTCCACTCTCATCTAAGAAAATATAAGTCATAATATTTATTTTTGGAATATAGTACTAATTATATCATATTTTTATCTTGGTATTATTATCTCGGGTACTACTCTGATTCTATGCCTTGGCTATCTTGGGTATACCTTTTATCGTAAAAGGGGAGTGAAGGGGTAGTTTTATTGTCCTCCTTTGGAGGAGGGGGCACGGAGTGCCGGAGGTGGACAGAGTTTTTGTTTGTGTTTTATCCACCCTCCCCCGTCGCAAATGGGATTTGCTCCTGGAAAACCTCTCGGTTTCCCAGCCTTCCTCCACAGGAAAACTCCCGTTTTCCCGACCCCTTTCCCAGACTTTCAGTCTATTACGGGTACTCCCTCCATTTACCTCCCGTAGGGAGGAAGGGAGACAGAAAGGTGAAGGACAGAAATAATCCACCCCGTCAGGCGAAGCCTACCACCCCTCAAGAGGGGAATTGTTTTGGTTTTATTTTGTATTTAAGTTATAATGTATGGATATTATAACTAATATAAATATCATATTATGAAAAGAAATTTTGCATTTATCGATGGGCAGAATTTACATATGGGGACTGCCAAGTTAAAGATTGGTGCTTGGAGAGTTGATAGTGCTAAATTTAGAGAATATTTACTCAAAAAATATAAAGTGGATATAGCTTATTATTTTTTAGGGTATTTAGATGAAAATTGCCGTAAAATTTATACTGCACTACAAGAAGCTGGATTTGTGCTTATTTTTCGTGAACATAACTCAGCAATGATAGGAAAAAAGAAAGGTAATGTAGATGCTGACATTATATTTGAAATAATGCAGAAGTTATATAAAAAAGAAGAGTTTGAGAAAGTAGTTTTAGTCTCTGGAGATGGGGATTATAAAAAGTTAGTAGATTTTTTAATAGAAGAAAATAAATTTTTTAAAATATTATTCCCAAATAAGAAGTTTCGATCATCATTATACAAAGAATTAGGTAATGAATATTCTGTTTGCTTGGATTATCCAGATATAAGAAAGAAAATCGAGAAATAAAAAGGAGGAGTGCCTTAGGTAGTTAACCGTTTGGACCTCCTCCTGTATTTATGTATTAATATTATAATGAAACTAAAATTTTGTCAATAGTTTTGAATTATACTATGCCTTAGCTACCTTGGCTATGCTTTTTACCACCAGCGAAAACAGGGGAGTCGCTCTAAGATAGATATTCATCCTGTGGGGGGGGGGGGGAGGTGGCACCATAGGTGACGGTGGTGGATAGATTATAATTTTATAACTCTGTTATTATTTTAGTATTATATTTTAAGTTTGATCCACCCTCCCCCTACGGGTACTCCCTCCATTTACCTCCCGGAGGGAGGAAGG
>JAULZW010000007.1:0-92221 GCA_032117235.1 Minisyncoccota bacterium | reverse complement strand
AACTTAATGTTATACTTTCTTCATGGCTTATTGAATATTTATCTGTTCGTCCTCATACTTCTCTTAACTATCTTACTCCTCTCCAATTCCTTGACTCTATGTCTACGATCTCCTCATCTTATACAAAATATTGACAAAAACAAGGATAATACTGTATAATAAATATTAATTAAGTAATTATATTATATGGCAGTACCTAAGAAACGACATAATCATAGTAGAACTGGTAAAAATCGTTCTCATCATGCTTTAAAACAAGTCGAGGCTAGAGTTAGAGGAGTGTCTCATCGTTTGAAAAAGTTTTTAGCGAGAACTAATGGTTAAGCACATATTATAAAAATCCTTCTAAATAGCTCTTAATACAAAAAATATATGGCAAATCGTCACCTTATGAGGTCAGTAGCAATGCAAACACTGTATCAAATTGATGTTTCTGATTTATGGGACAATGAAAAATTGTGGGATATTATTCAAGAATCTCTATATAGATTATCAGAAGGTGTGGAGGATGTCTCTTATATTAAAGAGGTTGTATCTGGAGTTATTCAAAACAAGTTAAAAATAGACGAAGCTATAACTAAATATGCTACTGGTTGGATTGTAGATACAATTGCACCAGTAGAGAGAAGTATTTTGAGATTGGCAATTTATGAAATTGAACATTATAATGATACCGATATACCTCCTAAAGTAGCTATTAATGAAGCCATAGAATTAGCCAAGGCTTTTAGTGGACCAGTGGCAGGAAAATTTGTGAATGGAGTTTTGGGAGGTTTATACAAAGATAAAATAGAACCTCAAGTATGATTTTACTTAGTGAATTACAGGATAAAATAGGACATCAATTTCATAATCTAAATTTGTTAAAACAAGCACTTACACATCGCTCTTACTTGAATGAAAACCCTAACTTTCATTTGGGACATAATGAAAGACTGGAGTTTTATGGCGACGCTGTATTAGAAGATGTAGTCACAGCACATTTATTTCACAATTATACAGATAAAAACGAAGGAGAACTAACTAGTTTAAGAGCAGCTCTGGTAAGAGGAGCTCATTTGGCGCAAGTAGCTGATAAAATACAATTAGATAAATATCTTAATATATCTAAGGGTGAAAAAAATGATGCCACCGCTAAAGTATACATTACAGCCAATGCTATCGAAGCTATGATAGCGGCTTTAAGATTAGATGGTGGTTATACAGTAGCTCAGAAGTTCATTGAAGACTTTATAATTGCCGATTTAACAAAAATTATTGCTGATCAATCCTTTATAGATGCGAAAAGTTTATTACAAGAAAAATCTCAAGAAAAGTTTAATATTACTCCTCATTACGCAGTTGTGTCAGAGGAGGGGCCAGATCATAATAAATTATTTGAGGTGGCCGTTTTAATAGAATCAAAAGAATATGCTAGAGGCAAAGGAAGCTCTAAGCAAAAAGCTGAGCAAGATGCAGCCAATAAAGCTTTAGATAAAATTTAAGTTATGCATATAGGCTATGACATTGATGGTGTGTTGACAAAAAGAGACTATACCCATGTTTCTAGGTGGGGAGTAAGAGGTTTATTTGCTTTTCTGAATAAATATTTTCCACAGGTAATCAAAAATTGGACATTAACACAACCATTGCAAGATGATATAGATATTGCACAAAAAATAGCTTCTAAACATAAAATATCAATTATTACAGCAAGACCAGAGATAATGCAACCATATACGGCTCAATGGTTAAGAAATATAGCCCATATAAAGTATGATAATCTTTATTGTGTTGGTTTGAAAAGTGGGTTTTCTAAAAGAAAATTAAAATTAGCACAGGATTTAGAAATAGATGTATTCTTGGATGACACATTAGAGACTGTAGAAATATTCGAATCTAACGGAATTAATGCTCATAAATTTGAAACTTGGCAAGAAGTAAAATTATATCTTGAAAAACTATGACCATCTTAGAGGGCTTTATTTTAGGTCTAACTCAGGGTATTACTGAAGTTTTGCCTATATCTAGCACTGCACACTTAATTCTAGCTCAAAAAATTATGGACTTAGAAACCATAAATTTATCTTTTGATGTAATGATGAATTTTGGGAGTTTGATTGCGATTATAATCTATTTCAGAGATATTTGGCTAGACTTAATAGTGGGAGTTTTGAATTTCTGTAAAATAACCATAAGTGTCTGGTTATCTGGTAAACCCAATCTAAAACCATATATTCCTAGATTTAATAAAATAGAAACAGCTTATTCCAAGCAAACTAAATTTTATGAACAATCTTTACAATCAGCTAAGCTTGCTCTGTTTTTAGGGGTAGCTACTTTGCCATCACTGTTAATTGGATATTTAGGAAAAGACTGGATTGAGATCAATGCTCGTACTATTTTTACAATAGCCTTAGCTTTAATTGTAGGCGGCTTGATGTTAGGTTTAGCAGATTATTTTGCCAAACAAAACCATACATTATCTACCATTCATCCTATCAAAGTAGTATTAATAGGTTTATTTCAAGTTTTAGCTCTGATACCAGGATTCTCTAGAACTGGTTCCGTGATGACAGGAGCTTTATTCGTAGGATTAAATAGAAAAGATAGTGCCGCCTTTGCTTTTCTATTAGGGGCACCAGTTATATTCTTAGCCACCATCGCGACTTTACCAGATTTTATAAAAACATATAGTTATTCATTGTCCAGTTTAGTAGCTTTTATCACCTCTGGAATTGTTACTTATATCACCATTCATATTTTATATCAGATTATTCAAAAGCAATCATTCAAAATTTTCGTTGCCTATCGTATAATTCTAGGTATAATATTATTAATATCAGTTTATACTAAAATTATATGAAAACAATAATCTTTAATTGGAAAATGAATCCAAGTTCACCATATGAAGTCAATAAAATTGTAGAAGTAATTGAAGCCGAATCTGTAGCAGTAGGTAGATCTGAGCTAGTCATTCTGCCACCTAGTATATATATAAATTTATTGCAACAAAAACAGTCCAATATATTTGCTTCTCTTGGAGTGCAAGACATCTCTGATGCTGAAAGTGGAGCCTATACTGGACAATTATCGGCATCTATGATAAGTAATTTAGGTTTAGAATATGTCTTGATAGGACATTCTGAGACAAGAAAATATCAACATTATACTATAAAAGATATAGCCAATAAATTAACTCAAGTATTAAAATATAATTTAACTCCAATCCTATGTTTAGGATATGAGGAGACTCCCAAAGACAATGAAATTAATATAGAGCTTATTAAGCAAGAATTATATGAGATTATAAACCCAAATAAAGAATTGCTAGTAAATAAACACATTCTCATAGCCTATGAACCAGTTTGGGCTATTGGTAGTGGAGTCACTCCTACCCTAGAGAATATAGAAACAGTCAGTATCTTTATCAAAAAAACCTTTCAAGATATACTTACAACTGAGACAGGCACCACAGCCAGTATTTTATATGGTGGCAGTGTAAATCAAAACAATATAACAGAACTAAAAACCATATCATCCATAACAGGTTTTTTGATAGGAGGAGCCTCCCTTGACATTAACCAAATCCCAAGTTTACTAAGTTAAATTTTTTAGAGACCGAGAATCTTAAATCATAACCGCTGAACTGTGGAATCTTTAGGTTACCATCCAGCCAAGAGCGACTCATTTGAGTGCGCTACTTTTCTTTTGCTTCATAAAATTCCCCTCTTGAGGGGGGTAGCTTTGCTAGACGAGGTGGATTGTATTTGGCAACTTGTATTTTTGTACTCCTTTGGAGAATGGCAGGTATTATTTATTGTCCCTCGCCGGCGAGGGTGGCGACGAAGTCAACGGGTGTGGACTTGAACTTGTTCTCTGGCTTTCTATCCTCCCCCCTGCACATACAAAAGTCCTAAAATATGGTATAATGTAATTCATATAACAACAATCAACATATATGTTCGAACAAGCATTCAAAAATATAGATGATATCCTGCGTAAAGCAGGAGGATCTCAGACTGAGTTAGATTATGTAGAGCAGACTTCTTGGATTTTGTTTCTTAAATATCTTGATGATTTAGAAAAAGATAAGGCAGTAGCTGCCAAATTACGAGGAGAAGAATATACTCCGATTATCGCTCCTGAGTATCAATGGAGTAATTGGGCAATGCCATTAGATGCAAATGGCAAATTAGATTATAATAAGGCTCTTACAGGAGATGATTTGAATGATTTTGTAAATCTTAAACTTTTTCCCTATCTCAAAAATTTCAAAACCATAGCCCAAAGCTCAGACACCATAGAATACAAAATTGGAGAAATATTCAGCGAACTCAAAAACAAAATCGCCAGTGGCTATGGACTCAGAGAAATCATAGAATTGATTGGAAAATTACGTTTTAGAACTCATGCCGAAAAACATGAAATGAGTCATCTGTATGAAGCCAAAATCAAGAATATGGGTAATGCAGGTCGCAATGGGGGAGAATATTATACCCCAAGACCACTCATCACCACTATTATCAAAGTAGTAGACCCAAAAATTGGACAAACTATTTATGATGGAGCAGTAGGTTCAGCAGGATTCCTTGTCGAAGCCTTTGAGTATTTGATTAAAAATAAAGAACTCACCACCACTGAATCAGAAACTCTCCAGAGACATACGTTTTATGGAAAAGAAAAAGGTTCACTTGCTTATATCATCGCTATTATGAATATGATATTGCATGGAATCGAAGCCCCTAATATTATTCATACCAATACTCTTACCGAAAATCTTGCAGATATACAAGAAAAAGACCGCTATGACATAGTGCTCGCTAACCCACCATTTGGAGGAAAGGAAAGAGCCGAAGTACAACAAAATTTCCCTATCAAAACAGGAGAAACCGCATCATTATTCCTCCAACATTTTATCAAAATATTGAAAGCAGGAGGAAAAGCGGGAATAGTTATCAAGAATACCTTTTTGAGTAATGGAGGATTAGGAAGTGCTGATGCTAGACTTCGCCAACAACTGCTCGAAAATAATAATCTTCATACCATACTTGATTTACCAGGAGGAGTATTCACCGCTGGAGTCAAAACCGTAATATTATTCTTTACCAAAGGTGAGCCAACCCAAAAGATATGGTATTATCAGCTTAATCTTAATCGAAATCTTGGGAAAACAAATCCGCTCAATGAGCAAGACCTCGCTGAATTTATAGAATTACAGAAACTTGCCCTGAGTGGAGCCGAAGGGGCTGGCAATAGTGAGAATTCTTGGAGTATTAATATTGCTGATATAGACCAGAATACTTTTGACCTCTCGGTCAAAAACCCCAACAAAAAAGCCGAAGCACCTCTCCGTGATCCTCAGGACATCCTCGCTGAAATACAAACATTAGATAGCCAAAGTCAAGAGATTTTACAGGGTATCGAGAAGCTGCTATGAGCAAAAGTACAAATATAATATCTAATCAAATTGAAAGTCAAATCTTCACAATCAGAGGAATGCAAGTTATGACAGACTATGATTTAGCAAAATTATATAATGTAGAGACCAAAGTATTGAATCAAGCAGTAAAAAGAAATATTACAAGATTTCCTGAAAACTTTAGATTCCAGCTAACCCAATCCGAGTGGGAATATTTGCGGTCACAACTTGTGACCGCAACACAGAATAATGATGTGTGGTCACAGCAAAGAGAGCAAGATAGATTGGAATATCAAGTACTATTTGCAAAGAGACGGACATTCCCCTTTGTATTCACCGAGCAAGGAGTAGCAATGTTATCGGGAGTTTTGAATAGTCAGACAGCAATAAGTGCTAGTATTCAGATAATGAATGCTTTTGTAAAAATGAGACATATAATATTAGACAACTCATTGATCAGCCATAGATTAGATATTATAGAAACTAAGCAAAGTCAAACTGACCAAAAATTTGAAAAAGTATTCCGTGCATTAGATACCAAAGATCAAATACCAACCCAAGGCATATTTTTTGAAGGACAAGTATTCGACGCCTATGAACTATTCTCAAAGATAATTCGCAAAGCCAAAACAGATATAATCCTCATAGACAATTATATAGACGAGACCACCCTCATACATTTAGCCAAAAAGAACCCAAAAGTAAAAGCCCTCATATTAACCCATCCAATAAATAAAGAATTAGAACTAGACATACAAAAAGTCAATCAGCAATATGGAAACTTCAAGATAAAGAAATTCAATAAAAGCCATGATAGATTCCTCATCATAGATCAAAAAGAAATATATCATCTCGGAGCATCACTCAAAGATTTAGGCAAAAAACTCTTCGCCTTCAGCCTATTAGATACAAGTTCAGTACAAGATTTATTAAGTAGAGTTAAGGTATTGGTATGACTACAGAAGAAACCAAAAAAAATGAATATATTATAGATACCAAATCTGTACAAGATAGTTTTGAAAAAGAATTAAAACAATATGATAGTTCGGCTAGAATATTCTTTTCAGGTAAATATGGAGTAGGGAAAACTAAATTTCTTGAAAGATTTTTTGAAGAAAAAAAGGAAGAGTATCTAAAAATACATTTATATCCAGTGAATTATCAGATATCTACGAATGAGGATATTATTGATTTGCTCAAGTACGATATATTGGTTGAATTATTTGAGAAATATGAAGAATACTTTAAGACTAATCAAAATATTCCATGGTATGTATTGGTAAAGAGTTATATTTCACAGAAGAATACAAATGAAATATTATCAGGTACTCTTGATATACTTGAAGTTATTCCTGCAATGGGGCAATTAGGTAGACCACTAAAAACATTCCTCAATATAGATAAAGAATTTCAGGAATTTAAATCTATTTATCAAACAGGAGAGAAAGGATTGGCAGAAGAATATCTATCTAGAATTAAAGAAGATGATTTAACAGAAACTGATATAATCAGTCAGTTAATCAAAAATAAAATTCAAGAAATTAAAGGGGAGAAGGAAAGTGTACTCATCATAGATGACCTGGATAGGCTTGATCCGGAACATATATTTCGGATACTGAATATTCTCTCAGCTCATTTTGATCAAGGGAGAGAGCAAGAAGGAGATAATAAATTTGGATTTGATTATATTATCATAGTTGGGGATCATAATAATATCAAAAGTATATTTCATCATAAATATGGGAAAAAAGCAGATTTTGATGGATATATAGATAAATTTTATACAGTAAAACCGTTTGAATTTGATAATAAAAAAGCTCTTTTAGCAAATCTAGAGACGATTTTGAAAAAATATCAACGAGAAGATTATATAACCAACCCTAATAGGTGGACATTTGGTATAATAGATGACATTTTGCGTAAAAGTATTGATTCAAATAATCTTAATTTACGAGCTTTACTCAAAAATCAAAAATATAAATTATTATCATTGCATCAAAAATATGAAAATATCTCTCCTGGATTTGAAAGTAATCGAGATAAAATTAATCGAGCAATAGATATTTTGATTGATGTTTTTGGAACAAAAGAAAAATTGATTGATATTATACAAAAAATTAAATCAAGTCAATTATACACGGATCTTATTTCACATTCTGATAAGTATTATCAAGATATAATCAAAGATATATATGATCCAGTTGATAGAATTATAATTGGACAAAAGCCCACTGATAGATATACATTTAAATCTTCATTCTCACAAGCTAAATATATAGTTCAGTTCCCTGAAAATTCTTATGGGGTGCCAGAAGTTTCTATATTAGAATCTATGGGAGATATAACATGTCGAAATTTATATTATGATATTCTAAGTGAATATATAAATCAGAATAAACATCTTAATTAGTATGAAATGGGAAATCAAAAAGTTAGGAGAATTATGTGAGATCGTTAATGGATCAACACCATTACGAACAAATAAAGATTTTTGGGAGAATGGAAACTTTCCTTGGTTTACAATCGATGATATTAGAACACAGGGTAGAGTAATTACCGCAACTAAACAAAAAGTAACAGAAGCTGCATTGTCTAAATTAAAAGTATTACCAATTGATACTGTGTTACTTTGTTGTACTGCCTCTGTAGGAGAGTATGCCATAACAAAAATTGAATTAACCACAAACCAGCAATTTAATGGTCTAGTTGTTAAGGATAAAGATCAACTACATCCAGAGTTTTTAATGTACTATTGTTCAGCTTTAAAGGATAGGCTTTTAGAATTAAGTGGTAAAACTACAATTGATTTTATTGCAATTAGTAAAATTAAAAATCTTAACATCCCTCTCCCACCTCTCTCCGAACAAAAGCGGATTGTGGCTATTTTAGATCAGGCTTTCGAGGTGATTGCGAAGGCGAAGGAGAATACTGAGCAAAATCTCAAAAATACCAAAGAGATTTTTGAAAGTTATTTGCAACTTGCCCTGAGCCCGTCGAAGAGCGATGCCCTGAGCCCGTCGAAGAGCGATGCCCTGAGCCCGTCGAAGAGCGATGCCCTGAGCCCGTCGAAGAGCGATGCCCTGAGCCCGTCGAAGGGGGAAGTATTTGATGGTTCGGCAAGCTCACCAACCAATAAAGGTGATGCATTGAGTTCGTCTAAGTGCGATGCACTGAGCTTGTCGAAGTGGGAAGAGAAAAAGTTAGGAGAGGTGTGTGAATTTCAACGGGGTTTAACTTATTCAAAAAAAGATGAAGTTGATTATTCAGAAAACATAGTATTACGTTCCAATAATGTAGATTTACTAAAAAATAAACTTGTTTTTTCAGAATTAAAATATATTAATCCTTTGGTTGAAGTTCCACATAATAAAAGAGTAAAGAAAGGTTCTTTACTTATCTGTACTGCGAATGGAAGTAAAAAGCATTTAGGGAAAGTGGCACATATAGATGATAATTATAACTATGCTTTTGGTGGATTTATGGGGTTAATTACTCCAATAAGTGTATTAGATTCAAAATTTCTATTCTATTTAATGATTACCGATGTATATAAAAAATTTATTGATCGACTCTCGGACGGAGCTAATATAAATAATCTAAAATTTAATGATTTAAGTAATTTCCTAGTACCTCTTCCTCCTCTCTCAGAACAAAAAACTATAGTCCGTCAACTTGATGCTCTGAGAGCTGAGACGCAAAAGTTAGAAGCGATATATACTCAGAAGCTCAGTGATTTGGAAGAACTTAAAAAATCTCTTCTCCAAAAAGCCTTCGCGGGGGAATTGGTAAAATAAACTGTCTCCCTTTGGAGGGAGTACCCGCAGGGGGAGGGTGGATAGAATATAATTTTAGCTCAGTCCTCCTCCGGCACTTTGTGACACCTCCACCAAGGTAGGACAAAAGCTCAAATTGCAAAACATAGTCCACCCCCGTCTTACAGACTTCCCCCCTTCAAAGGGGGACAGAAACTGTAAGTTTGTTTACATCTTACTCCCTAATGTAAACAAAGTAGTATAGTTTGTTTACATATATTGACTATATGTAAACAAAGTGGTATAGTTTGTTTACATATATACAACTATGAAGCATATAGAGATTGGTAAGATAATTCAACAACCTAAAGGGTATAATGCCTTTATTCCTCTTCCTTTCCCTCCTGAGGGTGGTTTTGATTTTACCTCTACTATTCTTAAAAAGAATGACCAAGCAACGAGATTATTAGGGAAATTGGATGGAATTACTCGATTATTACCTGATTCTGATTTTTTCTTATTAATGTATTTACGCAAAGATGCATCCTCATCAAGTCAAATTGAAGGAACTAGAGCGACTATGATTGACGCTATTGAAGCGGAGGCGAATACAAATACAAATATTCCTGATGATGTACAAGATATTCTTTATTATATCAAAGCTTTGAATTATGGTATGAATAGGTTAGAACAGGATAGCTTCCCTCTTTCTTTGCGGTTTATACGAGAATTACATAGCCGATTAATGGATGATGCTCGAGCTTCGCACTTTGCTGATCCTGGGGAGTTTCGTAATAGTCAGAATTGGATTGGAGGTACGAATTTAGAGAATGCTCGCTTTGTACCACCTCCAGTGGATGAGATGAATAAAGCTTTGGATGATTTGGAAAAATTTTTTCACTCTCAGGATGACACATTGACTCTTATTAAAGCTGGTTTGGTACATTCTCAATTTGAGACGATTCATCCTTTCTTGGATGGCAATGGTCGTACAGGGCGTATGTTGATTACTTTTTATCTTTGGCAACAAGGGTTTATAGAAAAACCTGTATTATTCTTATCCTCATATTTTCGGCGTTATCAACAGGTATATTATGAGAAACTGAATGCCTATCATACAGGAGCGGTAAATGAGTGGCTTGAATTTTTCCTTGATGGGGTGATTACTATTGCTCAAGAAGCGATTGATATTGTTGGTGCAATTACAGAGCTTCGAAAACGAGATAGAGATAAGCTTAATGTATTGAGTGCTAGAGCTTCGGAAAGTGCTATGTTGGTTTTGCCTCAGCTCTATGGACAACCTATAGTGAATGTTGCTACAATTCAAGAGTGGACTGGCTTTTCTCGACCAGGTGCTCAGACAGTGATTGATAGATTTGTGAATTTGGGTATTCTCTCACCCAAGGATGAGGATATAACTTATGGGCAGTCTTATATGTACCGAGAATATCTTGATATATTTAGAGATAAATAAAATAATATATGAATGAAGCTGAAACAAGAGCTGAGCTTATTGATCCTCAACTGACATCACAAGGTTGGGGTGTTGTTGAAAATTCTCGTGTCTTGCGTGAATATCATATTACAGCTGGGAAAATTCAAGCTAATGGAGTGCGAGGTGCTCGACTTAAGGCTGATTATGTTTTGGAATACAAAGGGGTGAAACTAGCTATTATTGAGGCTAAGAGTTCAGAATATCCTGTAGGTGAGGGGGTGCAACAGGCTAAGGATTATGCAGAAAAATTATCTCTCAAGATGACATATGCGACCAATGGTCGGGAGATTTATCAGATTGATATGCTCTCTGGTGTGGAGGAGATTATCTCTCAATATCCTACTCCTGATGAATTGTGGAGCTTGATCTTTGAGGAACAAAATCTGTGGAGGGATAAATTCAATAGTATTCCCTTTGAAGATAAGAGTGGTACTTGGCAACCTCGATATTATCAAGAAATTGCGGTTAATAGAGTGCTTGAAGCTATTGCGGATAATGATGATAGGATTCTCTTGACCTTGGCTACAGGGACAGGGAAAACGGCTATTGCTTTTCAGATTGCGTGGAAATTATATCAGACTCGATGGAATCTTCAGGGTGATGCTGGGCGACGTCCTCGTATTTTATTCTTAGCAGATAGGAATATTCTTGCCAATCAGGCTTTTAACTCTTTTTCTCCTTTTCCTGAGGATGCTCTGGTGCGTATTGACCCAAAGGAAATTCGGAAAAAAGGTGATGTGCCAAAGAATGGAAGTATTTTCTTTACGATTTTCCAGACCTTTATGAGTGGGGGTTCGACAAGCTCACCCACCACAATGAATGAAGATAAAAGTGTTATATTTGATGAAATAGGAATTAATGATACGGCGAATGGATTTATGTATATTTTACAATGTAGTGATGGAAGTTTTTATACTGGAAGTACTTATAATTTAAGTAAAAGATTACAACAGCATAAAAATGGAGAGGGGGCTGAGTATACTAAATTGCATTTACCAGTTAAATTAGTTTACTATGAAACTTTTACAACAATTAATTTAGCATTTGAAAGAGAAAAGCAAATACAAAAATGGAGTAAAAAAAAGAAAATTGCACTTATTAAAGGTGATATTACTTCATTAAAATCTCTATCAAAAAAAATTGTCCCTGAGCCTGTCGAAGGGTATTTTGGTGATTATCCTGCGGATTATTTTGATTTTATTATTATTGATGAATGTCATCGCGGTGGGGCGAATGATGAGGGAAATTGGCGGGCAATTTTGGAATATTTTTCTCCTGCAGTGCAACTTGGATTGACGGCTACTCCAAAACGAGATGTTAATGCAGATACTTATCGATATTTTGGAGATCCTGTATATATTTATTCATTAAAAGAAGGGATTAATGATGGATTCTTGACTCCATTTAAGGTGAAGCGTATTCAGACTACGATTGATGATTATGTGTATACTTCGGATGATGAAATTGTAGAGGGGGAAGTGGAAGATGGAAAGAGATATATAGAGGAGGACTTTAATCGAATTATTGAAATTAAAGCTCGTGAGGAATATCGGGTGAGTAAATTTATGGAGCTTATTGATCAGAATCAAAAAACTATTGTATTCTGTGCTAATCAGGCTCATGCTGGGGCGGTAAGAGATTTGATCAATCAACAAAAGACGAGTACAAATCCTAATTATTGTGTGAGAGTGACGGCTAATGATGGGTCTATTGGAGAAGATTATTTGAAAGAATTTCAGGATAGTGAGAAAACTATACCGACTATTTTGACGACTTCCCAAAAGCTTTCGACTGGTGTGGATGCTCGTAATATTCGGAATATTGTCTTGATGCGACCGATTAAGTCAATGATTGAATTTAAGCAAATTATTGGTCGAGGGACGAGGCTTTTTGATGGGAAAGAGTTCTTTACGATTTATGATTTTGTGGATGCCTATCAACTATTCTTGGATCCTACTTGGGATGGAGAGCCTATTGAACCTGAAACACCTCAGTCAGACCCATATCCACCTATAAATATAGGTGATACTCCTAAGGTTAAAGAAGATCCTGAGGGATCTAAGCCAGTTAAGCAGAAAATTAAGATTAAGTTGAGAGATGGCAAAGAGCGAGAAATTCAATCTATGGTCTCGACTTCATTTTGGGATGCGGGAGGAAGACCCGTGTCTGCTGAGGAGTTTATGCATAGTTTATTTGGAGAATTGCCTAAATTGTTAGGTACAGAGGAGGAATTAAGAACTATTTGGAGTAGTCCTATTACACGTAAAAAGTTCCTACAAAAGCTTGATGAGGCTGGATTTAGTCGAGATAAATTAAAGACATTACAACAATTAGTGGATGCAGAGAATAGTGATTTATTTGATGTTTTGGAATATGTCTTTACTGGTGATACTAAACCAATTCCACGACAAATGCGAGTTGCACAATCTCAAGAGAATATTTTAGAAAATCTTACCGAGCCACAAAAACAATTTATTCAATTTGTATTAGATAAATATGTACAATCTGGATTTGAAGAATTAGATCAAGATAAATTAGCTATTTTATTACAAAATAAATTTCATTCCTTGGAAGATGCTCTACAAACACTGGGCTCAGAGGAGAATATTATTAATTTATTTGTTGGATTTCAAAAGCATTTGTATAAATAATCATATATGATTAAAATAGGAAAATTCACAAAAGTTGCATTACGAGAAATTTGGAAGCATGAGGCTTTGGACTTTACACAATGGTTGGCTCTGGATGAAAATCTGGAATTATTATCTGAGGAATTGGGTATTAATCTTATTAATGCTCAAACTGAGGTGAGAGTAGGGTAATTTGCAGTTGATATATTGGCGGAAGATGATAATGAGCATAAGGTCATTATTGAAAATCAGCTAGAGAGTACTAATCATGATCATCTTGGTAAAGTTATTACTTATGCTGCGGGGCTACAAGCGGAGACTATTATCTGGATTGTTGCAAAGGCTCGAGAAGAACATCAACTCGCTATGAATTGGTTGAATGAGAATACGGATGAAAAGGTGAACTGTTTTCTGATTGAGCTTGAGGCTTGGAAAATAGATAATTCTGATCCTGCTCCTCGATTTAATGTTGTGGTAAAGCCAAATAATTGGTCAAAAACGGTAAGACAAAGTATTTCTGGGGGAGAATTTTCAGAAGTAAAATTACAACAACAGGCTTTTTGGAAAAAGGTGAGAGAATATGGGGAGAATAATGCAAAAGTAGTAAAAAGATGGCAAAGTCCTAGTCCTCAACATTGGTATAATATTACTATAGGAGATTCTGGTGCACATTTGGCGGGAACGGTAAACTCTGTGGCTAAAATAATTGCTTTTGAATTGTATATCTCCGATGATAAAGAGTTATTTCAAAAGTTATTCTCAAAGCAAGAGGCTATAGAATCTCAATTGGGGTATGAACTTGATTGGCAAGAACTGCCTAATAGAAAAGCTTCTAGAATTATTGTCACTAAATCTGCTGATTTCCTTGATGAGTCAAAGCAAGATGAATTGGTACAATGGGTTGTTGAAAGAGCTGATGAATTTACCAAGGTATTCAAAAAATATTTATAAAACACCCCCCTATGCCAAAAAAACAAAGTCCAACTGAATTCACCCAAATCCTCGTCAAAGGGCGAAGCATAAGCCTGTTTTCGAGCTAATGCTCCTCGCAATAGGGGAGTATATTATAAGGGGGAAAAGAAAAGGACCCAACATTTCGTCGGGACCTTTTTTTTGATGGTGGGGACTTTTATAATTTTATCAGTTCTCCATTACAATATTCAGTTGAGTTATGAAGTTTCAAATTATATGAACCTACTTCATTATATGGTACATTACTATGATTATATTCAAAAAATCGAAGTATATGTGCAGGGTGTCCCTTTTTCCTCTTAACTCTTAAAAAGAAATTTTCAAGTTCCGTCGATAGTAATAGTACTGGAGTTCTAACTCCTATTATTTCTTTTTCACCTTTAGCTATTATTTGTATTTTATTAGCAATAGCTGGAGGGCAAGAAATCTGCCCAGAGAGCATTATTATCCATCCTCTCATATTTTCAGAACTTAGAAGTTTAGTTTTATTATTATCCTCTGATACTTCTAGGAAAGTGAATCTTTTAGGACATTGTATATGAATTGGCTTCCCATCTTGGTCTAAACCAAGGTTAATATAAGAATTAATCTTGCACCGATTGTTTTCTCTTTGAGGAGTGACAAAATAATTTTTCATTGAAAGGAGCGGGTGGAGATGATTATACTTAGGAGATAACTATCTCAATAGCATAATCTAGACTATAAAAACATATCATATATGGATATATTTATCAATAGGTTGTATGAGATGAGGAGATCGTAGACATTGAGTCAAGGAATTGGAGAGGTGTAAGATAGTCAAAATTACCATAACTTCTTTATGATTTAGAGCTTGCTAAAGTAAATACTATTGAGTTATTGGATATATATAGTTTGTATAATAAGTCGGGATTTCTTCCTATCTATACATTAAAATCAAAATATGCTATGGTATATCTATATTAGAGTAATTTAAAAATATGAAAATAGATATCATTGCTCAAACTCAAGCTAATGTAGATTATCGTAAGGTGATTGCCACAGGAGCGGATAGTCAGTTGGTTTTGATGAATTTACAACCCGGAGATGATGTTGGGGACGAAGTTTATGGTGAAGTGGATCAGATTACGGTAGTTGTAGATGGAGCTGGTCGACTAGAAATGTCTGGAGATAATGGCCCAATTGAGGTTGGTGATTGTGTTTTTGCTCCAGCTGGAGTGAGACATAATATTATTAATGACTCAGAGGGGGAGTTGAAATTATATACTATTTATGCTCCTCCTGAGTATGAACCTGGCTCTTTTCAGACGGCAGAGGAGTCTGGTTCGGAAGATGATATTGATGTTTATTCGGATAATTTTGATGAATAATATATGAGAATATTGATCATAGAAGATGAGGCGGATATTGCAGATACTCTCAAGATATATCTTGAAAAACAAGGTTATGCAGTGGATGTAAAGTATGATGGTAATTCTGGATTCTCAGCTCTAAAAATTAATCAATATGATTGCTGTCTCTTAGATTTGAATTTACCTGGTAAAGATGGTATGGAAATTATTCATGACATTAGAGAGTCTGGGAATATTGTACCAGTTATTATGCTTACTGCTCGCTCTCAGATTTATGATAAATTAGATGGATTTAGATATGGGGCTGATGATTATATGACTAAGCCATTTCATTTAGCTGAGATGGTTGCAAGGATTGAAGCTGTAATTAGAAGGTTTTCAGATAATAAAAGTCATAGTCTATATCTTGAGGAGTATGAGATTATACCAACTCAAAATAGAGTTATAATGGATAATAAAATTATTGAGTTGTCTACTAAAGAGATGCGACTTTTAGAATATTTGATTCGCAATAAAAATCGTATTATTGCAGCTGAGGAGCTATTAGAACATGTTTGGGATGACTCTGTAGATATATTCTCAGATACTGTGAAAACTCATATCAAAACATTGAGAAAAAAGATAGATCCTAATAAAAACATTATAAAAACAGTCAAAGGTAAAGGTTATGGCATATTATAAATACCTTCACATTATTTTCACCTATTTTTATCTATAGTTAATACAGAATCATAAAAGAATGATTCTGTATTAACTAAGAGAGAAACAATATGAGATACCAGAAACATTTTGTCCAAAGTAAAATGAGGGTGCTCGGTGAGGCTCATTGTAGGAGTATTCTCAGTAATCAGAAACATATTCTGGGGCAGCATATTATTCATAAAAAAGATGGGGCTCAAAGAGTATGGAAAGGCAAACCCAGCCAATACTAAATATCGTTTATTGCAATCAATTTAAATCTAATGGGACAGCTCTTTATCTACACATAGTAATTAACCAAATATCTTAATCACAAGATAAATACTCTCCTTAGTGGAGGGCCGAAAACAGAGAAAGTCTAACTTTCTCTGTTTTCTATGCTATAATTTTATATATGTTCAAGTATATTCATACATTACAATTTAGGCTAACAATGTATTATACAGGACTTTTTGTATTGTTGAGTTTGATTATAATTATTACTTTAAATTTACTGGTAGTTAGATATTATAATAGAACAGAATTGGGGCTAGATGGTCTGTCACAATATGGTACGGTTTTTTCTGAATTAAGGGATGGGGCTTTTCCTCAAGATAAATTTATTGAAGTTATTAGGGAGATTAGACAAAGTGACTTGTCTACAATTAGGAGAAGTTCATTTTTTATTTTTGCTATTTTGGTTGCTTTATCTTTGTTGGGCGGGAATGCTATTTCAGCTCAAGTTTTAAGTCCGATTAAAGATATTAATAAACAGATTAAAGCTATACAGGCTGAATCTATGGGTAAAATATCATATCCTCATATTGATGAGGAGTTACAAGAGTTAATATCCTCTATTAATGAAATGCTGTTAAGGTTGGGCAAGAGTTTTCGTTCTCAAAAAGAGTTTATAGAATATGCATCGCATGAGCTTAAAACTCCACTTTCAGTTATAATGGCAAAGACAGATTTAATTTTAACTGATACTAATCTAAGTCATGACAATGCAAAATCATTGCAAGAAATTCAAAATAAAGTTGATTATTTGAATGATTTAATCAATGATTTGTCACTGTTATCTTTATCTAAAGAACATTTGCAATTTGAAGCTGTCAGTATACAATCTATCTTAGATACAATGTTGTATAATATTAGTAATAAGGCTAAACAGAAACATATAAATATTATTTTTAAGGGTAAAAATTTGGATAAAAAAATAGAATTAGTGCCGATTCTTATAACTCAAGCACTAGAAAATATTATAGAAAATGCTATAAAATATTCTAAGGATAATAGTGAAATTAGAGTTGAGACCAAGATACATAAAAAATTTTTTACGATGTATATAAGGGATACTGGTATTGGTATACCAGAACATTTGATACATAGAATTTTTGATAAATTTTATAGAGTTGATTCATCTAGATCCAAACACACAGGCGGTAGAGGATTGGGTTTGACTTTGACAAAAGCTATTATAGAATTACATAATGGGACTATTCAGGTGCAGTCCAAAGAGGGTGAGGGGACTGTCTTTACCCTGCATATTCCTATAGGTTAGATCTGAACAATTTAATTGAAAGTATAAAAAAGAAAATTAAAGCATTAATAGTTACAATTGTAGCTCCAGTTGGTATATTGATAATAACAGATATAATTACACCTATAATAATGCTTATAAGTGCAAATATAATAGCAAAAAGAATAGTATTTTGAAAACTTTTTGAAATTTGTAAACTCGAACTGGCTGGTAATATAATTAAAGCCGAGACTAATAAGGCTCCTGCTAATTTTACACTCATAATGACAGTTATGGCTGTTATTATGGAAAACAAAATATCTAATATAGTAACAGGGATACCACTAATTTTAGCTTGTTCAGGATTGAATGATATTGCCATAAACTCTTGATAAAATAGTAGTATTATAGCTAATATGATGATAGAACCTATAATTACAAAGCTTAATTCTTGTTGGGTAATGGCTAATATATTTCCAAATAAATAACTAAATATATCTATATTAAATCCTGTTGAGATGCTAGATAAAATTACTCCTATGGATAGTCCTAGAGAAGCTAAAATTCCAATAATAGCATCACCCTCTATAATCTGATTACGAGTTAAGGCATATATTATCAAGGAGGCAATGATTACCAGAGGTATGGCAATTATTAACGGATAAAAGCCAAATACAATTCCTACAGCAATTGCCCCAAAGCTAATGTGAGCAAGTCCATCTCCAATCAAGGACATTTTTCTCAAAACTAGAAAAACTCCCATTACTGCACATACAACTCCTAAAAATAGCCCAGCAACAAGGGCTCTCTCAATAAATTGGTATTGTAATATATTAATTAGATTATTCATGTTGATGACAAATAAGATGCTTTGCGTCTTCTCCAAAATAATTACTCATTTCTTTAGATTTACAAACATCACTAAAATTACCCCAAAAAATCACTTTATTGTCTAATAATAGTAGTTTTTTAGCATAAGTTCCTATATCGCTGGTGTCATGGGTTATTAAGATAATGGCCACCCCTTTTTGATATAATGTAGTTATTTGCTGATAAAATACCTTCCTAATTTCAGGGTCAAGAGCATTAGTTGGTTCGTCTAAGATTAATACTTTAGGTTTAGAAACTAAGGCTTTGGCTAGCCAAACTCTTTGTTTCTGTCCTCCAGATAAGTCATGAATTGAAGTCTTTGCAAGATGATGGATTTCAAGTTCATTTAGAATTTCAGCCACTCTTTGAATGGATTTATTATCTAATGTACGAGGCCATTTTAGAGAGGATATCAAACCTAAAGACACTATTTCCTCAACGGTGGCAGGAAATTGATGAGAGTATTGATTGAGTGATTGTGGTAAATAGCCAATATAATTCCAATTCTTAAATTTATTCAATGGTGTATCCCATAGTTTTATTTCCCCAGTATAATTATTAAGATTTAATAAAGTCTTAATAAGAGTTGATTTACCAGCTCCATTTGGTCCTGCAATTCCAATAAAATCTTCTTGATAAATATCTAAACTAACATTATCTAATATTTTGATAGAATTAAACTCTACGGATAAATTATTAATAGATATAATTGGAGGTTTCATATTATATCTATTATAGCATTTATTTACATTCAAGACCAATACTTAGGTTTTCTAAATTTTGCTTCATAATATCTACAAAACTGATTTGTGAGTTGAATTTGTCAGAGCTAATATTATGAGCTCCATTTAATTCTAAGACAGATGCTCCGGTTTCAGATGCAATTGTATTTGCAATTCTAGGTTCAATTAATTCTTCAGTGAAAACTGTTTTAGATTTAGTTATTCTAATTTCATTAATCAAATTAGCTATATCTTTGGCAGAGGTATCGCTGTTAGGACTTAGTTCATCCGTGGTAATATATTCTAGCTTGTATTTATTAGCTAAATATTCAAAAGTTCTATGTCCAGCTTGAAGTATGGTTTTATTCTTACATTGAGCCAATGTGGTTTGATACTCTTTATTAAGCTCCTCTAATGAAGTAATTAGACTATTAGTATTGCTCTCTAAGTTTGTATTATCTATTATGTTTAAGTTAGATATAGTCTTGGATATATTCTTAGTAGCAATTATAGAATAATTAAAGTCTAACCAAAAGTGAGGGTCTAGATTAGAGCTAACTCTATTTTTGTTATTATGGGTATCGTCATGGGAGTGATCGTCATGGGAGTGATCGTCATGAGAGTGGTCGTCATGAGAGTGGTCGTCTTCACTTTTGATTAAAGTAATTCCTTCGCTTGCATTAATAACCTTTACTGATTCTGGAATATTGGCTACAATATTTGTAACCCAAGGCTCCATTATATCTCCAGTATAAATAAATATATCAGCTTCTTGAATTTTAATAATATCTTGAGGTGTGGGTTCAAAAGAATGTGGTTCTACTCCTGGAGGTAATAATAATGAGACTTCAGCTTCGCTGCCCACTAATTTACTAGTAAAGTCATAAAATGGAAATAATGTAGTCATTATAATTGGTTTTTTGATATCTTGCTCGGTGTTACTAGTAGTTACATTTTTAGTGTTTGGTCTGTTTACTAACAACATTGCCCCTACTCCTAAAGCTATAATTACGGCGATTAATAATAGTCTAGATACTTTCATATTTAAAATTTTACCTTATAATCTATGTGTAGAGTATATACTATTTGCAAACAATTTGCAATAAAAAATATAATTCTATGATATAATTATTAATATGGTTAAATTTATTCGTAAATTAATAGGGGTTATATTAATTAGTGGTATTGTTTTTATAACTTATACTAATGCTACCATTAATCATAATTCTACTGAGTTTATATTCAAAGATATAGAAAAGATAAAAGATCATAAAGTTGGTCTGGTCTTGGGTACTAGTGCGAAAACTATAGGAGGTGGGGACAATCCTTTTTTTACTAATAGAATTGAAGTCGCTACTAAATTATATGAAAACGGAAAAATTAAAAAAATTCTAGTTAGTGGTGATAATGCCGACATATCTTATAATGAGCCTAAAGCTATGCAAAATGCCTTATTGAATAAAGGAGTCCCTAAAGAAGATATAGTGCTTGATTATGCTGGGTTTAGAACATTAGACTCTGTAATGAGGGCTAAGTATGTATTCGGTCAGAATGATATATTAATTATTTCACAGGAATTTCATGTAAAGAGAGCAGTTTATATTGCAAGAACTGTAGGTATAGATGCTGAAGGTTTTGTTGCTCAGGGAGTACCTATTGAATTTAATATTAGAACTCAAATTAGAGAAATTTTGGCTCGCACTCAAGCTTGGACTGATGTCCATATTCTAAATCGACAACCTAAATTTTTAGGAGAAAAAGAGGAGATTATATAAAAGAATTACTATTTCAGTAAAAAACCCCAATTGTTAAGCTGGGGTTTTTTACTGAATATGATTTAAATTGTTAGGCTACTTAATCTTTTAAAATTATGCAGACAAACTCTTATTTATAGTTCTAATACAAGTTGTACAGGCTTTAATTCTAGTTCCATCAGGTAAATTATATGGTTGTACATTAACTTTCTGAGTATGGTTACTAGTTGGATTATAGTTACCACGCAAAAGTTTACGCTTGGTTACAACCATTGATTTCTTCGTACAAATTGGTAATTCACATCGTCGAGACATAGTATAAATTTAACAGTATTATTGAGATTAATGACAATATATGATATTATTATACCTGTTAGATTAATAAAAGTCAACTCATACAATAATTTATGGACACTACTTTAGTTATATTCCAAATTATAATTTTAATTTTTTCAGTTATAGTTCACGAGGTTTCTCACGGGGTAGTTGCTTTATCTCTGGGTGATCCTACTGCTAAGTTAGCTGGGAGATTAACTCTTAACCCAATTCCTCATATTGATCTTTATGGCTCAATCATTTTACCTCTAGTGATGGGGCTTGCAAGTGGAGGGGCTTTTGTATTTGGGTATGCTAATCCAGTACCATTTAATCCTTATTTACTAAAAGACCAAAAATGGGCTCCCTCTTTAGTTGCTTTAGCTGGACCAGCTTCTAATTTAGTTTTAGCTATTTTATTAGGATTATTTTATAGAATAGCTACAATTTTTACATCTATTCCCTCAGAGAGTGGTCAGTTATTTATAATAGCTATAGTTATAAATATTGTTTTAGCTGTATTTAATTCAATGCCAATACCTCCATTAGATGGATCCAAAATGATTGCTCCTCTACTACCAGAGAAATTTCTTAGAAGTCAATTTTATGCTGTCTTAGAACAACAGGGTATGTGGATAGTATTAATATTTGTCTTTTTTGGATTTGGTTTAATTACTCCCATTATATATGGACTTGCGAATTTAATTATTGGGTAGTCTATGCAACATTTACAGCTTATAATTTCAGGAAGAGTACAAATGGTTAGATTTAGAGTTTTTGTTGTCAAAATAGCAAAAGCATTCGGAATTGTTGGTACAGTAGAAAATTTACCAGACGGTACGGTAAGAGTTGACGCTTGGGGAGAAAAATCTCAATTACAAGCTTTGATTCAAGAATTATCCAAAGGTTCTAGATTGTCTCGCGTTGACAATGTGGCTGAGGTCTGGGATAATAGAAACTATACAAGTAAAGGAATAGATGAATTTAGAATAATACATTAAAATATATGCAAATACTTTTAACTTCAAATGTAGATAAAGTTGGTAGAAAAGGTGAGATAGTAACAGTAGCAGAAGGTTATGGTAGAAACTTTGTATTAAAAAAACGATTAGGGATTATTCCTACTGCTCAAGATATATCTAAATATAAATCAAATCAATTTAAAAAACAAACAACTGAACAAGAAAAATTATTGGCATTACAAGATCTTCAAACTAAATTAGAAAACTATAAATTAACTTTGTCTGTAAAATCTAATGTAGAAGGGCATTTATTTGCTTCGGTTAAAGAAGTAGATATTTTGGAGCCGTTAAATTTAAAATTTAATCATCTGTTAGATAAGTCAATGATACAAATAGCTAATCCAATCAAAGAGATAGGTCAATATAATATAGATATTCAACTCACATCTACTATAAAAACTAAGATTATACTGTATGTTAAGCCGGAAAAATAATAAAGTCAAGAAAATTAATCCTAAATATATTTTTGTAGTAGGTGGTGTAATGTCTGGGGTAGGAAAAGGTATTACCACCTCTTCTATTGCATTAATATTACAATCTCGAGGTTTTAAGGTAACTGCAGTTAAAATAGATCCTTATGTAAATGTTGATGCAGGAACTATGAATCCATTAGAACATGGAGAAACTTTTGTTTTAGCCGATGGATTAGAATGTGATCAAGATATGGGTAACTATGAGAGATTTCTTGACACGCAATTAACCCGAACTAATTATATGACAACAGGTTCAGTTTATCAGTCTGTTATAGAACAAGAGCGTGCTCTGAAATTTGAAGGTAAATGTGTAAGCGTAGTCCCTCATATACCTAACGAAGTTACAGATAGGATTAAAAGGGCTCAAGCTACTCACAATGCGGACATTACTATTATTGAAATTGGAGGTACGGCTGGAGAATATGAAAATTTATTATTTTTAGAATCAGCTAGATTACTAAAATTGGAAAATCCGCAAGATGTATTATTTGTATTAGTAAGTTATTTACCCATTCCTAGCAAAATAGGGGAGATGAAAACCAAGCCTACTCAACATGCTTCTAGGTTATTAAATAGTGCTGGTATACAAGCAGATATGATAGTAGCTAGATCAAGTCATCCATTAGATGAATTGAGAAAACAAAAACTATCTGTAATGTGTAATATAGCAGTGGAAGATGTAATATCAGCTCCAGACGTAGATAGTATTTATCATGTTCCTATTAATTTTGAAGCAGATAATTTGTCTACTAAAATTTTGAAGAAACTAGACTTAAGACCTAGAAAGAGAGATTTAAAAGAATGGACCAGTTTTACTCAAAAAATAGATAATTCCACAAAAGAATTAAAAATTGGGATAGTTGGTAAATACTTTAATAGTGGTAATTTTGTTTTGAGCGATGCTTATATATCAGTAATTGAAGCCATTAAACATGCGAGTTATTTTTATAAACAAAAACCAGTTATAGATTGGATAGACAGCTCAGAGTTTGAAGCTGACCCTAAAAAACTATCTAGTCTTAAACAATATGCTGGAATAATTATCCCAGGAGGATTCGGAGAAAGAGGTGTAGAAGGCAAGATCAAGGCTATTCAATATGTAAGAGAAAATAAAATCCCATATTTAGGATTGTGTTATGGGATGCAGTTGGCGGTAGTGGAATTTGCACGCAATGTAGCTAAAATAAAAAATGCCCATACTACTGAAATTGATGCCAAGACAGAAAATCCAGTTATCACCACTATGGAGGGTCAAGATATTAATATACAGGAAGGAGTTATGGGAGGTACAATGAGATTAGGAGAATATAGTTGTGATATAGCTCCAAAAACCTTAACTCGTAAACTATATAATTCAGCTCAAATTGTAGAAAGACATAGGCATCGCTATGAAGTCAATAATGCATATAGAGAACTATTAGAAAAATCTGGTTTGACAATTGCAGGGATTAATACAGATAATGATTTAATAGAGATAATAGAATTATCAAGCCATCCTTTCTTTATAGCAACTCAATTTCATCCAGAATTAATTTCACATCCACTTGATTCACATCCATTATTCAAGGGTTTTATTAAAGCTTGTCAGAAAAATAAGGGATAATATTATATAATAGATTTATCTCTTATTAAATATATTACTAACTTAACACCTTTAAATATATCTCTAATTCCCACAATCTCATATATACTCTTCACAAAACAATATATTTATGATATAATTAATTTTATATTATGTACTAATAGGGAATAGAGTGTATGAGTAAGTCAGTTAAATCAGTAGTTAAACTACAAGTAAAAGGAGGTCAAGCTAATCCAGCTCCACCAGTAGGAACAGCTTTAGGCCCCCATGGAATTAAGTTACAAGAATTTTGTATTAAGTTCAATGATGCTACTAGAGACCAAATTGGAGAAGTTCTACCTGTAGAAGTTACAATTTATGAAGATAGAACCTTTGAGTTTATCTTAAAAATCTCTCCAGTTTCAGCTTTAATTAAAAAAGAGTTGAAATTAAATAAAGGTTCAGCTACTCCTAATAAAACTAAAGTTGGTAAATTGACTAAAGCTCAAGTAGCAGGGATTGCTGAGAAAAAGCTCCCAGACTTGAATGCTTTTAATCTAGAAGCTGCCACAAAAATAGTAGAAGGAACTGCTCGTTCAATGGGAATCGAAATAACAGAGTAGGAGAGTATTATATTTATAATATTCGCTAGTACTACATAATTACAATAACTATGAGATCTAAATCATATCGCAATATTTTAGAAAAAATAGACCGCACAAAAGTATACCCACTTACAGAAGCAGTTGAATTAGTTTTAAGTCTATCAAGAGCTAAATTCACCGAAAGTGTAGACGTTCATATTAAGGCTAATCTTAAAGGGACCAAAGGTCCTCAGTCAGTTAGAGGAGGTATTATTTTTAGTAAACCAGTGTCTAAAGGCAAAACTGTTTTAGTGCTTACAGAAGATGAATCTAAATTAAAACAAGCTCAGACAGCTGGAGCAGATAGAGTTGGGGGGAAGGAGATTATTGATGAGATAAAGCAAGCTGGAGGTATAGATTATGATGTAATTATTGCCACTACTGACTTTATGAGATTCGTAGCTCCTGTGGCTAAAATTTTAGGTCCAAAAGGATTGATGCCATCTCCTAAAAATGGTACGGTTACGGATGATGTGGAAAGAGTGGTGCAGGAATTTAAAGCTGGAAAGTCAGAATTTAGAATGGATAAAACTGGTGTTATTCATCAAGCTATTGGTAATGTTACCTTTAGTACAGATGAATTAGAGAAAAATATTAGAGATTTTGTAGCAGAAGTACAAAAACATCAGCCAGAAAAGGTAAAAGGTGAATTTGTGAAAAATATTTACCTTTCTCTTACTCAAAGTCCATCTATTAAAATTAAATTATAGTTAAAACTTGTAAATTTAATTACAAAAAAGAGTCCAATAAGGGCTCTTTTTTGTATATTATTTATAACTATATAAATATCAAGATGAAATCAAAGTATGGATTTAACAATAATTGTTAAGGCTATACTTTGATTGTTGTGGATAACTATTGTTTAAAATATAAGTAAAATTTGCTTATAGTAGTAAAAATTAGCTTTTTTATACTATATATAGTATAAAAGTTGTATATACAGAATAAATCTGCTATAATAATTTTACCGCTCATAATAATAGATAAATATAATATATACAGATATGGCAGTTACACAAATTACCAAAAGAGATGGCTCAACTGTAGCATTTAATCAAGCAAAAATCTGGAAAGCAATTAGTAAGGCATTTCTTGATGTAAAACAAAATTTTACTGCCGAGGAGGCAAAACAAGTTGATGGAGTTACCGAATCAGTAGTAGTAGCTCTTGATGCTCAATTTGTTGATAATTATCCTAGTGTTGAAATTGTACAGGATATTGTAGAAAACAAATTAATGGAAAGAGGTTTTTATGATGTAGCTAAAGGATATATTTTATACCGCAAAGCTCATGATGATGCCCGTAGAGAAGAACAGGCTAAATTAGAAGGTGCTCATCCAACTTTGAAAGTACGCAAAGCTTCTGGAGAGGTGGTTTCATTTAATAGATATAATATTAATAAGACAATATCTTATTATCTTGCAGGATTAGAAAAAGATATTGATGTTAATTTAATTATTTCTGGAATTGAAAATAGTATTTATGATGGGATGACAACCAAGGAAATTTCACAAATTATTGTTATGACAGTACGGTCTTATATTGATCGTGATCCTGCCTATTCAGTATTGGCAGCAAGATTATTACTAAATACTATTTATGAGGGAGTTATTGGAGAAGATTTAGATTATTCAAATTTGGATAGTCTTTATCAGGAAGCTTTTGTTAATAATATTCAGGCTGCAGTAAATGTGGGGATATTAAGTAAGGATATGCTTGACTATAATCTAGAATGGTTAGCTAGTAAAATCAAACCTGAGAGAGATAATTTATTCAAATTCTTAGGTATTCAGACATTATATGATAGATATTTTATCAAAGATCCGGTAAGTAAGAGAATGTTTGATACTCCGCAGGGATTTTGGATGAGAGTAGCTATGGGATTGGCTTTAGTTGAAAAACCTGAAGTTAGAGAGCAAAAAGTAGTAGATTTTTATGAAATTATGTCTAAGATGTATTTTGTACCATCTACTCCAACTTTATTTCATGCAGGTACTAATCATCCTCAATTATCTTCTTGTTATCTTAATACTATAGAAGATGATTTAGGGCATATTTTTAAGGTGATAGGAGATAATGCTCAGATGTCAAAATGGTCTGGAGGAATAGGAACTGACTTTACTAACTTGAGAGGAATTGGTGCCTTAATTAAAGGTACTGGAGTAGAAAGTCAGGGTATCATTCCATTTCTTAAAGTAGCTAATGATACTACAGCTGCTATTAATCGTAGTGGAAAAAGACGAGGGGCTGCGGTGGTTTATCTCGAGACTTGGCATCTAGATATAGAAGATTTTTTGGAGCTAAGAAAAAATACTGGGGATGAAAGACGCCGTACTCATGATATGAATACTGCTAATTGGATTCCAGATTTATTTATGGAGCGAGTTCGTCAAGATGGAGAGTGGACATTATTTTCTCCAGACGAGACTCCAGATTTACATCATATTTATGGACAAGAATTTAATATTGCCTATAAGAACTATGAGAGACTAGCTGATGAAGGTAAAATTAGGTTGTTTAGACGGATGAAGGCTAAAGATCTTTGGCGAAAAATGATCACTATGTTATATGAGACAGGTCATCCTTGGATTACCTTCAAAGATCCCTCTAATATTCGCTCACCACAAGATCATGTAGGAGTTATTCATAATTCTAATCTCTGTACTGAAATTACGCTTAATAATTCAGCTGATGAGACAGCTGTGTGTAATCTTGGTTCTCTTAACTTAAAGTATTTTGTCAAAGATGGAAGCTTTGATCAAGAGTTAATCTCAAGAGTAGTGCCAATTGCGATTAGAATGTTAGACAATGTGGTTAATATTAATTTTTATCCAACTAAAGAAGGTGAAGTATCCAATAAGAGACATCGTCCGATTGGACTTGGAATTATGGGATATCATGATGCTTTGTATCAATTAGATATTAATTTTGACTCAGAGCAGGCAGTACAGTTTGCTGATTCATCTATGGAGGTGATTTCATACTATTCTATCTTAGCTTCTAGTCAATTAGCTCGAGAAAAAGGAGCTTATGAAAGCTTTAAGGGATCAAAATGGGATAGAGGAATTTTGCCAGTAGATACTATTCAACTATTAGAGCAAGCTCGTGAAATGCAAATTCCAGTAGATAGAAAAGAGCGATTAGATTGGTCAGTTGTCAGAGAGTCAATCAAGCA
This sequence comes from Minisyncoccota bacterium, assembly GCA_032117235.1. Taxonomy (GTDB): domain Bacteria; phylum Patescibacteriota; class Minisyncoccia; order SW-4-49-11; family SW-4-49-11; genus CALRBF01. Next base: position 63,907 of record JAULZW010000007.1, on the reverse strand, counting down.
ATATGGTATGCGTAACTCTAACACTATGGCCATTGCTCCTACTTCTAATTTAGCTAATATTACTGATGCTGTACCAGCCAATGAACCAATCTATAAGAATTTATATGTCAAATCTAATCAGGCTGGAGACTTCACTGTTATTAACTCTTATTTGATTGAAGATTTGAAAAAAATTGGTTTATGGAATCCAATTATTGCTGATAAAATCAAATATTTTGATGGATCTATTGCTCAAATTAACGAAATTCCAGCTAATCTGAGAGCTAAATATAAAGAGGTATTTGAAATTGATCCAAAATGGTTGATTAAAGCCGCGGCCTATAGAGGTAAATGGATGGATCAAAGTCAGTCTCTTAATATTTTTTATCGTGGAGTGTCTGGTAAAGAGATTGCTGATGTATATATGTATGCATGGGAAATGGGAGTAAAGACAACCTATTATCTAAGAACTCTTGCTATATCCCAAGTAGAAAAATCAACAGTTAATATTAATGAGTTTGGGACAACTCATCGCCGAGACTTTAGTCAATCAACAGCAACAGTAAATACAAGTATCGAGCAACAGGGTATGCCTGAAGCTCAACCAGTAGAGGTAAGTGCAATAGAATTAGATTCAACTAAAGTTCCTAATCTTAATACTACCATCTCAACTTCATCAATATCTCTTGAGAATTTACCTCCACAGCCAGAGAAATCTAATATCTTTGCTGTCATAGAAGGTCAAATTTGCGAGTCCTGTCAATAAACTATTAAAATCTAAATATAATCACCATGCCTATTACCCAAACAAATCAAAGAGTTAATATTAACGACAGACGAGTTATTAATGGTAAAGATGCGGATGTTGTACAGTTACATCCTATGAAACATACTTTTGCTTGGGATGCTTATTTAACTGGGAATGCTAATCATTGGCTTCCAACTGAAATTGGTATGCAAATTGATGTCGAACAATGGAAATCAAATAATATTTTGACCGAAGATGAGAGGCTTGCCTTCAAAACTGTATTAGGATTTTTTACTACTGCTGATTCTCTTGCTGCCAATAATTTGGTACTTGCTACCTATAAGCATATTACTTCTCCTGAAATTAGAATGTTTTTGTTGAGACAAGCTTATGAAGAGGCTATTCATACTCAGGCTTATCAATATATTGTAGAAAGTTTAGGACTTGATGGTGCGGAGATATTCAATATGTATAGAGAAGTTGAAAGTATTTATAATAAAGCTTCATTTTTCCTATCATTTAATGACGGGATCTTGAATCCTAACTTCAAGACTGGTACTTTTGCATCTGATCAAAAGTTTTTAGAAAATCTTTGTGTCTTTTCTTTAATTGTAGAGGGTATTTTCTTTTATAGCTCTTTTGCAGTGATATTTGGTTTTCAGCGGCAAAATAAAATGACTGGTAGTGCTGAGCAAATCCAATATATTATGCGAGATGAATCTACTCATCTCAACTTCGGAGCTGATATGATTAATGCTATCAAACAGGAACAACCAGAATTATGGACGCAAGAATTTCAAACTCATATTACAGATTTGATTAAGGAAGCAGTAGGTTTAGAGTATGAATTTGCTACTACTTGTTTCCCTAAAGGTATTATGGGAATTTCACAAGATGGATTTAGACGCTATATTGAATATATTGCAGATAGAAGATTACAAAGAGTTGGCCTACCAATTGTGTATGGGACAGATAATCCATTTCCATGGATGTCTGAATCAGTAGATTTAGCTAAGGAGAAGAATTTCTTTGAAACTCGTGTGATTGAATATCAAACAGGTGGAACTTTAAACTGGTAATTTTTCAATTAACAAATTAAATAATGGAGTTTGTATAACTATTTTATTAGTAAAAGCTCCATTTTTTAATTACTTAGAAAATTTTTTCTTTTTTATGATATAATGAAACTACTAAATTAAAAATATTATGTCAATTTACGAAAAAGCTTATCGAGAATTAAATATTCAACAAAAACAAGCTGTGGATACTTTACTAGGACCAGTTATGGTTGTAGCGGGACCTGGGTCAGGCAAAACACAGCTTTTATCTTTAAGAGTAGCTAATATTTTGCATTCACAAGATGTTTTGCCAGAGAATATTATTTGTCTTACTTTTACGGATGCAGCAGCTTATAATATGAGGCATAGATTAGCTTCTTTTATAGGTAAACAAGCTTATAAGGTGAATATTCATACTTTTCATAGCTTTGGGCAATCTTTATTGAAAGATTATACTGAATATACAGACGGACTTGATAGAACTGCTATTGACGATGTTTTTATAGCTGAAATCATTGGAGATATTATTGCTAAACTACCCTATAACAATATTTTAATTCCTAAAGGTACGGATAGAAGTAAGTTAATTAATAATATAGCTAAAAGTATCAATTATATAAAGCAGGCAGGACTTACTCCTGCTGAGTATATGCAAATACTAGACCAAAATAAAGCTGAATTTGATAAAATCATACCTATTATACAAAAATTTAGTCACATTTCTCTTAATGGAAATAAAGATAGGGTAGATAAATTAAATAGTATTCGTATTTTGGTGGAATCTATAACTGTTACTAATTCTAACAACTATTTTGAAACCTACGGTACAAAGTTGCAAAAATCACTTTTAGAGGTCTTAGAGGAAACTGAATTATTGGAAAGTAAATACACTCCTATTTCTCAATGGAAAAATAGATATCTTATAAAGGAAAAAGACGGACAGAAAACTTTGATTGATGTAGAAAGATTAGAAAAGCAGAAAGCTATTTCAGAAATTTATAAGAAATATCAAGAATATTTAGATGAGAATAAGCTATTAGATTTTTCAGATATGTTATTGAATGCTTTAACTTTGCTTAAAAAAAATGAAGGATTAAGGAATAAATTACAGGAAAAATATCAATTTATTTTAGTAGATGAATTTCAAGATACAAATGAGGCACAAATGCAATTGGTTTTGAGTTTGGTGGGAGATAATATAGAGCCGAATATATTAGTTGTAGGGGATGATGATCAGGCGGTGTATGGATTTCAGGGGGCAGATGTTTCACATATGTTGTCTTTTCAAAATAAATTCCCAACTGCTAAATTAATTGTACTGACTACTAATTATCGCTCTAGACAAGAAATTTTAGATATTGCAAGAAAAGTTATTACTCAAGGTAAGGATAGACTAGAAAATAGAATTGAAGTATTAGAAAAAACATTAACATCAGCTAAATTAAGACAAGATGGAGATTTAGCTTATTATGAGTTTAAAAATCAGGCTGAGGAGTATGCTTGGATTGCAAGTACAATAGAGGAGTATCGTAAACAGCAAATGGATTTATCTGAAATTGCAATTATAGCTAGAAATCATAGAGCTTTGGAAGCAATAGTACCATTTTTAGCAGAGTATGATTTACCAATTGATTATGATAAACAATATAATTTGTTGAATGAAACTATAATTCATCAGTTAGTTATAATGTTACAATTTGTATATTCTCTGACACCTACACAGTCTCCCCGAAATGATTTATTGCCAGAAATTTTGAGTTATCCATTTTGGGGTATAGACAAATTAAATATTTGGCAATTTTTCCAACAGAGAGATTATAGACAGACCCATATTGAAAGATTATATAACTCAAATGATACATCGTTACAAGAGATAGGAAAGTTATTTTTGAATCTAGCTATTTTGTCTGAGTATGAAACTATTGAGGTTATTCTATTTAAACTTATGAGGTCAGTTGATAGTAGTGTAGAAATTAACTCTAAATTTTACCAATATTATTTTGGAAATAATGCTTTTGAATTAAATCAGAATAATTATATTGCTAATTTATCAAAAATTGAAGCCTTCATTCATAATATAACTTCATATAAAAAAGGGAAAAGAATTACTTTATTAGATGGGCTAAATACAATTAAAGCCTATCAAAACCAAGGTGGTATGATGGTTAATTTATCACTTAATAGTGGCAAACATACTGTCAAATTAATGACAGCTCATAAAGTTAAAGGTTTAGAGTTTGAAACTGTATTTGTAATTGGAACTCATACCCAAGGCTGGAGTAACAAAGGTCCATCTTTTCCATATCCATTTCCTATTAATTTACCTATTGTACCTCGTCAAGATTCGGAAGATGATTTTTTAAGACTATTATTTGTAGCATTGACAAGATCTAAAATAAATTTATTTATTACTAGCCATTTATATAATGAAAAAGGGAAGGAAAGACAAGCTTTACCATATTTAGAGTTCTTAGATACTACGCCTACTCCATATGTAAATACTAAAGATTTGACTAAAGGAATCCTTAAATCTATGCAGCCAGTAGACATGCATATACAAGAAATTTCATTTTTGGAAGGAGTGGTGCAAAAGTATAAATTAAGTGCTTCACATATTAATAAATTTGTAGATTTAGAATATGGAGGTCCATTAAATGTTCTGGAGTCAGTTTTGTTGAGATTCCCGTCTATAAATAATCCAGCGATGACTTATGGAAATGTTATACATAAAGTATTTAATTATATATCAATACAATTGCAATCCAATAAAATGTTTCCTACATTAGATGAGTTGAATAACTTTGCTATAAAAGTTTTATATCAAGAACAATTAAGTGTTGAAGATACAGATTTAGTGTTTAATAAACTACAAGACCAATTGCCCAATTTAATACAGGCTACAAGAGATAAATTTTTAGTTTCACATCAATCCGAATACAATTTGGGACAATTATTTTTGGAATATGAGGAAGTTCCTTTGACTGGAGTTATTGATAGAATAGAAGAACATGCTAATCACTACACTGTTGTAGAATTTAAAACTGGTACCCCAATTTTAAATTGGGATAATAAGTCTAAAGCTAATAAGCTGGATGCGTTTAAGAGACAGCTTTGGTTTTATGCCTTATTATTAAAAGTGTCAGGTCAATATCAAGATAAACCTATACAAGGTAGAATTGACTTTTTAGAGCCTACTATAGCAGGGGAATATATCTCTCTTGATTTGAAAATCACAGATACAGATATTAATTATATAGCCCATTTAGTTAAGATAATTTATCATAAAATCATTAATTTAGACTTCCCTGATATTAGTAATTATCCCAAAAATCAGAATGGGACAGAACAATTCATTCGAGATTTATTAGACAATACAATATAATGCTATGAAAATAGGAATAGATGCACGATTTTTTGGAAATAGCGGTAAAGGTTTAGGTAGATATACTCAGAAACTTATTGAAGAGTTAGAGAATATTGATCATCATAATCAATACTATATCTTTTTAGGGGTTCATAATATTGAAGAATATAGACCTAAAAATCCTAATTTTCATAAAATTTTAGCTGATATCCCTTGGTACTCTTGGCAGGAACAATTATTATTTCCCCAATTATTACAAAAATATAGATTAGATTTAATGCACTTTTTGCATTTTAACATCCCTATTTTATATAGAAAACCTTATTTGGTTACTATACATGATTTAATTTTATTAGAATATCCCACTCGTAAGGCTTCAAGATTAAATGGAATTATGTATGCTATTAAAAATATAGCATACAGATTGACTATTATGAATGCAGTATATACTGCAAAAAAAATCATCACTATATCAGAATATACGAGACAATCTATTGTGAGACATTTTAATATTCCATCTAATCAAATGGCAATGATATATGAGGGAGTTGATTTAGAGCGATTTAATCCTCTTAATGCCCAGCCATTTTCATTCGATAAATATGAAATTATTGAGGGTAAGTATCTACTTTATGTGGGTAATGTATATCCCCATAAAAATATTGATCGTCTCATTGATGTATTCTATAATCTTAAACAAAAATCAGACATAGACTCACAATTACAATTAGTATTAGTAGGTAAGAGGGATCATTTTTTTGAACAAATTATTACGAAAGTTAATAAATTGGGATTATCTCATTCAGTCATATTCCCAGGATATGTAGCAGATGAGCAGTTGATTTCATTGTATGAGAAATGTTTATTCTATGTATTTCCATCTTTATATGAGGGATTTGGTTTACCTCCATTAGAAGCTATAGCTTTAGGTGCTCCAATAGTTATATCAAATGCTACTTGTTTACCTGAGATTTTTGGAGAACATATAGATTATTTTAATCCAAAATCTAAAGATAATATGCAGGAAGTATTATCTGTCTTTATTAAAGATAAGAAAAAACGTGAATTACAGAAAAAATATCATCAAAGTATTTTGAATCAATATTCTTGGTCAGATATGGCAGAAAAAACAAAAAAATTGTATAATAAAAGCAAGGTATAAACATTTTGATATGATAAAAAAAAGCTCATCGATTGTTGACTTAAGAAAAATTCAAATCGAATCTAGAGCAGAAAAAAAGTCTATTTATAAAAAATCTAACTTACCAAAAGATATTAATTCTCTTGCAAACTTTGAAGTTCCTTTAATAAGAGATGATAATGTCAATCACAATAAGAATATAGACTTATTAGAGTTTGAGTTACCGTTATATGATGATTCACAGAATGATTACATAGAACCAGAAAAATATATAAACATATCAACTCCTATTAGAATAGAATTTATACCAAAATCAGCAAAAAAATATAACTATGATAGATATAAGTCTTTTCATCGAATAAAAAAATTATTAATAATTAATAAACAGTCTATTTATGCTGCTAGGGCTTCTATGGCGGTGTTTATATCAATATGTCTTATAATGGTAATTAGTATACCGTCACTTAATATGGCAAATAATGGCATTAGAGTGAAAGACAATCTGCTCTTACAAGCAGCTGCTAGTGAAAATTTATTAAAATCTACTAATATTGAAAATTTTAATACTTTAGCTACATCATTAAATGAGATAGCGAATGGTATTGATAATAGTGCCGAAGATATAGCGTCTATACAGGGTAATCTCAGTATATTATTATCCATTTTGCCAGGATTATCTATTATACAAGATGGTAGTGATTTAACTTCTAATGTATCAGAAGTCATATCTATTACAGGTGAGTTATCAGATACAATGGAGCCATTTATATCTAAGGAAATTAACCCTTTTGATAATACTAAGCCAATTACTATGGTGGATGGTATTAAAAAAATTAAAGAATTAAATCAAAAACTAATCCCAGCCCTACATGAGTTACATATTAACCTTGGTAAATTACCTATTAATTTAGTTCCTGGACACAAAGGATCTGTTTTGCGTCAATTAAATCAAGATATTCCCAAATTAAAGGAAGCTATTATTAACTCTGATCCTTATATTGACATATTTCTTAATTTTGTAGGGAGTGATATTTTGAAAAGATATGTTTTTATATTCCAGAATAATCAAGAGTTAAGGGCAACAGGTGGATTTATCGGTAGTTTTGGAATGATGAATATTGATAGAGGGGTAGTAAAAAGTCTAGATATTAAAGAAATATATAATCCAGACGGTCAATTGGCGAAAAATATTTTAGCTCCTGCTCCATTACAAGAATTAACTACTCGTTGGTACCTAAGAGATTCAAATTGGTTTGCAGATTTTCCCACAAGTGCTCAGAAAATAATTTCATTTTATGAAAAAACAGGTGGAGCAACTCCAGATGGGGTGATTTCTTTAACCCCCACTGTAATAGAGAGATTGCTTTTAATCACAGGCCCAATAACACTAGAAGACTACAATATTACTATTAATGCAGATAATTTTGTTAAGATAACTCAATATCAGACTGGGGTAGCTTATGATAAGGTTAAAAATAAACCAAAACAATTTATAGCCGACTTAGCTCCTATATTAATAAATAAATTATTGTCATCAGATGCTAATCAATACCAAAAAATTATAGAGACGTTAAATAATTCATTTCAAGAGAAGCAAGTGTTATTATATTTTTTAGATACAAAATTACAGGATATGGTTAATAAATATAATTTAGGTGGTCAATTATATGATGCCCCAGAGGATTACTTGTCTGTTGTACATAGTAATATTGGTGGGTATAAAACAGATGGAGTAATGCAAGAGAATTTGAGCATATCTACCAAAATAGAAGATAAGGGTAATGCTATTAATAAAGTTATAGTTAGTAGAGAGCATAAGGGAGGAGATACTGAATTTGAATGGTGGAATCAGGATAATATAAATTATATGAGAACATATATTCCTAAGGGGTCTCGTATCCTTAATGTTTCCGGATATAAAGATAAAGTTGAAAAAGAAATATTAGAAGGTGTGGCGGGTTACGAACAAGATTCTGATTTAAAAGCTATTAATGCAACTTTATTTCATAATGAAGACTGGGATATTGATGTTTTTGAAGAAAGTGGAAAATTAGTAATAGGTGGTTGGGTGTTTACTAAACCTGGAGAAACTAGCCAAGTTATGATAGAATATGAATTACCATTTAAGTTTAAGTCTTATGATATATATTCTTTAATTTTACAGAAGCAATCGGGTGCTTTGGGAATAAAATATCAATATAGTTTGGACTTACCTAAAAATAAAAAGTCAATTTGGAAAGAGTCGTCTTTTGACCTTGAAAGTACGGAGACGGGGTATAAAGTTACAGACGGAGTATTGAGAACAGATGAATATATAGGAGTTCAAATTAAGTAGAAAATATGAACATAAAGGAAAATATATTACTAAAAGATTTATCAACTTTTAAGATAGGAGGGAGGGCTCAATATGTTGTTTTTGCTGAAAGTAATGATGATGTAATCTCCGCTCTAAGATTCGCTCAGGAAAGACACTTCCCAGTTGGAATTATTGGAGCTGGTTGTAACCTTCTGATTACGGATGAAAACATTGATGGTCTTATCTTAAAAATGAACACTAGAGCTATTAATATAAGTGATACTTTACTTTTTGCAGAAGCAGGTGTGTCTTTGGCTGCCCTTACTGCTTTTGGGCATAAAAATAATTTAACCGGTCTTGAATGGGCTCCATCTGTCCCATCTAGTTTGGGGGGTGCAATTCGAGGTAATGCTGGTGCATTTGGAGGTGAAACTAAAGATAGATTAAAGCAAGTTAGAATATATAGAGATGGACAAATTATTGATATTGAAGCTAATGCATTAGATTTTCATTATAGATATAGCTCATTTAAAGCAGAGGACAATAAAGACATTATTCTAGGGGGATTATTTGAATTAGAAACCGGAGATGTTGCAATTAGTCAAAAATTGGTAAGGGATAATATTATTAGAAAAAATAAAAATCAGCCAATTGGAGTAGCTTGCTCAGGATGTATCTTTAAGAATTATGAAGGGGATATTGATATATCACTCTATAATAAATATCCAGATCTAGATAAATTTGTTGAAAAGGGTGTTATTCCAAGTGGATATTTGATAGAAAAAGCTGGGTTAAAAGGTATCAGTTGTGGAGGAATACAAGTTAGTGATAAGCATGCTAATTATATGATTAATACTGGAAATGGTAGTTTTGCAGATGTTGTGAAACTAATTCAGATGGTAAAGGATAAGGTTTGGCAAGAATTTGGTGTTTATATAGAAGAAGAAGTTGTATACCTGCACGAAAAAATGAAAATAATATAAAATTTTTATGACTAATTATATACCGTTAATTATTACTATAATAATTGCCTATATACCTAGCTTTGCTTGGTTAGGTTTTGTATTGTCTCAAGATGTCCATCCAGAAAAATCTACCGATATAGCAAAAGCCTTTATATTAGGTAGTTTTATTGCTGTGCCTATAATATTATTTTCCATGTGGGGTAGAGAACTATTAGATATATTATTAATCCCTACTTCAGACACTCTTAATAAATTTATTTTTGGAGCATTTGCTGAAGAAGTTTTTAAGGGAGCTTTTGTTTATTGGTTTGCCATTAGTACTAGTCGCTGGGACGAGCCAATAGATACCTTTATTTATGCAGCTACCTTAGCCTTAGGTTTTGCTGGTATTGAAAATTTAGCCTATGTACTCAAATACTATAAAGATAACTTTGGAGCAATACAGCAACTCTTGGTTTTAAGAGCATTTACATCATTAATTATACATATTATATCTAGCTTTTTATTCACATATGGATTAGTTTTGTATTTCAAATATAAAAATAAGATTAACGGAGTTTGGCTTGCTTTAGCTGGGATACTATTCCATGGTCTGTGGAATTTGGTAATAGAACTATCCACTATTGGGGGTGGTGGTATAATAATAGTAGCATTTTATTTTCTAATATGTATACCATTATTTATCGGGATGATTTTTACTATCAAACATTTAAGACTAAGGTCAGTAAAAGGTAGTTCAACTTAAGCTCTTGCTTTTTTTTGAAACATTTGATATTATAATACTAATGTAATAGTTTATATAACAATTCATTTAAAATTATGTCTAGTATTTTAAGAAAATTAACAGGAGCTGTAGATTTTGAAGAGCAACCAGTAATAGAAGAAGACATCCAACATGACCTAAGAAGCAGATTCTCAGGAGTATCAGATTTGGACTCAGACTCTGCATCAATAGATGAATATGTTACTGACTCTAAAATTTCTACTCAAGCTACATTCCAAACAGATGATGAATTGGTAGAGGGAGCATTAACTATTGATGTATATCAAACAGATAATGATATTGTGATTGTATCTACAATTGCTGGAGTTACCGCTAAAGATTTAGATGTGTCTATCACTAATGATATGGTTACTATATCAGGAACAAGGAAAAACTCAGTAAAAGTTAAACAAGAAAATTATTTCTATCAAGAATGTTATTGGGGTCCATTTTCTCGTTCAGTAATTTTACCAATTGATGTAGACGCTGAGAAGTCAGCAGCTGAGTTAAAAGATGGAGTTCTGACAATTACTTTGCCAAAATCAGAAAAAGTAAAGATTAAGAAAATTCCTGTTAAATAATAAAACTTTTTAAAAAAGCATCTATATAAAAAAGGTGCTTTTTTAGTTTAAGTAGATATGTCTTATTAATTTATTTTTACTTTTTTCTAAATTGCTCACCTCTGTTATTTACCAATATGGCTTCTTTCTATATAACATATTGACTATATTTATACTTTATTGTATAATTAATTACAAAGCTATAAGCCAGAGACCATAAGCAGTGTATACACAGAAGTCTTATGTAGGCAAATCGGTGATAAATTTCACTAAATTTGTATAATGTCTCGGCTAAAGGTCGGGCTTTTTTGTTAAATTATATAGCTAATAATATTATGGCGTTAACAAAATCACGCAAAAAAGAAATGTTGCAAGAGTTGCAAGATACTATTGCTTCGGCACATGGTATGGTCTTTACTGATTTTCAAGGATCTAGTGTTTCGGCATTGCAGGGCCTTAGAACTAAATTAAGAGAAGAAGGAGCAACTTATAAAGTTGTAAAGAAAACTTTATTCAATAAAGCTTTACAAAATACAGGAGTTAATCTTTCTTTATCTGAACAATTACCAGGAAATCTTGGAGTTGTTTTTGCTAATGATCCAGTTTTTGGAGCTAAGGTAATTAATGACTTTTCTAAATCAGCACCTAAAAACACCTTTACTTTAGTAGGGGGATTATTAGATGGAAAATATCTTATACCTGAACAGGTAACAACTCTTGCCAAATTACCTTCTAAGGAACAATTGCAGGCTCAAGTAGTAGGAACTATTGCAGCTCCAATGACTCAATTCTTGCAAGTAACTTCAGGAGTATCTCGTGGTCTCGTAACTGTTTTATCAGCTTATAGAGACACTAAATAATTAATTTAATTATAATCATATGTCAGAAGGATTTATAGTACCAGAAAAATTTGAAAAGATTGTTGATGAAATCAAGAATCTTAGTGTTATTGAACTATCTGAACTTGTAAAAGTTCTAGAAGAAGTTTTAGGAGTATCAGCTGCAGCTCCAGTTGCAGTAGGTTTTGCAGCTCCAGTTGCTGGAGATGCTCCAGTTGCTGAAGAGAAATCAACCTTTGATGTTATCATTGAGGATGCTGGAAGTTCTAAAATTCAAGTTATCAAAGTAGTTAAAGAAGCTACTGGACTTGGGTTAAAAGAAGCTAAAGATATCGTAGATGCAGCTCCTAAGGCTGTTAAGGAAGGAGTTTCAAAAGCAGACGCAGACGAACTGAAGACTAAGTTACAAGAAGCTGGAGCAACTGTTGTTGTAAAATAAACTAATCAAATAGTTTTATCTAGTTTACAAAGACCCTCATTAAATTGGGGGTTTTTGTTTTTAGTATGATATAATTATTATATTAACTTTATAAATACATTGTGAAAAAAGGAATATATTTAGGAATAGACACGGAATTTACTGGACAGCATCCGCATAAAAATGCATTGATAGAATTAGCAATGATTGTATTAGATGAAAATTTACAAGAAATTGCACATTATCAGACCTTGGTTAAAGTACCAATAGGAGCTGAGATTACTAAAGAATCTATGTCTATCAACAAATTAGATTTAAAAAAGGTCGAGTCTGAAGGGGTGTCTTATTCTAAATTAGTACAACAAATTACTAAATTTGTACAAAAACATTTTGAAGACAAGCCTATTTTATTTGCTCATTTTATCACTATGGACTTTGCCTATCTTAATTATATTTTTGGTAGTGTAGATAAAGACAAGCTATTTTGGAAAGAATTAATAGGGCATAATGTTATTGATACTAAAGTTTTAGCTAATACAATTAATTTATTGAAAATTCGTAAGGATCAAAAGCCTATATTTAAATCTACTTCTCTTTCCAATCCAGGAGGATTAACTGATGTTTTAGAAATTAAAGACTATGAGGCTCATACAGCTCTTGGTGATATTAGAGCAACCAAGCAAGTTATGGTAAAGTTATTAGATATTTTGGATAAAACATAGTATAATAAATACACAGAATTAACTTTTAATAATATGTATTATATAGAAAAATCATTCAATATCCCTAAGAATACTGCTTTATCTGAAGCGCAAATCGCTCTACATTTAGGTCTATATGCTGGATATGTTAAAAACACCAATCTTTTATTAGATAAAATAAATACTTTTAAATCTGGAGATGATACTGTTATAGTCTCAGAACTACAGCGAAGATTAGGTTTTGAATTTGATGGAATGAGATTGCATGAGTATTATTTCTCTCAATTAGTTGAAGGATCTAAAAATCTAGATGTAAATTCTAAATTAACACTCCTAATCCAAACTCAATATGGTTCTTTTGAAAATTATATTGATGATTTAAAAAGATTGGCTAGTATGAGAGGGATAGGTTGGGTAATTACTTATTATGATTCTGAGAACAATACTCTAATCAATGCTTGGGTGGCTGATCATGAACTTGGGCATTTGGCTGGCCTTCCTATTGTTTTGGTAATTGATTTATGGGAGCATGCCTTTATGGTTGATTATACTCCAGCTACTAAAGCTGATTATGTGTCTACTTATCTCTCCTCCATTAACTGGGAAATTGTAGAGAAAAGAATATAATCTAAAACTTTAAGAGCATGAGCTCCAATTCACTGATAGGCTTATCCTTTAATACTCCAGATGGTTTTATTCCATTTGTAGAGATTAAACCATCTCATTATATTGAGGCAATTCAGCATCATATAGCAATTGCCAAGGATAAAGTCAAAGCTATTGAAGGAGTATCTGATCCAGATTTTAACAATACAATTGAAGCTTTAGAATACTCCACCTATGAGGTACAGTATATTCACCGTATCGCTGAGAATTTGAATTTAGCTGATACTAATCCAGAATTACAAGAAGTAGTGCTGAAATTGGGAGAGATCACTACAGTGTTTTGGAATGATATTTCTCTTAATCCCAAATTATTCTCTAAAGTGAGGCAGGTCTATGAGAATAAGAACAATTTAAATTTACCCACTCCGGAGCAAAAAACTTTATTAGAGGAAACTTATTCTTTTTTTACGAGAAACGGAGCTTTATTAGAAGAAGAGCAAAAGCAAAAATTACGAGAAATTGATTTGCAAATCTCTAATTTATCTCAAAAATTTGGCCAAAATGTACTGGCCGAGAATAATGACTATAAACTCATCATTACCGATAAAGCTGATCTGAAAGGATTACCAGCATCTATTATTGCAAGCGCCAAGAATAAAGATAATCCTAATGAATGGATATTTGATTTGTCTTATCCTTCTTATATTCCTTTTATGCAATATGCAGATAATAGGGAATTAAGAAAAGAATTATTCCTAGCTTACAATACAAGAGGGGCTCAGGGCAATCAATATGATAATAGATTAATTTTAAAACAAATCGCTACTATAAGGCAAAATCGTGGCCAATTACTAGGATATGAGACTCATGCTGATTATGTACTTGAGAAAAGAATGTTACAAAATCCAAGCAAAGTAGAGGATTTATTAAATCAATTATTAGAGAAGTCTATTGATCGAGCGAAATCAGAAATTGAAGATATATCTCAATTTGCAAGTTCTGAAATAAATGAGCTAAGAGCCTATGATTATGCCTATTATGCCGATAAAATCAAACAAACGAGATATCAATTTGATGAGGAGCGAATTAGAGAATATTTCCCATTAAACCAAGTTTTACAAGGATTATTTCATATAGCCAAAGAATTATACGGACTACAATTTGTATCAAGATCAGATATCCCAGTGTATAATCCTGAAGTAGAAGTATATGAAGTGCAAGAAGCGAATGGAGAGCATATTGGTATACTTTATCTTGATTATCACCCAAGACCTGGTAAATCATCTGGAGCTTGGATGACAGAATTTAGATTAGCTCATACTAAAGATAATAAAACTTATACTCCTCATATATCTCTAGTATTAAATTTCTCTAGACCACAAGGTGGGGCTCCGGCCTTATTAACTTTACAAGAAGTTTTGACTTTATTCCATGAATTTGGACATGGTTTGCATGGTCTTTTAGGTAAGGGTAAATATGCTTCGTTAAATGGAATTAATGTTTATTGGGATTTTGTAGAATTACCATCTCAATTAATGGAGAATTGGGTATATGAGCCAGATATATTACAGAATATAGCCAAGCATTGGCAAACAGGGGCGTCCCTTTCAGAGCAGGATATACAGACTATTCAAGCGATATCATCTTTCCACGAAGCAGCAGCTACTGTAAGACAAGTTCGACTAGGACGATTAGATTTAGCTTGGCATTATAATACTAGAGAGTTCAGTTCTGTGGATGTCAATACTCTAGAAGAGGATATTAATAAGTCTACGGCTCTATTCCCAACAGAGGAAGGAGTTTTAATTAGCTCAGCTTTTAGTCATATTTTCGATGGAGGATATTCAGCTGGATATTATAGTTATAAATACTCTGAATTATTAGATGCAGATGCTTTTGAGTATTTCTTATCTCAAGGAAAAATTCTTGATTCTGAAATTGGAGTTAGTTTCCGAGAACATATATTATCTCGAGGAGGCTCAGAACATCCAATGATTCTTTACAAAAGATTCCGAGGTCAAGAACCAAGAATAGATGCACTCTTAAGACGACTGGCCAAATCAACAAAATAACTCGTCCAGCCCTATACAAAACGTGGGGTGGGGTGATAATACTAATATTATAGTACAAAGAAAAGATAATAAAAATATATGCATAAAGCTAAAAGAGTGCAAAAAGGATTCACATTACTCGAGATATTACTCGTAATAGCAGCGATAGGGATATTATCAGCGATAGTACTCGTTGCTATAAACCCAACAAGACAAATAAGTCAAGTAAGGAATGCAGAGAGGAAAGCAGAGATAAATAGTATATACAAAGGTCTAGAACAATATTTAATAGAGACAGGAAGTTATCCAATAGGAATAACAGATACACCCAAAGAAGTTTGCAATACAGGAAATCAGACAACAACAGACACATTAAGTCCAACTAACTTATGTGATGGAAAGGTCGACCTTAGAGGTTTAGTCCCAAACTATATAGCAGCAATACCAGCTGATCCAGGTGTAATAAATTATAGAGTTAATAGAAACTCAGCCAATAACAGAATCAGTGTTACAGCTCCAAGTTCAGAATTAGGACAGATCATAGCTATAAATTTATCACCACCAGATTTTACACCTAGCAATACAATGTGGTGGGATCCTGATATTACGGACGATGGTATGGGAGCCTCTAGTAATACTGTAACTATATTAGGAATAAATACCACAATTACATTGAATGTTCTGGTAGATGATTTTGATGACACTAACGACTGGAGAATCTACAAGAACGGCTCTATCTTAATAAGCGGTTCGGAGGATAACGTTTATAGTGGTGGTGTGAACCTTGATGTTGTGAATGGGGATAGTATTTATTTTTGGAGTAAATCAAGGTATTATTTTGGAACTATTCAATTTATTATCAGCAACCTATCAGATGGTGATTCTTTATTGGACACCTTCTTAATACAAAAAAATATCATTCCTTAGTATATCACTCAGAATATATGTACATAATTTCTCTAAAGTGCTATATACAAAGCAACAATAAAATTAATTTTGCTTTTCTATGGGATAGATAATTTGATAAAGTTAATCTTTTTTAATCTTTAACTCCAAATTGCTACATATAATAGTATTGCCCATAATCCAAACCAGGATACCAATGTAATAGTCCAATTATTAAAAGATTTGATTGGAAATTTTATAAATCCCTTTCTGCGATTAAGGTCAACTAATGTAGCACAAGAAATAGTGGCTGATACACAAGATAGAATACACCAAGGACAAACTGCCCCAATTTCAAAGAAAGCTAAATATGTCCAGATATAAGATATAATGACAGCAGGAAATGTTATTGACATTGCAATCATCATAAAAGGTTTAGATAATTGCTTGTGAGTCAAAAGATATAATACCGTAAGCCAAGCCATAGGCCAGCCAATCATACCAAGCCAGGAATTAGGAAATCCAAACATAGTAGCATATTGACTATTCATTACTTTACCACAGTCAATCCAAGCATTAATGCTACACCCTGGGGTGTAAAGTGGGTTTTTAAGAATCATAAATTTCTCAAAACTGATAGTAAAAGCAGCCCAGAAACCAGTAATAGAAAAGAATAGTAAAATCAAACTATGAGGATAGTTGTTTTTAAAATTAATCCAAAAGTTGTTCATAATGCATAATTAAATATAATATTATTATACATTATTTAGATTAGGATAACAATATAGATATATTTTTAATATTGACAGCATCATTAAATTATGATATTATTAACAGTAATAAATTTATAAATTTTTTATTTTCAATTATGTTAAGAATTAGATTGTCACGAGTTGGTAAAAAGAATTCCCCCGTCTATAAAGTTGTAGTAGCTGAAAAAACTCGTCCAGTAAAAGGTAAATTTATTGAATCTTTAGGAATGTATAATCCTGTTAATAAAGATAATACACTTAATAGTGATAGAATTAAGTATTGGATTTCTGTTGGAGCACAACCCTCACAAACTGTACATAATCTTTTAGTTAAAAACAATATTGTTGAAGGTAGTAAAATATCCATTACCAGAGCCAAAGTTAAAGAATCAAAATAATTTTTAGACAGATTTTACTAATCAGGAGTAAATTAGAGTTCGATTCTCTAGAGTCTACATTTTTTTAGAGTAAAAAACAGATTTCTGTTGAAGTACACATTTAATTTTATATTATAGGCAGAGATATCACAATCAGCTCTTAAAGAAAATAATAATAACAATTTTATTTAATATATTATATGACACAATCAAAAAGATTTCATACTAGATCAAACGTGCGTACTAATCGTTCCCGTGATCAAGGTAAAAATTTTTCCCAAAAAAGAATTATCCCCGACACATCTAGACAATCTCTTAAAATTATTCCTCTAGGTGGATTAGATGGAGTTGGTAAGAATATGTATGTTTTGGAACAAGAAAATGATATTCTAATTATAGATATGGGTTTGCAAATTCCCGGTGTAAATCAACCAGGTATAGATTATCTTATTCCTAACACTCAATATTTAAAAAATAATATTAGTAAGGTTAGAGGAGTGTTTTTGACTTCTCCACATCCCGATCATATTGGAGCTGTACCTTATCTTTTACATTTATTTCCTAATTTGCATATTTATGCAACTGAGGCTTTGTTTGCTATTCTAGAATCTAGACATGATTTTTATTCTCAAGGTATAAAATATAAAAAGCATATTATTAAGCCATATACTTCCATTAGGGTAGGTTCATTCAAAGTTAATGCATTCCCAACCCCATTTAATGTAATTGGATCCGTTGGACTATGTGTTTATACTATGCAAGGGAAAGTTTTTTATCTTTCTAGCTATAAGCTGGATAATAATAGTGTTGATAAATCAGAACTATTAGATTATATTAAGGATTTAGCAGGATCTGATGCATTTGCTTTATTGACTGGTAGTCTGGCTAGTGAATCACAGGGCTTTGCTCCCACTGAAGACTCTATAGCTGACCATATTGACTCCATTATTGCCAGAAACACGGGAACAATTTATATTTCAACTTTTCCTTCTATGATTAGTAGAATGCAACAAATTGTAAATTCGGTAGAAAATCATAGCAAACACTTGTTTATTGAAGGTAAAAGTTTATTAAATACATTTAATACTTGTCGTAAAAAGGGTTTTATTAAGATTAAATCTGGTACTATTGTCGGACCTAGTGGGTTGTCTGATATTTCAAGAGAAAAACTAGTAGTACTAATTGCGGGTTCTCATGGAGACGACATCCCTCATTTGATGAGATTAGCTAATGGTGAGCATCATTCCTTTAGTATTAAAACAGGAGATATTGTGGTTTATCCGGCCGATTTAATACCAGGTAATGCTAGATCTGTAGCAAGAGTTAATGATAATTTTGCTAAATTAGGAGCCTTTGTAGAGTATTATCAGGAATTAGATACTAAATATGGAGCCTATGCTAGGTATGAAGATACTTTAGCTATGTTGAAAGCTGTAAGACCAAAATATTATATCCCAGTTACAGGTTCCCATCATTTACTAAGGTCTAATGGAGATATTGCAATTAAAGGGGGATATCCAGATCGTAATGTGATAGTAGGTATGAATGGTAAAGTTCTTCTTTTTGATTATAAACAAAGAAGGGTTACTCCAGAAAAAGTACCAGCTTCGGATATAATTGTAGATGGGCTTGGAGTTGGAGATTTAACTAATGTAGTTATACATGACAGAAAATCTATGGCAGAGGAAGGAATATTACATATTATCGCTTTAATAGATTTGCAATCTAGAAATATTATAAATGATATAGTTTTAGAATCTAAAGGTTTTGTCGATAATGAATCCTCATTGAAATTATTTGATGAGATTAAAGAACAGGCAAAGTTGATTATAAATACTCTAATTAAAGAGACAGATGAAGTGAATTTAGACTATGTTAAAGGTGAGGTTAGAGAAAATATCGGTAGATTGTTATTAACTAAAACTGAAAGAAGACCCATGATTTTACCAATAATAATTAATGTTTAATATGCAAGCTAATAATAACTCTAAAATTAAGAGAGGCACAACTTTTGTGAAAGATTTAAGTCACAAGGCTAATCAATATCTTAATGCTAAAGACCCATTTGAAACTAAAGATAATATCTTGAAAATTATTCCTTTAGGTGGATCTGAGGAAATAGGTGGAAGGAATATGACTGTGATAGAATACGGTAAAGATATTATCGTTATAGATATCGGTATGAAATTCCCTGAAGAAGATCAGCCAGGAATTGATTATATTATACCTAATCCAAGCTATTTGAAAGGCAAGGAAGAAAATATTAGAGCTGTTTTAATTACTCATGGACATATGGATCATATTGGTGGAGTCTCTCAAGTGATGTCTATGATAGGAAATCCACCTATTTACGCTCCAGCTTTACCTTTAGCTATGATGCAGAGAAGGCAGGGAGAATTTACCACTTTACCTCCACTTAATGGGCATATAGCTAAATTAAATGAAAAGTTGAGATTTGGAGTATTTACAGTTACATTTTTGCACATTAATCATAGTATCCCTGACTCTACAATGATTAAAATTGAAACTCCAGAAGGTGTAATTCTACACACAGGAGATTTCAAAATTGATGCTACTCCTGTTGGAGAAGAGCCGGCCGACTTAGATATGTATAAAAAAATTGGAGATGAAGGAGTTTTGTTATTACTCTCAGATAGTACTAGTGCTTCTAGACCAGGGAAATTAGTGTCTGAGATGACTATTCAGAATAATATCGATCATATTTTTGAAAATGCCACTGGTAAAATCATTGTCACTACTTTCTCTAGTACCTTGAATAGAATTCAACAAATGATTAATTTGTCAGAAAAATATAATCGTAAAGTAGTAATTGAAGGCTTTAGTATGAAAACCAATATTCAGATTTTACATGAAATCGGATATGCTAAATTCTCTCCACAAACTATAATTACAGCTCAAGAAGCTAGTAAAATGCCACCAGAAAATATTACTGTCATTTGTACTGGAGCTCAAGGAGATGAAAGATCTGCTTTAACTAGAATCGCTAATAAAGAACATCGTAATTTTCAAATTGAACCAGGAGACACGGTTGTTTTCTCTTCATCCGTAGTTCCAGGTAATGAAGAGTCAGTACAAAAAATAAAAGATGCTTTAGCTAGACAAAGAGCCAATATTATTCACTATAAAATGATGGAGGTACATGTGTCAGGACATGCTCATAAAGAAGACTTAAAACAATTATTAGAAATAATACGACCAAAATATTTACAGCCAATTTATGGTGATTTTTATGCTCTTAAATCTCATTCTGACTTAGCACAAGAAGTAGGCGTTCCAAAAGATAATATTCTACTAACAGATAATGGAAGAGTTATTCAAATTTATAAAGGAGAGGCCAGAGTTACTACTGAAAAAGTAAATGCTAGTAATATGATGGTAGATGGACTAGGGGTAGGAGACTTAAAAGAAATGGTAATTAGAGATAGACAGTCTTTAGCTCAAGATGGAATTTTGACTATTGTTATATTATTAAATTTACAGCAAGCTAAGATTATTAGAGAGCCTGAAATTGTCTCTAAAGGTTTTGTACATATTCAGACTTCAACTAAACTTTTAGACTCTATTAAAGAAAAGGTAAAAGAGAATATTGAACAAAAATTTGCTCAAAGTGGGGAGGATCAAAGTATTGAATATCTACAACAATCTATTAGAGAGGATTTAGGTTTATTCTTATTCAAAACAACACATAGAAGACCAATGATTATTCCAGTGATAATAGAAGTCTAATTTATGGCTACTATACACGGTAGTGAGGCCTATTTAATTAAACAAATAGATTTACCTGATGTGGATAGATTAGGGGTTTTTTATACAAAAAATTATGGTAAACAAACCCTACTATTAAAGGGTATAAAGAAACCAACTTCAAAGCTACAATATCGATTATATGATTGGGGAAAATCCGAGATAGAATTTATTATTGGAAGGAATACTGCTCGCTTAATTGCTATTAAAGATATAGATTCTTATTCTGATTTATATTTAGATTTAAAATCAACTGCTTTGATGGGAATTATATTTGAACTTTTAGATCAGTTAACTGATGAGAATCATAGTGATATAAATGTTTTTGAATGCATTGAACAATATGTAGATTTAGTGAAAAAACATTCTATTCAGTATCAGATTTTAATTGGATGGCTATTAATGAGATTATTGTATACTCTGGGGTATGGGATAAACTTATCACATTGTGTTGTAACTGGAGCTACTAAATCAAAGGATTTTGGTATTAGTATTCGTGCTGGAGGTTTAGTTGTATCTGAGTTAAAGTCTGAATTTGAAGATTATATGTCTATCAATAGCGATTTGATTTATGTATTGAGACAATGGCAAAAAGGTGTTTGGATAGAAGTTAAAGAGTTTCCATGGAATCTTGTACAGCATCAACTGCATTGGTATGGCTTAAAAAGCAATTCCTTGAATATTATTTAATAAATATGATATAATTAAGTTTAGATATAAATAAAATAAACATATGACATTAGAAGAGATTGAGAAAAAAATTTATAAAAAAGAAAATCAAGCTGAGCTAGATAAAGAAAGAATTCATAATACTCCATATAGTGTCTATGCTAAACATAATGCCCCTATCCCTACTGAGTTTAAGCCAGTTGAGGAACCAGAGCAACCTTTTTTTCAAAAGCATAAGAAAAAAATCACACTTTACAGTATTATTTTAACTGGATTAGTGGGTATTGCTATTATTATAGGTTTCTTGTATCAATTAAATCAACAAAGATTCTCAGATAAAAGAGTAATATTGGAAATTACGGGTTCTAATCAAGTCTCAGCTGGAGAAGATGTCTCATATACTTTAACATACAGAAATGATAATCTAGTAGCATTAAAAAACACAAAAATTACAGTAGAAGTTCCAAATGCATTAATAGACTCATCTTTAGACATACTGGGTCAGACTAAATCTGAAATTAGAGAATATGAATTACCAGAATTAAGTCCTCGTTCTAAAGGAGAGATTATAATTAAAGGTAGATTAATAGGTGAATTAGGTAGTATTCATACTATTAAAGCTACGCTAAATTATGTACCCACGATATTAACTTCTAGTTTTGATTCTAAAACTGAATTTGCAACTACAATTGCGGATAGCCCAGTAATAGTAGACATTCAAGCTCCGCTACAAAGTGTTAGTGGCGATACTGTTAATTATGTAATATCTGTTAATAACAAAGGGAATAATGATTTGAGTAATTTAGAATTACAATTAGAATATCCTGATACATTTGCTTTTACCTCCTCAACAATCCCAGCTACTGGTAATTCAAAGAACATATTTTTAATTCCAAGTTTAAAATCTAAAGCCTCTTATGAATTTACTATAGCAGGTAATTTAGGTGGTAGTCAACAAGAAATCAAAATTATAAAGGCTAAAATAGGAGAATCTAGACAAGGTGCTTTTACTCTCTATTCTAATACTCAAAAATCTACTACTCTTGGATCACCTTATGTCAATATTGTGCAAAAAGTTAATACTGGAGTGGTATCTGCGGGGGATAGTTTAGAATATAATATTACATTTAAGAATAATACTCAAGTCAGAATAGGGGAAGGTTCTCTACGAGTTCAATTAGATAGTAGGTTATTAGATTTAAGTAAATTAAATGCCAAAGGTGCTGATTTCGATGCTAGTACAAATACTATTATATGGAGAGCAAATACCATCCCTCAACTTAAAACTTTTGGTCCAAATGAACAAGGAGAAGTTACCTTTAATATTCCTGTAAAAAGAAACATTCCTATTGAAAACTTTCAAGATGTGAATTATATTATTAAAACCAATGTAACTTTTGAAAGTGATGAAGTGCCTACTACATTAGGAGTCAATAAACTAATTCAAGGAAATTCCAGTGAGGTTAAATTAGCTACTAGAATTATACCTAAAGCTACAATCTCTTATGTTAGTAAAGATAGCTCCATTATTAATACTGGACCCATTCCGTTGAAATTAGCCCAAACAACTACTTTTTCAGTTAGTTTAGAGGTCCAAAACTTAACCAACGATGTTTCTGGAGTTGCATTTAGAACATCCTTACCAGACAATGTCAGTTGGACTGGTAAAACAATTACTACTAATGGAGAAGTAACTTATAATGAGAGGACCAAAGAAATTACTTGGAATTTAGGTAAAGTCCCAGCTAATATTGGACTTTTAAGGCCTTTATATAGAGCTGTGTTTCAAATTGGAATTACTCCTGCTATTAATCAAGTAGGAAAAACCCCACAATTACTAAGTAGAATCAACTATACAGGGAAAGATGACTTTACAGGAAAAGATTTATCAGGTATTTTAGATGTACCATCAGTAAGTGATTTCAGTGGAGATATAAGTGTAGAGGAGTAATTATGTTTGAACTTAAATATAAATGCTATAACTTAAGACATGGAGTTTTAGATGCTGTACATAGTAAATTACATACACCGTTTTTTATGCCAGTAGCTACTAAAGGTAGTATTAGGGGAGTTGGAAATCAAGAGATGAATTCTCAATTTAATACAGATATTATATTGATGAATACTTATCATCTTTATCTAAAGCCAGGATATGAGTTGGTCTATAAGTTGGGAGGTCTGCATCAGTTTACAAATTGGCCTAAGGCTATTTTAACTGATAGTGGAGGCTTTCAAGTATTTAGTTTATCTAAAATTAATAAAATTACAGAAGAAGGTGTTTATTTTAGATCTCATATAGATGGTAGTGAACATTTATTAAGTCCAGAAGAGTCAATTCGTACGCAGTATTATCTAGGGAGTGATATTATTATGGTCTTAGATGAATGTCCTCCCGGAGGTTCATCCAGAGAATATATCTTAAAATCTTTAGAATTAACTACTAGGTGGGCAAAAAGGTCCAAAGATGAATTAGAAAGGTTGTTAAAAACTAATCCTCGACCAGATAATACCAAACCACTTTTATTTGGTATTGTACAGGGAGGTGTATATGAAGATTTAAGAAAATTAAGCTTAAGTCAATTGCAAACCATTGGTTTTGATGGATATGCTATTGGTGGAGTTTCAGTGGGAGAATCACGAGCAGAAGTATTAAAAGTTATACAATGGACGGCTCCTCTTTTACCAGATGATAAACCACGATATTTGATGGGACTTGGTAAGCCTGAAGAGATAGCCTATGCTACTTCACTTGGAGTGGATATGTTTGATTGTGTTATCCCTACTAGAGAAGCTCGTCATGGAACAGTTTATATTTGGAAATCAGCTAATAAGGAGCAAGAGGTACATCAATATTTAAGAGATTTACAGCAAACTCAAAATGAAGCTAGACTTCCAGTAAATAAATTCTTTGATATTCTCAAAATTCAAAATCTAATATATAGAGAAGATATTAGCACAATTGATCCTTACGCTGAATGGCAAGGCTCTCAAGATTATAGCCGAGCCTATATCAGGCATCTATATAATGTCAAAGAACAATATGCAATGGAGTATTTGAGCCGTCATAACTTACAATTTTATTTAGAAATGATGTATTATATTAGATCTTTTGAAGGTTAATTAAATATATGAAAATAGGAGTATTATGGTTTCCAGCATGGGCTTCAACAAAAGATGACTTACAGGAAATGATAGAGTATCTAAAGCAATATAATATAGAGTATCATAGTATCAATCTCAAAGGGCATAACACTAAACCATCAGATTTGCACGGAGTCACACATGAGGACTGGTTAAAACAAGCAGAAGAAACTTATTTAGAAGTTGTAAAAAAATGGGATTATATTTTTGTTGGGGGTTTGTCTATGGGAGGACAGTTGGCACTATATTTGGCTTCAAAGTATAAAGTAGCTGGAGTGATTACTATTGGTACTCCACTTAAAATAAAGATACCTTTTATATTACGCTATTTTGCCTATTTTTTGAAATATATCCCATATCTAGTACATAGGAAGAATCCTTTTACGGACGAAAGAATACAAAATATATCTCTTTCACGTAAAGGTGCTTATAAATATTTTCCAATAAGCTCTGCAGCTCAAGTATGTTTGTTAACTAGGAAGATAAGACAAAAATATGTTCAGAATATAGATTTACCTATACTTTTAATTCAATCTACAACTGATCATATAGTTCCTGATTATAATTTATCCCTATTCCAAAAAAGACTAAAAACCCCATCAAACAACATTCATATTATGAGGGTACAAGATTCATATCATCTAGTAAATTTAGATAGACGTAAACTGGAAGTATTTAATGAAATATATGAATTTATCCAAAAATACAGTATAATACAAGAATACAAATAACATACAGATATATGTCACATTTAGTCTTTGATATAGAAACCATTGGAGATAGTTGGGATACCATAGATCTAGAAACACAAAGGTATTTATTAAAATACGCTGAGACAGAAGAAGCTCAAGAAATAGTCAAAACAACTTTAGGTTTATATCCACTAACTGGACAAATTGTAGCTATTGGCTTATATGATCCAGACAAAGATATCAAAAGTGTTTATTTACAGGCTCCAGAAGGAAATTTAGAAGAAAGATATGAGAAGGAAAGTGTTCATTATCTAGTAGGTACTGAGGCGGAAATATTGGAAAAATTTTGGGCTACTATTCGAAAATATAATACTTTTGTAACTTTTAATGGGAGAGGGTTTGATTGTCCCTATATTTTGATGAGATCTGCAGTACATAAAATCAAACCTACCAAAAATCTAATTCCTTATCGCTATTCAGATAAAGAGCATATAGATTTATTTGACCAATTAACATTTTATAATTCAACTAAAAAATTTAATTTAGATTACTTTTGTAAAAGATTTGGAATAATTAGTCCTAAAAGTGAAGGTATTACAGGACTAGATGTTCCAGAACTATTTAATCAAGGAAAGTATCAGCAAATAGCCGAATATTGTATGAGAGATGTAATAGCTACTGGAGAATTATTTAAAATTTGGAAAGATTATATAAAATCTCCACTATGAAGCAACCAAAATTATCTATTGTAATTTTAGCTTGGAATAACCAAAAAGATTTACAAAACTGTATACATTCAATTATTAAAAATTATACAGAATATTACCAGTTAATTATAGTAGACAATGCTTCTAAAGATAATACAATTGAATATTTAGAAAATTTACAACAAAATTGGGATAAAAATAAAGCTCAACTAAATATTATAAAAAATAGTGCTAATTTAGGTTATGCGGTCGGTAATAATGTAGCTTTAGAGTATATTGAAGGCGAATATACTCTTTGGCTTAATCAAGATATTGTAATACAACCATACAGTATAAATAATCTAGTTCAGTACCTAGATAAGCATCCTGAATATACGATGGTAGCTCCACAATTACAATATCCAGACGGTAAAATTCAAAAAAGTTGTCGTAAATTACCTACTTTAAGGCATATATTAAATTCTATCTTAAAGTTGAAGTGGGATGATGATTTTGACTATACTCAAAGCCAAGAATGTGAGCAACCAATGGCTTCAGCTATTATGATTAGAAGTCAAATTATGCAAGAAATAGGGGGATTTGATGGTAATTCGGATTATTGGTTATTTTTCAATGATGTAGATTTATCTAAAAATTTACAATCAAGAGGTCATAGAACCTATTATTTAGCCGATTCTAAAATGTACCATTATCATGGAGCAAGTACCAAAAAATTATGGAATATCAGTAAAAGATTATATTGGCAAAGAGGATTTAATAGATATTTTGTAAAATGGTATTATAAAAGTATATTGGGTAGAGGATTAGTGTATATGTTATCAAGTATTTTTATAACAGGATTGATATTAAGAGACACTTTCAACTTTATACGAAAGTAAATATATATGCTATAATATAATCAGAATTATAAAATTAAGTTTATGATAAAAACTAGAATAGCTCCTTCTCCGACAGGTAATTTACACATAGGAACAGCTAGAACTGCCTTATTTAATTATTTATATGCCAAAAATCAACAAGGAAAATTTATAATTAGAATTGAAGACACAGACATTGCAAGGTCTACTAAAGAATCAGAACAAGATATTGTTGAAGGCTTAGAGTGGCTAGGTTTAATTCCAGATGAAGGTGTTTCATCCAAGGGTGAATTGGGGGATTTAGGACCATATCGCCAAAGTCATAGAAGCAATACGTACAAACCATATTTAGAGCAATTAATAGCTAGAGGAGATGCTTATTGGTGTAATTTGACAGAGACAGAATTAGAGACAATGAAAATGGAAGCCGAACAAGCCAATAAACAATTTGTGCTAAGGTCTCCATATAGAGAGCAAAAAGTTGAACCAACTGAGCAATCAGTGCTTAGATTCAAAGTGCCAGACAGTAAAATTATTTTTGAAGATAAAATAAGAGGTAAAATAGAATTCGATAACTCACTTTTAGGAGATTTTGTGATAGCTAAGAATTTAGGCTATCCACTATATAATTTTGTAGTGGTGATAGATGATGAGTTAATGCAAATAACACATATTATTAGAGGAGATGATCATATTGCTAACACCCCAAAGCAGATATTAATTAATCAGGCTTTAGGGTTTAAGCCTAAGCAATTCGCTCATTTACCACTAATTTTAGCTCCAGATAAATCCAAAATGTCAAAAAGATTCGGAGCTACCTCAATCAGAGAATATAGAGAACAAGGATATTTACCTGAAGCTCTAGTCAATTTCTTAGCTTTGTTAGGTTGGAATGAAGGCAACGATAGAGAGTACTATACTTTAGGTGAAATAATCGCGAAGTTTAGTTTGAAGCGAGTGCAAAAAAGTGGGGCTATATTCAATATTCAAAAGTTAGACTCAATCAACTCCCATTATATCAGGCAATTAAGCCAAGAAAAGCAATTAGAGTTAGGTAGACAATATTTAATTAAAAATGGTTTTGAGCTTAGTCAGTGGACTGAAAAACAATTAACTCAAATTATAAAACTTGAAATACAGCGAATCAAAAAATTCTCAGATATAGGCAAGGAGATAGACTTTTTTTGGAAACAACCAATCTATAACCCTCAAATATTAGTTTATAAAGAGATGAATAAGGAGCAAATTAGAGCTAGTCTTGAGTGTAGTCAAAGATTATTGTATAATATAAAAGATATTGAGACATCTGAAATTGAGAACTTTATAAAACATAATATACAAGCAGAAAATAAACAAATGGGAGAGATTTTATGGCCGTTGAGAGTCTCCTTGTCAGGTAGAGAAAAGTCACCGTCCCCATTTGAAATGATAGCCATATTAGGAAAAGATGAATCAATTCGTCGCATACAATATGCGGTTAAACTACTCTCTTAGGAAAATAAAAATATTTTATTAATATTTTTATAACAAATCTAATACAATATGAAATTAAGATATATACTCAGTTTTGCTATAATTTTAAGCTTTGTTTTTATACAAAAAGTATCTTTCGTTTCAGCAGTTAGTCAATCTGAAATTAATTCTAAAAACGCTCAAATCAAACAGTTAGAAAAACAAATTCAAGATATTCAGAATAAAAAAAATCAAACTGCTCAACAAAAATCTAGTAAAGAGGCAGAAGTTAATAATCTGAAACAACAAATTAATAATATTAATTCAGACATTAAAAAGCTACAAGGTCAACTGGTAGAGGTGGGGCAGAAAATTAATGAGACGGATAATAATATTCAGCAAACCACTAAAAATATACAAGAATTAGAAGCCGAAATATCTTCTAATAAAGATACAATTAAAAGTTTAGTAGAGAGTCTTTATAAAAGTTCTTTAGTTCGCAATGAAGTTGTAGCCGTAGTTAGTGCAGATAAATTATCTGATGTCTTTAGTTTTATTGAGTATTCCAATACTGTTCAGATGAAAATACAGACATTATTGGATGAGGTTATAGAGAAGAAAACTTCTTTAGATATTACTAATCAAAATTTAGCTAATCAAAAAGCTACCTTAGCTTCAACACAAGGTGCATTAGAAGATACTAAAGAGTCCATTGAGAATAGTAAAAACAGTGTACAAAACAAAGCTAAAGCCTCAGAAATAACAGTAAATCAACTAAGTGCTAGTCTAAATAGTTTAAACTCTCAACAAAAGTCCTTAGAAGAACGACGAAAATCCACTGCGGTAGAATTAGCGAATGCAGAAGCAGCTTTGTTAAGACAATTTGGAAGAGGAGGAGGAACCGTTTGTTCGGCTCGTGGCTACGCTTGGCCTGTACAGGGAGGAAGAATTACTCAAGGTTTTGGAATGACTCCTTTTGCTAAATCAGGAGCTTATAGAGGAGCAGGACATAATGGGATAGATATTGGTGCCCCAACAGGTACCCCAGTTTATGCTACGTCCTCAGGTAGTATAGTTAGTGTAGGGTTCAATGATGATTCTTATGGTAAATGGGTTGTAATCAAGCATACTGATGGTTACTTTTCACTTTATGGACATCTTAGTCAGCAAAGAGTGTCTAATGGTCAGACAGTTAATAGAGGAGACCGCATAGGAGATATTGGGGATACTGGTTTTGCTACTGGACCGCATTTGCATTTTACAATTTATTTACCTAATTCATTAAGAGTTGGGTCCAGTCCAAAAGGAGCTGCGGTTAATCCATCAACTTGTGGTTATTAATATAGAATATGAGGAAAAGAGTATACAATCAATCTAAAACTAAACCCAAAAAAAATATTAAAAATGGATTGATAACTTTGGCTTTGATAGGTATAATTATATTTTTGAGTATTAGAATATTAAATATATATAAAATAAAATATACAAGAGAATTAGAGAAACAAGAATTACTCAAACAGGTTGAAAGAATTAAGCAAGACACGGCCTCTCTAGAAAAGATTAAAGAATATATTAGTACTTCAGCTTATCAAGAAAGAGAAGCTAAACAAAAGTTAGATCTTAAAAAATCAGGAGAAGAAGTAGTGATGATTACTCCAGGTTCAATTACAGCTAATTTAAGCAATGAAGAGTTAATATCTATACTAAGAGACCCTCAATCTGAAAATAGAATACCAGCACAAACTAACCCAGAGAGATGGTGGGCATTTTTCTTTGATAAAGATAGATTACAATAAATAAGATGTTGTCCGACCAGGACTCGAACCTAGATTAACAGGACCAAAACCTGTCGTCCTACCAATTAGACGATCGGACATCTGAAAAATATTATAACAGAATATTTTGAATAAATCAAACTTTTAGTATAAGTTATAAACTTTTATTTTATAGATGAGCTTATTTGTCTTTAAACTTCGTTGTTCCTTTTTCGGGAGATGGTGAGAATTTATGTGTTAATAATTTTATATCCGTGGGTCTTAGAGTTTACAAAAATTTATATAAAGAAAGGTGCTATAATATAGGATAATAACCCTAATAATATTACTATAAAACCAATCATAAAGCTTACTTTTTTGATTATTTTCTTAAGGTTTAGCTTTTTCTTTACATTATTCATATAATTCATTTGAAATTTTTCTAAATATACTATATAATATAATTACAGTTATAAGTATGTCAAGTTAGATTTGTATGAAAAAAGAAGTATTTTCAATCGTTGTAGAAAAAAGAGAACAAGTAGGTAGTAAAAAAACATCTATTTTAAGATCACAAGGTATGGTGCCTGGTGTTTTGTACGGTAGTGGTTTGGGACAGTCTAAGCCAGAATTAATTCAAGTTAATGCCTTAGATTTAGATAAACTATTATCTGGTATTGAAGAATCTAGTCTAGTGAATGTAGTTTTGGGTAAGAAAACTTATCCTACTTTGTTAAAAGATATTCAGAAAAACCCTCTAAAAGCTGAAATCCTATCTGTTGACTTTTTTGCACCTGACTTAAATGAAGAAGTTGAAACTCCTGTTGCTCTTGAATTTGAAGGTGTTTCTCAGTCTGAGAAAGCTGGAAACACTTTACTAAAAATACATCAAGAAATTGAAGTAAAGGCTTTCCCTCAAGATTTACCCGAGCATATTATTGTTGATTTATCTAAATTAGCTAATATAGAAGATGTAATTCGAGTTAGTGATTTAGATTTACCAAATGGTGTTGAGGCTTTGTTGGATGGAGATGAATTGATTGCAATGACTGAAGCTCCTCAGCTGGAAGAAGAACCAGAAATGACTAAAGAAGAATTAGATGCTCTTGAAAAATCTCAAGCCGATAAGAATTCTAAAGACACTAAGGCAGAATAAACCCTCAATATCACAATATGAATAAAAAAAATCAAAAAAAACTAATCAATAAAGTTCAGACTTTAGCTACTATTACTATATTAGGTTATTCACTTTTATTTTATCCAGCATCTACTTTATTGGCTAACTCTAAACTAGAAGAAACTAGAAAAAATTTAGATCAGGAGTTAACTAAAATTAATGATTTAAATAAATCTAAAAAAGAAACTGATGTTCAGGTTAGAACCTTATCCAAAGAAATAGATTCTTTGGATAAAGAAATGGATTCTGCTCAAAAAAGTTTAGAGAATACTAACAAAGACATTGAGTTGATTCAAGATGAATTAGGTGAAACTAGAAAGTATATATCTACTTTAGAGCAAACAATTAGAGCTCAAAAGACTTTGATTAGAGAATATGTGAGTAGCTTATATGTACAGAAAGATGTTTCTTTATTTGAGGTTGTTTTGTCCCAAGATCAATTATCTGATCTATTAGGGTCTGTTCAAAAAACTGGTGTTATGCAAGATTCAATTACTGAGTCTATCACTCTAATTTCTGCTAAAGAAAAAGAAATTGTGTCCGAAAAAAAGCATCTCTTTGACAAAGAAGAAGAGTTGATGAATTTGAAACAGTCTCAAGAAAAACAAAAAAGCCTCTTACAACAAACTCAGGAAGATAAGGAAACTTTATTAACCCAAACCAAAGGACAACAATCTGAATATGAAGCTTTACTAAAACAATCATTTACAACCAAACAAAACTTATTGAATAGTATTAAGGTATTAGGAGGTTCAGATGGAAGGCCGGGAGCTATTTCATTAGAAGAAGCGTATTCTTTAGCCACAGCTAATTCAGCTAGACTTGGTAACAAAATTAGACCAGAGTATTTAGTTGGAGTAATGAAAATTGAATCAGGTCTTGGTGGTAATGTTGGGAGATCTTTTTATAAAGATTCTTTGAGCGGTTGTGCTGCTCGTGATGGTAATACAACTAAACTTAACTTTGCAAGGGAAGAACAATCTTTTGAAAAAATTACTTCTGATCTTGGAGTGCCGCTGACTCAACCTGTATCTGGATGTCCTTACCCTAAATATATTGGTACTGGAGGAGCTATGGGACCAGCTCAAATTATGCCAGCTACTTGGCTTGGTTATGAAGCTAAATTGAAATCATTGAAGGGTACGGCGGTAAATCCTTGGAGTATGGAGGATGCTATGCTGGCTATGGGTATGGTTTTATTGGGTAAAGTTGGAGATCAGTCTATTGCTGGGAATGACGAATTAGAGCGAAAAGCTGCCTTATGTTATCTTGGTGGATGTAATGTCAAAAATATGTGGTATGCTGAGTCTGTATTAAGAGAAGCATCACGCACTAAAGAATTATTAGGTAAATAAAATAATTCCCCTTACTCTAAACAGAATTAAGGGGAATTTTTTAATTTTTTTGTTATATTATATTTATTATAGTGATGTTACTAAATTACTATATTTACCCCAAGCTTTTATTTCTTTTTCTGATAAGTTCTGAGCTTTTTGTATTGTATCTTCTAAATCACTTACTTCAAACTCTACTTCTTGAGATAAAGTAAGATGGTGTTGATAATACTTATTCTTTAATACTGTTTCAACATATAGCTTTTGCTCTTTTGATATAGTTATATCTTTGTCTTTGATATATTCAGCTATAGCTTTACGAGCTAAATGAGTTACTCCATCTCCAGTATTGGATTTGATAGTAATTTTTGTCTCTGATTTCTGAATATCAGTACTCATCTCTTCTTTTTTGGCATCATCCTTATCGTCTTCAGCAATTTCTTGGTCTTTAATCTCTTCTCCTACTTGTTCGGGTTCCTTCTTATCTTCTTTCTTAATCTCTTCTACCTTTTCTTCTACTGTCTTATCTTTTTTCTCGGTATCTTGATTAAAGGCATATACTCCACTTACTATTAAAAATACTATTAACAATATTGAAATAATATTTTTAGTCCAAAATCCTTCTTCTTCTGTGTTCTGATCTTCTGTTATTTTCTTTTCTTCACTCACTTCTATTCACCTCCTTTCTTCGCTTAATTATTTGATTTAGGTCTCAATTAAAAGATGACGGTCTAATCCCTGCAAGTCTTTATAAATGCTTATTTTTAAACTTTTACTTAAAGACTTTATATGGGATTCTAAAGTATTTACTTGTTCTGGGTTAATTTCTAATAATATTTTAGGAACTATTATAAAACGACTCTTTATTTCTTCTAATAACCTTAGATAATGAGCCAGTCCTTGTTGTTCGGAGTAGAGAGCTATATTAGGTTCGTCTAGAATAGAGTCGTCTGTATATTGGTTTTGGTCAAGATAAGGTAAGTTCGCAATAATTATATTAGGTTCAGTTTTTTGTTGTCTAAATGGGGATAATAAGTCTCCTTCTAGCCAAACTATAGTACTTTGCTTACCTGTTAATATTATATCATTATTTTTAGCAATCTGTAAGGCTTTTTTAGAAATATCGCTAGCAATAATTTTGGAATTGGGTATTTCTAGATTTAGAGTAATTGATATACATCCACTACCAGTACCGATTTCCCAGATAACTGGTTTCTTTATTTCAGATAAATTCTGTTTACTTATATCTATAATTGCTTCAGTTTCTGGTCGTGGTATGAGTACATTGTTATTTACTATAAATTTTCTACTATAAAATTCTTTATATCCTAAAATATAAGCTATAGGAATTTTATTTAATCTAAGTTTTAAACAGTGATTAACAGCTTTTAATTCAAAATCTGTCAAGATATGATTTTCTTGCATTATCATATCTAATTTACTAAGTCCCAAAACATATTCCAAAATTAAGTTAGCATCCAAATCTGGAGTTGGAGATTTAGTTTTTAGAGCTTGTTTAATCTGTAGGTTGATTTCTTTTATATTCATCTAAGGCTTCTAGAATACCACTAAAATCTCCTAATAAAACAGCTTCAATATTAGAAAAATTCTGTTTAATTCTGTGATCAGTAATTCTATCCTGCGGAAAATTATAAGTTCTAATTTTCTCTGATCTATCTCCAGTTCCAATTTGGTTTTTACGAAAAGCGGCTTCTTTTTCAAATTGCTCTTGTTTCATTTGGGCTAAAATTCTAGTTCGTAAAATTTTCATTGCCTTGTCTTTATTTTTTAGTTGAGATTTTTCATCTTGACAAGATACTACAATATTAGTTGGAATATGAGTTATTCTGACAGCTGAGTCAGTGGTATTAACACTTTGTCCTCCTGGTCCACTTGATCTGAAAACATCAATTTTCAAATCATTGGTATTTATTTCTAAGTCAACTTCCTTGGCTATTGGTAATACAGCCATAGTGATAGTAGAAGTATGTACTCGCCCAGCTTTTTCAGTTTTGGGAACTCGTTGCACTCTATGAACTCCACTTTCATATTGCAGATATTTATAAACTTCAGGCCCTCTGGCTTCTACAATGACTTCTTTTAGTCCTCCTACGGAATTCTCAGATATAGACAAAATTTCAGTTTTGGCTCCGTTTTTCTGTAAAAATGTAATATAGGCTTTGAATAATTCTAAAGCAAATAATCCAGCCTCATCACCACCAGCTCCTGCTCTTAATTCAATAATAATTTCATCAGCAAAAGTCTCTTTAGGAGATATAAGTTCAGTCCATATTACTTCTTTTTGCTCTAATTTAAGCTTGAGTTGAATCAACTCTTCCTCAGCCATTTCTTTTAATTCAGGATCTTGCAATAAACTTTCAGACTCTAGAATTTTTGACTTTAGTATTTCAATTGATTTTAACAATTCAATTTTATGCCCAATTTCAGTGTGTTTTTTTGAAATATTACCAAAATCTGGGCTAGCAAAT
Source organism: Minisyncoccota bacterium (assembly GCA_032117235.1). Taxonomy (GTDB): domain Bacteria; phylum Patescibacteriota; class Minisyncoccia; order SW-4-49-11; family SW-4-49-11; genus CALRBF01. Next base: position 28,367 of record JAULZW010000007.1, on the reverse strand, counting down.
ATCTTGGGATCAGATATTTGTAAAGACAAGTCAGAATACTCTTTTTGGAGTTCTACTAAAGAATTACTCATATATTGTCTTTAGTAATGAAAAGATTATTTATTAGCTAATTGTTCCTTTTTCTCTAACTTAGATCTGAACTTTTCTACTCTTCCAGCGGTATCTACAAGAGTCCTTTTTCCAGTATAAAACGGATGACATTTAGAACAAACTTCAACTGACCCTATTTCTCTTACAGCTCCAATATTAAACTCAGTGGAACAAGAAATACATTTAACAGTTGTATGTGAGTATTGAGGGTGAATTCCAGATTTCATAATAGTTGCATTAAATATATGTAATTGTCTAAAATAATATCATAAATTTAAGATAAAGTCAATTTTTATATATTTTGCTATATTCTGTTTTTATGTTATTATAATTTCATAATATAATATAAAATTATAATAATGAATTCAGGTATGAATTTAAATGAAATAGCAGCCAAGACTACAAAAAAATTTAATACAATTGTAATTATAACATTATTATTTATACTAGTTGGTCTGATAATAACTTTGCTTTTACCAAAACAGTATAAGGCTGAATCTAAATTAGTTTTATTGCAAAAAGCCAATCCTAATATTGACTCTTATACCGCTCAGAGATCTATTGACTCGAATGTCAATTTGTTAATAGATTTAGTTTATACGGATGTGTTTTTCACTAATGTTATTGCAGAAAATACAAATATAAAGAATCTATTTCCAGAAAATTTAAAAGACAGAAGAACATTGTTTGCTAGAAACATTGTCACAAGAGCTTTAGGTTCAGGATTTATCTCAGTAGATACTTATGACAAATCCTCTGAATTAGCTTTGAATATGAACAAAACTGTGGTTAACAAATTAACAGACCAGGCCAAATCACTACTTGGTGAAACAGCTAATGTACAAATAGTTAATCAGCCAGCTTTATATGAAGGAGTGGGAAGACCCAATATTCTGGTAAATTTATTCGGCTCAGCTATACTAGGATTTATGGTAGGGATAGGGTATGTTATAACACGGAAGGATAATACTATTATTTATGATTTTGGAATTGAAGATATAGTATCTCCGCCTATACCAGATGATGTAACAATGGGGCATAACCCAATTCTAGACTCAGAAAACACCCCAAACATTACTCCAGATACTGAATATGACTCAAATAAATTCTAAAATTATATTGGTACTTGGAGGTATCAATTTACTGCTTTGTATTGTATTAGATATATCGCCAGTTATATTTTTATTTAGTATTATAATGTGGCTATTGTTATTACTAATATTAGTTTCATTGGAATCAGCTTTATTAACACTTATTTTTATAAGACCATCTATAGATATTATTGGATATTTGAGTTTGCCAGACTGGCCTATGATTACTTTAAGTCCTAGTATTGCTATCTTTACAATAATAATATCTTTTATATATATTTATAAAAACAGGACAATATTTAATAATACTAATATACCACTTATAAAAAGCTTAATAATAGTATTATTTATTTATATAGGACTAACTTTAACTGGTATTTCTAAATTAGCTGGTTTTCAAGAGACAATTCGACTTCTGAGTTTTATAGTATTGTATTTTGTGGGTTGGATATATGTGAATAAACAAAATAAATTTTTTAATATCATTAGAGTAATTATCTATGGGAGTATTATCCCATTAATTGTTGCTTATATTGAATATTTTTCTGGCAGTGGACTGTATACTAATCCAGGTTTTGAAAATCGTATATCAGCTACTTTTGGGCATCCTAATGTATTAGCTTATTATTCGGTAATTATACTGGCCTTGATTAGTGTAATATGGTTTTATAAAAATAATCAAATATTGAAATTAGAAAGAGAAATATTTGGTATTATTGGATGTTTATATGTAATTGTCTTATTGATAACTTTCACAAGAGGTGCTTGGTTCGGCCTTATTTTATTTGTATTTTTAATGAGTTCGTTTCAATATCCATTGAAAACCCTTAAAATTAGTTCAGTATTAATTGTTTTAAGTATAGTTTTAATTTTCACTTATAATTTTTTGGCCTCAACCAATATTCTAGACTTGCCTTCATTAAGCAAAATACCTGTAATTAATAGAGTAACAGGTTTGTTTAACTCTGATCCAAGTGATTCAGTTATATGGCGATTGAATATGTGGCGGGATGCTTATAATAAAGCTTTAGAGTCTCCAATTATAGGTTTTGGGACAGGTAGCTCTGAGACTATTATTGAGCAGACTAGAGGTACTTATAGAGGCTCAGTAGAAGTACATAATGACTATATTAAAATCTTTTTAGAACAAGGAATTATAGGTTTGATAATATATTTAGCTATAATCATTAATATACTTTTTACATTGTACTATAGATATATAAAAGGTAAAAATATCTATATTTTAACAATAGCAGTTTTGATGACCATTATATATGTTGTGAGCTTTTGGGATAATTTACTCCGAGGCACAGTTTTGATGTGGTTATTATTCCTATTATTAGGAGGGGTATTGCATTATAATCAGCTCCAAAATAAGTTTAATCAGCAGAATTGAAAATATGAAAACTTTAGTATTGGGTCGCCAGTATATAGCTAAATCAGAGGATATTATTAAAGGTTTTCAGGATTTAGGACATACAGTGCATTATCTCCTTTTTCCTTCTCTCCAATATCCCCAAAACTATTATTCCACTCATACAGGTAATATAGATATCTCTGTATATAAGTCTAAACTTTCTTATTATTGGGGGCATTATAATAAAGTTAAGAAAATTTTATTAAATTCTAAGCAATTTGATACAGATTATGATTATATTTTAGCCATAGATTGGCTAGAGGCTTCAATCGCTCTCTCGCTGAAGAGATATTATCCAAAGGCTAAAATTATTTATTATGCTTATGATTATTATTTTTATAATAATATATTCTCTTCAAGATATTTAATAAACAGAATAGAAAAATTAGCTTATATAAGAGCAGATATAGTCTGGGCAGTCAATAAGCAGATTATACAGGAGCATCAGAACAAAAACTTGAATAGAGTACAAGTATTTACAGTTCCCTTAGGTATAAAATCTAAAAATTTGCCAGAATATGAGCCGAATCCAAAGCAGTTTCTATTTATGGGTAATTTTAAAGAAGGACATAATCTGAGATTATTAGTCAAAACTTTTGCTAAATTACCCGCCGATTATCATTTGCATTTGATAGGGCAGGGAAATTTGTATGCTGAAATACAACAATTAATTCTAGACTCACAGGTCAATAATATCACTCTATACGGGTTCCAGACCGAGCAAGAGACAATAGATATAATTAGTAAAAATCAAATAAGCTATGGGCTAGCCCTATATGAGAATACTCCAGAAATACTATGCGCTGATCCAGGGAAGATCAAAGACTATTTAAGCTTAAACTTACCAGTTATAACCACTGATAATCATAGTATGAGCAGAGATATACAAGATTATAATCTAGGTATAATATTAGAAAATATCAATTCAGAATTAGATAAACAGATAATAAACTTAAATAGCCAGGATGTTGAGTTTATAAAATCTAATATACAAAATTACATACAAAATCATAGCTATAAAATTAGCTTAGATAAAGCTTTAGATACAATATAATAATACAGCTATTGCTAAATATTGCTATTTATGCTATGGTGAAGTTGTTCTCTAGGGAATTAACCCCAATGAAACTTTCTTCTCTGAAATCCATTTGTCTCGCAGTGTCATTTTGGATTATTCCATCAGCTCCGGTTCTTGCCAACGATGGTTATTGGCAACAAGGAAATTGGTGTAGCCCAGAAAATAACTATTGTAGAGAAATAAATAGAAGAAATTACCATTATAGGAGTGGGAATAATCAGAATTACTATGATAATCAACCCAGGCTAGAAAAGATTGAGTACAATGGTATTATAATAAGAACAGGAATTAGACCATATTCTGATATTTGTTCTTTAGTTATACAAATTTTAGGCCACTGTGATGGGTATAGAGGCTTTAATGAAAGTACTAGAACACATATATTCATAAATTACTCGAATCATACATGGGGTAACAGATCTCCTTCTAATTATGAGAGACATCCCGCCCCAACTTGGCATAGAAGAGGTGGATGTATATATGACAATGGGCGTGTAAGGTTTCTGTGTAACTAGGTGTCAACAATATTCTCAAACCGGTTCTCTCGAGGGCCGGTATTTTTTTTGCTCTTTACTCTTGACAAAATGTATAAAATATGCTATAGTGTTTTCGTAAACCTCGTGGCAATGCCATGAATAAACGTTCCAAGTTCAATGCCATCATCACCGGCGTTCTGGTGGCTTCCGCCACCATCGTCCCCGCCAGGGCTCAGGCAATCTACCCCCGGGTAGCTGTGGGGCCTCTCAACTCGACGGCCAGAACCTACGTATCGATATCCGCCGCGCAGCATTATTGCCGCGTCAACAACGGTTGCCGGGTGACAGCAGGAGTTGAGGTCGGTCCTGATCTGTGGACCAACAACAACCACATCAACTTCCCTGGGGCCACCCGGTTCATTGAACCGGAGACCGGATATCCTGTTTTGCTTGTTGGTGCTGGAACGCAACTTCGGCTTCAGCCCGCCACCTGCTCCCAGCAGGGTCAACGGTCACGCCCACCCCTGGTGGGCAACGTGCCTGTTCACCACGCACCTGCTCCTTGTGGTTCTCTTCACTGAGCCCTCGTTGCTCAGCACCTTACCCGCCCGTTCATACCCATGTATGAGCGGGCTCTTTTACTTATAAATATATAACAATGATGTTGTTATGATTTGACAGAATTAAAATTTTGTGTTATATTCCGCCTATGGTATTAATTCATAATTTATACCAATTTGATGCTCATTTATAATTAAATCTTTATAGAGATAGGTTTTTGATAAAAATACTCTTTAGCACCTTTTAGTATATTCAGTGTAGATATATATTAAAAGGTGCTAAAGAGTCCCTTTAGCCCTCAAAACCATATCTCCTCGTCGTCCTCTCATGAGAAATCTAACTCGATTTCAGCTGTATTTAGCCACTTTTGTCATTGGGGCTGGGGCTATTCTCCCAGCGAAAGCTTGGGAATATAGAGCCCCAGTATCACCTGCCATTGCGCCCGGATTTCCGGGTGCTCCTGGCCAAGAGGGGAGGTCTAGTTTTGAGAGGGAGGACAGCTTCCCCTGCCTCTACAACGGACAGATTGTTGTCCTTAAATCTCGCCTTGTGGTGAGCAAGGCTGCTAATATCAACTCCACTGGGGGTTCTGCAGCCTTCTCCCTCTTCGGAACTGGGGTGAGCGGAGGCTTGAATAGTACGACAGTTCAGCCAAACCTTCCAGAAGAAGAGTTTAGCCGCCACCTCGATTCAGTAAGAGCTGACACGATCATCTCGTGTGAAGCCCTTAATAGTCAGCTCCTTCGCGAAAAAGAGCTTGATTGGGCACTGAAAACTCGAGAGGTTTTACGTAGGGAATCTTTTAAAGGCTTTGCGGCTTCTGAGGAAGCTCAGGATGCCTATAGAAAGGCTAGAAAGCGGGCCGGCAATCATCATCCCAACCTCGCAGCAGCCGACCAAGCTGCTAATCAGGGGAGATACGAGGAAGCCACAAGCCTCCTTACTAAAAACAACTGATCCATCACATCACGCCCTCAGCACAGAGTTGAGGGTGGTTTTTTTATACCTAACTACTATAACCTAATATAGGAGTTTATTTTTTTATAAAACATAAATATCTTTGTAATTTATTGACAAAAGTTACAAAATATGTTATAAATCACCACAAGGCAGTATGTCGGCTGCCGTCCATTAGTCCTATTGAGGTTTCAATGAGAAACCGATTTCTTATAGGGCTGTTTACAACGGCAGTCCTGCTCTTTGCAGCTCCTGTAGCTGCGAGTGAAGTCCACTCTTCTGTGAAAGCAGATGTGTTAGATATTCAAAGTATGATCCAAAGCTCTCGACAGAGGCAAGGGATTTTACAATCTGAGCTAATACCAGCCTCAGCACCGGCACCAGTTGCCACCGCTCCAGCACCGGCACCAGTTGCCACCGCTCCAGCGCCTGCATCAGTTGCCACCGCTCCAGCGCCCGTTCTGGCATCAACACCCGTTCCCTACGATAGCAGTACAAAAAACTCTATCCACACAACTACTATCCACACAACTAAATATACTTCAGCTCCTGCTACTGATCCTACTATGGAACAGCAGTGGAACAACAAAAGCTTTATGTTGTTCGTATCTGACCTAGCTTGGAAGAGGGTTGATGATAGTAGTGATTATAGGTTAGGAGCAACGATTGAGCGGAGATTCCTTTCACCTTTAGCAGTTATTAGGGTCTATGAACCCCATATGATGCCCAAAGCACTAGCCATTTTGAGAGGAGAAGAGACTTACAGTTAAAGTCTATACTAAGCACATACACTCCCCCTTGGAGGCCGGGAGTTAGTCTGAAAAACTAAATACTAAAAACTGAATACCACTTTTGTCCCTCCCCCCCCCCCTTACGCTAAGTCGTCAGGGGGAGTCGTTTTTATAGACTTGTGATTGCTATAATTTTTTGACAAAAATAGATTTTTATGGTATCATAAATTATGACGGTTTATGACTATAGTTAAATTTTTGCAAGTCATGAAAATTGCTTTTGTTGGGCAAAAAGGTATACCTGCAACTTCTGGTGGAGGGGTTGAGAATTATGTTGAGCATATTGCAGTAAGACTTGCTCGGCGGGGTCATGATATTATTGTGTATACCCGTAAAGCTTATGCTCCAGAAGGTAATTATAAAGGAGTGGAGGTTATTGCTACGTCTTCTATTCCTACTAAAAGTCTAGATGCGGGAACTCATACCCTTACTTCTATTTGGCATAGTTTTTTTATTCCTGACTTGGATGTTTTGCATATTAATTCGGTTGGACCTGCTTTTTTTACTCTTTTTGCTAGAATTGGGTTTGGTCTGAAGTATATTTTGGGTGGCAAATATACTAAAGTTGCATTTACCTTTCATAGTGCGGATTGGTATCATGGGAAATGGAATCTTTTTGCTAAGTCTATGCTCAAGCTAGGTGCTTGGATGGGTTGTAATTTTGCTGATGAGGTGATTACGGTGTCTAAAAGTCTTAGGTATTTTGTTAATAAAGAATTTGATATTAAAACAACCTATATTCCTAATGGTACAGATTTTAATCATATTACTTCTGATTCTGAATTGGCTCAATTTGGGTTGAAGAAGAGGGGGTATATTGTTTTTATTGCAAGGCTAGTTAAGCATAAAAATGCTCATATTTTGATTCAAGCTTATCAGCAGATGACTCGTAAGTATAATAAAAAACTAGTGATTGTAGGCTCTGGAGCTTTTACTCCTGAATATGAAAAGTATTTACATAATTTAGCTAATAATGATAAAAATATTATTTTTACGGGTCATCAATCAGGTAGAACTCTGAAACAATTATTTGCTAATGCAGCGGTTTATGTTTTACCATCCTCTTCGGAAGGGTTGTCTATTTCATTATTAGAAGCAGGTAGTTATGGTGTCCCAATTATAGTTTCAGATATAAGGGAAAATATAGAGGTTGTGGGAGATTTAGCACATGTTGCCAGAGTTAATAATGTAATTTCCCTGAAGCATCAATTGGATAATTTGTTATGTGACTATAAAGGGGCATTAGAATTATCTGAGATGTTACAGGGTGAAATAAAGTATCACTATTCTTGGAATAATATAGTTAAGGCTGTAGAGAATGTGTATTATAGAGACTCTAGTCAATATCGTGGAGCTGGGATACAGGTTAATACGGCTTTAAGATATTGATTGTATGAGGTCTTTCTCTAAAAAGAATATATTCAAAATTATATCTTTAATATTTGTAGTTATTGTAATTGTAGCTATAATTGTGATTGCAATTTTCTGGTCTAAATATAGGTTGGAATTGGATCTTATTAATTCTATTAGGTCACAAAAAGAAGTTACTTATTTAGTTATATTTCAGAATACTTTGGAATTAAGACCAACAGGAGGTTATATTGGAAATTTTGCGGAAGTTACTTTGAATTCTGGTAAAATTAAAAAATATACTATTTATAATACAAATGTTTTTGATTATGGTAAACCTGGTATCGAGGCTCCAGATGCTTATAAAAATATGTTGGGTATAAATACAATGCAATTAAGAGATTCAAATTGGTCTCCTGATTTTCCAACTACGGCTAAACAAATTATAGACTTATATAAATTGGAGGGGGGGACTCAAGATATAGCTGGAATTATTGGATTTAATGCTTCTATTTTACCAGAAATATTAAAGATTATTGGGCCAATATATGTTGAAGGAATAGAGGGTGCATTGAATGCGGAAAATGTATTATTATCTGTACAGTATGAATTGAATTTTGGATTTGCTGAAAAGGGTATAAGTCGTTCTGACCGTAAAGAGCCAATTAAAAATTTAGCAGTTCAGATGGAGAATAAAATTCGCAAAGCTTCTCCTCAAACATTATATAAACTTGGAAATATGCTTATAGAACAGGCTCGGCAAAAGCAAATTTTACTTTGGAGTAAGGATGATAAGATTCAAGCTAAAATTAGCAAACTAAATTGGGACGGTGAGATAGACACTAATATTAAGGGAGATTATTTTATGTTGGTAGATGCTAATTTGGGAGCTTTGAAAACTGATTATTATATGAAAAGATCTATAAAAAAAGATGTTAGGGACTGTGGCGATAAAATTTGTTCCAAAATTATTATTACTTATATTAATACAGCTAAATCTGCTTCACCTCTCAATAATGATTATAAATCTTATACTAGAGTTTTATTACCTAAGGATTCTTTTGTTAATGGTGTTATAGGTGTTGAAAATAGGATGAATGAGGTTGATTATACTACATCTTATAATAAAAAAATTGCTGGCTTTGAGATTAAAGTTCCAGTTAATAGTTCAAAAGATATTGTAATTGATTATACTTTGACTAAACTAGATAAGTATGACTTGGAAATTCAAAAACAATCTGGTATAGAAGGATTTAATTTTAGTCTTGATGATAAGATTAATAATAAAAAGTTAGATAAATTTATTCAATCTGATTGGAGTTTGTGAGGCTAATTTTTATTCAAAATGAACATTTTCTTCAAAATGTGATAATCTTGTTTTTAATTCCGGATAGCTATTAAGAGTAACATCTTGGGTTAATACCTGATTAACTATATTTTTAGTTTGTAATATAATGTCTTTATTAAGCAAAGCCTCCATACTGATGTCGGATAATCCAGATTGATTAGACCCTATAAATTGTCCTGGTCCTCTGATAGCTAAATCTTGTTCAGCCAAGTCAAAGCCATTATTGGCTTGCTCTATTGCTTTTAGTCTTTGATTCATTGAGACTTCATTTTCTCCTGTCTCAAAAAGAAAACAAAATGATTGATACTCTCCTCTTCCCACACGTCCCCTAAATTGATGTAATTGGGCTAGTCCAAATCTTTCAGCACCTTCTATGAGCATAATACTTGCATTAGGAATGTCTATACCTACTTCTATAACTGATGTGGCTACTAATATATCAAATTCTTTTTGTTTGAATGCTTGGATGATATTATCTTTTTCTACAGTTTTCATCTTACCATGCATCATTTGTACTTTGAATTCAGGGAATATATTCTTTGATAGGTCTAGGAAAGTCTCTTCTACTGACCTTATGTCAGATTTTTCATCAGCTTCAATTTTTGGACAAACCACAAAGGCTTGTCTACCACTTGTAATATGCTGTCGAATAAAATTATAAGCATCTGTTCTTTTTGATGGGGGAACTAATTTAGTCTTGATAGCTTTTCTATTAGCTGGATATTCATTGAGTAATGATAAATCTAAATCCCCATAAATACTAAGGGCTAATGTTCTAGGGATAGGGGTTGCTGTCATACTTAAAAGATGTGATATTGTATCAGGACTTTTATCATCTGTTTTACTAATCATTGTTTGCAATTCAGCTCTTTGCTTAACCCCAAAACGATGCTGTTCATCTACAATAGCTAGAGCTAGATTATTGTATTTTAATTGTTCTCTAATTACACTATGAGTTCCAATAATAATATTTATATTCCCTCTTTCAATTTTTTTGAGTAAATCTTTCTTCGGAATAGTGGTCCAAGAATCTAAATTTTTATCTGTAGATATGCGAGATTCTTTGGAGGTAATAAGAGCTATTATTGGTGGTTTGTTTAAGTTTTCAGTTAATTTAGTAATTCCTTCAAAGTGTTGAGTGGCTAGTATTTCCGTTGGAGCCATTAATACAGATTGATATTTGTTATAATAAGTATTGAGCATAACAATAATAGCCACTATAGTTTTTCCAGTTCCTACATCTCCCTCTAATAATCTATTCATTGGAGTAGGTCTGTTGATATCTTCTAAAATTTCTTGAATAGCCTTTTTTTGAGCATTTGTTAAGTTAAATTTTAGATTATTTATAAATTCATTAATATGACTTGTATGAGTTATCATAGCAGGAGCATATTTAGATTGAAAAATTAATTTTTGCTTGGCGATATATAATTGCATTATAAAGGCCTCTTCAAAAACCAATCTTGCTTTAGCTTTTTTAATTTGTTGGGTATTCTGAGGGTAATGTAAATATTGGATAGCTGAATTAATATCTGGTATAGTGGCTGTATCTAGTATCCATTTTGGTAAAGTCTCTGGTAAATTAGGAAATTGTTTAATAGCAAGATTAATTCTATAACGAAGCATCTTAGATGTAATTCCAGCTGTTTCAGGATAAATAGGCACTAATCTATGAGAATGTAATAAAGTTTTATTTGGTAATATTCTTTCAAAACTAATGTTATTAAGAGGGGATTTAGTCTCATTCTTAATTATAGCGGATAGTGCATATTGGGAATTTAGTTGTAAAGATTCAAATAATAATTTCTGATTAAACAATGTAATAACAAATTCTCCGGTACTGTCTTTAATAGTAACTTCACCTAATGTTAATTTTCTACCTCGTAGCCGGGTTTGTTTTTTATTAATTATAGTTACTTCTAGTACAACTGGAGTCCCAGATTGGATATTATATATTTGAGAAATTGTCTGAAAATGTTTATAGTTAATGAATTTTTTAGGTGGATAGAGTAAAAGTTGTGATAAATTATAAATCCCTAGTTTGTTTAGAGACCCAATTAGTCTTATATTGGGTTTAGGTTTTAGATCTTCTATGGGGGTATAGAATATATTCATAATAACAATATTGGTGTACCCAAGAGGGTTCGAACCTCTGACCTCAGGTTCCGCAAACCTGCGCTCTATCCAACTGAGCTATAGGTACTTTAAATTTTTAATATATGATCTATTTTATCCATAAATCTCTCTTTACCGTCTTCACGAATAATATACTGCTCTAAAATATCTGCTATATCTTCTGGATTCTCTTCTCCAAGCGGAATTCTGGCATATCTTAACACTCCTTCTGTTAAATAAATCGAGATAAATCTCACATCGTCTCTTATAAATATTCCAAAAGAATCTATATCTTGATATCTAAATGTAGTTTTTTTATTTAAATTAATACCACTTTTTGTAATTTCAACTACAATTTCTTCTGGATCTTTGCTAGAAATTAACAGTGTAACTACAAATAGCAATACAAATACTACAAATGTTAAAGGAGACCGTGTTATTATAGCATATATAAGCAATAATACAAATATTACAGAAAACATAACATACCAAGTGGGGGATTTATGGTATTTATCAAACTCTAGAGCATTATAGCTATAAATTAGTGGATACTTATTATCTGTCATATTTTTAATATATATTTTAATATTGAGATTATTATATCATATACATAGGATGTAAGAAACTATTTTTTATGTTGTTCTCTCCAATCTTCAATAGCTTTATGGTTTCCAGATAATAAAATTTCAGGTACTATCCAATCAGAAGGAGCATCTTTATTAGTAAGTTTAGGTTGTTGAGGCTTAAATATAGCTGGTCTAGAGTATTGTGGGTATTCTTGTTTGTCCGTATTAGTCCAAGACTCTTGTTTAAGAGATTCTTTATTACCTAATACATCAGGAATATGTCTTGAAATTGCATCAAGCATAACTAGTACAGGCAATTCACCTCCTGTTAATACAAATTGCCCTATTGATAAAGATTCATTGCATAAATACTGTTCTACTCTAGCATCTACTCCTTCATATCTTCCACATATAAATACAATATGTTCGAAATCCTCTCCTAATTGAATAGCTTTTTTTTGATCAAATATATTCGCTCCAGATTTGGTCAAAATTATATGTTTTTTAGTGTTTGGATAATTCTTTATAATATTATTCAAAGCATTATAAATTGGCTCAAGTTGTAAAATCATACCAGCACCACCACCAAATGGCGTGTCATCTACTTTTTTATGTATATCTTTAGTATAATCACGAATATTATGGACTTCAATATTTAAGGTCTTTTTTAAATTTAGGGCTCTACCTATAACTCCTGTATTGATATAAGACTCTACAATCTCCGGAAATATAGTCAATACATCAAATCTCATATTTAGCTATATATCTAAGTCATCTACTATTTTGTCTACATCTTCACGGCTACCTAGTAAAGATTCTTTTCTAGCACCTTGTTCTGGTTCTAAAATCTTTAAATTAACCCTTGCATTATTACGAGCACCTACTATTCTTAACAATGAACGAATGGCTTTAGCAGTGGATCCAGATTTTCCAATTACATAACCCATATCACTTGGGTTAACTTTTAGAGTGATTAAAACACCCATTTCATCAACAGTTCTTTCAATCAATACATCATTAGGGTTATCCACAATTGATTTTACAATATAGGATACAAATTCTTTATCAGTAAACTTTTCCATTTCTGTGTTTTTATCTATTAATCAAAGTAATCATACTCTGTGATATTAATTATATCATAACTATAATATTATTAACAACAACTTTTACTTAATGTGCTAAAATCAAAGCATTTATACTAGCAAAACCTTGTTTTGAAAGTGCTTTGGCAGCTTGCTGTATTGTGGATAAAGTTGTAGTCACGTCATCAATGATGATAATATTTTGTCCCTCAGAACCAGCTACTTGCCTAGCTTCAAATGCATCATTCATATTCTCTATTCTAGTTGTTTTATCGGTTATTTTCATTTGATTGGGAGTATCTCTAATTCTAGTAAGTCCATTATATATGGGTAAATTTAATTTACATTCTAAATATTGAGTTAATAGTAAAGCCTGATTATATCCTCTAAATCTAAGACGATTTGGATGTAGTGGAATTGGACATAGTATAATGTTTTCTTTAATTCTTAAACTCTGACTAAGAGCTCTTAGCATAATACTACCTAGTGGCTGAGATAGTTGAGGTATATTTTTATATTTTAGGTAATGTATGCTTTTTTTGACAATATGATTTTTAAAATTAGTACAACTCAATATACTGTCTAGATAGCTGTTTTTACGCAGTGTTTTTGGTATAGTGTTTGATTTAGGTATAAAGATTGGCTGAACAGAATGTTGCTCTTTTAACCATAAGCTAGGTGTATTAGGTATAGAGTTTAAACAATTACTACAAAGATTAACAGTATTAATTTTCTGACAAGCTACACATTGATTTGGTAAAAATGCATCCAATATGATTTTATTTAAAATATATTGCATAATTTTTTATTTTGTAATATAATGTAAATATTATAGAATATAAATAAAAAAGATACAATGTTTACATTGGGACAAAATAAATCTTTTGGGATAGATATAGGAACTCAAACTATAAAAATTGTTGAAGTTAGTCATAACCTTAACAACTTTTCTATTGATAACTATAGTATATGGGATGATGATCTTGATAGTGTAATACAGCAAAAAGATAGCGATGTGGCTCTCGCTCCTCAAAAAATAACTGACATAATTAAGGCTATGACTGCAAGATCAGGTATGCGTATGTCAAATGCTTATATAGCTCTGCCATCATATTTAGCTTTATTTGCAATTATACAAGTACCTATATTAGAAGAGAAGGAGTTTTTATCAGCAGTTCCTTTGGAAGCTAAAAAGCATATTCCAGTTCCACTTAGTAGTGTTCAATTGGATTGGATTAATCTGGGCAAGAATAAACTTCAAGATCAGTATAATATTTTGATAATAGCTGTACCTAATACAGTAGCTAATAGATATCTTGAAGTAACTAAGGCTTTAAATATTAAAGTAAAGGGTTTTGAATTAGATTGTTTCTCAATTTTGAGATCTATTGATTTGCCTAAAGAGAATACTTGTCTTATTGATATAGGTGCTAGGAATAGTACGGTTATAGTTGTCGATGCTTATAAGAAATTGCAAACTATCCAATCATTTGATTTTGGGGGAAATCAAATTACTGAATCCATAAAACAGATGAGGGGTTGTTCTATTTTAGAAGCTGAAAATTTGAAAAAAGAAAATGGAGTAAATAATAAAGATCCTAAAATAGCTGAGCTTATTCAGTCAAAAATAAATTCTTTTATAGTCAAAGATGTGATTCGACTATTGGGAAATGTGAAAGAGATAATGGACATTGATATTAATAGTGTTGTTATATTGGGGGGGACATCTAAGATGACAGGAGTTAGAGATTATATAGGTTCTATATTCAAAAATCAATTTAATAATACAAATATGAATATTTCTATTGCATCCCCAATCTCTAACTTGAGTGTAAAAGGACTTGATAATGATGACTTGAAGGTAGATATTTGGCAGGATTTAATATTGTCAATAGGTGTGGCATTAAAAAAATATATAGAATAGTATGGATACTATTAAATTCATTCCCAAAAATCAAAGAAATCTTGAGCAATTAGACGAATTAAACTCTAAAAGTAAAGATAATACTTTAATATATATACTAGGAGGTTTCTTTTTGGTATATATTGGTATAGTAGGATTTGTTTATTGGTTTTTTGTTGTTCAGGAGAAAGCTAAAATAACTCAAGATATAGAAAAATTAGACAATGCCAATAGTAGTTATTACATAACTACTGACTTAGATCAAGGTTTATTTAATATTGCTGATTTAATAAATAATTCTTATGATTCAATAGCGGCTATTAAATCTATAGAGTCAGCTTATATCCCAGGAGCTGTCGTTTCTCAGTTTTCATATGATAAAGTTAATAAAGAAATAAGTATGGCTATGTCAACACCATCCTTTATGAGTACAACTAAACAAATTGACTCATTTAAAGCCTTGCCTTTAATAAGTAATGTAACTTTCTCTACCTTAAATTCTGATGATGGTGGTAAAGTTTCTTTTAATGTACAAATAAAATTAAAATAATATGTCAAATCAAATTAAGCTTTTGTCAATAATTATCTTTTTAATAGCAATTTGGTTAGTAAATTCAAATTTACTACCAATGCTGTCTGCTGACTTAGAAAGTATTGATAAATTGAAAAAAGAGTTGCTACTTAAACAAGCTTTTAATGATAATAATCCAGAAAAATTGTATAAATCTAGTAATGAATTTGTTCTAGATAAATATGATAAGAATAAGCTAATTAACTTAATAGATTCTTTTACTCAAGAATCAGGTGTAAACATATCTAGCTTAAGTATTGAATTAGGTGATACAAAAAAATCTGCTCCTACATCCAATGTCGAAGATGAAAACTTAGATACAAGTGAAATTTTAGGAGGTGCTGAAAAATCGAATAAATTAAAAATCATTGACATCAATATGGCTATTAGTGGTAATAAGAGTTCCGTAGATTCATTTCTATCTAAATTAGCTGATTCTAAACAGTATATTGATATTCAAAGTGTGAGTGGTACCACGAACTTAGATGTAGATGGTTTTTCTCAAAAATCTAACTCTTCAATAAGAGTAAAAACATATTATGTAACATTATGAAAAATAAACTTAAGTATAATATAAACACAACAACAATAACAATTATATTAAGCATAATTATTATGTTATATTTTGGATATGGTATTATAAATCCAATTTTAAATTCTATGAATAAAAAAGTTGAAATAGAAGATAATATTACTGTAATCAAAAATTTCTTTAAATAAATTCACAAAATATGCAATTTGATTTAAGAAAAACATTTGAATCTCTAAAAATAGAATTTCCCGAAAAATTTAAGGACATAGCAAATTTTGATTCTTTATCAGAAGATGATATTAAGCAATTTCTTTCTAGTAATTTTACTGAAAAACAGTTATTAAAAATAAATGCAGAGTTTTGGGGATTAAGCTATATTGACTTATCAGAATATGAAGTTGATAAAGAATTGTACGAAATTCTACCTATTACTATAATGAGAAAATATAATTTAGTACCTTTTGCTAAAGATAATAATTTAATTTCAGTAGCTATTTCAGATCCAGATAGCTATAATGCAATTCAAGCTATAAAATTTATTTTTCAAGAAAAATATTTAAAATTTGAATTATTTGTAGCAACAGAAAATGATATTACCAATCTATTAAAAGATTTTGATACATTAACTAATGCGGTGAAAGATAATGTTCAAGAATTTGAAGAAAAAAATGAGGAAACTAAGGAGCTTCCTGATATTTCAGATGTTAATAAAGAAAACTTAGAAACTGCTCCAATTATAAAAATAGTATCTGTTATTGTAAAAACAGCTGTAACGGGTGATGCATCAGATATACATATTGAAGGTTCAGAGGATTCCGTTAGAGTTAGATTTAGAGTAGATGGTGTTCTATATACTAGCCTCGTATTGCCAAAGGTTTTATATCCTGCAATTGTAGCCCGTATCAAAATATTATCTAATTTAAAAATTGATGAACAGAGAAAGCCTCAAGACGGTAGATTTTCCATCATAGAGCAAGATAAAAAAATAGACTTTAGAGTCTCCACCTTCCCCACAAACTATGGGGAAAAAATAGTACTTAGAATTTTAGACACATCAGGTGGTGTAAGGACATTAGAATCACTAGGATACATAGGTCCAAAAGCAGAAATAGTTCGGGATGCCATTAATAAGCCATTTGGTATGATATTATTAACTGGTCCTACTGGATCTGGTAAATCAACTACAGTTTATACTTTATTAGCTCAGGTTAATACAGAAGATATCAATATAGTAACTTTAGAAGACCCAATAGAATATTATTTAGCTGGAATTAATCAGTCGCAAGTCAGGCCAGATATTAACTATACATTCGCCACTGGATTGAGATCTATTTTGAGGCAAGATCCGGATGTTATTATGGTGGGAGAAATTAGAGACGGTGAAACAGCTGGATTAGCCGTGCAATCAGCTTTGACTGGACATATTGTGTTCTCAACATTGCATACTAATGATGCTCCAGGAGCTATCCCTAGATTGACCGATATGGGAGTAGAACCTTTCTTATTATCAGCTTCTTTGCAAGTTGTAATAGCTCAGAGACTATCTAGAACACTCTGCCCAGAGTGTAAACAAGAAATCACTTTTTCTGAACAGGAACAAAAATATATTAAAGATTCTCTAAATACTCTCGATGCTGAATATATCCAAAGCGTATACTCAGGTAATTTTGATAAGGGCTATAAACCTGTAGGCTGTCCCAAATGCACGAATGGATTTAAGGGTAGAATGGCTATTTTTGAGGTTTTATCTGTGACAGAAGAATTAAGAGAAATAATTGGACAAAATACTGGAGTAGACGATATAATAAATCATCTCAAGACTAATAACTATGTTACTTTAAAGCAAGATGGAATACTGAAAGTGTTAATGGGATATTTATCATTAACAGAGTTATTGACAATGGTAGAAGTATAGACAAGATTAAAAAACTATAATATAATATACACAATACAGTATATAAATATATAAATCATGAAATATAACATACTACTAATAGAAGACGATCCCTTTATTAAGCAGATGTATTCTAATAAAATAGAAGAAATAAACACAAATGTATTTACTGCACTTAATAAAGATGAATTAAAGTTTATTTTGGATAAGAATAATATAAATTTGATATTGCTAGATTTAGTCCTGCCTAACATTAGTGGATTTGATATATTAAAATGGTTGAAGAAGGAAGATAAGTTTAAAGATATCCCAGTTATAGTTCTTAGTAATTTGTCTTCACAAGCTGATATTAATCAGGCTTTTGAGTTAGGGGCCTTAGACTATATGGTCAAATCTAATTATACTCCAACTGAAGTTTTGCGCACTATACAAAAGTATTTACCTCAAAATTAAAATATAAATATATATATGCAAATCAATTTATCATCTATAATTAATCAAATTGTTAACGCTAAAGGTTCTGATATTCACTTGACAACAGGTAGTAAGCCAATATTGAGAATTAAAAATAGATTAATAACTATAGAGGAGGATATTTTAACCAAGGATTCTATCAATGAATTGCTTAGCTCTATGTTATCTCAAGATAAGATTGACGATTTGTATAGTGGGCAAGAGCAAGATTTTGCATATACATTCAATGAGCCTACCTCTAGATTTCGTGTAAATGCTTTTATTGCTCAGGGATATCCGAATTTAGTAATGAGATATTTACCCTCAGATATACTTACTTTTGAGCAATTAGGTTTACCTGCAGTTATACATCAATTTTCTCAATTAATGCAAGGATTTGTGTTAGTTACTGGACCTACAGGATCTGGTAAATCCACAACATTGGCTTCGGTTATAAATGAAATTAATCATACTAGAGATGTAAAAATTGTTACTATAGAAGATCCTATTGAGTTTGTATATAAACCAGATAAAAGTATTATTACTCAAAGAGAAATAGGATATGATACAAAAAGTTTTAGTAATGCTCTTGAGGCTTCATTTAGGCAAGATATTGATGTTATTTTATTGGGTGAAATGAGAGATTTAGATACTATGAAGGTGGCAGTAACGGCTGCTGAAACTGGACATTTAGTTTTTTCAACCCTTCATACCAATAGTGCAACTCAATCTATAGATAGAATTATAGATACTTTCCAAACTTATCAGCAAGGACAGGTTAGGTCTCAAATCGCTAATTCTCTGCAAGCAGTTGTTTCTCAAAGATTAATTCCTACTGTTAATGGTGAATTAACCCCAGCTCTAGAAATATTGTTAGTTAATAATGCTGTAAAGAGTTTAATCCGCGAAAATCGTATTTACCAGTTAGATACAGTTATTGAAACTCATAGAAAAGAAGGGATGATTTCTATGAATGTATCATTATTTGATTTAATTGTACGAGGTATAGTTTCTTATGAGACTGCGCTTTTATACTCTCCAGACCCAGTTAGTTTAAGAAGTATGCTCAAAAGATCAGCAACATAACAAAAATTTATGGCAAAATTTAAATATTTAGCAAAAACTAAAGATAATATACTCAAACAAGGTGTAGTTGATGCTTCAACCGAAGACTCAGCCCTAACTGCACTACAAAGTAAAGATTTGATTGTAATCTCGCTACAAGATATTAATAAACAATCTTTGTTTGGGAAAGACTTAGAAATATTTAACAAAGTATCATCCAGAGAATTGGTAGTATTTACTAGGATTCTAGCTGTGTTTTTAGAAGTGCAAATTCCTTTGATAGAAGCAGTAAGTGTATTAAGAGATCAAAATAATAGAAATAAATATTTCAAACAAATTTTAGATAAATTAGTGTTAGAATTACAAGATGGTACTTTGTTATCAGATGCTATGGCAAAAAATCCAAAAGTATTTGATAACTTATTCGTATCTATAATTAGATCGGGAGAAGCTTCTGGAGGGTTGCAAGAATCTTTGCTGTATATGGCTGATTATCTAGAAGAACAATATGATTTGAATAATAAAATTAAAGGAGCATTATCTTACCCTGTATTTGTGCTGCTAATTTTTGTAGTTTTATCTTTAGGGATAGCCTATTTTGTCTTACCTGACTTAGTTGAGGTTTTAGAAAGTACTGGTTCTGATCAGGAATTACCATGGATGACTCAAATTCTAATTTCAGGCTCAAATTTGTTACAAAAACATATATTTCCAGTTCTTATAGGAATTATAGGTATAGTAGCAGGTATAGTATATTTTACAAAAACAGAATTTGGTAAGAAATTTGTAGATAAATGGCAACTTAGACTACCCATATTTGGACAATTATTTACTAAATTATACATAGCTAGATTTGCTACCAATTTAAGTAATTTATTAAGAGCTGGAGTTCCATTACTGCAATCTTTAGAAATAAACTCTAAAATAGTAGGAAATTCTGTTTTTGAAAAAATAATTCTAGAAGCTATTGAGAGTGTGAAAGGTGGTGGGCAATTGTCTGATACTTTGATGAAATACCCGGAATTTCCATATATTGCCTCTCAGATTATCTCGGTAGGAGAGAAAACAGGAAAAACTATTTTGGTTTTACAAACTTTAACTAGATTCTATAAACAAGAAGTGGATAATCTTGTCGCTAACCTAACAGTTTTAGTAGAACCAGTGATGATAGTAGGACTTGGAGTCGGGGTCGGTATATTTGTATTAGCAGTTTTAATGCCTATTTACAATATCGCTGGAGCATTCTAAAATATAATCAAGATATTAAATAAATGTAAATATATGATAAAGAAAGGAGGTGTGAAAAAATGAAAAAATTACAAAAAGGATTTACATTGATTGAATTACTTGTGGTAATTGCCATTATTGGTATCTTAGCCTCAGTAGTATTAGTAAATGTAAATAGTGCTAGAAGTCGTGGTAGAGCAGCTTCTGTGCAATCAGCTCTATCCTCTCTTAGATCCATTATGGAATTAGACGGATATACATTAAATACTAATAAGTATCTCAACCCTCTATCTGCCACTGCCGGTAGAATTGGTCAACTTCGTACTACTCTTACCACTAATGGAGAAACTCTGGGTACTGGTGATGCAGCTACTCCTATAAGAGGTAATAGTGGTGTTGGATTCTGGGTTATGGCAGTTAGAACTAGAAACACTACTAATGAACTTGACTGGTATTGTGCAGATAGTACAGGAACAACAAGATTTATAACTCTTGCTACAGGTGAGGCAATAGTTAACTCGTCACTAACAGCTTGTCCATAATTCAAGTTACTTTGTGTAGATAAGAGAGAATTAATTTTCTCTTATCTATCAAATTCACTGGAATTAAATATAAATTTTAGTTTAGTATTTATGCTATATGTTCTTATTATAATCTTTATCTTAGGACTTGGGATTGGTAGTTTTTTGAATGTTGTCTTATTCCGGATGACTACTGAAAAAAAATTTTGGAATGGTAGATCAGAATGTATGCATTGCAAACATATCTTAACTTGGAGTGAGCTTATCCCAATTATATCTTTCTTAATACAAAAAGGTAAATGTAGAAAATGTCATCAGAAACTATCTATTCAATATCCTCTGGTAGAGTTAATAACAGCTATGTTATTTACAGCTTATATATATCTATTTATTCCTGATATATTAAGTTTATATAGTTTGAGTTGGATTCAAATCTCAAAGATTTTAATTACTCTGACTTTAATTACTCAATTAGTAATTGTATTTGTCTATGACTTGAAGTATCAGCTTATACCTGTCATACAACTTCGTACAATTCAAACTCTAGGTTTAATATGGTTCGGTTTGGAATATTATCAAACACGAATAATGCCGGATTCTTTTATTACAGCTATTATTTGTATGTTTATCACTTGGTTTTTATATGTTATTACCAAAAAGCAAGGTATAGGTTGGGGAGATATAGAGTTATTTTTGGGGCTTGGATTATTTATCCCATTAATTTGGGCTATGCCGTTTTTTTTCGGTTCATTTTTCATAGGTATGATTTGGGGCATAATCATAATGATTATCAATCACAACTCTTCTTTGAAGCAAAAAATTGCATTTGGACCTAGTATTATATTAACATTTATTATAGTATATACATTAATCGAAATAAAACTTGTCTCAAATGTAAATATATGGTATTATTTAATTATGCCTAATATATAAATATGAAAACAGGATTCTCATTAGTAGAGATATTAGTATCACTAGCTATAGTAGGTATTATATCAAGTATAAGCGTAGAGGGTTTTTTTTCTTCTAGAGAAAGAGCTATGTTAGACGAAGATGTTTCTCAAGTAGTTCAAGCTATTAGAAAAGCCCAGAATGAAGCCTTGGCACCCTCAAAAAGTCAGACGGTAGGTATTGATAGTATAAAACAGCTATGTTCTATAGGAGTGCGAATAACTAGTTCTACTAAAGAAATACAACCAATTTATACTTCCAGTACACCCCCGTCAACTATTTGCAATGAGTCTAATTATTCATTGTCCACCAAAACTTTAAATTATGCCGATATAGATGCTGATGTTACATTTAACTTTGATGTACCTTTTGCAGCCACTACTGAAAAGTCTATTACATTGACTAAAGGTATTTCCAAAACAATTAGAGTCACTAGCTCTGGTTTAATTGAAGTAAAATAATTAGTATGAAAACTAGAAAAGGGGCTACATTAGTAGGATCATTAGTTGCCATCACAATTCTAACTACCTCTTTTATAGCAATGTTAGATTTGCAATTAAACATAATGAGAGCTAAATTTTTTTTACAACATGACAATACTGCTAATCTTTTAGTATCGGAAGGGCTTGAAATAGTGAGAACAATTTATGCTAATGGTACTGTTTTACCTACTGGTATAAATACATATCAAGTAGATACTACTACAGCAAGTTTAACTTCTACTTCTACATGTACAGATGATAATGTCAATGATATTATTAATGGGAGTACTTGTGACTTAGATGAGCCAACTGCAGGTTCTATCTATAAAATGTCAGCAGATACTAGTAATAAAATATTTTATAGATTTGTTGAGGTTGATAATTCTACTACCATTGGAGGAATACCTAAAGTTACTAGTACAGTAGTGGTTAGAAATCCTAGAGGTGAAGCCTTGAGAGTGTATAAGGCTACTATTGAATTATATAGAATAGATTGAAATTTATGAAAACAAAAAAAGGATTTACTTTAGTTGAATTAATGGTAGTAGTAGGTATATTGTCTATTATTATGCTAGTTATATCTCAACCAGTAGCTAGTGTTATTAAATATCAAAGAGAATCTCAGACTAGTGATAATATGAGAGATAATCTTCAATTTGTTATAAATAAGATGGAAAAAGAGTTGAAGACAGCTTCAATAGTTTATGTTGTAGATAGTAGTAATTTAAAATTCATAAATCAAGATGGAGCTCTTATTATTTATAAATTTGATCAGACAAATAAAAAAATATTACGAAATGATGCTGATTTAACAGACCCTAATTTATTTAATGTTGTAGAAGTGTTGTTTGCTAAAAATGTAACCCCTAATAGATTAGTCACTATATTTATAAAATCTAATTCAGCAGATGGGAAGGATACTGTTTCTATGCAGTCCAGTATTTTACCCGTTAATGATATAATATTTGCTTCAACCACAAAAACAAATATAAATTATTGGGAGGTAGCTTCTAATGTTTCAAATATTGATTTGCCAAATAATACTTCAGCAAGCTCATTTTTAAACGGAAATAATACATTTTACTCGGTAGCTAATGTTACTGCTAGAGACGGGTGGATTGCTAATAATAATACTGGAAATAATGATGCTAAGTGGACTCAATTTGTATTCCGTCAAAAGTTAGATTTATCAAATATACCAGATTCTCAAATAAATAAGTTAAGGTTAAAATTTAGATGGGCAGCAGATGATAGTGGTAGTGGAGGGGTTCAAGGTTCATGGGTCCCTAAATATACGGTAAATGATGGAGTTCTTAATAATGGTGTTTGGAACCCTACTAATAATACATATACATTAGGGGCTGAAACAATTATATCCAATCTTATAAAGGGAGTTAATACAATAGATTTTTATGTTCAAGGAAATGGAACTACTGATGGAATGTCATTAGAATCATTAGGCTTTACAATAGATGACTCTCCTCCTATAGTAGTAAAAGATGGATCTTCACCAGCAAAGGCGGCTCCAAGTGCTAAGTATTTAGTAGAGAAAGGATTTACTAGTAATGGAGTATACTGGATTGATTTACCTGTAGTAGGTCCGACAAAAGTTTACTCTATACTAGATCCTATATACGATGGTGGAGGTTGGATGATGATGATGAAAGCAACGCAGGGTACTACCTTTGGATACGATTCTAATCATTGGACTACTGATACAGTTCTAAACCCTAATGACACTACTAGAAATGACGCAGACGCTAAGTTTAATACTATGAACTATTTTAAAGCACAAGATATGATGGCTATCTGGCCTGATATACAAAACGGAGGTTCTATAAATGCTTCTCAATTGGGCTGGACATGGTTAGAAAAGAATTTTAATGGAGCAGGTGATTCTAATAAAATAGCACCAATAGATTTTTTTAATAAAACATATCCTATGACACCTTTTGGAAGTGGTAAGTTTATAATGGATGCAAAAACTTTCAGTGGTTGGCAAAATGGTATATTTAGTAGTCAACCAGACATTCAGTTTTATGGGTTTAATTATATAAGTCATCCGAATACTGGCTATGATTTTGTATCGCATGGAAAAGTTAGATGGGGTTTTGGATGGAATGAAAACGGAGAAGGTTTGTACTCATTACAACCTATTCCTGCTACTGGTAAACCAATAGGTTCAAACGATGTTTCTGGAGGAATTGGTATGGGGGGGGTGTGGCCTAGCGAATCCCTAGCCGGCGGTATTAACTATTCAGCAGGAGATGGTATATACTGTTGTCAAGACTCCACGGGTATTAATAGACCAGCAAGAGTTGAAGTGTATATTAGATAATGTAATTTATATGAAATATTTATTTAAAATTAAAAAAGGAGATATAAGTCTATTAGTAACTCTTATGGTATGTAGTATTATGCTTATATACTTAGCTCCTATATCTCAAAAATTATCAGTAGAGTCTAAAATTTCCAGAGAAAATTTAATGTCTCAACAAGCAATTCAGGCTGCTAAGACTGGGTTAGAACATTGGGTTTATGATATAGAAGAACGAGCTACAAGTAATGTTATTAACTTTAATTTCAGTGGTAATGATAAAAATGTACCCCAAAACTTAACATCATGGGAATCTCTAGATTCTAATCTTGGTATAGAATATAGGGTAGATTTTTTTCCTAAAAATGGTAGTAAACCAGCTTATATTGTAAGTAGAGGTAGGGTTAATCGTAATGGTTTTACAGTAGAGAGAACTTTTGAAGAGAAGTTTCAGTCCTCCTCTGATGTAGTAGTAGCTTTCACATGTCCGACAGGATATATAAGAGTACCAGGAAATAGCTTATACGGAACCAACGACTTTTGTGTAATGAAGTATGAAGCAAAGACAGGATCAGAAACAGTAGCAGCTACAACACAAGAAATAGGGCTACCACAAGTCTGGATAAATCAAACTAATGCTATCTCCTCCTGTAGTTTGAATGGACCAGGGTATGGCTTAATTAATAATAATGAATGGATGACCATAGCAAGGAATATAGAAGCACAAAATATTAATTGGAGGGATGGCACTATAGGATCCACAGATTTAGCTGGAGGAGGACTATGGAGTGGGCATAGTGATGGCGTTCCATATGCCAGTCTTGCTGCCAGTACAGATGATAATCCATACTTTGGCACCGATAATAGTGGAACAAGTAGACAGAGAAGAACACATACCTTAAGCAATGGAGAGGTTATCTGGGATTTAAGTGGCAATGTTTGGGAGTGGACTAATGATACCATATTAGGAAAAGACCAACCAACAGGAAGTATTACAGGTTTTGCATTGAGAGAATATAAGACAGGTTTAAGTAATAGTATAACCAACTTTGGAGCATTAAGTAGAGATTTAGTAGGACCAAGTAACAGTAGTTGGGGAATTGAGCAGAATCTAGGAGCCCTAAAAAGTTATGGAACTAGTAGTAATAATACTAATTATGGATTCCTCCGCGGTGGTGAATGGTTTGATGGACTTTCAGGGGTCTTCTATATGACACTGGATGCTACGCCTGGATTTTCTTGGAGGGGTATTGGCTTCCGTTGTGTCTTACGCTGAGGGGGATAGTTGTACCGATCCTACTGGTATTAATAGACCAGCAAGAGTTGAATTGTATATTAGATAATGTATATCTAACTATGAATGATTATAAAAACATTATTGATAAAATTCAAAAATTAAGGCAAGAGATTAAAACACATCGCTCCAATTATCATATTCAAGATATTTCTACTGTCTCTGGAGGTGTCTTGGATAGTTTAATGCATGAATTATCTAAATTAGAAGATCTCTATCCAGATTTAATTACTCCAGATTCACCAACTCAGCGGGTTGGGGGTCAGGTTTTGCCAGAGTTCGAAAAAGTTTCTCATACTATCCCTATGCTGTCTTTGAATGATGTCTTTGATGAAGAAGAATTATATCAATGGGAACAAAGAAATAAAGGTATTTTTACGAATAATGATAATTGGCAATATTTTGTTGAGTTAAAATTAGATGGGCTGGCAGTTAGCTTGAAATATGAGAATTATAATTTAACTCAAGGGTTAACCAGAGGTAATGGGATGGAGGGTGAGAATATTACTCATAATATTAAAACTATTCAAGATATACCTCTTACACTGAATAAAAAAGAGCAAATTATCTCTAAACTCAATAGATATAATGAAAATTTAGCTAAAAGAGTTAATGATAATTGGCAAGGAAATTGTGAAATTAGAGGTGAGGCCTATATTAGATATTCTCAATTAGAATTAATTAATCAGAAGCTAAAATCTCAAGGTCAGGTTGAATATGCTAATGTTAGGAATTTGGCGGCAGGGTCATTAAGGCAATTAGATAGCAGTATTACAGCTAGTAGGGGGCTTAGTTTTTTCGCTTGGAACTTAGTAACTGATTTAGGTCAAATTACTCAGCAAGAGGAATATTGGATTTTGGAGGCTTTTGGTTTGCCGGTAGTTAAGGAGAATAAATTAGTTACAAATATAAAGAAAGTACAACAATATCACAATGAACTATTGGTTTTAAGGGAAAAAATAGATTTTGCTTATGATGGAGTGGTGGTCAAGGTGAATGATAAGAAAATACAAAATGAATTAGGCTTCACTGGTAAAGGTCCAAGATTTATGATTGCTTATAAATTTCCAGCTGAGGAAGTTACTACTCAAGTAATAAATATTGTCTCACAAGTGGGTAGAACTGGTAAAGTCACTCCTGTTGCTATAATGCAACCAGTTAATGTATATGGAGTGACTGTCACCAGAGCTACCTTACATAATCAAGATGAAATTGAACGATTAGATTTAAAAATAGGAGATACAGTGATTATTAGAAGGGCAGGAGATGTAATTCCTGAAATTGTAAAAGTATTGCCAGATCTGAGAATAGGAGTGGAGACAGAATATCAATATCCAGAAAATTGCCCCGAATGCGCAACTCTCCTTATACAACAAGAGAATCAAGTGAATAGATATTGTCCTAATACCAAATGCCCAGCTCGTCATATTGAGTATTTAGCTTATGCAGTTTCCAAAGAAGGTTTTAATATAGAAGGATTGAGTAAAAAAATATTATCAAGATTACAAGAGTCTGGTTTAATTCAGCATATTAATGATGTATTCAAATTGAGTCTGGATGATATTAAAGTTACTGCTGGATTTAAAGATAAGTCAGCTATGAACCTATTCAAAAGTATTCAAAATGCAAAAAAAATTACTTTTAGAAGATTTATTCAGGCTCTCGGTATACCTATTGTTGGTAATCAAACAGCTTTACAATTATCGCGATATTTTAAAAATTTAGATAAATTTCTACAAGCAAATTTAGAACAATTACAAAATATTCCAGATATTGGAGAAAAAGTGGCTACATCAATACTAGATTATATACATAATACTAATAACTTATCTATTATACAAGAATTATTACAAGCAGGGGTAAATATAGATTATCCTCAAATAATACAGGGTATATGGACAAATCAAAATGTTTGTATTACAGGTACATTTGATAAATTCACTAGAGATGAATTAAAGCAAAAAATAGAGTCAGAAGGGGGAGTTGTAGTCTCTCAGATTAGCTCTAATACAGATATTTTGTTAGTAGGTCAAAAAGCTGGTAGTAAACTAAAAAAAGCACAAAATTTAGGGATAAAGATTATTCCTGAGCAAGATTTAGAATTTTAGTATGAATAAGATGAGAAACATCGTAGACATAGAGGATAGTAATAGATAGTAATACAGAGAGGAGCCGTGAGGCTCCTCTCTGTATAGAGAATAGGATATAATATGTGAGTCAAACTAATATTATATA
>JAULZW010000006.1:0-103075 GCA_032117235.1 Minisyncoccota bacterium | reverse complement strand
TGAACTTAATGTTATACTTTCTTCATGGCTTATTGAATATTTATCTGTTCGTCCTCATACTTCTCTTAACTATCTTACTCCTCTCCAATTCCTTGACTCTATGTCTACGATCTCCTCATCTTATACACTGCCTTGATATCCATAGGACTTGTCGTAGGAGCATAGCGTTTAATCGTAAGACCATCTGATGAGACCAAAAATTTGGTAAAATTCCATTTGATAGAATCCCCCAATAGACCAGATTGTGAATGTTCTTTGAGATATGCAAATACTGGATGAGTATTCTCTCCATTTACATCAATTTTTTCTGAAAGTAAAAAAGATACCCCGTAATTAATCTGACATACATTTACTACCGTTTCATTAGTCTCAGGTTCTTGATCACCAAATTGATTACAAGGAAAGCCAATAACGGTTAAGCCCTTATCTTTATAGGTTTGATGGAGATTTTCCAGATCAACAAACTGCGGAGCTAGTCCACATTTAGTTGCCGTATTGACAAGTAAAAGAACTTGGCCTTGAAACTGTTGCATACTGATTATATTCCCAGCAGTATCATTGAAAGAAAGATCATAGAATGACATAGTGTTGAGTTTAGATATTATATATTTATATTATAACATAAAAAGGGAAATGAATGGGATTTGCTCCTATCCACCCTCCCCCCTACGGGTAATCCCTCCAAAGGGAGACAAAAGAGATATATTCCCTTCCCTAGTTCGAATTTCTCTTTACTAACTTACTGAAATTAAAAAATAGGGGTATACTCCTATTTTTTAGATTATTGCGGAGAGTAAGAGATTCGAACTCTTGATACCTTTCGGTATACACGCTTTCCAAGCGTGCGCACTAGACCAACTATGCGAACTCTCCTATTGTTTATATTTTAGCAAATTTTTCATATTTTGACTAGTGCCATCTATATAACTATCAATTTTTATTTGCTAAATATATATATTTAAGCTATAATAATGACAAAATAATATTAGCTATAATATACTTTATGGATACATCCAATAAACCCGATGCCCTAACAAAAATTGCGTTATTCTTCTTGAATAAATGGCGAATTACTGTTCTCTTATTAATCGGTATTCTTGCTATTGGAACTGCGGCTTATACTACATTCCTTAAAAGAGAGGGTTTTCCCACTATTGAAGTTCCGGTTGCGCTGATTCAAACCCCCTACTTTGTCAATGACAAGGGGCTTGTAGAGAAAGATATTACCGAGCCAATTGAATCGGCTATTAATAGCGTACAGGAGATTAAAGCTATTACCTCTACCAGTGCTGATAATTTTTCTAATATTACGGTTGAATTCAAAGAAGGTACAACTTCTAAGGATGGGGCAAAATTATTAGAAGATGCAGTTAATGGCGCTACCCTACCCCAGGATACCAAACCTTCTTTTGTCACAATTAATGCTGCTTCTTTTGATGGAGAAAATGATTTGGTATTTAGTTTAATTGGGAATGGAAAATCTACTCAGGAATTGCAAGATAAGGCTACTTTTGTTGCAAAAGAAATAGATGCTGTGAATTCAGTTACTCGAACAAATGTCATTGATTTACAAGAAGTTCAAACGAATCCTATTACCGGTGAATCTAATTTAGAACAAATTAAATTTGGACGCTCAGCTCATCGCAACTCTGATGATAAATTAGTATTCTCTGATGCTATTTTGATTGGAGCTGTACGAGATACTTCTAAGGGAACCATTGAATTCTCACAGGCTATTCAAGACAAAGTTCAAAATCTCAAGGATGCTGGAGATTTAGATGGATATGATGTGATATTTGGTGGTGGAGATGCTTCTAATTCACTCAAAGCTCAATTATCTCTACTCCAGGAAAGTGCTATATCTGGGCTTATCGCGGTTATGATTATTATGATATTAATTGTTAACTGGAGAGCTTCTATTGTGATTGCGGTGTTTATCCCTATCTCTATTGCACTTACTTCTTTAGGATTATATCTGATTGGATATTCTCTTAATACTCTTACTTTATTTGGACTGATTCTAGTGATTGGATTAATTGCGGATGATGCCATTCTCGTGATTGATGCTATTGATAATGCCCGTAAACAAGGTTATAAAGGGAAAAAGGCGGTAATTCATGCAATTAATACGGTGGGGCTAGCGGATATATCCGGAACTGTTACTACCATTCTAGCCTTTATTCCTATTGCTCTTGTATCTGGTACTTTAGGAGAATTTATTAAGCTTATTCCTATTACCGTTATCTTGACTTTAGCTTTATCTCTGATAGTCAGTCTTACTCTCATCCCTTTCTTTGCAAATCTTGTATTACCTCATTATGAAGCTGAGACAGGAGTAAAGACGAAAAGAAAAGGTATTAGTAAAGCACTCTATAATGTTATCTACTTTGTTCCTGGTATTATTGATTGGATTAATATTAAAGTGTATCAGTATACCAATTGGTATCTTAATAATATATGGCGTAGTACTATAATATTTGTTTTGACGATAGCACTTATTGGAGCTGGAATATTTACTGCAGGTAAACTCAAATTTGCTATTTTTGCTCCGGCTAAAGACACCAATGAGATTACTGTTACTTCTATATTAAAGGATAATCGTGATCTTCAAAAATCTATTAATACCACTAAGGAAGTTGAGAAAATTATCAAAGATACCAATGCTGAGTATATTGATGATATTACCTATTTTAATGCAGATGCATCCGGTGTATTAATGTATATTACTCTTACACCTCTTGGAGAGCGAGAGAAAACTTCTGCAACTATTGTATCTGAAATTAATGATAAGATTGCTGATAATGTAAAGCTCAAAGATTTGAAACTCAAAGCAGGTATAGCTGGAGCTGGGCCTCCAACTGATGATTATCAGATTACTTTCCAAGTATTCTCAGACAATCAAAAAAATCTTGAAAATTCAACCAAAGAAATTCGAGACTTTACCAGAGATATCCAATTAGATGGTGGTGAAATCAAAGATGTCATTATCAATAATATTGATACTATTACCCGAAAAGATGGAAGAAGATTTGCTTCTGTACAAGTTGCTGTGTCTGACCCTGAGAATACCAATCTTATATTGGAAGCGCAAACAGCTATCAAGGACAAATTTGATACTGATGCATTTCGTTCTAAGTATGATTTATCCAAAGATGGAGTTGCCTTTGATCTAGGACAACAAGGAGAAAATCTCGATTCCTTCCAATCTGCGATATTTGCTCTTATTGCGGCTATTATCATTATGTATGTACTCTTGGTATTGCAATTCAATTCCTTGAGCCAACCTTTCCTCATCTTGATGGCAGTACCATTCTCATTCCCTGGATTATTCTTTGGACTCTATTTGACCAATAATCCTCTGAGCTTCTTTGCCTTAATTGGTATTACGGGTCTTGTCGGTATTGTGGTTAATAATACTATTCTCTTACTTGATTACTCAAATGCCGTCTTAGCAGAAACGGGATCTATTCGAGAATCAATTTCTGGAGCAATCAAATATCGTTTCCGAGCTTTGATTACTACTTCTCTCTCAACTATTGTAGCTATACTTCCTCTCGCCTTTGCTGACCCATTCTGGGAAGGACTTGCTTATGCACTGGTATTCGGACTTGCATCTAGTACTCTATTGGTAATATTTGCCTATCCGGTATTCTATGTAGCCTTGGCTCATACTCGACGATTTGTCTGGAGAAAAGTATTCCGTAAGAAAGACTTCAATTAATATGTAGGGGCGACCTTGCAGTCGCCTATTTTCCACCCCGTCAGGCAATGCCTGCCACCCCTCGAGAGGGGAATTTTAAAGCAATGCAACTCTAACATAAATATATATATTGTCCCCCTTTGGAGGGGGTAGCCTGAAAGGTGGGGGTGGATAAAGTATAATCTATTAATCCTGATCTATATTTTTTGTTAATGATCCACCTCCGGCACTCCGTGCCACCTCCTCCGAAGGAGGACATTATTAGGGACAAAAATACACTATCTCTACAACAGTATAATAAAGCTACTGACTCTTATTCTTTTATTATTTCTTCTTAGATTTTTTCCAAAAAGTTTTATTCTGTATGTTTTCTGGAAGATAACTTCCTGTATCATATAATTCATAATCTTTGCCATAACCTAAATCTTTCATCAAATTTGTAGCAGCATTACGAATATTTAATGGTATTGCGAGATTTCCCGATTGTTTTACTTCTCTTTGGGCATCCTTAATGGCGTCATAGACTCTTCTATCTTTGGGGGCTTGAGCCAGATACAGCACTCCATGTGCTAGATTAATAGAAGCCTCTGGAAGCCCTACCACTTCTACTGTTCGGAATACTTCATTGGCAATCACAAGAGCTGTGGGAAGAGCCATACCAATATCTTCACTGGCAAAAATAATCATTCTTCGTGCAATAAATTTAGGATCTTCTCCCCCCTCTAGCATACGAGCAAGATAATATAAAGCTGCATCAACTTGGCTCGCTCTCATACTTTTAATAAAGGCACTAATAACATCATAATGTGCCTCCCCTGCCCTATCATATCTAAGATTTGTATCCTTCAAGATGGCTTCAATATTCTCAATACTTAGAGTATCTGAATACATAGAATTTGCTCTCTCATAAATACCCAGAGCCTTGCGGGCATCTCCATTAGCATATTGTGCAATATACTCACTTATAGTAGAGTCCCCTAATCCCGCCTGAGCTAATATAGCTTTTATTTCC
This sequence comes from Minisyncoccota bacterium, assembly GCA_032117235.1. Classification (GTDB taxonomy): domain Bacteria; phylum Patescibacteriota; class Minisyncoccia; order SW-4-49-11; family SW-4-49-11; genus CALRBF01. The sequence continues at coordinate 98,363 of JAULZW010000006.1, read as the reverse complement.
TCTACGGCAAGGGTAACTAGCGTATAGATAATACAACGAGATTATAGGGCGGCTATAATTTCAAAACTTGGATTCTCTGTAGTAGCTCCAATCAAAATCAGAGTTCCGTCTTCCACAAAAGGAAGTAAATAATCTTGTTGAGCTTTATTAAAACGATGTATCTCATCCAGGAATAAAATCTTTTGCTGTTCAGTATTATCTTTGATAATTACTTCTATATCTTTTTTCCCTGCTCTTACTGCTGAGACTTCATATAATTTACCATCAATTGCATTACTATATATACGAGCTAGGGTAGTTTTACCCACTCCAGGAGGACCCCACAAAATAAAGGATTGTGGCAATTGCTGTGTAATACACAGATAAAGAGGCTTACCCTCTCCTACAAGGTGTTTTTGACCTATAAAGGTATTCAGATTGATGGGTCTCACGCTATCTGCAAGTGGCATACAATATAATTATATTAATACGTATAGTATAACTCATATTACTGTCCCTGTGTATAATTCTTATCAATAAATTTAGAAATTGCAATAATTAAATCACTTACATCTCTAATATAGTCTATAAATAGATACTTATAAAGAGCTGCTTCAAAGTCTATCTCTTTTAACTTTTTATTTTTATTCCTATCCTCATGAAAAATAGAGTTTAAAAACACATCTATAAACTCTTGTTTAGACATATTAAGCTCTATTAGACTATGCTCTGTATTTAACTTTTTCCATTTTATTTCTATCCTACCTAAAACCTCATTATCAGGATATTTAATTTTTATAATATTTAAAACCTCTTCAAAAAATATATTGTTATTTTGTTTCTTAATACTATCATATTTATTTATAAATATTCTAAAATCAATAAGATATGCTAAGAAGTATTTTTCATTAAAATTTTCCATGTCTAACCTACTATCCCCATATAGGAAGTCTATATCATTATCGCTAGATCTTAATTTCATATTAGCATTACCAGTACCTAGATCTAGCTTATTTTTATCTAATCTCTTAGCTCTCTTTTGATATACTTGTAAAATTTCTTGAATCCACTCAGGGTTATATTCTTCAGGGTTTTTACTCATTATAGGTTTTCTTATATATTTTATATTATATATTAATTTCAAGATTTTCAGTAGAAAAAAATCCACCTCCACCCTGCGGGTACCTCCTCCAAAGGAGGACAATAAATATGTCCCTCTCTGGCGAAGGGGTAGAGCGTTAGCGGCCACCTCCTCCAAATGAATACATCAAATCTGTATCTACCTACCAAAAAACCTGAGTTTTTATTCTCAGGCTTTTTAGGTTTAGAGATTAAAGCTATTATTTAGCTGTTCTCTTGGCAATAATATCTTGTTGTACATTGCTAGGAACTGGCTGATAATCATTGAATTCCATCACTGCATTACCTCGTCCTTGAGTCATAGACCGAAGTGTGGTCACATATCCAAACATTGAAGATAGAGGTACTTTAGATGAAACTACTTTTAGTCCTCCTGCTCTATCATTCATCTCCTCAATTAGACCTCGTCTTGAGTTCAAATCTCCGACTACATCTCCCATATATTGTTCTGGGATTGTAACTTCAACTGCCATAATTGGTTCTAGAATAATAGGGTTAGCCTTTTTTACAGCAGCTGAAAGTGCCATAGATCCAGCAATTTTGAAAGCTGATTCAGAGGAGTCAACATCGTGGTAGGATCCGTCATAAACTGTTGCTTTTATGTTAATCAATGGGTATCCTGCAATAACACCTCTATCAATAGACTCTTTCACTCCCTTTTCAATAGCAGGTACATATTCAGATGGAATAGATCCTCCCTTTAAATCATTACCAAAGATATAATGTTGAGGTTTCTTAGGATCAATTTCTACTGTTTCAGGGTCAAAAGCTTCAACTCGCAGATATACATCTCCATATTGTCCTTTACCTCCAGACTGCTTGATATATTTTCCTTGAGCTTCAGCAGTTCCTTGGATTGTTTCTTTGTATGCTACTTGCGGTTGTCCCACATTTACTTCCACTCCAAATTCTCGCTTCATTCTATCAACAATAATATCTAAATGTAACTCTCCCATACCTGCAATCAGAGTATCTCCTGTTACTTCATCAGTGCTAACTTTGAGAGTTGGATCTTCGTCAGATAACTTGTGTAGAGCTAAACTCATCTTCTCTTGGTCAACTTTAGTCTTTGGCTCTAATTTAATCTGTATAACTGGTTCTGGGATGACAATTTTTTCTAGAATAATTGGATTCTTTTCATCACAAAGAGTGTCTCCAGTAGTAGTATTCTTAAGTCCTACAATAGCTCCAATTTCTCCAGCAGACAATTCATCTACTTCTGTTCGAGAATTAGCGTGCATCAAAACCAAACGAGAAATTCTTTCTTTCTCACCCTTAGTAGAGTTATAAACATAACTTCCACTCTTCAAAACACCAGAATAAACTCTGAAGAATACTAATTGTCCAATATATGGGTCAGTTGCAATTTTGAAAGCAAGTCCGGCAAATGGCTCGGCTGTATCAGCCTTTCTTACCAATTCTTTTTCTTCATCGTCTACATCAGTTCCTTTAGCAGCATCAATATCTAGTGGGGACGGCAGATAATCAATAACAGAATCAAGAAGTTTTCTTACAATAGCAGTTCTAGAGTCTCCTCCCATAACTGGGAAAATTTTAGATTCTAAAGTACCCTTACGAATAGCATATTTTAGCTCTTCAGTAGACAGTTCTCCGTCATTTAGGAATAATTCAATTAATCTATCATCAACTTCAGAAACTTTTTCCATCAATATTTGTCGATATTCTTCTACCTGCTCTATCATATCTGCAGGAACTTCAGCCTCAATAATTTCAGTCATACCAGCATCATCGGCATAAACATAAGCTTTATTTTCAACCAAATCTACTAGTCCTCTTATACCTTGTTCAAAACCAATTGGCAAAGCAATTACAACGGCATCTTTAGATAATCTTTCTTTAATAGATTCAAAAGACTTATAAAAGTCTCCCCCTGTCTGATTAATTTTATTTACAAAACAAATTCTAGGAACATTATATCTGTCAGCTTGTCGCCACACAGTCTCAGATTGTGGCTCTACACCAGATTTTCCATCAAATACAGTTACTGCACCATCCAAAACTCTTAGAGACCTCTCAACCTCCATAGTAAAGTCTACGTGACCGGGAGTGTCAATAATATTGATTCTATGATCCTTCCAAAAACAAGTGGTAGCGGCTGAGGTAATAGTAATTCCTCTTTCTCTCTCTTGAGCCATCCAGTCCATTTCAGCTGCGCCATCATGAACTTCTCCGATTTTATGCTTAAGACCAGTGAAATACAAAATTCGCTCGGTAGTAGTAGTTTTACCAGCATCGATATGGGCAATAATCCCAATATTACGAACATCCTTTAGGGGAATATCTTGATTATTTTTTGACATAGCATTTGATTCTTAATTACTAATGTATAGAATTATTATAAATTTTGTTTTGCTTGTGAGGAGAAAAATTTAAAGTTTATCTCAAGTGAGCAAATGCACGGTTAGCTTCGGCCATTCTTTGAGTATCTTCTTTTTTCTTAATTACAGCCCCTGTCTGATTAAAAGCGTCCATTAACTCTTCAGCTAATTTTTTATCCGTAGACTTACCTTTTTTCTTACGAACAGCATCTAACATCCATCTAAAAGCAAGAGAAGTCTTACGAGCTGGTCTTACCTCTACAGGAACCTGATAATTAGCTCCCCCAACTCTTCTAGATTTAACCTCTACCGCTGGAGAAACATTTTTTAAAGCAGTATTAAATACATTTAAAGGGTCTTGAGAGTATTCTTTTTCAATAATATCCATAGCTCCATAAAAAACTTTACGAGCTACAGCTTTTTTACCATCTAACATAATATAGTTGATAAATTGAGAAACCAAAAGATTCTTGTATCTTGGATCAAGTTCAATTTCTCTAGTATAATTGCGCTTTCTTCTAGGCATAATATTTAAAATATCTTAATTAAAATCTATTGTTTAGGTTTTTTGACCCCATACTTACTTCTTTCTTGAGATCTTCCTGTAACTCCAGCAGTATCTAGAACTCCTCGTACAATATGATATCTGACTCCTGGTAGATCTTTTACTCTACCACCTCGTAACATCACAACAGAGTGCTCTTGTAAATTATGTCCCATACCTGGAATATAAGCCGTAACTTCTTGTCCATTAGATAATCTTACTCTAGCAATTTTACGGAGAGCAGAGTTAGGTTTCTTAGGAGTAGTAGTGGTAACCTTTACACACACACCTCTTTTGAAAGGAGAATTACTCTCTAAAGGTTTATTTTTAATAACATTAAATGTTCTCCCCAAAGCTGGGGACTTGGTTTTTTTGATAGAAGTCTTGCGACCTCGTCTTACTAATTGTTGTATAGTAGGCATAAAATAATAATTATAATTAGCGGGGTGAGCAGTTCATACACCTATGAACACTCAAAAGCACACCTCTTTTGGGAACTCTTTTAATTGTAGTATATATATTGTAATTTGTCAATATGAGTAATAGGTTTAGCCATATCTCCAAAATTTAGGCAATAATCTCTCGAATTAAATCAGTAATCTTTTTATTTTGGAATTGAGTTTTGAATTCAATTTTTATAGTATCCCCAAAAAACTTCTCAGCATGACGAATTTTCTGTTTTTCAGTGTCTCTAAGCCCATATTCATCCGCATTCTTGGTCTCTACAATAAAATATAACTTTTTCTTACCATTTTGCAAATTAAAGACATAGGCAAAATCAGGAGAATAACCACCTCCACCAGCCACTGGGATTTTGATAGAATTTTTAGGAATTTTAGTAAAAACTATCACATCTTTGATATGCTCCAGCATATTTTCTTTTTCCAATTCACTATCATAAAATAAATGCTCCAACATAAAATTTGGATCCACCTCTAAAGATTCATCCAAAACCCCTCCTACTTCCGAAGCCAAAACCTCTTTTTTGACCATACCTTTAGCATCTGTAAATTTAGTCGGATGCACAGTATTAGTAACTTTTTGATATTCAATCCCAAAAACCTCCATAGCATTATACAAAAGATATTTATCAAATTCATCTTTAATAATTCTAATTGTCGCCATATTAAGCCAAGAATTAAAATCCAATCCAGATACCAACAAAACCCGATGCAAAGTTTTAATATTCATATTCAACTCCACAGCTAATTTTTGCAAAAAATCAGCATAACTCATCATTTTAATCCCAGCATTGACCTTATTATAAACTGAACTCTCATCATAAACACGAGCCACTTCATTATCTATATACAATTTTTTAGTCGAATTGATAACATCATTATTTATAAATTTAGCATAATTTTTAACCAAAAACTGCCCAAAAATTCGCTCAAACTCACTTTCACCTTTAATATTATATTGCAAAATCACCTTTTGATTTAATTTCTCCCACAAATATTTAAGCTCAGCATATTTTTCAACCCGAATAGCAACTTTTTGTTTTTTGTCCTTACTATTACGAATTTTAGACTTCCCAATCCCCTGCCCAAACACAGGAGCAAAATTCTGCTTCATATACTCTAATCCGCCCTCTTTAAAATCATTATTTCTCTTAATCACTCCAGCTTCATCCAATTCCTCCAACAGGATCAAAGCTTCATTGTCATATTTAGGATATTTAGCCAAAATAGCCTGAATCATAGCCTCAGATAATTTAGTCTGAGAAGCATCCAAAATAATCGTCCCTGACTTCTCATTGATTTCATTGACCAATTTATCCACAAAATCACTTTCCGTAAAATCCACAAAATAATTCAAGAAAAACTGCTCATCTTTAACCCTATTGCCATATTGATTTACTGGCAATCGCAAACCACGACCCACCTCTTGCAATTTCGAAATCTCCGAGCCACTACTTCTCAATTTACAAATCTGAAAAACATTTGGATTATCCCACCCCTCCCTTAAAGTCCACTTAGAAAAAATAAATCGCCGAGGATTCTCCAAACTCAACATAGTCTGTTTATCATGCAAAATCTCCTCCAACTCCTTTTCGATTAACTCATCATTAGTAGCATTATCCTTCGCAAAATACCCCCCATGAGTAGCTGCCAAATCTCTTAAAGTCAATTCCAAATACCCCCGATAAAATTCATCCGTCTCCGACTCCAACAAAGCCCTAACCTGAGCCTCAATACATTGCTCCAAAATCCGCCGAGTATAACCTTCTTTTTCACGATATTCCTCAATATTATCAATAAAAAACAAAGTCAAAGGCTTAATTTTGACCTCTCTAGTCAATAATTCCCGCTCCAATTCAAAATGCTCTTTAATAGCCTTAGTAATCATACTCTCCTGCAAAGTCTGCGCATAAGAAAACGGATTGATAATATCCCCTCTTTTTAACTCCAGACCATTAGATAAAACCACCACACTACGATTAATCTTTTGTATACTCAAATCTTGCATAGCTGGATGAATTTTAGCCAAACTCTCCTTAACCAAAAGAGCAAAAGACTTTTTCTTAGCCTTATCCCCTTCTGCCAATTCAAATCTAGCCTCTGTCCCATCCAAAGACATCAATTTCAAAGCCACATTCTTCCCATTTTCAAATTCCGTAATATGCCCAATCACACCCTTCACCAAATTCTGATTAAAAGCATCCAAAGCCGTCAGAGAATAAACCAAATTTTCAATTTCTTGTTTTAAGAAAGTCGCCCCATATCTCAAAATAAATTGAGGCTTCATCTTTTGCATATTTTCCCAAGTTTTATTACCTTGAGTAAATTTATGAGGTTCATCCACAATCATAGCCACACCCAAATCAGCAATAGCCTCAAAAGGCACCGAATAAGTATCAAAAATAGACCTATCAAAACTCTTGCTCATAGTATCAGAATTCAACATACCCGCATTGATCACCAAAACCTGAATTTGTTTTGTCGCAAAATTCCCAGCATTCACAAAATTACTCACCGCTTGGGGAATCATCTCTTTTTTAGACTTACCACCTTTTTTACTCTCCACAATATGCAAATTCAAAGACTTCCCATATTGCTCCCAAAAATGCTCCCGACTACTTTTAGAGCTCAAAAAATCAATAGTCCCAGCCTTAATCGACAAAGTCGGCACCACAATCACAAACTTAAAAAGCCCATATAGACGATTCAACTCAAACATAGTCTTAGCATAAGTATAAGTCTTACCCGTCCCCGTCTCCATCATAATATCAATCACCTTACTATAAGTAGGCTTTTTATAACCCTCCCCATATTGAGAATATAAAGCCAGAATATTATCCCGATAAGCTTTATTCAAAACTTCACAATTAAAAATCGGATTTCTAAATCTACTCATAGACCCAGTCGGAGCAATAATATCCACCCCATCAAAAACCGAAACCACCGACTCCACCGCTAATTTCTGATGCTTCAAATCCCTTTCAAAATTAAATCCAGCCATAAATATTATTTTTTATCTTCTAAAAATTTAATGATTTTTTTATCAAAATATTGACCATTTTTTAATCTATTATCATCCATTACAAAACCCTTAAGAATATATTCTTTTAATACTTTTGTAGCCCAAATTCTAAATTGAGTAGCTTTTTTACTATTAACCCTATAACCTACAGCAATAATAGCATCTAAATTATAAAATTTTACTTTTTGAATTTGAACTTTATCTTTCATAGCTCCATGTGAAGTGGTTAGTTCCAAAATGGAACTAACCATATTTTCTTCCAATTCACCATCAGTAAAAATATTTCCTAAATGCTTAGTAATAGCTGGTCTTTGAACTCCAAATAAATCAGCAATATTTTTTTGAGTTAGCCATAAATTTTCATCATTAATTAAAACCTCAACTTTTATCTCCCGATCTGGAGTAGTATACAAAATAAATTCCTTAACTTGATTAGAAAATAAATCTTTGACAGACATAACAAATTTTAATATCTAACTATACAATCAATAGTAATTTCTTTTTTATTGGCATAATTTTTACAATTCTCGGCAATTTCTCTCAACATTTTACTTTCAAAATTATAACCAAAAGAAATAATCAAATTCGGGCTAAAATCAGAGTCAATATCAATTTTTTCAATCAAATTCTTGAGATGCTTAGTCTCGAAGCCAGAAGCCATCAAATATAATTTATTAGCTACATAATAACCAATATAATCACCCAAATCAATTGGATTAAAATTCATAGTCAAGTCAACCCCATCAGCCAAACTCCAAGTAGTCAGCAAAGCTCCCATATCCGGCTCACTCAAACTAGACTCATCGAATAATTTCACTTGAGAATTAAGTTCATCAGCCTTGAGAGCATAATTTTCCCAAATTGGCATAGTCTCAAAAATCTTAAAGCCACTTTTATCCCCAATTTTAGCAGCTGCTCGAATCAATCGCTCTTTTGTAATCTCAAAAATAGTTGGTTCGGATACCCCTAATTCATCTTTTACAAAATCATAAGCTGTTTTACTCTTTTTAGGGTCAATCAATTCTGGAAGTTGCACCAAAATAAATTTACGATTATCAAGCCCTGAGTCTGCCGAATTATCCGCATTTAATTGCATCACCGCCTCCGCCGTAGTCCCAGATCCAGCAAAGAAGTCTAGGATAATGTCGTCTTGAGAGGTGGCAGTTTCTATAATTTTTTTAAGCAAAATAATAGGTTTAGGATAAGAAAATTCTACTTTTGTACCCATTAAAATTTCAAAATCTTTTCTACCATTTGTTGTTCCACCGTAATTCAAAATTGATAGTAAAAAAGCTGTTCTTCTTTCGTCTGTTGGTATTATTAATCTAGGTTGTTTATGTCCATCACTTCCCCAATATATTAAATTTTGTTCTATCAATTTATCAATTTTTTCTTTACTCCATTTCCATTGCCTCGTAAATTCATAACCATTTTTATTTTTTATAGTAAAATAATTTTTATGATCTATTTTTTCATTTTCTAAATTAACTGCAAGGTTAGCTGTTTGAACCTCATTTTCTTTGCCTACTAAAGGTTCTTTAATTTTACTAAACTCTATATTATTATAATTTTTATATGCACATAAAATATATTCATGAATTCTTCTTGTTGTAGATGTTTGTTTTAGTGTTCCTGATGAACCCTCTGCTTCCTTATTCCATATTAAAGTTTCAACATTCTCCTCCCCAAAAATCTCATCCATCAAAATTCTAAGTTGAGCCACTTCATTATCATCAATAGAAATAAAAATAACCCCATCATCCCGTAAAAGTTGCCTTGCAATATACAATCTGGGATACATAAAAGTTAGCCAAGCTGAATGAGAATTATTAGGTTTTTTGACAAAGTTTAGGATTTTTTTGGCATTTTCTAGGTCTACTCCGGCTAATTTGCTAAATTGCTCCACTGTGAATTTGCGATCATCCTGATATACAAAACCATCACTACCTGTATTATAAGGAGGGTCTATATAAATCATTTTTATTTTCTGATAATAAGCATTAGAGAGATGTTTGAGTACTTCTAGATTATCTCCTTTTAATAATAAATTTTCTGAATTCTGATTTTGGGCTTGATTATTCCAATCTTGGTCTGCTTGAATCAGAGTAGTAGCCTCATCACTAGCTAAAAGTCTAGCATAACTTTTGCCCAGCCAGTCCATACCATAACTTTCTTGAGAAAAGTCTACCTCTTGAGTAGCTAATTCTTTTTGGAATTTCACAAAGTCAAAATCACCATTTTTATCAAAACATTGCGGAAAATTCTCTTTCAAAACCTCCAAATTCCTATTCTTTGCTACAATATTGCCCGTTGTATTTTCCTTTCGCATATAATTTTTATAAACCTAAATTTATCAATATCAATTTAATCTATTATACCATAAACCCCATCCCTATACAAAAATCTATATTAAGTGTGCCTTGCGTAGCGGAGGCTTTAAGTCCCTCCCATATTTTAGTTTGGGAGGGGGTTTATCCCGGCATATTTCGTAGAGTCAGCGACCCCGCCGATATATAGTTTCGTAGGGGCGACCTTGAAGCCACCTGCACTATTTTGTCCTCCTTCGGAGGAGCTTTTGTCCCTCCTATATTTATTTAGGAGGGGGTGCCCCTCAGGGCGGAGGTGAATTAGAGCAAAATACTAAATTAAAAAGATTTTATACATACACCTGTTATTGTAAATTGACAAAATATGAATTTTGTGTTATGAATAAAGAGTTCTATGCACATTCACAAACTCATGGCTAGATTCGATCCCTTTTATCTTCCACCTATTTGGATTGTACCCGATGATGAGATTCACATAATTTCATGGTTCGGCATGCGCCCAGATAACGGCAGAATGGGATTTTTTTCTAAAATCGCTACTCCAGGGCCGCACATAATTGTCCCAGGGGCAAAATTGGTAGGTGCATATAGTACAAATCAATTCCCCGTATATCTATTTCGGCATGACACTCCAACACCTGGAGATTATGCTGAACTAGAGCTGCCAGATATCACATTAACTGCAAAAGTTAGTATAATAGCTCAACTCAAGGGAAATGGTTTACGCCAAAAAGCAAGTAGTGTTTTCAATGCACATTATAATGCCGAAGATCAAGATGTATTACAGGCAACTGAACGCATCTTGAACCCTTATATCCGTCTAGTTCTGCAGAGACATTCTTATACAGAATACACCAATCAGCGTGCAGATGGAAAAACCCTAGATGAGATTCAAGTCTCCAAAATTACACCGGACCAATTGCTACAAGCTCTTGGCCTGAAGCAATTTGGGGCTAGAATTGATAAAGATACAAATGCCACAGAAGATATTAGAAAAATTGGTGAAACAATCCTGGATAAACTTGACAATATCGGAGTTGATTTAATGTCGATTAACATCGATGATTTGTCTCTTCCTGATACAGTCAATGAGGCTAGGAATAGATCTGCCGTAGAGAAAGCCGAGCAACAAGCTGCACTCGATCGCGAAATAGCCCGAGCTCGAGTAATTGAGCAACAGAATGAGAATCTATTGGCTGAAACCAAAGGATTCACAGCTGCTATCAAAGCTGGAGCAATGGATTCTGATATCTCAGAGCAACAGCTTTTTGCTAAGCTTGCACAATACCCCGTCCTAGAGAGATCACTTGGAAACAATGCCAAGGTTATTTTTCAAGGAGGAGGAAAAGGACAAGACATAGCAAATCAAGTCTTAGGGGCTCTCGAAGCTTCCAAAGAGTGAACAGAAAAACCTTATTAAGCCGTGACATTGTCACGGCTTTTTTATTTATGTTTATAAATATTGACATTTTAGCTAAAATATGCTATATATATTATGTTCTTTTCATCGAGGCACTATGGAAAATCGTCGCTATAGCCTTAACAATCAGTCCAACCCGTCCAGTACCACATCAAGTGGTACTTCTTCAACGCCTTCTACTCCCTCCTCCCCTGCTCCGGCAGGTAATAGTGGTAGTGGGATGAAAATTCCCTCAGCTTCTCCGGGATTACTTCTCGGTCTTAGTGGGGGGTGGCTCTTGGCACGAATGTTCCTCTTTGGAGGGGCACTTTGGCCAATTGAGGCCATTGCCATCTTAGTGGCAGATGGGTTTGCCTATACCCAGGGTGGTAAGGGACAAAAAAAACTTGCCCTCCTGATTATGGCGCTCGCTGGTATTAATCTTTTCTTCCCTGGCTTCAATCAGGGGGTAAAGAATGTAAGGGAGACTCAAATCAACCCTCCTGCACCAATCGAGCAGGTAGCTCCTCCAATTGAGGAGGCTCCTCCTTCAACCGAAAGGATTGTGGTATCTGGTAAGAAAATCACCCTCACCGGTGATGGAACTTACTCAGTACCCAAGGGGAAAAAATCCCTTTGCTTCACAAATTTGGGTATGAAGGATGGATCATCAAACAAGTCTCAATATCTCACCATAAATGGTGTAGAATATATATCTCTAGGTACTGAGTGTCATGATTTGCCCGAAAATCTGGAGGGGAAAGTTGTCATAGACTTTTTCCCTGACAAAGAGTATGGTACTCCTGAAGGAGTGAGAAAACTCTATGCTTATTGGAAATCCCAACCAGGAGGACAATCCGAGTTACCTATCATTCGACTAGGTGAATAAAATTTACTCTCAGTCACCAAATAGCAAACCTACCCACTGTGGTAGGTTTTTTCTTTTTGTAAAGATTCAAACCAAGGCTGAGATAATATATTGTGTGATGAGGAAAGCCCCCATAATTATCATAAGTCCTATTATAGCATTCTTAATGCCATCTAAGGCCTGTCCTACTTCTCCTGGATTGGAGCTTGTCATATATTTAAATCCTGACATAACTAATATAGCCACAGTAATAGCTCCTAATATACCCAAGAGTGCATTGATTATACCTGCTATTAGCTCAGTTAGGCTATTGAATCGAATTGGGTTTATAAATCCCACACTTTGTGGAGCTGATGCATCAGGAGTAGTTCCATTATTGGCTGGAGTACCTGGAGTAGCAGTACTTGCAGTACAAGTAGGAGCTCCTCCTTGAGCAACACATACTTGCCCAGTAGCGCAAGTTTTTCCATCACATTTACCATTAACACTTGCATCTTTTGTACAAGTAGGAGCTCCCCCTTGAGTAGCACAAACTTGTCCAGAGGCACAGGTCTTTCCATCACAAGTATCAGCCGTTGAACCTCCTGAGGTTGATCCTCCAGTACCGCCTCCCGAGGATCCTCCTGGGTTTCCAGCTGGTTTTTTTGTAGTATCACAAGTAAATGTGGTTGTTCCCGAACTTCTTGGCCCCCCACTACTTGTAATTTTACTACAAGTACCCAACTCTCTAGCTGTACCTCCTCTACCACCACCAGTTCCACCTATACATGCGTCTCCCTCTTGTGACTGAGGAAAACAATCTGACCAACCTTTTGGATCATCACTATTGCAGTATAATTTTCCGTCACCATTTCTATCACAAAATCCAGATTGTGTACCTCCAGAAGATGTACCCCCTCTACCAGACTGTATCGAGGTAGTAAATCTACAGGCATCTCCATTTTTTTTACCCGAACAAACAGCGTCAGCTGTCTGAGCAAAGCTATTTTGAGGGATTATTAATCCTATACCTAATAAAAGTGAGAATAAAATATATTTCATACTAATTTGCATTTAATGGTATATTGATATCATCTACTGTGTCATCTGCTGGGAATACAAATCCTAATACCGCATTGGAAGCCACAAAGGCAAAGAATATTATAATAAGTCCAATTACTGCATTAGCCATTCGGCTTTGAGCTGATTCAGCTTTACTCTGCTCTCCCCCAGCTGTTGCATATTCAAATCCAGCATACAAAAATATTATAAATATAATTATACCCACAAATCCTAGAACCCAGTTTATAATTATTACTATTACATCTATCAAACTAGTTCCTTCAAATAGACCTGAATTTTCTGGTATAGCACCCTTAGCTGGTAAATCTACATCAGGAGCTGTAAAGGAAGCTAAACTTAATTCTGGAATAGTGATAAATATTACCACAAAGATAGATAATATTAATACGCTTATTTTCATATATATTTATTATTATATTTTATATTATATCAAAAATAATAATATCTAACAAATTATTTATCCCCAAAAGTAAAAAGAGAGCTATAAACTCTCTTTTTACTTAAACTCTGTGTTTTTTATATTTGTTGTTGGAATATAAATCCTAGTATAGCATTAGAAGCTACAAAAGCAAAGAATATTATTATAAGACCAATTACTGCGTTAACCATTCTATTTCTAGCACTGGAAGCCTTAGAGTCATCACCTCCAGAAGTTGCATATTCAAAACCAGCAAACAAGAAAATTAGGAATACTACAATTCCAATAAATCCAAGAGCCCATCTAATTACTATTCCTATTGTCCCTGACAGGTTTGTTGACTGGAACACTCCTGTATTTGTAGGAATAGCTGCAATTGGTCTTTCATCTCTTGTAGGGGCAACAGCTCCTGCTAATACTGGGGCTAACAACAAAACAGGCAACATAACCCTATTTACTATTGACTTTAATGTTTTGATTGTATTCATAAGAATATTTATAAATTATTAATATTTAAATCTATATATACATATTATATTATTCTTGAAAAATATGCAATAGGTACAATTGTGGATAACTTTTTATAAATCGAATATAAATCCTAATACTGTATTAGACAATACAAAAGCAACCCCTATTATAAATAACCCTATTACTGCATTAGTGATACTAGATATAGCCTCTTGGGTTTTCTTAGAATCGTCTCCGGCAGTGGCATAATTAAATCCAGAAACTATGATTATTACAAATAAAATTAAACCAGTAAGTCCTAGGCTCCATCTAACAAGACTAGATACAAAGCTAAATATATCTCCTTGTTCTGTTACTCCAGTTCCTGTAGGTAAAGCTAGAACAGGAGGTAAGTTTTCTTGAGCTTCAACTGTTTTTATTATAAGAGTTGAAATTATTGATTTTATCATATATTAAATTAAATTTTTAAGAACCGCCACCACTTGCTAATAATCCACTTGTAACAAAATTAGTAATTAAAAACGCTCCCATAATAATTAGTAATCCAACTACAGAATTACCGATAGCTCCAACAGCACCAGCAGTTTTGCCTGAATCTCCACCTGCAGTCATATAGATATATCCCTGAATTACAACATTAACAAAGAATACAGTTCCCAATATACCTAATATCCATCTTATTATATTGGCTACATATCCTATCAAGGTTCCAGATGTGTTGAGACCTGAACCTGAACTCCCGAATGTTTGTAGCCCCTCTTGTAGACTTGTAGGGTTTCCAGTAGCTCCTGATCCTCCATTCTGTACACTACCTCCAGTGTTAGCATTACCTCCGCCACCTAGAGATGGGGTTGTAGCTTGTGGTTTAGTGGGAGCTGGACTTAATGAGGAAGTGACTTTTGTTGCACAAACTAATGTATTATCTCTATCCGAAACACAGGCCTGATTAGAATTACACTTAAAATTACTATCTCCTTGACAAACACCGCTACTATTTGCCTCATTATCAAGACATTTTGTAGCCCCATCTACACTAACACATACTTTAGGAGACGGACAGGATGAACCTCCACAAGTTTGAGCATTAGTTATATTGATATTAACAAAAAAGCTAAATATTAGACATAAACTGGCTGTATATAAATATTTCATATTTTATTGATTTAATACATTTACATTATATCATCTTTTTCTTAATTTCCAAATAAATACTCCTACTCCTGCTACAAGGAATAATATCCCTCCTATTAAAATAGTAATATTTCCTAATGTTTTAGATTGTTCTGGCTCTGCAGTTGTATTAGTATCAGGGGTAAGGGTATTGGTGGATAATAAAACTACTCCAGCCTCATCTCTAATTATGCCATTTTCTTTTTGGAGAGTTTTTTGGGTTTCTTCTGAGAATGTTATATCTGACCCAAGACAATCTGATATACAAGTATTATTATCTTCTCCTTTTTCATATTCACAGACAAGATTAGAGTTACATGTACTGTACTTATTAAGATCAGCAGTGTCTACAACTGTCCCATTTTTTAAAATATTAACTTTTATTATATGTTCATAATAGGGCACCATTACATTAAATGTACCTAATTGTGGTTCAATGGTTAGTAGTATAGGAGGGACATTAGTATTTGATGATATAAGCTCAATTTCATAAGTACCTCTAACAATATTTTCCTCTTTATCAAAAGTCCTATTCGTATTTAATTGAGTATCAACATTAACTTTTTCAGAACTAAATTTATCAAATCTAATATTATCTTCAGCATTATATAAATATAGTTTTAATGAATCTGCATTTACTATATGGACATTTACTATCCCAAATAATATTATGATTATTATATAATTAAATAGTTTCATATAGATTCTTATTAGATATTATTTTGTTGAACATTTTGAATAGTAATCATAATGATTTTTTGCTCGTGAGCAATATGTATACTTAATATCTATACAACTTTTATTACATGCATTGGGATTCCAAATGTTTGCTGATTTACAAATGGTTGATGCTCCTTGCTTTTTCAACTCCTTAGCTGCGCAAGCAGCGGCAACACTTACGTCTTTTGCTTGTTCACAGCTAATCCCACAATTAGCTGCAACACCCCCACTATTTAACTGTAAGATACCACAAGATTTGGTTCCATTAGATTCATTCCTTACGGCACTGGGATTACAATTAGAACCATCTGCATTTTCTGTATCAATCAAAGCCTGTATTAATTTGGGATCTACACCTTGTTGTTTAGCAGCAGACTCAATTTGAGAAGCAAACTTGTCAGCACATTTTGTTGAACCACACTTACCAGCATCTCCTCCAGCTACTGCTGCCCCCCCCCCATTCTGGCCTCTAGCATTAAATGTGCTGGCAGTGTCACATTTTACACTAAAGATTTGTCCGTCTTGGAAGTCTAATGCTGCTGAGAAGTTGGCTGACTGAAATCCAAGTACTACCAATACAAAGCTGAATAAAAGAAAACTTGACATTACTAGTAATAAGCCTATAACTGCATTAGTAATAATACTATATCCCTCTCTAGCCTTACCAGAATCTCCAGCTGAGGTTAGAATATATACTCCACCAATTACTATACTAACTACTGCTAAGACTGCTAATAGACCCAAAGCAAAATTAAAAATATCTCTTACTAGAATAAATATATCACAAATCGTACAATCTCTACTTACTCCACATTTTACCAATCCCGCCTCTGAGCCTGTAGCTCCTTCCGTAGAATTAGATTGTTGAGATGAACTAGGTTCTGTCTGTGCTTTAACCAAATTTATACTATATAAAAATCCACTAAATACAAAGAATATTATTATAATAATACTAAATATATTTTTAAAACTAATATCTTTCATTTTGAAAAATTATCTGACAGCGCTTGAATTTGAGATTGTGCTTGAGATAAAGCTCTGCTGTAGCTAAATAGTCCTAAATTAACATTATTAATAGCTTCAATTAGAATTTTATCTACTGTATTATTATCTGGTTGTCTCCATGTTTTAGCTTGCAGTACTTGTTTTACAAAGATTCCATAATCTAAATCTTGAGATTGTATATCTATCAAATCTCTTCTAGAAGTTGGTCTTTTAGTGTTAAGAAAATACTCTTGAGATTGTTCTTTCTCAGTCATAAATTTGAGGAAAGTATAGGCTTCTTTTGGATGTTTGGATTGAGTACTTACTCCATATCCCCAATAATTAGCATAGTTAGCTAACCCAGCGTCTAAAGACACCTGTGGTAAAGGGGCTACTGCAAAATTAAGTCTAGGAGCTTTCGCTTTAATAGCGTCTACTTGATATGAATATCCTATCATCATAGCTACTTCTCTCTCATAAAAAGCATCTATAGAGTTGTTAAGAGTTGAATTCCAAGTATAAACTGTCTTTTTAGGGTTAGCAAAATCTGTATAATACTCCATCGCTAAATTTGATGGATTAATATCCTGACCACTCTGTGATCTACCTTGTGTAAATGTAATCTTAGTATAATCATTTGGATCTGTCATTTGAGCTCCTGTTTGTAAAATTAATAAAGCTAACAAATCTGAAGATCTATTAATATTGTCTCCTGTACCCAAAGCAATTCCTGATTGTATAAAGTTACCGGCTTGATCAATTTTGGTAAGTTTGGGAACGATTTGTTGAACTTCTTTCCAAGTAGAGGGTGGGTTTGCAATACCGGCATCACTGAAGGCATCTTTATTATAGAATAAGGCTAAAGTATCTGTGTATAATGGAAAACCATAGACTTTATCTTCTACCACAAAGTCTTCATAGACTACATCTACGAATCTCTCTTTGTACTCTTTTAAGGACATTATTTCTTCTGGCATAGGAGCTAATTTGTTTTTATGCTTACTGTACCAAGTGTGATGCATAGCAAATATATCAGGACCTCTATTTTCAGCTAATGCATTTACTAACTCGACCTCATATTCTTGAGGTGTTAGTTTACGATAATCTAGCTTAATATTACTATATTGCTTTCTAAACTCCGAGATATAAGTATTCATAAACTCACTTTCATCCCATAAACCCCAAATCACTAATTCAGCATTTTGTAATTTTTCAGTTCTTCTGGGATTAAATCCTAAAGCACTAGCTAACATTAATATAATCATAGCTGTCATAAGCACTCCAGCTGCTATAATGACTTTTCTATTTTTAACAAACGAGTCTAATGAAGTACTTGTAGCCATAATTATAATTTATTAAAAACATAACCATAATGATACCTTCCAGCATCAACTCTATGTTCTATTGAAAAGCCATTATTTTGAATTAAAGATAATACTTCTCTTTCTGGTAAGCGTAGATTCTTAGGGGGACCAATAAGACTAATCATATTCCACTCAATAACAGCTAATCTCCCATTCTCTTTTAGAACTCTATAGGCTTCTTGGATTAATTTTTTTTTATTACTAACTTGAAACATAATATTGTGAAGCATCACCAAGTCCAATGATTCTTTTGGTAAATTAGAGCCAGAATCACATTCTAAGTTAGCTAAAATAAGCTCTATATTAGTAATACCTTTGATTTTATATCTACTTCTTAATGATTGATGTGCTGATTCTAACACATCAATAGCATAAACCTTGCCTTTAGGCGAAACTAGTTCAGCAATTGCAATAGCAAAATCACCAGCACCACTTCCAAAGTCAGCTACATAACCGTTAGAATTAATTCCAAATTGCTCTACTATTTCTCGAGGTGATAAAAATCTATTAGATTGTTCCAGCATAATTTATTTTAATTTTGAACTTGATTTAAGTATAAAGAGTTTTTTTGAAATAGTCAAATAATTTCTTATTCAATATCATCTCCTAATTCTGAATCATCTTCCGTAGTAACTGCAATAGAGGCTATACTATCATCTTTAGTTAATCTCATAATTTTTACTCCTTGTGTGTCTCGAGATAAAGTTGGAATATCTTTTTGAATATTTAATTTGATTATATTCCCACCAAGTGAAATTGCAATTAACTCCTTACTCTCAGATGTTACTACTTGAGCTCCTATTACTGGGCCTGTTTTACTAGTGATTTTAGATACTTTAACTCCACTACCTCCTCTTTTTTGTACTTTATAGTGACTCAATTTACTCTTTTTACCGTAACCATAAGATGTAGCAATTACCAACCAACCTTGCTCATCCCCTGAGCGAATAGTTTGCATAGATAATACTGTATCATCTGACTTAAGAGTCATAGCTTTTACCCCAGCAGCGGTTCTTCCCATAGGCCTCAATTCTTCTTGAGGAAATCTAATCGCCTTACCTTGGCTTGTAAATAGTATAATATCGTCATCTGTACAAGTACCAGTAGCTTGAATCAAGGTATCATTATCTTTAAGATTAATAGCTATAATACCTCCTTTTCTAACATTGGCATAGACTGACATTGCACTTTTTTTAATAATTCCTAATTTAGTGACAATAGATATAAAACTATTTGGAGAATCTTCAGTTGGTAAAATAGATTGAATTTGTTCCTGCTTAGATAACTCCAAAAAATTCACAATTGATTGACCTTTAGCTATTCTAGACCCTTGTGGGATTTCATAGGCTTTTAACTTCAAAACTCTACCATTATTTGTAAAGAATAATAACTTCGCATGAGTAGTAGTATGTAAGAAAATAGAAACTGCATCGTCTTCTCTAGTTTTAACTCCAGAGATCCCTACTCCGCCTCGCCTTTGAGAGCGATATTCTTTGGGGTCTACTCTTTTAATATAACCATCTTTAGTTAAAATTATAATAGTGTCTTCGTTTGGTATAAAATCTGTCTCTTTGAAATCTCCTAAATCTTCTTTGAATACTCTAGTTTTTCTATCATCGCCATATTGATCTGAGACTTCTTGTAAATCATTTTTAATAATCGCAAAAATCTTTTCTTCAGATGCAAGAATAGCTTCTAATTTTTGAATTAACAATACTAATTCAGCTAATTCATCTAAAATCTTCTGTCGCTCTAATCCAGCCAAAGTCTGCAATCGCATATCTAGAATAGCTTGAGCTTGTAATTGACTAAATTCAAATCTTTTAATCAAGTTAACTTTAGCAATTTCTTTACTCTCAGAACCTCTAATAATACTAATTACTTCATCAATAAAGTCTAAAGCCTTTTTTAGACCTTCCAAAATATGGGCACGGTCTTTAGCTTGTTGCAATTCGAATTTAGTTTTTCTCACTACAACCTCTTTACGATGCCTAATATAATATTGTAAAGCTTGTTTGAGAGACAAAGTTTTTGGCTCTATACCATCACAAAGTGCTAACATATTTACATGATAAGTTTTTTGTAAATCAGTAAGCTTATATAATTTATTTAATACTTTTTGCGGATAGGCATCTGATTTCAGCTCAATTACGATTCTAACTTGTTTAGATGATTCATCTCGAATATCTTTAATTCCATCTAACTTTTTATCTCTAACTAAATTTGCCATTTTCTCAATCAAAGTAGCCTTATTAGTTTGATAAGTCATCTCTGAAACAATAATATCAAAAGCATTACCCTTCTTACCCCTCTCTACAATCTCAGCCTTAGCTCTAGTGACTAATGGACCTCTCCCTGTAGCATAAACCTGTCTAATATTATCTATATTATATAATTCTCCACCAGTTGGGAAATCTGGACCTTTGACAAATTTTAATAATTCCTCAATAGTAATTTCTGGATTTTCAATTAAAGCAATAGTTGCCCCGACTACTTCTTTTAAGTTATGTGGTGGAATATTAGTAGCCATACCCACGGCAATTCCAGTTCCTCCATTAATAAGCAAGTTTGGTACTCTAGATGGTAAAACTGTTGGCTCATTGCGACTACCATCATAATTAGGATTAAAATTAACAGTATTTTTATCAATATCTAATAACATTTCACGTGTTATTTTGGCCATTTTAGCCTCAGTGTATCGCATAGCAGCCGCAGAATCACCATCCATAGATCCAAAGTTTCCTTGTCCATTTACTAGAGGATACCTCAATGAAAAATCCTGAGCCATTCTAACCAAAGAATCATACACAGCAGTATCTCCATGAGGATGATATTTACCCAATACATCTCCAACTATTTTTGCTGACTTGCTAAACTTTGCCTCCGGCCTAAGACCAAGCTCATGCATAGCATATAAAATTCTTCTATGCACTGGTTTTAACCCATCCCTAACATCTGGCAAAGCTCTATCTATAATCACACTCATTGAGTAGTCAATATAGGCATTTTCCATTTCAGAGACTATATCAGTAAATTCTATATTACCCATATTTTCAATCTTTTGCATATTGGTGTCTTCTGTTGCCATAATTTTAACTATTTAATCTGAGGTTCTAATGCTTTAATCTCAACCGAATCAAAAGGTAAATCTGCTTTTTTGGAACTAAATTCAGATTGAGGTTCTGTTTTTACCCCATATTCACTGCTCAAAGCTTGAAGCTGTGACTCATTTTCATACACTGGAATTACAATTCTAGGCTCAACAGCATTAATCAACTGAATTGACTTTTCTGAACCAAAAGAATCATTCATAGACATCAAAAGAATATCTGGACTACCCAAAAACTCTAAATCTTTAGAGTCTAATCCTTGAGCAACACCCAATATAATAACTAATAATATACCTTCTGCAGATAATGACACTAAATTGATAGGATGAGTCATAGATTCTTGTTGAATAGATTTAACCCTGACAGTCACACCCTGATAAGAATATTCTCCTGCCCCACTAATGTGATAGCCCTTAGAATTATCAAAAGCTAATTTGTTAGTAGATATAGTTAAATCATTGTCTTTAATCGCAATAATTGGTTTAGAACCCTCTTCCGTCACAGGATTAATAACTATTCTGTAATCTTTACCTTTAACCGTAAGAGTAATATTATTTTGCCATTGTATCTGCATATTGAATTATTTATTCTGAGTAATAGTATCGTGTAATAATTGCTTAGCAATCTGAGGGTTTGCACTGCCTTTAGAATATCTCATAACTTGACCTACTAAAAATTGTATCACATTTTCATTCCCATTTTTATAATCTGACACCACCTTGGTTTGCTCTGAGATAACTTGATCTACTATTCCTTGCAAAGCATTAGTATCATTTACCTGCTTTAATCCTTGAGACTCTACAATCTCACTTGGGTCTGCTCCTGTTTCTAGCATTTGTAATAATAAAGTTTGAGCTCCAGTAGAAGAAACTTCACCACTAAAAACAATTTTAATGAATTCTGCATAATTCTCAGGAGTAATTGGAGAGTTCTTGAAGTTTAAACCTTTGTCAGCATAATGCTTAATCAACTCAGTTAAAAGATAATTAGCAGATAGTTTAATCAGCTTAGAGTGTTCAGATTCAGATAAATTTTTGCCTTCAGATTTAATCCAAGCCTCTAGTTCGGAGACTACTTGTTCGAAGTAATCAGCCAAAGCTTTGGTTTTAACTAAAATTTCAATTTGTTGAGTTAGTAAATTATATTGAGTAGTAAATCGCTGTCTTTTCGCAATCGGAAGCTCAGCTTTAATAGACGCAGCATCAGTTACAATTGCAGTAGTCTCAAAAGGAGGAATATCCGGCTCTACAAAATACCTATAATCATTAGCATTTTCTTTCTTTCTCTGACTAAAAGTGATAGCCTTAACATCATCCCAACCTCTAGTTTCTTGAGCCACTTCACCGCCTTGATTCAAAACCTCAGCTTGTCTAGTAATTTCATAAGTGATAGCCTGCTCTACTACACGAAATGAGTTCAAGTTCTTAATCTCAACCTTAGTCCCAAAAGTATCCGTCCCCTTCTCCCGAAGAGAAATATTAACCTCACATCGCATCTGACCCTTATCCATATCCCCATCCGAGATATCCAAATATCTCAAAATTAACTGCAATTCCTCACAAAAAACCTTAGCCTCCTCAGCAGTACGAATATCTGGCTCTGTCACTAACTCCATCAGAGGAAGTCCCGCTCGATTATAATCAACCACAGTCTTACCATTGATATGGGATAGTTTACCAGTATCCTCCTCCATATGAATTCTAGTAATACGAATATGCTTCACACCTTGAGAAGTCATAATCTCAATCTCCCCATCATAACATAGAGGACGCTCATACTGAGTAATCTGATAACCTTTCGGTAAATCAGGATAAAAATAACTTTTCCTCTCAAACCAAGTATAATCTGAAATATTACAATTCAAAGCCTGTCCAAAACGAGCAAGTTTAACCAAAGCCTCGCGATTTGGCACCGGCAAAGTACCAGGATGACCAGTACAAATTGGGCAAATATGAATATTAGGCTTATCTTCAAGCCCTAATCCATTCACACAGGAACAAAACATTTTAGATTTTGTTTTAGATTCAACATGAACCTCCATTCCAATAACTGCTTCGTATTCTTTCATAATATATATAGGTATTATTTGAAACTAATTATATCATATATTTTGTAATATTGCTACAACCTAGATTAGAAAACTTTTACTTAGATTTATTTTTTAGAAAATCCCATACTTCATTTGCCATTTCTATATCGTTATTCTGGTTACCAACTAATTTCAAATATCTAGATCCATATCTTTTAGTAATACTTGGTTCTGTATGTCCACCTCCAATAATTTTAAATAAAGCTACTTCTGTATTATTGAGACCATTTATATATATGTATTTTTCAACAGTACTTTTATCTTTCTTATTAATATCAGGCAAATTAGTACCCATATTAGAATATGGACAAGAAATCGAAATTAATCCCCCGAATTTGGTATAATTACAACAAAAGTAATAAATAAAATATCAGATATTGACAAATTTAAGTATATGTGATATCGTATTTATATACCTAATCAATTACATATGCGAATTGATCTCTGGTAGGGTGAATGATTAAATGTCTCCACACTCTCTAGTGTCTGTAGCTTCGGCTCAGGAAGGTGCTTAGATTATATCTAGTACTTAATATAATAAAATTATAAAATAAGTTTTTTGATAGATCTGAGTGCGCATATATCGCACTTTTTGTGTTTTTATTAATCTAAATAATACCTATATGGAAATTATTAAAGTCCCCGTAATATCATATCGTCGTATTCCTAATCCCCTAGAACAAGAAGGGAAAAGAATGTCTATTGCAGTTCTAAGAGTAAAAGATTTACCAGCAACCTTACAAGATTGGAAAAAAGTTAATATTAGAGATTCTTCAGAAAAAACTGGTGTATCTCGAGATATTTCTAACTCTCTTCATAATTCTCCAAAAGATTTTTTCTTTAAAAACAGAGGTATAACTTTACTAGTTGATAAAGTAGATTTTAGAAATGATAGTAATTTACTATATCTAGAGTTATCTGAGCAAGATTTACATGGGATATTAGATGGAGGACATACATATGAAGTTATTCGACATATTATTGACTCTTCAGATGAAACTGATATCTCCAAATTCGATGAAGCCTATGTACGAGTAGAGATACTAGATGGATTTACTGATAAAATTGAAACCGTAAATATTGTCGAAGCTCGTAATACATCAGCCCCAGTGAAAGATCAAAGTATTGAAGACTTACAAGGGGCTTTTATTGGTATTAAAGACATTTTAGACGGACAATCTTATGATGGTAGAATTTCATATAAAGAGACCGAGTTTGATGATGAAGGACACAAAAAAGATATTGATATTAAAGAGATATTATCATATTTAATATGTTTTGATACCGAATCATTCAATAATGAGAACCATCCTATAATTACATACAGTAGTAAAAGCGGTGTATTAAAACATGTAAAGAATCGAAATAAAGAAAAGAAATTAGAAAAATATCTTCCCCTATTGCCTGATATTCTTAAATTAAAAGATACCATTTATTATGATATGCCAAATACCTATAATAAAACTGGTGGAAAATTTGGGAGGCTCACTGGAGTTATATTAAAAAAGAAAAACGCTAAGCCCATTGAATTACCATTTATTCAGAATCAATCTGAGTTTGTAATTCCATCTTCTTTTATTTATCCAATATTAGCCTCACTTCGTAACTTAGTAAAAATTGAAAATGGAATATGCTCTTGGAAAACTGATCCATTTGAGTTTTTTCAAACAGTTAACGTTGATCTCATCACTAGACTTATAGATCAGGCTAAGGAAAACAATAGTCCCAATAAACTTGGTAAGAGCAAACAAGTGTGGCAAAGTTGTTACGATAAAACAAGATTAGAGATATTAGAATTAGGATTGTAAAGCCCTAACCCATTTTGGAGAGTTATGAATAACTCTCCAAAATGGACCAATAATAAAATAATCTATTATCTCATAAATAAAATATGATACCAATTTTTGCATCAAAGACACTAGAAGATATAATTACATCTTTACCTGAAGATAAAAAATCTATATTAATAAATAGATATGGTCTTTTAGATAAAAAACAATCTTTTGATGAAATAGGAACTACTTTATCTGTCTCAAGACAAAGAGTACATCAAATTATTCAAAATATCTTAAAAAGTATACGTGAAGTGTACGATTCCTTGGATATTATAGAAATGCAAAATCTAATCAGTTTTGCTAAGGAAATAACTCCAATTGATACCCTTGATTCTATTTCTTATATCTATAAAAATAAAGGATTACTTGAATTAATTATTGATATATTCCCTTTTTTAGGGATGATTATTTATAAAGATAAAAATTTAGATATCGAGGTACTCATCAATAAAGATTTAGTTAGTACTTTTTCTAAAAAAATACAAGATATAATAGATAACCTCAAGTATCAGAAAGAATTTGTATCAATTAAAGAGCTTACTACTTTATTTGATTGTAAACCCGAAATAATTAAAAATATTTCAGATACAATTGTAAATGATGAATATATAGCTTTAAAAAGTAATAAAGAAATTGCTCAAGGTGGATTTGGGATTATATTTCAAACTATACAAAATGCAAATAGACCACTAAAAGTCAATGAAATAATTAAAATATCTGGACTCAGTAAAAATCAAGTGCGAAGTCGGTTAGATAGAGATAGGGGTAAATTTTTTGTTAATATTGGTAAAAGCACTTATGCACTCACAGAATGGGGTTTCTCAAAACTTCAAACCAACGAATTAGTTTATCAATATATCAAAGGTTCTACCGGATCAAAATCAACTGATGAAATAGTAAGCTTTGTATCTATACATAAACGTATAGCTAAAGCATCTATTCTCGCGGCTACCTCATTAGATCCAAGAATAGTAGCAATAAAACCAGGTATATATTCTTTACTTGAATGGGGCGCTACTCCATATAAACAATCTTATCCCTACAGTATTAAATGTTCAGAGGGGTTAATTTTTGTTCTCAATAATGCTGAAAAACCTCTCTTAATTAGTGAGATAATTCAAAAATTAGATAAAAAGTATGGTGGTGAAGTAAATAAGAACCACCAAACAATTTGGAAAAATTTAGTACAAATGGCTAAAGATAAGAAAGTTGAAATTATTCAATCATCGGGTGTAAAGTTTACACGATATAAATTAATCCGTACCTAAGGCTCATATTTTTCATCCCCCTCCTTGCTTTTTTGACTAATTTATGCTATAATATAGTAACAAATAGTTATAGTATTATATGATTCTTGATATTGAAACAGGGCTTAAAAATCCTATTCTCCGTACCAAATCTGAACCTATTGATTCTATTACTCGAGATATTCATAAATTAGCTCGAGATATGAAATCTAGTATTAGACCTCATCATGGGATGGGGCTTGCTGCTCCACAAGTCGGACATAATGTGCGATTGATTTTGATTAATGTCCCGGGAGAGCATTTTGAAGAGACTGGATTTGATGATTGTGCTCTGGATCAGCATTATGTGATTATTAATCCTGAATTAACTGCTCTTAGTCAGGATACTGCTACTATGGAAGAGGGGTGTTTGTCCCTACCTGAATATTTTGCTGATGTAATTCGCCCAACCAGTATTGAATTTACAGGGCTTAATCTAAAAGGCGAGAAAATTGGAGGTAAGGCTTATGGAATTTTTGCTCGAATCCTGCAACATGAAATTGATCATCTTGATGGCGTATTATTCGCGGATAAGGCTCTTCCAGTAAAACCTAAACAAGCTGGTAAAATTTATGTCTAAACCCAAAATTGTACTTTGGGGAACACCCTCTCTGGCAGTAGCAATAGCCGACAACATTTTAAATTGGACAGAGATTGTAGCCATTATCACCACCCCTGACACACCACAAGGAAGGAAAAAAATCATAACCCCAAGCCCACTCAAAGAATTTGCCAATACACATAATATCCCAGTATTTAGCCCAGACAAGCTCAACAACCCAGAGACAATAGAATTATTAAGCAGACTCAAGTCAGACATCTGGTTAGTAATCGCTTATGGTAAAATCATTCCCCAGGCTATATTAGACATAATGCCCAATAAAGTCCTGAATATACACCCCTCTCTATTACCTCAATATCGTGGACCATCCCCCATTCAAGCCAGCTTAAGAAATGGAGATACTAAAACAGCAGTTAGTCTAATGCAATTAGATCATCTGATGGATCATGGCCCAATTATAGCTCAAGAAGAAATAGACATATCCCCCACCGACACCTATATAGAATTAGAACAAAAGATTATAGACACCAGTACCAAAGTTTTATTAGAATATTTACCAAAATTTTTAGCCGGACATATCAGCCCACAAACACAAGATGACACACAAGCCAGCATAGTCTCAATGGTCCAAAAACAAGACGGTCAAATTAATTGGCAAACACACACCTCACAAGATATAATCAACCTATATCGAGCTTATATCATCTGGCCCCAAGTCTACACCCACCTCAACAATGGTAAAAAAGTTATATTCGAGCAAATAGAGCTAGAGCCAATCAACACTCACTCAAAGCTACAAGCCGGACATTGGCAATTTGACAACACCCAAAATAGAATTATAATCGGAACAAACAATGGTAATATAGCCATCACCAAACTCAAAATCGAAGGCAAAAACTCCAGCGACGCCAAAAGCTTCGCCAATGGATACAAAGACACCTATTTTGTAAATTCGTAGAGTCGGTGCCCTCGCCGACATTGTTTTAAAATTCACCGTCGCCCTTAGCAAATGTCCTCCCTACCCCTGCGGGTACTCCCTCCGAAGGGAGACAAAAGCTCAGTCCACACACTCTATCAACTTTTGACAAAATTCACATTTTATGCTATAAATACAGTCTAAAAGCATAATATAATCTATGAATATAGCATTTGTCGGAACCAGAGGTCTTCCCTATCAAAGTACTAGAGATAGAAATGAATATAATTTAGAAATGATTGCAGTCCCTTTAGCTAAAAGAGGACACTCTATATATGTAATCTCAGAAACAGATTACACTCAGGCTTCTGAATACAAAGGGATTCATATTATTGCGACTAAACCTACTATTAGAGCTACGGTCAATGCTTTAAAAAAGATACATAATTTAGAAATTGTGCATATTAGGTCTTTAGAATATGCATGGGTTGCTTTTTGGATATCTTTACAGATGCCTCAGGTGAGAATAGTCTTTGATTATCAGCAATACACTTTTATTAATACTACTAAGAATAGACAAAAATTTAGACTACTTACTTATATTTCTGCTAGGTTTTCAGACAGTTTAGTTATTGCTAATCCAGCTCTCAAAAGTTTATTTAGTCCTACTTTCAAATCTAAATTATATATTATTCCGACTAGTATTGAGGCTAATGTTGATACAATAGATACTAGTATCAAATCTATTTATCCTCAAGATTATATTTTAGTTAATGTAACTCAATACCGTGATTCTAAGAGTTTGGATTTATTTATTAAAGCTTATTTTAATCATAGTATTGATAAGACTTTAGTAATTTTGGGTAAAGTTTTACCAGAAATAAAGAAAATATATAAGAGTGAAAGTATTATTTTTGTTGGCGAATTAAGTGGTGATACTGAAAAGTCTTTGATTAAAAACGCTTCTATATTCGTAGAAATATCTAAGAATAATGAGGATAAATATCCATTGTCTTTGGCCTTGGTGTCAGGAGTACCTGTACTGGCTTCTAGAGCAATATATAATCAAAGCTTAGTAAAAAACAAAGGGATATTCTTTAACAGCTATAACTATAGTTCTATTATAACAGCTCTAAATACCATACAGGATATGCAAGTTGTTTTGAATAAAATGGCTATCAGCTATATACCTATTATTAAAGACAAGTTATCTGTTGACGGACAAATTCATAAATATTTATACGCCTATCTTAATACTTTTCAAAATAAACATTCAAGAAAGATTGTCCCAGCTACTACTTATTCTATTACGGTTACTCAATAAAAAATTTTATTCTATAGGATTATTATCTTGAGACTCAATGTTCATAGTTTTTTTTACTTCCTGAGTTTCTTCTTGCAGTTTTTGGTCAAATTCTTGGGTTAATTTTTCGGTAATTTCAGCCTTATGCTGTACTAATTCTAATTTTAAGTTCTCAACTTGAGTAGCAAAGATTTCACTCAAATTTGGTACATTTGCTTGTATAAATTGAGTTACTGATTCCGGATTATCGTCATTGAGTAACCCATCTAAATGCTGAGCTTGCTCTTCACTAAGGGTATCATAAGCAGCACTGAGTACACGAACTTCAAGAATTTGAGTTAATTCATCTACCAATTGCGCTCTATTCTCAAGAGGTAAATCTTCTAGTCCTAATAATGTGATGATATTGTCTTGTGCATTGTCCATATTATTGTAATTATTCTTTAGCTAATACTAATTGTAAGGCTTTTTTGATACCTGGCATTGGACCTGGTTTCAAAACTCTAGATAACTTTTCCCAAAATAGTGTGGCGGATGGATTTCCAGTCCTATCAACAAGTAATTTTTCAAGATCTGCTGGCGATTTAATTCCTTCTTGACTAAATAATTCTTTTGCCTTCTGTAATTCAAAAGCAAAAGTCGAATTTGGTGCTTGATGGTTTTGTATAGCATCATATAACCAGGCTTTTCCTTCGTCTGTTTCAAGTACATATTCTTCTATAACTAATTTCCCTAAGCTACCGCTACCGGGTAAATCCCCCGCATATTGTGCAATATAGTTATCCATCAGAGATAAAGGTTTAGTACCATTTACAGAATCTACTAGAGTTAATGAATCTGGAGCATTTTCAAATTGAGATAAAATAATATCATTAAGTTCAAAGCCTGGTAACTGGTCTAAATTCTCTACTCCCACTGCTTGAGCTAATTCATATAACTTAGGACCAGACAAATCAGCAAACTTCTCTATATTATCCACACCATATTGAGCTAATAATTCAGATATATAGGGATTACTAACTTCATTCTGTAGAAGCAAATCATATAAACTTCCTTTATCAGGATAGGCTTTTAATACTGATTCAATTTGAGTATCTGTAAGATTATTAGTATCTAAAGCTTGAGATAAACTTTCAGTAAATTCTGTGCTATTTGTAGATACGGCACCTTCTACAACACTGTCAACTAGAGAATTTTCTACTGATGGGAAAACATCTAAATTATTGATACTAAATTTAGTAATACCGTCTAATTGACCTGGAGCTAGGTATTTTGAGACTTGGTATAGTTGATCTTGTGAAAGATTATACATTTCATTAGCATTAACTATACCCCATTTAGTTAATAATGCTCTTCCGCCTTCAGTTTTTCCCGCTAATTCAAACATCGTATTCTGACCTACTCCCGACTGCATATAATTTTCTAAAGCATGCTGTATTTGGTCTGGGCTAGCATTTGGTCCTAATTGTTTAGACATTTCACTCGATAAAGTCTCTCCTGGATCTAGGCTAGAGGTTCCTTTATCTACCACCTGTTCAACAGCTTTTCTTACGACCTCTTCTGACTCTGTATCAGGTAGGACAGGTGCTTCTGGTGCTCTTGCTCCTGGAGGAAGACCTCTACCAGTTGATCCAGCTTCTGTACCTTGTGCATCTGAAATATTTTCTACATTAGAAGGCTTTATAGAACTATCCTCAACATTAGGCCTAAACATACCACCAGGTTTTGCCATATCATTGATCAAGAAACCACCTAGAAGTCCTGTTGTAGCTATACCTGCTATAGTAGCTAGGTTTCTATTTCTTCTAAACTTAGCAAATTCATCAACTCTTGTTTTTGAGATAATAGTAAGTAGTTCTGAGGTAAATTTTTCGGAACTTCCTATTTCTGAGTTTATTTCATTTCCAAAATTGAAAATATTGTTTTTGCTCGTACTAATAGTTTCATTAGTTGAAACATATTGTGAATTACTCCTATTAGATGTAATTTGACTCATAGACATTTCATCTGTTATTTCTGTAATTCCTAATTGAGAAGAATTAGATGCCAAGGCATTTTGATTTTGTTCTGAAGAGATTACATTTTTTTCGACTCTTTGACCCAATTCATTTAATATAGACTCATAAGCTGTTTGCTGTGATTCATTAGTAAATTCACCCCCATTAAGTCTATAATAAGCCTCCAAAGTACTAAGCTTTGTACTAAGGTCAGCATCACTTGCTTGTTCAAGATATCCTTGTTGTAGGGACTCATCTACCAATTTTGGTATAACTGCTTTGAATTTAATACCTAGTCTATTGATATCTCCATCCTCCATAAGACCAACTAGAGAATTCCTTGCACCAACTCCAGACATAACAGCTGCGAGAGATCTTCTTGTGGCTTCTAAAGCTCCGGATACTGGTAGACCTACTCCCGTTAAAGAAAATGCAGCTCCTGCAGCAAAGAGACCTATATTTACCAACATCCAACGAGTTTTGTTTTTGGTTGCCCAGCCTAAAAATCTTTCTTTAGCCCCATTAAATTTTTTCTCCCATTTACCTTGTAGCTCTTGGGACTGACCTATCCTACTGTCTCTAAGTCTACTAACCTCGTCTTGGAAAATCTTATGGATATTAGCTTCTTGTCCTTCTGCTATTTGTAATTTTAATACTCTCTCTAATTCTGTATTATAAGCTTCTCTTGCTAATTCAAAAGCTTCTTCTAAATCTTCATCTCCTCTTTTTCTATTCCAAGCCTCCTCAGCTCTGGCATAAGCTGTTCTCAAATCATCAAGTTGTGCTCTTGAGCTAGTTTCTAATTGCTCATCTTGTGTAATAACTTCTCCTTCTAAAGAAGCTCCTATTTTTTTAGCCTCATCAATAGGGAAATACCGACCATTTTCTATTTCCTCGAAAACTATTTCAGATTGTTCTTCTGATCCTTCGGGATCTTGTACTTGCTCAATACCAGGATCATTTACAATAACTCTCTTTATAAATTCATCTTTACTGAGTGTACTGACAATAAAGTCTGAAGTTTGTGGATTAAGTCCTGGCAATACATAGCCTGTATGATGTAAGTCAGAATCTACTGCATCTAAATTAATATCTGTAAGTATATGAGCTGGTCGAGGTTTATCTATCAAATCTGAGATACTATAAGGTCGATTTAATTCTATATTTTTACTATGATGTTTAATGGTAATAATATTTCCATTTCCATCAAATCCATATCCTTGTGATTCTAGATAATCTTTTATATTTTTTACTTCTGCTTCTGGATGTGATAAATATATATCTCTATTTTGCGGAAGAGCAAAGATTTCTCCTCCATTAATATGCGCAAGTTTATTCAGAGCTTCCCAAGCAGATCTCTCTAATGCACGATATCTCTCATTTTTTGCCTGATCTCGGGTATGGAAAGGATGCTCTTGGGCAAATTGTTGATATGTAGCAATAGCTTGAAGAGATTCTTGTTTCTCTTGTTCAATTTCTGCACTCTTATCAAGGGTTTCTAATTCTCCTTCACCAGGATATATTCCACTCTCTATTCTAGCTAATTTACCTCCCGTTTCTTGTTCAACAATACTATCAACTAAACCATTTAATTCTTGCGCTAATGCTTCTTCTCCAGGCAATCCATCAAGTAGTTTTTGTGTCTCTGAATCTAATTCGGAAGGATTTGCTTCAGTTGTTGACACGCTTTCATCTTGCCTAGGATCATGTTCAGCTGGGACCTCAAGAGTTGTTGCCCCCCCCCGCTTATCAAGTTCATCCTCCGGTAAATATTTATTTAAAATATTATCTAACACTTCGTCCCCTTCATCTCCATTATGTATTTCAGGATCTATTACTGCTGTCTGTTTTTCTTTTATTTGCACTCCCTCAGGAGTAGAAATTTCTTCTTCTAGGCTTACCTGCTCAACACCACTCTCAATTCCTGTAGAGTGGATTGATAATAATTTATATTCATCTTGTGTTAGTGCCAATAAATTATAATGCAATCTATATAAATTAATTTCCTCTAAATTAGGCTCTTCATTTATATTTGGTAATTTTCTTTCATCCTTAGCTTGTTTTTTAAGATTATTTAAATCTGTTTCGTCTGTAATGCCTAAAATTAGGCCTATGTTTCTATATTGTTTATTTATAAACTTTATACCGGAACTATAAAAACCAACCTCTGAAATTCTCTCCGTATCATCATACTCCCTACTAAAGTTTGATTCAAATGCCCTTCCCATATATTCTATATTTATTTTTTATACTTTATATTTTGAATTATATCACATTTATTAATTTTTAGCAAATTTTTATAATTATATTAATCGGCTTTTCTTGGTGCTATAACTGCCCACGGGGTTTTGAGTAATATAATTATATCTAGCCATATACTCCAGTTTTCTATGTAAAAAGTGTCATATAACACCTCTTCCTCAAAACTTAAATCGGATCTTCCATTGACTTGTGCCATCCCTGTAATACCTGGTTTAATTGTTAATACCTTTTTATGATGTTGCTTATATTTATCTACTTCTCGTGGTTGATGTGGTCTTGGACCTACTAGACTCATTGTCCCTTGTATTACATTCAAGAACTGAGGTAATTCATCGATACTAGTTTTTCTTATAAATTTTCCTAGTCTAGTCACTCTTGGGTCGTCTTTTATTTTATATAATGGTCCTGATTTTGTGTTTTTCTCGGCTAGAAGCTTCTGTTCTAACTCTATTGAGGCGGAATTACTCTCATCTGTACATAAGTCCTGATACATACTTCTAAATTTATAGACATTGAATATTTTCTTCCCTACACCTACTCTACGATTTTTATACAAGATTGGACCTGGAGAATCTAATTTGATGGCTATGATTGTTAATATATATATTGGAGATAATATAATTATGGCTAAACTTGCTACTAAAATGTCAAATATTCTTTTATATATACTTCCCCATCCTTCCAGAGTAGTTCTCTTGACTCTGAATAATAATACTCCTGATAGATTTCTGACTTCTACTTGGGTATACATATCGAATATATTGGGTACATATTGAAAATCTATTTTATATTCTTCACAGAGATAGTTGATTTTGATTAATTGTTCTTGTTCTAGATTAGTGTCGGCTAGTATTACTTCGTCAATTTGTTTGGTAATTATTAAATGTCTTAAACTTTTTAAGTTTAGCTCTTTTTGAATTTCTACGATTTGATAACCTAATCCCGATGATTTTGTATTAAGTGTGTCTAAAAGTAATTTGCCCGCTATATTATTACCGACTATAATGGCTACTTTATGTATACCCCATTTGTATTTTTTGGTGATATAATCTTGTATTAAATGTAAACTTACTCTTCCCAATAAAAGAAATCCTATTGATAATGTCCAAATTGAAATTATTAGAAATCTTGATGAAAATATGTCTCTGGAGTAAAAGAAATAATATAGAATTATAATTAAAGTTGTAGTTGAAACTGAGCTTAAAATTCTATAAAACTCTATTACTATAGTACGAGTTCTTTTTGTAACATACATCCCTGATAAAGCTAAAATAAAAATGGTTATTACAGCAAATATTAGAACAAAGCCATTATACCAGCTATTACTAAGATCATATATAATAGGTCTTGCTTCTATTGCAAAGCTAGAAATTCTAATCTGATATGATATAAATCCAGCTAAAATGATTAAAATAAAATCTATTGGCACTCGAACTGCACTGAATAATAGCTCAAATCTATTCATATTATTATATTGGTGATATATAGTACCCAATAAAGAATATAAGCTGGATTCTGTTTAAGCATATTGTCTAGCAATAATACTTAAGGTAATCATTTATCTTGAAGTACTGTTACCAGCACTTTCTTGGCGGCACTCTTTTCAATTAAGAAAAGCACGGCCTTGCACCTGATAGGGTTTATCTCTTTTCACCTTAGATGAGTTATACTCAAATGTTTTGTCTCTGCGATACTTATCCCGCTTAAGTAAACTTAAGGATGGGTGTTACCCACTATCATTTATTGTTTTTAAGCAACAGGTGTCCAGACTTTCCTCACTCACCATAAAATGGATATGCGCGATTACCATTCTTATTGGATACTTTTCATTATAAAGATTTTTTGATAAAAGAGCAAATATTTTAACTTTCACTAGATGCTATATCTACAATATTTAATTGTAATTCTCTGTTTCCGTTCCACTCATTCACTTCTAATTTAAACACCAAGTCAATAATGTCATTACGATGTATTTTATCTATAATATTTCCAAAGTTAAATCCAATTGCATTTATAATTAATGGAGTTCCTAATTGAGATTCTGATGATATTTTTAATTTAATATGTTTTTTATCATCTCCTATAAACTTTATATCTAATATTCTTAATTTTCTCACTAAAAATATTGGTACTGAATTATTCATTCCAAATGGAGATAATTTATAAAAAGTATCATATAGCTCCCAATCAATATCTTGAGCATTGACTTCCATATCTATATGTTTATATGGTTGGAGATTATTAATGTCTACTTGCTCTCTAATTTGCTCTATAAAGAAGTCTTTAATTTCTTCTTTCCTGTGATTATCAAATGTTAATCCAGCGGCTTGACTATGGCCTCCTCCAGAAATTAAGATAGGTTCCATTTTTTGTAATGTTTTTGAAATATCAAATTCAGGAATACTACGAGCAGATGACACACAATGATGTAATTGTTCTTGATACAAGACTACTGGTCTATAATATTTTTCTGCAAGCCTAGAGGCTACTATACCCAAAACTCCAATTGACCAATTTTTGTCTCCTTCAAAAATAAGAGCCTGATTTTGTATATTCTCATATTTAGAGATTCTAGCTTCTACTTCGTTTAAGATATTTTCAGTTAGAGATTTACGATTATCATTTAATTTTTGAAGTTCTTCAGCTAATTCTAAAGCTTCAGATGTATCATCAGTAGTAAATAACTTAAAGGCTTGATTGGCATGAGCAATTCTACCAGCCGCATTAATACGTGGAGCTATTTGAAAACCTACAGAATAAACACTAATACTATTAGCATCTATACCATCAATTTCATCTACCTCTGTAGTTATGCCTATATTATCCATTAAGGATTTTAGTCCAATATTTCGAGTTTTACCTAGAACATATAGACCATACCTAACAATAATTCTGTTTTCTCCTACCAAAGGCACCATATCGGCAATAGTTCCTATTGCTGTTAAATCCAATAACCACTTTTCATAACCTAATGGTATAAAATCATAACCTAATTGCGTTCTAGCTTCCGTTAAAAGCGCGGTAATAACTTTAAAAGCAAGTCCAGCTCCACATAAATCTTTAAATGGATATGGGTCTCCCTTTCTTTTCGGCACAATAATACCAAAAGCTGGTGGCATTTCCTCTGGCACAGAATGATGATCAATAACAATAACATCGATTCCTGCACTCTGTATAACTCTAATTTCTTCTTCGCTTCTAACTCCACAATCTACGGTTAAAACTAATTTAGCTTGAGATTCTAATATATAATTAACTCCATTATCTTTTAGTCCATATCCCTCTTTATGTCTGTCTGGAATATATACTTCTATAAAATTAGATACCTCTTTATTTAGAGTAGTTCCTAAATCTAATTTACCTTGTTGATGTAATGCTAGAAATGTTGTTTTAATAGCTTGATACAATATTGTGCTACCCGTAACTCCATCAGCATCATAATCTCCAAATATAATTATTTTCTCTTTATTTTTAATAGCTTCAATAATTCTTTCTATACTTTTTTTCATATCTAGTATTAAAAAAGGGTTCAATAGATCTTGATAGTCAGAATTGATGAAATTATCAATATCCTTAACATCGTTAATGTCTCTATTCCATAACAACTGCAATATAATTGGATTTAATTCTGGATACTGAGATAAGATATCCTTAGTTATAGGTTTATTAATATGCCACTGATATTTTGCTTTCATATTGAAAAATATTATTTATTTATATCATCTAATTCTATAAAGAATTTAAATGGCTTTGAATTCTCACTTAAAATAACTCTAACTGAAATGTCATCATTATCCAAATTTTCAATAATATAATTTGGATAAAATCTTGCAACAAATTTAGAGTAATCTAAGGAGTCTTTTTTAATTACAAGTTTATACATTTGATCATTAACACTTAAAATAGATAATATTTGATTAAAAATATCATTAGGAGTATTTTGACCTCTTATAATAAAATATTTTACACCTAATTCTTTAGCCCTTTCTATATCCTCGGGTCTACCCCAATGACTAAATAAAACTATAGGAATATCTTTCTTATCTACCAAATTTTGAACTTCTTGGAATAGTTCAAACCCTGTTTGATTAGGCATATAAATACCAGAAAATACCAAATCATATTTATTTGTTTTAATTTTATTCAATCCATCTAGTCCATCTATCGCTTCTTCTACTATAATTTGTGGGCTTTGAACAAATCTATCTCTATATGTAGCTCTTATCTCAGAATTATCCTCAACAATTAATATTTTATATTGTTTTATAGCTAAACTCTCAAACATATTATGTTTACTAATAATATGTTTGATTGTCATTGCTACTTCATCTGGAGTAGTACTACCCCTAATTATAAAGTTATCTATTCCTAATTCTTTTGCTGTTTGTATATCTTCAACTCTACCTAAATGACTAAATATAACAAATGGAATATTAGATAGCTCTACATCATTTTGTAAATCTTGAAATAGTTCAAACCCAGTCTTATTTGGCATTTGTATACCAGAAAAAATTAAATTGTATTTTTGTTCCTTAATTTTATTTAACCCATCTAAGCCATCTTCTGCTGTAAAAACATCAATATCTTGATCTGCACTCAGCCTTTCAGTATAAATTTGTCTAATTAATGGATCATCTTCCACTATTAAAACCTTATATTTTGTTTCCATTTTTTTAATTAAAAATAATATATTTCTAATAATCTATTATATTTACTTACTCTCTCAGCTCGAGCTGGGGCTCCAGATTTAATATATCTAGCAGACACTCCGACGGCTAAGTCAGATATAAATGTATCTATTGTATCTCCACTACGATGAGATATCATAGTGGTCATATTATTTTGATGAGCCAAATTAATAGCCTTTAAAGTTTCAGTTAATGTTCCTATTTGATTTGGTTTAATTAATACTGAATTACACAGTTTCTTTTCAATTGCTTCTTTAATTCTATCTGTATTTGTTACTAATAAATCATCTCCAACTATACGTAAAGAATTGCCCCTAAGTTTTTGAAAATTACTCCAGCTCACATAATCATCTTCAGAAAATGGATCTTCTATTGAAACTAGTGGATATTTATTTAACCAATTTTGATATATAGCAGACAACTCAATTCCAGAATAAATTTGTTTATCAAATGTATATTTTTGTAAAGTACTATCAAAGAACTCAGTGGCTGCAATATCTAAAGCTAAGGAACAATCTATTCCTGGCACATATCCCGCCTCT
Organism: Minisyncoccota bacterium; assembly: GCA_032117235.1. Classification (GTDB taxonomy): domain Bacteria; phylum Patescibacteriota; class Minisyncoccia; order SW-4-49-11; family SW-4-49-11; genus CALRBF01. Next base: position 59,505 of record JAULZW010000006.1, on the reverse strand, counting down.
TGAATAGCTTTTACTAATAAGTCAAGGCCCGCTTCATTATTGTCTAATCTAGGAGCAAAACCACCTTCATCTCCTACTGAAACAATTTGTCCATTTTTAGCTAGAATCTTTTTTAAAGTATGATATATCTCAGATCCAATACGGATATTTTCATCAATATTCGTTTTAAGTGGCATAATCATATATTCTTGTACATCTAACCCAGAGTCAGCATGCTTACCTCCATTCAATACATTAAATCCAATTTGGGGGAATTGCTTAGATAAATTAGAGTTAGGTTTAAATATATCTTGAATATATTGATATAACTCTTTTCCCTGTGAAATAGCTGAGGCCCTAGCAACTGCTAATGAAACTGCTAAGATTGCATTAGAACCTAATTTTGATTTATTATGAGTACCATCTAAATCTATTAAAATTTGGTCAATATTTTCTTGATCATAAGCATTTTTAGAAATCAAGGCTGGTTTAATAATACTATTAATATTATTAACAGCTATCAGCACACCCATACCATTATAACGATTTTCGTCAACATCTCTTAATTCTACTGCTTCATGAGAACCAGTAGATGCTCCAGATGGCACATATGCCTTTGCTTGAGTACCATCTAATAACTCAACTAAACAAGCTGTGGTTGGATTTCCTCTAGAGTCTAATATCTCATAACCTTGAATATTTTTAATTTCCATATTATTGTCTATAAATTGTTTTTTGTAATGTTTTTACGAATTTATTATCTTTTTTTACAGATAACTCAATCCTATTTTCACCCTTTTGTAAATTTAACAAAGCTTCAAAATTACCATCTTCTTTAATTGTAACCTTTTGCCCATTCAATGTCAACTGACTAGCTCTCGACAAATTACCATTTAATTTATACTCTTCTTTGTCATAAAATTGATAAGGTTGAGCATTATCTAGAGTAATTATTGGACTATATGTCATTTGATATACTTGTAACATTAAATAACCTAGAATAACAATTCCTACTATTAAACCACCACTAAACTTAAATAAGTTATAATTTATAAATGTCTTAGATTTAACTATATTATTGTTATTATTGTGAATATAAAACTCATACTCCTTATTATACAGCTCTACTAAACTTTGATACTTCAAACCAAGTGTATAACTTAACTTTCTAATTATTGGCAAGGCTTGATTGAATGATGTGAAAATTTTATAATTTCCCTTTTCTAAAGCTATAATATAATCAATGTCTGTTGATATTTTATAGGATAGTCTATCTATATCTAAATTAGACTTTGACCTATATTTTCTTAACACATATCCTAAAGTTATCTTTTGCTTATTCATTATCTATACTATGTTTTTCTATCAATACATCTCTAGGCTTAGACCCTTCAGCCTGCCCAACAATTCCAGCTGCTTCTAGTTCATCTAATAGTCTAGCGGCTCTGGCATACCCTATCTTTAATCTCCTCTGCAAAAGAGATGCTGAACCCTTACCACTCTGTAACACTAAGTCTTTTGCTTCCTCAAATAAAGTGTCTGTGCCTTCACTACCATAATCTACTCCACCGTCATAATAAATTTGTTTAGGTGATTCTGACTCCGTAATAGAGTTGTCATATTGGTTTTCTCCTTGACTTTTTAACCACTTAACAACAGATTTCACTTCATTCTCCGGAACAAAAGGACCTTGTATTCTCTGAGGTTTGGATAAATCACCACCTAAAAACAACATATCTCCCATACCTAATAATTTTTCTGCTCCCATCATATCTAGTACAGTTCTGGAGTCAATTTGAGAAGCCACCTGAAAGCTCACTCTAGATGGTAAATTAGCTTTTATAATACCCGTAATTACATCTGTGGATGGTCTTTGCGTAGCTAAAATTAGATGTATACCCACCGCTCTTGCCATCTGAGCTATTCTCACAATTGAACCTTCAACTTCTTTTTTATGACTACTCATTAAATCAGCAAGCTCATCTATTACAACAACAATAAATGGCATAATTTCTAATTCTTGATCATTTTCTGATTTCAAAGTTCCATCTATAATCTTTTCATTATATGTGAATATATTTCTTGCTCCTGCTTTTGCTAAAGTTTCATAACGTCTTTCCATCTCTCCTACACACCAATTTAGAGCATTCATAGCTTTTTCGGGACTAACTATAGCTGGAGTTAAAAGATGAGGTATACCATTATATGTAGATAACTCAACTCTTTTAGGGTCAATAAATATAAATTTTAATTTAGAAGGTGGGTTTTTATATAACATACTTAAAATCATAGCATTCAGTCCCATAGACTTACCAGCTCCTGTAGCTCCTGCAATTAATAAATGTGGCATCTTTTCTAATGGAAAGACAATAACTTTATTCATAACGTCTCTACCTAAAGCAAGTGGTAAGTGATATTCATTATCATTGAACTCTTTAGACTCCATAATTTCTCTCATTCTCACTGTGGCTCTTTTAGCATTAGGAGTTTCTACGCCGACATATGACATTCCTGGAATTGGAGCTTCTATTCTAATTGATTGAGCTGCCATAGCTAGAGCTAAATCATTTTGTAATGAAGTAATTCTGGATAATTTTATACCATTAGATGGCCGAAGCATAAATCGCGTAACAGATGGACCAACATCAATTTTACCCATTTCAACCTCAATACCAAAAGTAGATAATGTACCCTTAATAATTTCTGAACTTTTTTTGGTATCTCCACTTTTAGGACCATCATCTAGTTTTCCCTTTTCTAATAAATCTACTGTGGGCAAACTAAACTGATTTTCTTTCATCCACTCAGGAATTTTATTGATTATAACTTTATTATTTGATATTACCTTATCACCTAATTCTTCTACTTTAGCTTCTTGATTGAAAATTCTATTAGAATTAATTTGGGAATTATCTTTATTATCTTGATGAACATCCTCTATCTTAGTTTCTTTAGAAAATATAGGTTTCATCAATGATATCAAACCATCAAGGTGTATTGCTCTATTAAGTAAAATAATAGCAGAGATGCTAATACCAGTTATTATAGCTATAAAACCACCAAATTCACCGAATACATATTTAATCAATGCTCCTATATAATAACCAATATAACCTCCTCCGACACCATTTTTCGCATTCTCTAAAGACTGTTCAGAATTATCAAATTGTACAAATTGTAACAGACCTAAAAATAATATAAATAAATTTAATAAAGCTAACAAATTTATATAGTAGAAACTTGTAACTGTTTTTGGTTTGACTAATAATTTAACACCAATATATAATAATATAAATGGCAATATAAACTTAGCAAACCCAAATAAAAAAGAAAAGCTATTGTTAATACTGTTACCAAAAACTCCTGCTGAAGAAAAGAAAGATAAAAAACTTAGTATTGAAAAAGCAACAAATGTAACCCCTAATATTGTTCTCTTGGCTTCACTTTTAATCTTTGTATTAGATATAGTCTCTTTTTTAGACATAATTTAATGTTTGAATCTATTTTGCAAATCTATTATTTCTTGAGCTGTAACCTTGGTATGCTCCAACATATCTGAAGGATTATTAATAGGAATTAAGTGTATATGTACATGATTAACCTCCATACCTTCAACTTTAATTGCAATTTTTTTAGCTCCTGTAACTTGTTGTAAACGAATAGATATATTTTTTACATATTTCCACAATTTATCATAAGTACTATCATCTAAATCAAAAATATAATCTGTCTCATTATACGGAATTACTAATAAATGTCCTAACTGAATTGGATTATTAGTATGAATAACAAAAAATTCACCATTATCGTCGAATATAAATCCTGAAATGAGACCTTCTCTTATTTTTGTAAATATAGTAGACATATAAAACAATCTATAATTTATAAATATATTATATCATAATATATGAAGACTTTTATAGAAAGTTAAGAACAGTGACAACGTGTTTCATCAACATTGATGTATAACTCCATTCATTATCATACCAAGCCATAACTTTGATTAAATCTCCATCCACTACTTGAGTCAAATCTAAGGCCACTAAACTACCATAAGAAGTTTTTAATATGTCGGTTGACACAATTGGAGCATTTGTAACACCTAGAATACCTTTCCATTTTTCAGATTCAGCAGCATTAGTCAAAATCTGATTAATTTCCTCAACTGTAGTATCTCTTGAAACTAACATTGTCAAGTCTATTAAAGACCCCCCTACTACGGGAACCCTAACTGCCACTCCATCAAATTTATTAGCTAAATCAGGGATAACCTTACTAACAGCTTTTGCTGCACCAGTAGTAGAGGGTATAATATTTTGTGCTCCAGCTCTGCCTCTTCTCAAATCACTTGGATCAGCCATACCATCTACTAAAGATTGTGTAGCAGTATAAGCATGAACTGTAGATAATAAAGCTTTTTCAATACCTAGAGCCTCATGAATAACTGAAGCTACTGGGTTAGTAGCATTAGTAGTACAAGATGCATTAGAGCTAATAAGTACATCTTTAAGAGAGTCTTCATTCAATGATGGAGTTACTATTGGAGTCTCGTCTTTAGTAGGTGCTGAGATAACGACTCTTTTTGCTCCAGCTTCAATATGAGCTTTAGATTTTTCAGTACTAGTAAAAAAACCAGTAGATTCAATTACAACATCAATACCCAAATTACCCCAAGGTAAATTAGATGGATCTTTTTCAGAACAAACTAAAATTTCTTGACTATCAATTTTAATATATGGCTTTCCTTCCCTTTCTATAACTGATATTTCTTGTGGAATAGTACCGTAAACCGAATCATATTTCACTAAATAAGCTAGATTTTGTACATCTCCTAAATCATTTACAGCCACGATTTCTAACTGCTCATTATATGGAGGTAAAAGGGAAATTTTTAATACTGTTCGCCCAATTCTTCCAAAACCATTAATTGCTATTCTTTTTTTCATAGTATATATTTTATTAATAATATTTATTGTATAATATCACCTTTAGACAAACTATTCAACACAGTCAAAGGAGGATAAATAACTCTACCCCAAGACAAACCCATCCCAAGGAAAGCCTGTGGAGATGCGAATGGACGCTTAGTATTATTTTCTATCCAATACACAGCTCCATCATCTCTAATAATTGAACCTTCTTGAGGATACACTTCATTGGCTGTAGGAAAAGAGTTTAACAAAGTCAGTCTAATCTTAATTAAATCACTCCAGCTATACCTAGAAAGATAAGTATATGGTGTAGAGAAAGGTAGTTTTTTACCATTCTCTATTAAATAAGCACCTGTACCTTCAGAAAATACTACACTACCATTTGGGATTTGATTTATATCAGATATAATTGAGCCTGTAGGATGTAAATCCAATACTGAATTAGAAGCACTAGATATATTACCCCATTTATATCCTAACCCTAAAAACACTTCTGGTGAAGCAATAGGTCTTTTCATACCCTGCTCTATAACATATACCTTATCTTTATCAGAAATCAAAAATCCTTCTCTTAAAGGTAAAGCATCTCCCGTAGGAATAGAGTTGAAACTAACATCGCTCACCACTAAAATATCTTGCCATTTATAATAATAGGACAAGAATATAATTGGATCAATAATTGGCCTCTTGACTCCTTGTTTTATAAGATAAACACCTGAATTAGAAGTTCTTATTAGAGAACCATTTGGATAATTTCGTCTTGTCATAACACTATCCATAGAAATCAATCTTAAAGACTTACTTGAGCTTTTAATAAGATTATGAGCCTCGTCAGTATTTAATTCTCCATAATAATCTCTCCAAGCTGATAAAACCCCAGTCATTATAGCCGCTGCCATAGAAGTTCCAGACCTATATTCTAAAACATTATTGTTATTATAACCTAAAATTTTATCTCCCGGCACTACAACATCTACCCCTAGCCCATAATTTGAGTAATTTGGTCTATTACCTTTATTATCAATTGCACCAACACCAACAACCCAATTTTTATTACCATCATTATTTAGAGGGGAAACATTAGGCGATGTAATATTAATACCACTATTACCAGCAGCAGCCACAACAATTACCCCTCTTTGATAAGCCGATTCAATAATATTATTAAGAATAGGGTCAAATGAAGTAGAAGCTAGACTAAGATTAATAATAGATACATTTTGATCTATGGAATACTGAATTGCTTTGATTAAATCTGACAAAAAACCTTTACCCTCTGAGTCTAAAACTTTTAGTGGCAAAATATTGACTCTATCGTTAATCCCAGCAATACCTATTGAGTTATTAACTTTAGAGGCAATAATACTAGAGATAAATGTGCCATGACCATTATCATCATTAGCATTGTTAGAATTATTAATAAAATTATAACCAGACAAAATCTGACCAGAAAGCTCTGGTATAATAGTTACACCTGTATCAATAACGGCAATTTTAGTATTACCTTTAGCTATATTAGATATTTTAGGATAGGCATTGGTAAAGTCAACATCAACACCAGATAGTCCAGATTGACCTAGAATAGATTGGCCTACATTTTTTAATGCCCATTGATCTGCATAATTTGAATCATTAGAAGTTAGGTGAATTCTTTGATCTGGAATAGACTTAACAACACAACCTTGGTTAGCATCAACATTATCTACTAAATAAAAATTATCAGCTAATTGTTCCTCATAAGACTGAATCTCACAGTTAGTGTATACAATTTTATCACCTGTGTCAGCAAACGCAATATTTGGTAATATAAATATTATAGACAGTAAAAGCAAATTATATTTAATCTTTTTCATTATTAGCATATTTATTCTTTATATTTATAATTTTATTCTCCATTATACTTAGTTTTGATCGACATATTTTAGAGAGCTCCATACCTTTTTCAAATAACTGAACTCCCTTCTCTAACTCAATCACATCATTATTTTCCAATTCTTTAGTAAGTGTCTCTAATTCACTGAAAATCTGCTTAAATGATTGCTCTGTTTTTTTCATATATTTCAATTTACAGCCACTCTGCTGATTGTCTAGTTAATAATTCTTTACGATATCTTTTATTAGATAATAACTCTAAAGAAACTTTTTCCATCCTAGATGACTGTGAACCCTTTACTATAATAATATCATCTGCCGTAATAAAGTCAACTATTTTGGAAGCTGCTTCTTCAGAATTTTTGAACCAATGATATAGACCACTAGGATTGTGTTTATGAAAAGCCAATAGAATATCTTTAGCACCCTCTCCAACACAAACACATACATCTACTATTTCAGCGGCTAAAGCTCCAATATCTTGATGAATAGCTTGTGAATCAGGACCTAATTCCTTCATTTCACCTAAAACCGCTACTTTGCGAACTCCCTTTACATTAAGCCGAGAAACTGCATCTAAAGCCATAGCCATAGCAGCAGGAGCCGCATTATAAGTGTCATCTATTAACAAAGTATCTTTTATACCCTCAAGACATCTGAGTCTCCCCCTAACAGGAACAATTTTCTTTATTTGTTGTGAAATATCAACTAAATTCATACCATCTACTAGCCCCAATGCAATAGATGGCAAGATCGAGTTTACCTGATGTTTCCCCAAAACATAATCTACCTGAAATGGTATACTACTACCCTTATATTCAACTTTAAACTTACCTTTAGGTACAATACTACTATAATAATTAGACCATTGTTCTTCAGAATTAACAGATTCAATAGCAACCTTAAAATCAGAAGCCTTTATATGTGTATCTCCAAATCCAAAAGTAATTACATTTCCTCTTTTACGATAAATAGGTTTTAATACGAAATCATCCCCATCTATAATAAGAGTTCCATCTGATTTCAAGGCCCTTAATATCTTGGCATCTTCTTGAATTAATTGTTTTCTATCCTTAAATTGAGCTAAATGAACAGGATGTTCTCCAATAAAACCGAATACAACTACATCAAACTTCAAAAAATCTGTTATGAATTCATCCATATCTCCTGGAGTATCAACCCCAATTTCTAAAACCCAAATGGGTGCAAACTCACTATCTCCAAACCAAGATTTAGATAAAGATTTGAATATAATTCTAAGCCAAGCAAAAATATTTTTTCCAGGAAATTTTTCATCAATAAAAGATAAGGTAATTCCTATAGGGGTATTATAATTATCAATATTAGTTCCAACTGGACTAAATTGTTCTAAAAATAAAACTATATTAGCCCTCATACTTGTTTTACCCACATTACCAACTACACCTATAATAGTAGGATTATATCTTTTTAATAATTTTTTACTAGCATATTTTAAGATTCGATATATTAGAAATTTCATAACACTCTATATTAGATTTATTTATCTGGGGGAATAGCAAAGTAATTCAATAAAAACTCATTCAGTCCTTTCACCTTTGGAACAACAGAACCATCCGCAAACCTTGATCCCTGTGGACTATCAAGAGATATAAGTAAAGTATACTTTGGATTGTCTAAAGTAGCAAATTCTATAAAGGACTGATAAGTTGGACCTCCATCTTTAATATATTTACCATCAACTAAAATTTGTCCTGTACCAGTCTTTCCACCTATGCTATAACCAGATACTGAAGCTGATTTAGCAGATCCTTTTTCCACAACATCTACTAGCATCTCTGATAATTGTTTAGCACTTTCCGCTGACATAGATTGTCCTTGTATTTTTGGCTCAAAAGTTTGCGTTTTTCCATCTGGAGCTTGAATTGACTTCACAATTCTTGGCTTCATAATTTTACCCTCATTAACAATACTATTGAACGAAGTTAACATTCTAATTGGAGTAATTGATATACCCTGTCCAAAAGATATGTTAGCATAGTCAATTTCCCTAGCATCTCTAGCTAATTTTGTTAAGTTACTAATATCATTATTAACTTCTCCTGGTAAATCAATACCTGTTTTATTACCTATTTGAAATTGATCTAGTATTCCTGACATAAAAGCATCTCTACCTAATTTACGCTGAATAAAAATCATACCTAAATTCAAAGAGTTTTCTAAAGCATAACTCATACTTTGTATCCCATAAGCCTTATTAGACCAATTTGATACTTCAAAGGTATTGATTATTTCCTTACCTTTATCCTCGTAAGTGGTGTTTGGGGTAATAACACCTTTATCAAGCCCAATTCCAACTGTAATTGGCTTAAAAATAGATCCTTGATCATAACGACTGGATACGAAGGGATTTTTATATACCCCAATATCATTAACATTATTATACTCATTAGCATCAAAGCTGGGAGTAGAGGCCATTGCTAATATATCACCAGTTTTAGGGTTCATAATAGCTCCCAAAACAACTTTTGTTTTATATTCTTTCGCCAATTCATCTAAAACTTCCTCTAATTTAAATTGTAAAGTATGATCAATCGTTAAAACAATATTAGACCCATTGACCGCATCCTGCTTCTGTATATCTGTGTTAGCTAGCCACACTCCTCTCCTATCTTTGGCTTCCACTTTAGCTAATCCATCCTGTCCTTTTAATTGCTCATCATAATACTGCTCAATTCCATACTGCCCAACTTTATCATTTTTAGATACAAATCCTATAATTTGAGATCCTAAGTTTTTTTCTGGATAATACCTTGTAGATTTTTTTTCCAAAATCAAGCCTCGAAGCTTTTTATCTTTAATAGGATTAACAATAGACTCTGGTACATCTCTAGCAAAAATATAATATTTACTATCAGTTTTATTCAGTTCTTCTTCTAATTTAGATTTATCTATATCCGGAAAATTCTGTTCAATAATTTCTTTAATTTGAACCTTATTAGACTCATTGTGTTGACTAATAAAATTGGAATCTATTCCAACATCATAACTACTTAAATTAATTGCAACTGGGAAATTATCTCCAGATTTAATATTTTGAAAATATATATTACCCCTGTCTCCAAATAATTTAAACTCCCCTTGATGCTTATTTTCAGCCTTAGCTTTATATTTCTCATGTTCTAAAATTTGAATTTGAAATAATCTCACAATAAGAACTCCAAATATAAGAACTATACCGCTAATCAAAGTCCAGAATCTCCAATTTTCCTTTGCTTTTTTTCTAATTATTTTATTACTACTTTGAGATCCCTTAGCTGACATAAATTATTTTTTTACCAAAGCCCCATTCTGATCTAAATAAATAAACTCTGATTTTTCCATAGCTATAATTTCAGGATTAGACATTGCATTACGAATAGAATTATACTGGGCAATCTGGGTGTTTAATTGAGTATAGTATTGTTTAACATCATCCATTTCTTTTTTTTCATCAGCTAAAGTATAACTAACAACCCAAAGGTTATTCGTCTCAGCAATATAAACCACTCCTAATAAAAGCACTATGGAGATTAAAGTATAAATTGGTTGTATTTTCATATATTTAAATTTTTTCAATAATACGTAGTTTAGCAGAACTAGATCTTGGGTTAGTACTCAATTCTATCTCAGAAGGAGTAATAGGCTTTTTAGTCAAAATATTTACAAATCCCTGAGATTTCCACTCACGAAAAGTGTTTTTTACAATTCTATCCTCCCCAGAATGGAAAGATACAACTACTAATCTACCAGAAGCATTAAGCACATTCAAAGCAGAGGCCAAAAGAGAGTTCAAGGCACCAATCTCATCATTAACCTCCATTCTCAAAGCTTGAAAAACTCTAGTTGCTGGATGAATGGTTTTTTTTACAAATTTAGATGGTACAATAGATAAAATTAAACCTACTAATTCTGTAGTTGTAGAAATGGTTTGCTTTTTACGAGCCTCCACAATAACTCTAGCAATTCTACCGGAGAAAGGTTCGTCTCCCAAATCGCGAAATAAATTAGCTAAATTATCCTGAGAATAAGAATTAACAACATCTGCAGCCGTCATACCATCAGAACTGATATCAAAGCGCATATCAAGTGGAGCCTCAGTTTTAAAACTAAACCCTCTAGATATATCATCTAGCTCCATAGAGGATAATCCCAAATCAGCAACAATTCCATCTACTGAATTAATTCTCAATTCTGCCAAAACTTGTTCAATAAATCTAAAGTTACTATGTTTTAGAATAATCTTTCCTTCACTAACTTGAGAATAAAATCTTTTCTCAACTAAAGCTAAAGCTTGTTTATCAGCATCAATACCTATAACTTTTCCAGACACAATTTGATCTGAAATCATATCTGTGTAACCACCAAAACCAACAGTAGCATCTACATAAACACCATCATCACGAATAGAAAGCCCTTGTATTGCTTCATCTCTTAAAACTGGAATATGTTTTAAATCAGACATAATTATACTCCTAAATCTGCTAACTGCTCCGCTATTTCAGCAGACTCCGCCTCAGTCTTCTCTTTATAACCCTGCCATTCAGACTCATCCCAAATTTCTAATCTATCAAATAAACCAGTAATCACAACTTTTTTACCTAACTTAGCATAATTCCTTAGATAATCAGGCAATACAATCCTCCCCTGTTTATCTAAAGACACATCCATAGCTCCCGCTAACATTAATCGACTAAAAGCTCTATTATTAGTACTACTAATAGGTAGCTTACTAAGTTTTGTAGCTAATTCTCTCCAAGATTCATAAGTATAAACCCATAGACAATTATCCAAACCCTTTGTCACAACAAGCCCAGCTTTCAAGTCTTCTTGAAATTTTTTGGGGACAGCAAGCCTTCCCTTATCATCAATATTATGGCTGTATTCTCCTATGAACATATATTCACCATTTATTTCCACTTTTTACCACTTTTTACCATTATACATATATTTTTATCCCATGTCAAATAAATTTATCCACAATATGAGAAAGTAAAATAGGGATGCCAATACGACATCCCCTTTTGAAATTTTTACTTATCCCTATTCTCTGCAACGATTGTCTTTATCCAAGTTTCTAGATCTGGTATTCCTGTCCTTTTTTGGGTTAAGAACGCATCAACCCATTCCTTAGTGGTCTTAAATTGTCTATATACATACCCTTTGTCTGGTATATTTTGTATCGCTATAAATGCATGCCCCCAAAATCCCACATAATCTAAGGTAGGATTTTCCACTTTTTTGACTTGCGTGTCCGTAGACATAAAAATTTGCAGTGAACAAGATCACTATACACAGTCTACAGCTTTTTGTCAATTAACATTATTTCTTAGTACTCACTTTTTTCTTAGGTGCTGATTTTTTGGCAGTACTAGATTTCTTTTTACTCTTAGCACTATAATTACCTGTTTGTTTCTTTGCCCCTTCTATATATTTACAATCTGGATACCGATTACAAGCTTTGAATGGCCCACGCTTTCCTTTTTTGAAGACCATATCCCCCACACCACATTCTGGGCATTTTTCCCCAGTTTTATGCTCAATTTTCTTAATTGTCTTACAAGTGGGATAATTAGAGCATCCCAAAAATGGTCCAAATCTTCCAGATTTCACCTCCATTATTCCATCGCTACAATTAGGGCATTTTTCTCCACCAAAATCTGCCTGCAATTGCTTTTCCTCATCACTTTGCTCAGTATATTTACATTCAGGATAATTGGTACAAGCTATGAATTTACCAAATTTACTTCGCTTTATTTCAAGCTGATTACCACATTCGGGGCAAGGTCTATTTTCAATAATATCTCGATGTCGCTCTACACTTTTCTCCTTATCTTTCAAATTTTTAGCAAATGGCACATAAAAATCTGCCATTGTTTTTTGATAACTATCCTTCCCTATTGCGATTTCATCAAATTGCTGTTCTACTTTAGCAGTAAAATCAATATCTACAATTTGAGGGAAATGCTGTACCAACATATCAGTGACTACTTTCCCAATATCAGTTGGAGCAAATCGTCTATCATCATTTTTGACTACATATCCTCTGGTCTGAATAGTAGATATAATCGAAGCATAGGTAGATGGCCGTCCAATTGCATTTGTCTCAAGAGCCTTAACCAAACTACTTTCACTATAGCGAGCTGGAGGTTGAGTAAAATGCTGTTCTCCTCTAATATCCTGAGTTGTGAGAGTCTCTCCTTGATTGATACGCGGTAGCAATACATCTTCTGATTTAATATCATATACTCGCATAAATCCATCAAAGACTAGCGATTTCCCGGTAGCAGTAAATGTATAATTCTCCGATTTGGTATCAGCAATAGCCACATTCATAGTATCGAATAGAGCGGGCTTCATTTGACTTGCCATAAATCGCCCCCAAATAAGACTATATAATTTGTATTGTTTATCATCCAGATACGGCTTCACATCTTCCGGTGTAAGACTTGGGTCTGTCGGACGAATAGCCTCATGAGCTTCTTGCGCATTCTTAGCCTTGGTTTTGAATTGTCTCACCTGATAATAGCTTTCCCCAAATTGTTTGGTAATTTGTACTTTTGCCGCTGCAATTGCCTGCCCAGATAAATTAGTAGAATCTGTTCTCATATAGGTAATAAGTCCTGTCTGCCCCTTAGCGCCAAGAGACACTCCTTCATATAATTGCTGAGCCACCATCATAGTTTGCTTGGCAGAAAAATATAATCTTCTCGCCCCATCTTGTTGTAGAGATGAGGTAATAAATGGAGGATAGGGATTGCGAGAAACAGATTTATTCTCTATGGATTTAACCTTATAGGATAAGGCTTGCAGCCCCGCCACCAAATTTTGTGATTCACTTTCTGTCTTATAGGCAAATTTATCTAACCGTTTTCCTCCAATATGCGTAAGATTGGCAGGAATATCAAGAGAAGTATCCCCACTCAAAAAAACTCCCTCAATAGACCAATATTCTTCTTTCTGAAAAGCCTCTATTTCCCTCTCCCTATCTACTATGAGGCGAAGAGCCACAGATTGTACTCGCCCAGCAGATAAACCTCGCTGTACTTTTTGCCATAAAAATGGGGATAATTTATATCCAACCAAACGATCCAAAGCTCGCCTGGCTTGCTGAGCATCCACCAGATTAATATCAATATGGCGAGGATTTGCTAAGGCTTTTTGAATAGCAGATTCGGTGATTTCATGGAATACCATTCTTTTGGCTGTTTCAGGTTTTAATTTCAAAATATGTGCCAAATGCCAAGATATAGCTTCTCCTTCTCGGTCTTCATCAGTTGCGAGTATTACCTCCCCGCTCATTTTAGCTAATTTTTTGAGTTCAGTTACTGTCTTCTTTGCTTTAGCTGGGATTTCATAAGTAATTTCAAAATCCTTAGCTGGATCAACTCCAATTTTAGATTTTGGTAAATCACGAATATGCCCCATAGAAGAAATAACCGTATAATCTCTTCCCAGAAATTTACCAATTGTTTTTGCCTTGGTGGGAGACTCTACAATAATCAGAGCTTTGGACATATAATATATATTTAATTCTCTAGTAGTCTATATTGAATTATCTATTTCGTCAAATTATAAAGAAAAAAGCCCGTCACTCTGTTGGGTGTACGGGCGAATAAGTGGAACTTATAGAAGGCTTAACGCCTAACTTTATGACGCCTATATTGTTGGTACTGTCTGCTGTTCTGAGAACTACTAGTAAAATTCCTGGAATTTAATATCCGCACAGAATTGGCGCGAAGCCGATTATATTGGGAGAGCGTGGCTGTAATCTCAACAAAGTCTCCCTCATTCAGAAATATAGATAAGGGTAACAAATCTACAGAGACATAATAAATGCTTAATACGCGGACAGCAACATAGCGCCCCCGCATATGATTCCTACCTACCCTAATTACCTCACCCCTAATGCAAAATTCCTCGGGTCGATCATCCGATTCCCCGGAACCTGGATCAAGAATGGATGGTTTCCAAACATCATTCACTTCAAAAGATTTTACAAACCCACACTTTGTTCGTGGAGACACAACGAAAAGTACTGAACTCACTCCTGCCATTATGAGTCCCGGAACTAATTCAGAAACCGTTTGATTAATAATTAGAGATCTACCATTAAATCCCCCTTTAAGAGTGATTGTCCCATTAGTAGAAATCGCCCCCTTCAATATTCCGCTTGCTCCCATCAGAGAAAGGTCTTCAAACCCTCCAATGAAGTGGGGCTGTGCATTAACTTTTAAAACGGACATGGTTTAAAGCCTTAGAACAAATATACTTATATCACACTTTTACAATTTTGTCAATACTATATGTCATTTTATCTGCCCAATATTTCATATACTTGTTTACCCGTATTATTCCAGTCAAAATCTAGACTACGTTTGAGTCCAAGCTCTGTATAATATTGATGAATATTACTATCCGTGAGTAAATTATGCATTATATCAGTTAATTCTAAGACGTCATAAGGTGAGGTTTTATACGCCGCATCAAGCACAATTTCAGGAAAAGCTGAATTATTAGCTACAATAGTCGGAGTACCTGACGCCATAGCCTCTAGGGGTGGAAATCCAAAACCTTCATACAGAGATGGATATACAAAAATTTGTGCCAAATGATATACAATGGGTTTATCTTCTACTTCCACAAATCCTATTCTGAGTATTCTATCTCGATAGGGAGATTTGTCTATAATAGTATGTATTTGATGATATAGCCAACCATTTACTCCTGCTATTACGAGTCGTATATCTGTATCCTTGCTGGCTAAGTTTTCAAAGGCTTGTATTAATAATTGTATATTTTTCCTCGGCTCAATAGTCCCTAAATATAATATATAGCGTTCAGGGAGTTGATAGCGTTTTTTTACTCTTTGTATTGCATCTTGCTGTATTGCTTGGCGAAATAATGGATCAATGCCAGAATAAATAACTTGTACTTTTTCGGGATTTATATCATATATATCTATTAAATCTCTTTTAGTAGACTCGGATACGGCGATAATAGTATTAGCTCTTTTGAGAAGTTTTTCTATACCAATATATTGATGCCATAATCGCATTCGCCGAGAGAATACCTCGGGTAAAATACGAAAGGCAATATCATGTACTGTTAATATCAATTCAGTTTCTGGACTTATTGCGGTAATATTCCAATTGGGCATCCAAATTTTTTCAGGAACTTTACTAAATAGACTATCTATATAGGGTTGTGAAGCTAATTTTAATGACAAATTCAATACTTTATTGGGGTAACTAACCCAAGTGTCTTTAATCCCCCCTACACCAGGATTTTGTTTTAATCCTGTAGATAAAGTTTCTAAGTGCAAATCTGAATATTGACGAAGAGCCTGAGTTATATGCTGTGTATATTCACCCACTCCACCCTTGAATCCATCCGTAATACCGCGAGCATCTATACCTATTGTCATTTTTTCCAATAATGCTGTCTACTAGCAGCTATACTAATACCAATGGCAATTGCTAAAAAGGCTCCTCCTAGAGAAAATAAAATTGGGTTATAATTTACTTTTCTAGTTACTGGAGTTCCAACGAATATATTATAATCTTTAATATCACTACTTTGCATATATGAAACAATACTACTTGAGATTGAATCTGTTAAAGTGTTTCCTAAATCTACACTGTCTACTCCAAATCTAACTTCAACCAAATTAGCTGAAACTTGCTCTGGTGTAAATACTCTCCTAAAGTCTTTGACTGATAATTTATCTAGATTGGACTTATCTGAATTTTTCAAAACATCCTCTACAAAATCTGGTGTAACAAACCAACTAGCTACACTTTTACCAAATAATTCAGTGGCTTGAATGGCATAATATCCATCATAAGTATAAAATTGTCCTGTATTCTCGACTTTTCTTTCAATGTTAATAGCTAAAGATACATCATAAGATGCTGGTAATATTCTGGTAATTGCAAGACCAGCACTAATACCAACTATAGTTATTATACTCAAGAATAGTGCGTTTTTTTTAAAAAAAGTCTTATATATATCCATGAAAGTTTATTAATTATATGTTACATAATATCATATTTTTCTAAAAATTTATAGAAATTATGTTTAAAAGCATCTTTAGAAAACTTTTGAGCGTGATTATGAATATAATTTGCGTCAAACTTCATTTTTTCAAATTTCTCAACTGCCTTTATAATACAATCTGGACTTTGCTCATCAAAGAATATCCCAGTTTTACCATCCTCTACTGTCTCCAGAGCTCCACCACGACCATAAGCAATTACTGGTTTACCAACTGCCATAGCTTCTACTGGTACAATTCCAAAATCATCTTCGGAAGCAAAGATAAAACTTTTACAACCTCTAAACTGTTTCTGAGAGTCTTCATCACTTAATCTACCAAAAAATTTAATATTATCATGCCCTTTAGCAATATTCTTTAATTTTTCCTCATCCGGACCAGAACCTACAAGATGTAACTTTTTCCCATTTCTAACAAAAGCCTCCACCACAATATCATAGTGTTTATAAGGTAAGAACCTACCTAACATAAGATAATATTCGCCTTTAAAATTAGCATCAAAGTCAACCTCAGTATTAACTGGAGGGTATAAAACCTCAGCATCCATACGATAATACTTATTGATTCTCTGAGCCACATTTTGAGAATTAGCCAAATAATAATCCACTCTATCTGCTGAAATTTTATCCCAAAGACGAATATAATTCATCGCAAAAGGTAATAAATTTCTAATCCCAGCCACATAATTAAATTCCTGAAAATGCCTATGATAATCATCCCAAGCATATCTCATTGGAGTATGACAGTAGCAAATATGGATCGCATCTGGTCTAGTAATTACACCCTTAGTATAACTATTAGAAGAAGATATAACCAAGTCATAAGCCGTCAAATCTAAATCCTCCACTGCTAAAGGCATCAAGACAGGAAATAACCTATGATTAGTTTTGGCAAAAGGTAAATTTTGTAAAAAAGAAGTACGAATTTTTTTATTACTAAAAGCTCCATATAGTTGGGACTGGTCGTGAATCAAAGTATAAATTGGAGCCTCAGGAAACATTTCAGCGAAAACCTCCAATACTCGCTCTGCCCCACCATATTGAACCAAATAATCATGCACCAAAGCTACTCTCATAATGTAAACTATTTTATCTCTTTATATAGTATGCCGTTTTTACAACTTTTAGTCAATCTAAGCTCCAATTATAGCTCCAATTATAAAAGCAATCGTAGCTGAAACTCCCCCCAAAAGCAAAGTCTCACCTAAAGCTCTTGTCAGTCCATAGCCCACAACTTTCCACCTAATTAACCCAAGTAAAATTAAAGCTGTAATAACTCCAGAAATAGAAAATAAAAATGCCTTAGTTGTATCAGTAATCCCAAACACAAAAGGAATCAAAGGAATAAACCCAAAAAACAAGAAAGAGACAATCGTAGATAAAGCTGAAAAAATAGGACTAGTCTCACCAGGATCAGGAATACCATGATACTCTCGCATTAACCACTCAATCCCAAATTTTGGATTTTTATGAAATAATTGCATAATTTCTTTAGCATCATTTTTATTAAAACCTTTTTCCACCAATTTATCCTGAATTCTATTACTAAAAGATTCACTACTATGTTCTAAATGCTTTAATTCTTTTTGATAAGTAGTCTGATATAAATCTTCTTGAGATCTAATAGACATATAATCCCCCAGTCCCATAGACATTGCATCTGAGAAAAGATTAGCTAAACCAAACAAAACCACTGTCCCAATAGTCAAACCAATCATATCTGAACCACTAGCATTAGCCCCTGTAAAACCAGCCACCACCGCAAAAGTAGTCACAATTCCATCACTACCACCATATACAATTTCTCTTAGATAATGCTGAGATACATATTGTCTTAATTTTGTTTTATATCTTCTCCAGCGTCGCCAAATACCAGCCATAAATTTTATATTAAATTCTATGAATATTATAG
Source organism: Minisyncoccota bacterium (assembly GCA_032117235.1). Classification (GTDB taxonomy): domain Bacteria; phylum Patescibacteriota; class Minisyncoccia; order SW-4-49-11; family SW-4-49-11; genus CALRBF01. Next base: position 40,737 of record JAULZW010000006.1, on the reverse strand, counting down.
CATACTTTATATCTAATATAATAATCTAATAACAAATTAGTATAAAACATTGTCCTCCTTTGGAGGAGGTGGCACGGAGTGCCGGAGGTGGATATAGTTTTAGTTTATGTTTTATCCACCCCGTCCAGCAAAGCTGTACACCCCTCAAGAGGGGAATTTTAAGACTCTATATATAGTATGTACAAAAGTGCATAAATATGATATAATAAATTTTATAAATGGAAGTGTGGCTGAGCGGTTGAAGGCGGCAGTCTTGAAAACTGTTGTAGGTTTACCCCTACCAGAGGTTCGAATCCTCTCACTTCCGCATATATTTTTATCTTTTGGTATTTATGCCAAAAGATAAAAATAATATTTGAAGAAGTGACAGAGAGCAATAGCATTGCTCCCGTGGGGATGAGAAAGTCGCAGCCCAGTGTGAGTTTGTGCGAAGCACAAGGCGAACACAGCGAGACGGGGTCGCGAGAATTTTCCGTCAGGAAAATTACTTGTGACCGAATCCTCTCACTTCCGCCAAATTGTTTTATGTATACTAAAAAATATTATGAATATTTTTAAAAAAGGTGATTATAGACCAATCCCATATTCCTTTAGAACGAAAGGAATTCTTGCATTAGAAGAATTAACTAAATTTCAAAATGAATTTAAGTCTTATGATACTGATACAACAATAAATGAAATAAGAGATTCTATTGTTGGTAATTATTTAGGATATGATTTGTTAAATTTCAATAAACATGGCTTTGACGGTAAGAGCTCAAAAACTGGTAAATTTCTTGAGGTAAAACAATGTAGTGTTTTTTCTAAAAGATTGGGTGGAACATGGAATGATACAAGTGAAGAAAAAGCTATAGCTTTTAGTGATAAAAGATTGTTTACAGCTGTTGGAGTATGGAAAGGAGCTGTAGATTTACAATTTATTATATATGGGCAACATGTAGCTTTAGGGAAATATTTACTGGAAAGAGTAAAAGCTGTTGCCAATACAAGTACTCGCTCAACCCAAAATATTGGAATAGAAAAAATGATTCAAGAGTATAAATTTAATGTTATTGTTCCACCAGATAAGAAAAAAGATTTTGTATATAAATTATTAATAAATTATAAAAGAAATATATCAAAATATTTAACAATAGATGATATTTTGAGCATTAATGATGTTTAACATGTTTCAAATTTATAATAAAAACTCATATTTACTAGAAGATATAGAGGATAATTATATTGATTCAATAATAACTGATCCTCCTTATGGTATTTCATACCAAAATAATTATTGGGATAAAGATTTACCCAGTAAAGAAATATGGAATAATAGTTTTAAAAAAATTAAACCAGGTGGTTTTGGTTTGGTTTTTAGTTCTGTTAGATTAATGCATAGGTTAATGGTTGATTTAGAAGATAGTGGCTTTTTAATCAAAGATGTATTATTTTGGTCTTATTTAAATGGAATGCCAAAAAGTAGAAATGTTGGCTTGTTGATAGATTCAGAACTTAATATTGAAAGTAAAAAAGTTGGACGATATAAATATGTTCAAGGATATAAAAAAAATGGTGCTGATAATTATAAAGTAGGTGAGAAACATAAATTATCTCCTATTTCAGAATTGGGTAAAAGATATAATGGGGCAGGATTAGGATTAAAGCCAGCATATGAACCAATCATTTTAATACAAAAGCCCTTAGAAAAAGGTTTAAATGTTGCTCAAAATATAATTAAATATGGTACTGGAGCATTAAATTTTGAAAATACAAGACTACCTTATGCTGAAAATGAAGGTAAAGTAGGACATAACCCCCACGAAAAAGGTAGAGTTCCAGCAAATATAATAAGAACTGATGAATTTAAAGATGGATATGATAAATTTTTTTTAGTACCAAAAGTAAGACAAAATAAAGAAGATTTTAATTTTCACCCCACACTAAAACCTATTGAATTGATGCACCATTTAGTAAAACTAATAACATTCGATGAACATATTATTTTAGACCCTTTTATGGGAAGTGGGTCAACAGGAGTGGCTTGTATAGAGTTAAAAAGAAAATTTATAGGATATGAACTTGATCAAGATTATTTTAAAATTGCAGAAAAAAGATTAGATAATAAAATTAAAGTACCAAGTTTATTTTAGATTAGTAATATTAAGTATGTACTACCCCCAAACTATGCTATACTAAAAAATATAAACTAAAAATAACTTATGAATACTTCTAATTGGTATGAGGAATTGATAAAACCCTCTTGGGCTCCACCTACTTGGTTGTTTGGGAATGTTTGGTCTGTATTGTATATTCTGATTTTCATATCTTTTAGTGCGGTATTTTATAAGGCTATAAATGGTAAAATTAGTTGGACGGTAGCTTTTCCTTTTATTTTGAATATTGTCTTTAATATTGCTTTTAGTCCTCTCCAATTTGGGCTTCGAAATAATTTGCTAGGGGCTATAGATATTGTTTTATTATTAGCTACGATTATTTGGGCAATTTTTGCTATTTGGCCTTCTATGAAATGGGTGGCTTTGATGCAAATTCCTTATCTAATCTGGGTTTGTATTGCGACAGCTCTACAACTATCTATTACTTATCTTAATTGGAAATAATTATATTCTTTATCATTAGCAAATATGCAAAATAAATTAAACTTAGTAATTATATCTCATGCCTATGTCTATTCTGCCTATAGAGCTAAAGTTGAAGCTTTATCAGAATATCATGATCTCAATATCACCCTCATTACACCGGAATTTGGATTAGAAGGTGGTGGTCAAAAAGTATATGCTGAGCAATATACAGGTAAACAATATCACCATATTATATTATCGGGATATTTTACGGGGAAACTCAATTTTTTTGTATTCAAAAACCTCAAATCAACTCTACAATCTCTTAATCCAGATATTATACTTTTGGAAGAGGAATATTGGACTCAAATTGCTGCTCAAGTGACTTATATTACAAAAAAATTCTTCCCTCACACCAAATTAATATTACTTTCTTGTGAAAATATGTGTCATATTTGGGAAAAAGAGGCAGAAACTCTCTATCAAAAATTTCGCTATACATCCTTTCATTTCATTGAAAAATATGTTATTTCAAAACTAGATGGACTTATATTTCAACTTCCTGGTGTATGGCAAGATTTTGAAAATCGTATTGATGGGCTAGGGTTTAAAGGGAAAAGAGGGACACTTCCCCAACTTGGCGTTGATTATAATCGCTTTGCTCATAATTCACCACAATTACAGTCAATAAGAGTAGATTTGGGGCTTGATGATAATACCTTTGTGTATGGCTATATTGGGAGAATTATACCAGAAAAAGGTATTGAGGATATGATTTATGCTTTTGAGGGTTGGAATAAAGATAATACTAAACTCATTATTATTGGGAATGGAGATACAGAATATGTAAATCAAATCAAACAACTGGTACAGACATTAAAACTTGATGATATTGTCATATTCAAAAATGCTATCCCCTTTGAAGAAATTCCTGCCTATTTTCAATTATTCAATATTTCTCTATTACTCTCACATACTACTCCTATTTGGAAAGAGCAGTTTGGACGAGTATTAGTAGAGTCTATGGCAGCTGGGACTCCTGTGATTGGCTCAGATAGTGGTGCTATACCTTTAGTGGTAGGAGATACTGGGTATATAGTCCCAGAAAAAAACATTCAATATATTAGAAAGGCTTTAATAGAAGCTTATACTAATAAAAATAAATATGAAAAATTATCAAAGTTAGCACAACAAAGAGCTAAAAATAAATTTTCATATCAAGCTATTGCCAAGCAAACTTATGATTTTATTCAAGAGATTTATAAATAACTTTATTATCCTGATAAACCTCTAGTAAAGTGGATTTTCCCTGAGAATTTATTTTAACTTTAGCTACTGCTCCTGCAAGATTACCTGCCACAAACTCACCTTCTTCTATACCATATTCTATTCTATATTTATTTGAATCCCCTTGTTGCTCTCCTGCTTTAATTTCTACTATTGTACCTATAATAAAAGGCTTTTTCTCCATATCCTCATATTCATAATAGGTATGAGAGTTGATAGATTTAAAATCATTAGTAGCTAAAGTCATAGAGGTTGTTCGGCCACTAGATTGATCTAATTTCACATAGACTGTATCCCCTACTTTTAGATTTAAGTTTGCTTTATTATCTATTTCAGACTCATTCTGCTGATACCCATTATTTTGAAAAAGATATTCATCTATTTCATTGATGTCATATTTTAATTTATTACTATTATTTTCTGAACTTACTATTGATAAATACACTATTGAAAAGTCTTTTTTGTCTCTATTATAAAAATAAGCAAACAGTCCTAATATAATAACTAGTTGTAGTATAAATATTATAATTAAATTCTTATTTTTCATACTAATTATCTATACTAGCTAATATATTTTTTCTTAATCTTTCTAATACCCAACCTGCAGTCAAGAATACAACCCCTAAACTTAAGAAAAATAAACTTCTATCTAATTCTGTTCTTTCAACCCAATCAAAATACCTGACTAATATAAATATAAATAAAGCTAAAATACTCAAATTCAATCTCCAAATTTCTTTTAATTTATAAGCACTATACAAAAGCCATAAAACTCCTATTAAAAATAAAATATTCATCGATATAATATGTGGGAATATTTCTAAATTTTTCTGAGCCCAATCATTTTGAGTATAGGAATAGGTATTATTATAGTCATATAATAATGATATATTTGGCAATACTAAAACTAAACTAGCACCTATCACCCCAACTCCTGTAAGGACTAGTTGATATAAATTTTTACTAAAATATGATATAGACTTAATATAGCTGATTATAAATAAACCTATTACTCCAGCTAAAATCAACCCTGTTTTGACATTACTCCAAATTACCGAGTCTTGACTATTGGAAATATATCCCCAAACTTCTCTTGAACCAAATGAACCTAAGAAAAAAGTAATTCCCCCTAAGCCTAATATTCCTAATAAATTCAAAATTGTATAATACCTCTTTGATCTAATATTATTAAAGAAGCTAATAGATAATCCATAAAAAGAGGTGAAAATTAGAAAAGCCGATATAAAGGTAAGTCCTTTATCTATTTTATGATTGGATGCTACTTCATAGCCACCAAAGGTAATTCCTACTACTATCATCAATAGTCCAATAATAAATGTAATAGGACTATGTTGCTTATAGCCTGTATAAGTTAACAATATTCCTCCAATTGTAGAAAACCAATACCAACCAAGTTCAATTCCTAATGAATTAAATCCAGCATATAAGGCTGTAATACCCACAATAAAAGCAAATACTAACAATAATTGTCTGAATAAATCTTCATAGGATATTGCTATATGAAAGATGTTGTCAGCAAAATTTTTTCTAATATTAACTCCTCTGACCAATACTATAATTGTATATATTATAGCTATAAAAATTATAATTACTAATAAAATTGAAAATATCGCCATATTATTTAATCATATAAATATTTAGAATAATCTATATTTTTGAATTTAATAAATACATAATAAAATATTTCAAAAGATAATATAAGTCCCAAAATTGCATATATATTATAATCTATTCTATACCAGTCATAAGTATAAAAAAATTCAGGTATACCAAATATAGAGAATAGGATTAAAATCAACATAAACCATCTCAATATATTTGATTTCAATAGATAACTTGCACAAACAACTCCGATTGCCCAAACCAAAAAGCTAATCTGAAAAGCAATTTTAATATTTACTATTTCCCCAATCAAAAATATTCCAGCTCCAAATATTAACTGAGCTAATAATAACAATCCGTTATATACTCTTGATAAGCCAATAGATTTAGTATAAATCGCTCCTATGTAGGATAATAATAAGCTAGAACAAATGATTGCAATTTTTCCAAAATCTCCAAAGACATCCCAGCCAGAAGCTATAAAGCTAACTGCTGCTAATCCAATTGAAATTGAACCGAATAATATAATAAGTGTAATAACTCTGGACTGTATATCTAATTTTTTTCTAGTAGCTAATTTAAGTTCTAGTTCAATTTCTCTAACCTTAAATCCTTTTTGTAATAAATCTAAATAAATTTCCTCTTCAGTGTAATTATTCTCCACAAGTATCTTGACTTGTTCTTGAGTTAACATAACTATTTCTTACTTACATTGTCTAAAGGTATTTTGATAGCGTTTTCTCGTTCTGGTCTCATCTCTGCTTCTGCTTTATGAGTTACTTCCACAGGTTCTGTTTGGTGAGAACTAATGTCTTCTATGGTTATCTTTGTAACTGTGTCAGTATCTTGAGGATTCATATTGGATGTGTATTTAATATTTCAATATAAATTATATTATAAATTGTATATAAAGTCAAAAACTAATATACTGCATATAATATAAAATCAGTGTCGGGAAGACAGGACTCGAACCTGCAGCCCCCTGGTCCCAAACCAGGTGCGCTAGCCATTGCGCCACTTCCCGCATAAGTTATACCATTGTACCAATAATACCTATTATAGTCAACTATTGTTTTTTAACACCGATTCCTAACTCTAACAATTGTTCTATTGATACTGGGCTTGGAGATTGCATCATCGGATCGTGAGCATCTCCTGTTTTTGGAAAAGCAATCACCTCTCTAATACTAGATTCATTCTGTAATACTGCTAATAACCTATCTAGTCCCCAAGCAATACCTCCATGAGGAGGAGTGCCTGAAGATAGAGCTGTTAAAATATGTCCAAAAGAACTATCCATAATTTCTCCCTCATAGCCAATTATTTCTAGAACTTTTCTTAGAGCTTCTGGTCTATGATTACGAATACTTCCACCTCCAATTTCAAATCCATTTAATACAATATCATATTGCGTGGAAATAATATTATCAATATCATGCTTTGCCAACAAGTTTTCCATATATTCTTGTTTAGGTGCAGAAAAAGGATTATGTGAAAAGGTCCAATTCCCCTCATCGGTTTTTTCAAATTGTGGAAAATCTACAATCCAACAAAAGGCTAATAAATTCTCATTCTCTTTATCATCTCTAATATCTGGCCTATCATTACCATATTTCTCCATAGCCTCAGCATAACTAATTCTAGGGAAAGGAATAGATTGAATTTTTTTCTCTGGATAAATAGCTTGTACTAAATCTATTAAAAGCTTTTCATTCAAACTCATTACATCTTCTTCAGTAACAAAACTCATTTCCATATCAAGCTGAGTAAATTCTGGCTGTCTATCCTTGCGAGTATCTTCATCTCTAAAACATCTAGCAATTTGGAAATATTTTTCAACCCCTCCAGCCATAAGCAATTGCTTATACTGTTGTGGAGATTGAGGAAGAGCATAAAAACTACCGGCTTGATGTCTTGATGGTACAATAAAGTCTCTAGCCCCTTCTGGAGTAGATTTAGTCAAAATTGGAGTTTCAACTTCAATAAAACCTTCTTTATCTAAAAAATTTCTCACAAATTGATTCACTTTATGTCTTTTAAGAAGATTATTGTACATAGACGGCCTTCTTAAATCCAAATATCTATACTGTAATCTCAATTCTTCGCTAATTTCATTCTTATCTTGCTCCAAAGGGAAAAACGGCGTAATCGCAGTATTTAAAACCTCAATCAACAAAGCTTCTATTTCAATAGTTCCAGTAGCTAAATCAGGGTTTATTAATCTTTCTGGTCTAGATTTAACCAAACCATGAATTTTTAATACCCATTCTGGTCTAATTTCTGACATTAAAGCTTTTGATTTTTCATCAAGACTAGCAGGAACTAAAACCACTTGTACTTTAGCTGTTCTATCTCTCAAATCTATAAAAGCAATTTTGCCATGATCTCTTTTGGTATCTACCCATCCAACAATATCAACTTCTTGTCCAACTAGATTAGTAGTAGCTATAATACTCATAATTTATTCTTATACTATTGATTTAAATAATATCATATTTTATATATCTTTTCCAATAGATATAATATATAAAACTAAAAATTTAATTTTCGGCTAATTTATAAACTGAGTCTAACACCTTCTCAGAGATAGTTTTTAATTCATTTTCTGACTTAACACTATATGGCTTAATATCTCCTACTTTGAAAGTCATTTCCCATATTGGTAAATATTTATATCTTTTTATATAGTTAATATAAACTGGAAGAACTGGTACCTTAGATTTCCAAATTAAATATCCAACCCCTCTTTTGGCATCACCTTTATGTCCAGGCTTTTTTTGCATTTTACCTTCTGGGAATATAGTTACAATTTGACCTTTTTTTAGAGCATCTACCATCGGGTCTAATATATCAACCCCTCTTCCCTTCTCAACTGGAAAACATTTCATTTGTCTTAAATACCACCCTATAATTGGAATCCTAAAAAAACTCTCACCTGTAACAATTCTCATATATATAAGATTCGACCTATTCATTTTAGCAAAATAATACCAAATCCAAATACCGTCAAACCTGCCTCTGTGATTAGATACTAGAATTAATGGAGATTGTATTCCTTGTAACTTTTCTACCCCCTGAATGTCTGTTTGCCTTACAAAAATTTGCATAGTTGTATGAAACTTCCAAAAGGTAAGCCAATACAATATATTATAAGCCATATTCAAATAATAATTATATAAAACATTATATAATTATTATTATCTTTTGTCAATTAATAACATTTAGTTTAATTACTACTTTTTATCCACAGTTTCAGACCACTTGTTTTGCAATATCGACTTTAAAGAATCTATCTGCTCCTTAGTAATAGGATCTAATTTTTTATATTCATTTACTACAGCCTCTACAATTTGCTCATATTGAGACTTACTGATGTCTTCGATACTACTAATTCTTTTAGCCACATCTTGACTAGTAGATTTATAAGCTTTTTTTAAATCATGTCTCACTTGCTTTCCTGATTTAGGAGCTAATAATATACCTAATAAACCTCCTATTGCAAGTCCAGCTATTAATCCTTTGAATAAATTTTTTGTACTCATATTTGTGTAATCTTAATAATTATATAATTCGCTTTTTTTTCTTTGGAACAACTTTAGACAAAACCTCACCTAAATCATCTACTTCTGTCTCTTCTTTAGTTTTATCCTGAACCTGAGACCTGTTATTCCAACCCTGTATTATAGATATAATATTAGGCAACCCACCAATCATAGTGGTGATACCGGACAAAGAAGTCAGTTTTGACTTAAATTCTTCAGCAGTATCTAGCGTAATATGACCTAGCTTTACAAATTTGTTGATAAGTTGCCTAACAGAATCAACTGTATTTTTTATATCTAATACAATTAATATTAAAATCATTAGTAACAAACCGACCTCTAGTAAAAGTACAGCATATATACTAAGCAATAATTCTTCTGTAATCATATTTATATTTTTATACTATATTAATTAGATTATCATATATTTTTAGCTTGTCAATTCAAAATAGATAGTTTGACTATAAATGCAATAATATAGTATAATATTTATAGGTTAAAATATATATAAATCGAATGTTACAATCTATCTTCAAAAGGCAAAATCTGGTTTATATAGGCATTATAATTATATTAGTTATAGTATTAGTTGTTGTTTTTTATATTATAAAAAACTCTGGCAAGTCTCAATCAGCTAATTTATCAGAAATAGATAAAGGACTTGCTCCAATCAGAATTTTACAAACCACCAAAGATGGCAAGCAACAAGAAGTTAATTTTACCAAAATAGGAGCCGAGATATTGACTAACTCACTCATCTCAGATAAGCCATTAGTGGAGGAAATCCAAAATAATACCAAAAACATAGGCATTGATAATATAGATTTACCTCCATTACCAGAAAAAAATATAAATTTATTATCAACTGAAGAATTAAATGAAAACTCTATTGACAATTATCTAACTAATTTATACAATGTATTCAGAGAGAATTCTATTCAACCAAATATAAATCAATTGTCTGAAGATGCTTTGAGTGGAAAAACTCAAAATATACAATCCCTACTTAATAAAAACAAGAGTTTATATTTATCTTTATTCATAATAGAAGTTCCTCCAGATGCTCTTCAATTACATAAGGCTTATATAAGAATAGCCCAAGTACAAAATAGCTTTTTATTGATTTTATTAAATGCTAGTTCTGACCCTTTAAAATTAGACATTAACAACAAATTAACTGTATCTTTACTTCAAAGACTAGACTTAGTAATCAAACAAGAATTACAAACACTTAGACAAAAATATAATCTTATTTATAAAAAACCATAATATATGAATTATATTATTAAAAATAAAATAAACATAAAATTATTCCAAATATTATTTTTATCTTTATTTATATTTATTTTACCCAATATAACTTATGCCGATAATTTATACGGTCAAACATGTGGGGATAAAAAATGTAGCCAAGATGAAGTTTGCCAGAAGCAATATCGTGGATTACTACCAATAGAGTCTAAGGATAAAGTTGGAAACGCGACATATACCTGTGTAAAACCACAGCCTATAGAAGCTCCGGAAAGTCCATATAAAGGAGATGTTGGTTGTGGATCTGGACCAAATGGACTTGGATCTGACTTTGCAAATTCTATTACTGGAGGAATATTGGGAGGCTCCTTTACCAGTAATCTTAGTAATTTAGCTGGGGATTTTTTAGGGAATTTAAATTCACCATTTGGACTTAAATTAGATGGTACATTAACTGGAGTAGTAGCAGATCCTATCGGACAATTTACTGGTAACTTCAATGATTTAATAGGATTAGAAAAAATATTTGAGGAATGTAATTATAATAATATAAATGAAGTAATTGATACCAGAAGATTGATAGCTCCGCTACCAGTAGACTTATTCAATCCTTTACCTTTGCCAGTTAATATCACCTCACCTACTCCATTACCAGTAGTTGTAGTAGATGATTTAGCTCTATATCAACAAAAGGAATTAGTTGATGCTCCTCTGGCAGCACAGCAAAAGGCTAAAACTATTGCTACAGTAAGTGATACTCTAAGAACTCAAATTAGTAATGATAATCTAATGCCTCAAAACTTAGATGATTTGAGAAAACTAGGGATACAATTCGGAGCTCTAGATCCTGAAACTGGAGTAGTGTCAAATGATGCTATAGAGACTTATGGAGATTATGCTAATTTTTCCTTAAAGAAAAATCAGGAGTTGGAAGAATATTTTAAAGACTTACAAGACCCAACCGAGAGTCAATTACCTAAAGAAACATTTACTGAAAAATGTGGGAATATCAAAGTAGAAGAGGCAGATACCTTAGACTGTATAATTGAAGGACTTAAAACAAATAATAATGCTAATGACATTGCAACTACAATTGGTTTTATGGCTGATGAAAAATCTAAAAAGGCAGAAACACAATTAAACGACGAGGTAGTCTATATGGGAGATGGATACTTCTCTAAAACACAGGATAATAATAAAAATCCATTTACTAAAGTAATCCAAACTCCAGGATCTAATATATCTTCCCTATCCCAAAAAGTTAATGAAGCTACTATAGATCAAGCTATTTTAGCTTCTGGGGATAATTGTTTTGAAGCTATACCTCAAAATATTCTAGACGGCACACTAAAACCAGTCCTAACCCAAGGGTTATATGGAGTAAATAATACCTTGTCCTCTGTACTTAATAATGCCAAATCTGATCCTATTAATTCTCTGAAGAATCCACAAGGATTTGCTAATCAGTTGCAAGCCGGATTAACTGGAACTGGAGCAATACCTGACCCAGATAGATTTTTTAAATCTCTTCAAGATTCATTAGTAATAAATGTAACTAGTGGTTTATCTTGTGAATTAAACAAACAGATTTCTGGATTATTAAACGGAATAGTTGGCAATATGGAAATTCCAGGAATAGGCAATGTAAGTGGAGCCATAACAAATGCTACTGGAGCTGTAAACAATGCAGTAAGTGGAGCTGTTAATGGTTTAATACCTTAAAATTTTATGGTTAATTGGTTTTTAGATAAAGCAGGTGGATTTTTAGTGGCAAACATAGTTGGTATGTTTAAAAACTTTTTTTTAATGTTATTAAACAATGCTGTTGTCCCATTATTAACAAATGTTATGTCCTATCAGAATTTCTTTAGTGAAGGAGTTAATGCTGGCTGGGAAATTACTAGAAACTTCTCTAATTTATTCTTTGCTTTAGTTTTATTATTAATTGCAATCTCAACTGTACTTAATGTTGGATCCTTAGATAATTATACAGCTAAAAGAATGTTGCCTAATTTTATATTTGTAGCTTTATTTATAAATTTCAGTAAAGCTATTGTAGGATTCTTGATAGATATTAGCCAAATTATAATGATATCTTTTTATAATTCCTTTGGACCTAATATGGCAAACATTATTGGAACTGCATCCAGAATAGCAGAATCAGGTTCAGAATCTAATACAGAGAATATTATTTTAAATATATTTACTATTGTTGTAATTGCTATTTTAGTATTTGTACTATTATGGACTGCACTTATTCTAGCTATGAGGATAGTAACCTTGTGGTTTGTAATAATGTTAGCTCCTTTGGCTTTTATGGCTACTTTAATACCAGGACTAAAATCTATTAGTGATGATTGGAAAAAACAATTACAAGAAGCCTTAGTTACTGGGCCAACTTTAATGTTTTTCTTATATTTAGCATTTTCTTTGATGAGCACTGGAATTTCTGCTAATACTGCTACGACTGGTGGGGATAATTTGATGAATAATGGTAATCTAATAAATTATGTCTTAGTGATAGGATTATTATTCTTGGCCAATTCTACAGCCACCAAGGCTGCTCAATCTGCTCCTACTATACTAAAAAATGCTGTGGGAGTAGCTGGTACTGTTGCCACATTAGGACTAGGAGCTTATGTCGGAGCTGGAGGAGTTGGTACTGGAAAAATGTTTGGTAAGGGAAAAGAATTAGTGCAGGGTGGTATTAAGAATACTGATAAGTTAGCTGGTGGGCTCACTAATACAGCTGGAGCTGTGGGTGGAGTAACTGGAATTAAAGCATTGCAAAATGCCAATCAAAAATATGAAAGTAAAAAAAGAGATTTGATAGAACAACAAAAAGAAGGGATTGGATTCGTGGGAAGATTTCAAGGGTTTTCAGCTGAAGGGAAAAAACAACAATTAGAAGATTTTGAGAAAGAAAAAGCAATTCGTTTGTTTAATGAAGGTAAGTTAGAAGAGAAAGGAAATGAACGCTATAAAAAAATGGCTGCTACACTACAAGGAGCTGCTGCTACAGAAGTCAAAGATGAATTTAATGTTGATAAATTAGCTCAAGATATGAAGAAAGCTCTTGATGATGGAGATAAATTCACTGCCATGGCATTAGCAACAAGAATATCTGAATTAAAAGGATGGAATAAAATATTTACACAAGGTGATTATAGTAAATATTCAGACCCATCTAATGGTTATGATACTGATGCTAAGCAACTTGATGCATTCATTAATGATAATTTTGAGCAAAAAGATAGTGCTGGAAACCTTATCCGAGATGCTAATGGTAAAGTTATAGGTACTCAAACAACAAATAGCTTTAGAAGTCGTCAGGCTAATATATTAAATGATAAGGGGGTTGGTAATTTTGCCGCTGGATTAGCAGAACGAGATGTAAAAAATACAAATTACTCACCCTCTGCTAAAGCAGCAAAAGCTGGATTAGTCGGAGCAGGAGATATGGTTGCAAAAAATAACTCTATATTTAATACAAAAAGTAAAGTTACAGATTCATCAGGAAGAGAAATATATGAAGACAACTTTGATATTAAGAAATTTGCTCCGATTATAGCAAATGAATCTTCACTCGACACTTTAGAAGATCCAAAATCATGGAATAAATATGGAGGAATAAGAACCAATATTATTAAAGAAATAAATAACTATTTATCTTTATATCAATCAGATCCAGCTGTAGCTCGTGCCACTTACCCAGAATTATCAGTGCCAGAAATTGGTGAGAACAAATTGAAGGCTGCACTAAAAGGACTAGGTGGTAAAAATAGAATAACTTCATCTCCTTAATAATATAAAAATAAAATATCCCCCCATGACACTCACTGAAATACAAGAAGAAGCCAAATCACTGATAACTTATGACAATGTTCTCGGGGCTTTTGAATTTGCTGAAAAATTAGAAAAATCTCTTATTGATAATAATATAAAAACATCCAATCCAGATGCTTATCGCGAATTATCTAAAATTATTTTCCAACTTTATGTGACGGCTATTCCGAATTTAAAATACGAATTATTATTTAACATTATATCTTTTAACCTAATTGAGTCTTTGAATCCTATTTGGCCTTCTGAGCGAGATCTTAGAGCCAGAATTGAGAGTAAATATTCTATTTATCCAATAGAGTTAATCAAAGAAATGATGCGAAAAGATTTATTGAGTTTAGTTGAGAAAAACAATCAGCAAATTGGGACTGTTCCCCTACATTTATCTCAAGACAATCCTCAAGCTAAACCTAATATTGCTAATTGGATTGAATATTATAATAGAGCTACTGGGATTAACTCTAATGATAATTTTGCTAAATCTAAATTTATTAGTGGAGATACTGTAGTCCAAACTTTGAGTCCAGCTGAAAAAGAAGCTTTAAGAAAAGTATTATCTTTTTATGATTATTTACAAACAGATACTACTGTACTTTATCAAGATTTAGATAATAATAATATACCTGCTGTTAATACTGAGCCTGTTCGTAAGGAGGCTATTAATACTCCCTTACCAACACATATAGTTAATAATACAAATCCTAAACCTACCCAATCCACTACTCATAGTGGTATTGCTAATAATATACCTCAATTTAGCCCTCAACCGGTGCCTCGTATGCCTGTTCCGACTAAGTCTTCAGCTCCAATTGTACTAACTGCCAAGCCAACTCCTATTCCTAAAAATTTAGTAAATTTAAAGCAACCTGAATAAACTAATATGCAACAATATAATATCCCTCAATTTGTTGATTCTGAAGATAAAATATTTGGACCTATTACTATTAGACAATTTGCTGTTTTAGCTATTGGAGTCGTGATTGGTGGATTTTTATGGTACTTCAAGCCTAATCTAGGAGTGTTTTTTATTAGTATATTACCTGTGATAGGGGCAACCTTTGCTTTTGCATTTGTTAAAATAAATGGCCAGAACTTTGATATTTTACTTACAAATATTATAATTTATATTATAAAACCGACTTTATTTTTATGGTCTCGTGATGTTGATATTACAAGATCAGTTATCAAAATTACTACTCAAAAAAAGAAAGCCTCTTATATGCGGGAGAAGAATGAGTATAGCCAATCTAGAGTAGAAGAGGTAGCTTGGACTTTAGATACTTATGGGGAAAAAACTGTAATTCAGGATATCTCTGAATAATATACTATTATTGTTTTGTATCTGAGTCTAAATTTAATTCTGTATTAGCCTTATTATTTTCATCTAAATCTACACTTTTATTTTTATCTTTTTCTAAAATTTCAGTTATATTTTGTAATTCTGATGAAGAATTATTTTTTTCTATTATTTCTGAGATTTCTTTTGGGAAACTTAATTCTGGAACTGGATTTAAAATTGACATTTGACTTAAATTAAGGACCATAGACCAAATAAATGCACCTACAATTATTATCCCACCTCCAACTAATAAAATAATAAATTTTTGCTTCTTACTTAAGTTATCCACAATACTATTTCTCAATTTTCTTATTCAGTGAGCTATGATTAGACATTACTAATATCATTACTAGAATTATGGATAATAGTCCTATTCCCAAATATCTATCATTTTTGAAATAATCTAATCTACTCACTTTGGCTAAATTAGCATCTACTGGAGTTGATATTTTATCTTTATTGATAATAAAGGATTTTATTGCATTAGCATCTTTTTCACTAGTATCTCTAGAAATTATATCTATTTTATATGATTGATTAGGATCAATATCTAATGTTACAGAGTTTCCACTACCATCTTGTAATTTGTCATTAATTCTATATGTATATGCTAATTTTGAATCTTGACTAGAGTTCAACACATCACTAGAGATTAATAGTTGAATAGGCTCATTAATATTAATTTCTTCATTAAAGTCAATTGGAGCATTATTTTTGTTATTTACCAAAGATATTCTTATTTCTGGTTCTTGAATATTGATAGTGGTATTACCATAATATTTAGTATATCCACTCAGCTTATCTCGAGCGATAGCTTCTATAAAATAGTTTTGTTTATATCCTTTATTTTCTGTAAATGTTATCTTATTGTTATTTGTCTCTTTGGTTTCTCCATCTACTTTCCATTCTATTGCATATTGGGATACTGGTAATTCTGTAGCTGTTGTAATTATATCTCCTTTACCAGGATTAAGTGGTCTGTAATCTAGAGATAATTTATTATAAATATCTATACTAATGCTACCTGTTTTCACAACTCCAGCTGAATTAACACTCACCTCTATCTGATAAGTCCCTGATTCTGTAAAATTATAGAAAAAGCTAGATTTATTGATGTCTTTCAACTCCATTACAATCTTATCTCCTTTTTTAATTTTCCAAATGTATTCCGCTCCCTCAAATTTAAAGTTTTTATCTATATGATAGTTCACGGTAGAAAAATCTATCTTCTGTTTAGTGAATAAATATTTATTTTTTATTACTAATTTTATCTCACCTATTGATGATTTATCTGTATAATAGCTATCAGCAAAACTTTTATTAATTAAAGAGTCAATTAACCTATTAGCTTCTTCCTGAGTCTTGGGATCATTATTAATAGAACTGATTAAATTGGGAGTAGTTGAATTAGTGGTGGCATTATTATCTATAGTCTGAGCTAAGAGAGAGCCTGTATCCAACAAGCCTATAATTATGGTTAAGATAATTATTTTAATAATATTTCTATATTTCATATATTTAATACATATTGTAAATTATATCATATTTTAAAGTTTTAGAATAGTATTTATTTTTTGATTAATGTTTCTAGTATTTTATCACTATTTACTTGACTCTGTGCACTTCTTGAGAATTGTCTAATATTGTTAGAGCCTAATTTTTCATTATTTACACTTTTAATATTGGGTAAAATATTATCTTTTTTAGCTGATACGGGTTTGGATATATCACTAAATACTTGTTTTTTTATAGACTTTATATCATTAATAGGTTGATTTCTGTATTGTAATTCATCATCTTCATCCTTTAAAGACTGTTGTGGTATAGAACCAACTAGCTGTCTACTGATAGAAGCAACATTGTTAGCTGTTGATTGTATGTTGGCTAATTTATTATTATTTTGTGCCTGTACAGGTTGAGCATTCTCGACTGGTAAGCGACTTCTAAATGGTCTAATATTATTAGCGACTGACTTTTTAACATCTAAATTCATATCTTTTTTTGGCTGTGGAGATTGTCCCACCTCACTTGGTACACGTCTTTTAAATGTTCTGATATTATTAGAGTTTGTCTCTTTAACTGATGTATTCTTATTTTTTGGGGACATAAATTTTCTGACGCCTCCAATTTTTAAGGAGCCTCGCCACTTCGCTAAAGATTTTTCAAATTTTGTATTTCTTATTTTTAATTCTCTAGCCATTTTACGATGCTCTCTTAGATGCAAATTAGCCTTAATAGTCCAAGATGGGGAAAAATCACCGATCCAAGGAATTATTTCTACTACTGATGTCAAGATTGAATATTGAATTTTTTTTACAGTAAAACCTATTATATAATTAGAAAAATTATCCAGCATATATTGATTTATTTTTTGAGTTTGACGAGCTAAATTCTTAGTTATAGGATTATTAGATGTACCACTATTTTTCTTGGATAATCTCATCATTTCCCTAATTCTTTTCAGTTGATATAGCTTAAAATTAGCATTATATATTTTGACATAACCCTGATATAATATACAAAATATTAAATCAGTAAAAAATGCAGTTGCATCAATAACTAAAGATGCTGTAATTGTGATTGGTTGTGCCCCAGGGATTAAACCTAAAATAAATAAAAAAAACCCAATAGTATCCCAAATTATAGCAAGAACTAAATTTATATATAATAATCTACCACTTAAAGGTTTCATCTATTTAATTTATTTATCATATATACCATTATATCATAATAATTAGTATAATATTATATATTTTGCTATAATTATTTTATATATAATTCTAATAAAATGAGTAAAATTTTAGATTTAATTCAACAAGAAACCAAGAGACAAGCTAATACAATTAGACTGATAGCTTCTGAGAATTATGTTTCTCAAGAAATTCTAACAGCACTCGGATCTAGTCTTACCAATAAATATAGTGAAGGTTATCCACAATCTAGATATTATGAAGGACAAGAATTCATAGATCAAATTGAATTAATTGCCATTGAATCCGCCAAAAATTTATTTGGTACAAGATTTGCTAATGTTCAGGCTTATTCTGGTAGCCCCGCTAACTTAGCTGTTTATTTTGCTTTACTTGAGCCACATAATACTATTTTGGGACTTTCGCTCCCAGCAGGAGGACATCTTACTCATGGACATAAAGTTAGTATTTCTGGTAAATGGTTTAATTCTATTAGTTATGGACTTACTCCGGAAGGGTATATAGATTATGCTGAAATTGAAAAGTTAGCTCAAGAACATAAACCCAAGCTTATTATCTCAGGGCACTCAGCCTATCCTAGACAAATTAATTTTAAAAGAATTGGGGAGATTGCCAAAAGTATTGGAGCTTATCATTTGGCTGATATATCTCATATTTCTGGTTTAGTAGCTACTGGATTACATCCGCATCCATTTCCTGACGCAGATATAATTACCACTACCACACATAAAATTCTAAGGGGTCCAAGAGGCGCTTTAATAATGACCAACTCCCCTGAATTAGCTCAAAAAATAGATAAAGCTGTATTCCCTGGACTACAAGGTGGACCTCATAATAATAATATCGCAGGAATTGCTATTGCTCTTGAAGATGCCCTTAAACCAGAATATACAGATTATTGTAAACAAATAATTCTCAATGCCAAAGCTTTAGCTAAGGCTTTGCAAAATAGAGGTTTTGATATTGTGTCTGGAGGTACTGAAAACCACCTAATATTGGTAGATTTAAGAAACAAAGGTATTGATGGAGATACTTTGTCAAAGGCTCTCAATTCAGTCAATATTGAGACTAATAAAAACACCATACCTTTTGATACTGCCTCTCCTTTTAAACCAAACGGAATAAGATTGGGGACTCCAGCTGTTACTACCTTGGGATTAAAAGAGCAAGATATGGAAAATATTTCTGAATTTATAGCTCAAGTAGCTCAGAATATAGATCGTTCTAATCAATTAGATCAAATAAAATCTGAAGTGATTAAATTTATTAGTAAATTTAAATTATAATTTAATATGAATTTATTATCTGCTAAACCTATTATTGAAAATATAATACCTACTATTCCTCAGGGTTTGAATTTGGCTGTGATACTAGTTGGTGATGATATGGCCTCTAAAATTTATATTGAAAAAAAGTCCCAAGCACTCAAAGATGTAGGAGGTAAATTACAATTATTCCAATATCCCGTAGATATATCTCAAGAAGATTTAGTTGAGGCTATCAAAGCATTAAATCAATATACTGGTATTGATGGTATTATTGTACAGTTACCCCTCTCCCCCTTTATAGAAGAGCATACTATTCTTAATACAATTACCCCTTTAAAAGATGCTGATGGGCTCACTGATTATTGGTTAGGCAAACTATTTCAAAGCCGAATTAGTGCTAATTTAGCTCCTATTATTCCAGCTACTCCTAAAGGGATTATTCTGTTATTTGATTATTATAATATTGATTTAGTTGGAAAAACCGTATTGATAATAAATGATAGCGTTCTAGTAGGAAAACCTTTAGCTACCATACTGCCTGCCTTTGGAGCCACACCAATCTTAGCTCATAAAGAAACTCAAAATTTAAAGCAATTAATTACTTTATCCGATATCATAATCTCCGCTACTGGAAATTCTAAAATACTAAAAGACATTACATTTAGAGAGAATCAAATTATAGTTGATGTTGGTATTCTAAAAGACGAAAATAATAAAATTAGAGGAGATATTTATCACAAAAACTTTGATTTTAAAGGACAAGTCACTCCAGTTCCAGGAGGTGTTGGGCCTCTGACTGTTTGGGCGCTAATACAAAACTTAGCCAATCTAAAGAAGTTAAGATCTGGAGAATTAAAGTAACATTTATTCTATCTAAAGTGTGCGCATGCCATGACTTGAACATGGGACCTCTACATTATCAGTGTAGCGCTCTAACCAGCTGAGCTACACGCGCATTTAAGTATAAGTATATCATAAACTAAACTTTTTTGCAAGATAAATATTATAACATATCTTCTGTGATTGGACTACCCGAAGGAACACTATCCAAACCAGCTGAAGATACTACTTTTATATTATTCCATTTATATCCTAATCTTTCAAAAACAAAAGGTGAAGTGACATATCTTTTTTTACCATTAGACATTATATATACCTCTCCTCTGCCTGATGCTCTCAGAATAACTCCATCCCGAAAATATACAGCAGATCCTTGTGGATAAGAATTCCATTCACTTCCCGATACACGAACTAGATCTTTATAATTATATTGAGTATCAAATACTTCAGGGCTTGGAATTGGTCTTCTTTTACCATTTTCTAACAACTCAATCCCGGTAGGATTATCTCTATTCACCAATAATGTTCCATCAGGATATGGACTAGATTGCATTGGAACTCCCTTTGGATGAGAAATATCTAAAGTCCCATCTGCAATAGTAGTTATATTAATCCATTGATAACCCAAATTCTCAAATGTAACTGGAGACGGAATATGTCTTCTTTGCTGATTACTAATTACATATACATCTGAATTACTCCTCTCCCTAACCAACATACCCTCTCTAAAAGTTAGAGCTGAAGCTAATGGATAAGAGTTCCACTCTGCTCTTGTAATATCTATTACATCCTTCCAATTAAATCTAGAATTAAAAATATCTGGATTTATAATAGGTCTAATACTTCCATTTTCCAAATATCCAACTCCAGTATCTGTTCTTAATAATGATCCGTCAGGAAAAGTTCTAATATCGGTAGTATCTGGGAACAAATTAATTTCTGTTGAACTAATATTGATTATAGTTTTACCACCAATATTACCTGTAGGAGTTTTTATACCGTTTTGAATATTATAAATCCTTCCATTTTCTGTACGATAAACTGAGTTGTCATAATATTGTTTCCATTCTTGAGCTCTATTTCTAAGCCAAGACATATCTACCATATTAGTATCTCCATTTCCAGCTTCAATCTCACCATGGTCAGAAACTCTAAATCCGTTATAAGTAGAGGTATATCCCTTGGTATAAAAATTCCAAATTGGCTCATTTACAAAATCAGTCGGAGAAACACTGTTTACTGAGCTAAGCCATCCAGATAATTTAGCTAAAGATTGTTTCATAGCTTCTGGTGCTGTTGAATAACCACTACCATATTGACCTAATAAAGCGATACCGACACTTTGATAATTAAAATTATCTCCTGTTCGATTAACATAAAGATGAGCACCTCTTACTCCATTTTGTCCCATTCTTCCCTGATAAACTGTACCGTCCCGAGCAATAAGATAATTATACCCAATATCTCCCCAACCATTATCTCTGGCATGCATAATAAAAATAGATCTCGTCATTTGCCTAGAATCTAGAGAATCACTATTAAAACTAGGTATGGCTGTATCATGAATTAGAATTCGCTTTACTTGAAAAGTATTATTGACATTAGGTGGCCAAATATTATTGGTAAAATTATTATCACTATCTGTTGCCCAAGTATTACGAGCTTGTATATTAGGAGTACTAGCAAAACTAATTATAGGATTATACCCTATAAATAACAATGCTATTAGGCAAATAAAAAAAATATTTTTTTGTCTCATTATTGTAATGGTCCAACTGGTATTGATTGATCAATTAAGAACCCATACTCTAAATTAGAGTCAGTAGATATACCTAATTCTAACATAGCTTCTGGAGACAGCCCGGACACACGATTTGTAAATATAGCAGGTCCTGATTCCATAATAGATGCTACCAACATTCTACCATTGGATGGATTGGTTACTAAAACTTTTCTTCCCCGATGCCAGTTTTTAGATTGAGATGTGTTTGAAATTTCAGCTGTACGAGTTCTACCGCGCCAAGTATCTGACCTATATTCATATACTTCTTGTACTGTACTTCCTGAATTATGAGCTCGTGGACTTGCTGCCACAGCTGGACTATCTACACCTCGCTGAGATACTATTAAACTATTACCATCCTTTCCACTATAGGCAATAATCTCTCCATTAATTATAACCCAACCAGTATTAGGAAAATCAGCTACTGATGTTAGTAAAATTCTATCCGAAGTAACAGAAATATTCTGAGTCAAAGTACTAGTAGCCTCATACCATCTTACATAATTCCAACGCATAGTAATATAATATTTCTCTTCATCAACACTAAATGGAGCATAACTTGAATTAAGACTTCCTGCTGGACAAGTTAAAGCAAAGGCTCCTCCAGTAGTTAATAATCCATTTTGTGCTGAAGCTGAAGTTAAAGCTCGTCCATAATGATCAGCACTTGTTTCATTACAATCTCGAGCTAAGTGCTGTTCTCGAGCAGTTCTACCGCTAGTAGCTGGAATGATATACCCATCTATACTAGCAGATTGGATATCAGATAAAGCCTGCCCCATAGCATTGGCATTAAATTCATCCTCCGAAACCGCAGTTACATTATTCCATCTAAATCCTCTGGCATTAAATATTGCGGGACTTGGTACTGGTCTTTTTAATCCATTTTCAATCCAATAAACTCCTCCATTATAAGAAATTAAAGTTCCATTACCAAATCCAACTCTTCCTGCTTTTGTATATTTATCTACAACACTGTCTGGTAATCTTAGTACGGAATCCCAACTATATCCTTGACTTGCAAAAATTTTAGGACTGGAAATATATTGCAAACTTCCATCATTAGCCACACGATATACAGGACCACTAGAAGCTCCAATAATAGAGCCTCCTTCATATTGTTTCACCCTATTAAAAGCTCCAGATTCTGGGATAATAGATAATTCAAAATCTGTAGCCCGTCTCACCTGTCCCCAATTAAGGCCATAGCTCTCAAAAACTGCAGGAGAAGTAATAGGCTGTCTTACATTATTCTGCATCATAAATACTCCCGTGGCACTAGATATTAGCAACCCATCGGGATAAAATTCATTAGCTCCTTGTGGATACGTATTCAGATATAACTCTGAGACATCAATCAGAGACTCCCAACGATATCTTGCTTGAAATATAAGTGGACTTGGAATATATCTTCTCTGCCCATTTTTAATCACATAAACCTCACCTCCCGGTCTTACCAATAAACTACCATTTGGATGTTTTTCACTAGCCACCAACATAGCTCCTTGTGGATGAGGGGCCAACTCAGCATCACTAACTGCTATTACATTACTCCATTTATAGCCTTTTTGTAAAAATGTATTTGCTGACTCTACTGGTCTGCGCGCACCATCTGAAATTACATATACTGCTCCACGGTTGGATAATAAAGACCCATCTCTATATGTCATCTCCTCCCCAATTGGTATAGAATCTAATTCTACAGGAGTGCTCACTACTAAATCATCCCATCTAAACTGAGACTTCAGCATATTGGGTGACTCAATTGGTCTTTTTTTACCATTTTCTATATAATAAACCTTTGGATTATTAGTAGATTTTAATAAAATTCCATTAGGAAAGCTTAAGCTATTAGCTTGAGCTACAAAAGGCAGACATACATAAAAAACAAAAGCCACTCCAATTAGTCTATTAATTTTATTTATAAGTTTCATATTTTATTGATTAAGTGAGTTTACTTTATATTAAAATTATATCATATTTTTTAATATTTTGCTATAATATACTTGTTAACAATATGAAATAATTAAATTTACCAAAATGAAATCTATATTAGAAGCCCTCAATTGGCGCTATGCCACAGATAAATTCCTACCTACTGCTATCTCAGAGGATATATTGCATACCATTATAGAGGCGGCACGACTATCCCCCTCATCTATGAATTTTCAACCATGGAAATATATCTCTATACAATCCCCAGAAATTCGTAATCAAATATTCGAAGCTGGGTTCAAGCAAGATTCGATAAAGACATCTCCTACCTTACTGGTACTTACTATACCTAATACACTTGATTCTCCTTATGTCAATCGTATTATTAGCAAAGCAGCTGAAGCACGAAAAGTAGAAATTTCTGAGCTTGAGGGATATCACAATATGTTACAAGGATTTGTAGATAAAACTAAACCTGAAAAATTCTTTGATTGGAGCCGTAGACAAGCCTATATTTCACTTGGGATACTATTACTAACAGCCGCTCAACTTGAAGTAGATGCCGCCCCTATGGAAGGGTTTGATGCTACGAAAGTAACCGAGATATTAGGGCTCAAAGATTATACCGCCGTCACCCTAATTGGACTTGGCTACCGCAGTTCGGAAGATGATCATCAAAGCTGGCCAAAAGTCCGATTTGATATGGAGGAAATTTTAGAGGTGAGATAATAAATAACTATATACCTATCTATCTTGGTTGCAAAATCGAGAAGTTTGAAATTATTCAAATTCCAAATACAAAGCACTATGATCAGATACCTCATCAGGTAATACCTTAAAGTCTTTTATAGTAATATCTTTATCGGTAAACACATAATCGGCAAATTTTTCGGGCTTAGTATAAAAACTCGTACGTGTTGAAGTAATATTATATTCTTTGATGAGATTATTCAGTCCCAAGTCCTCAAACTTTTTAATACTCTGAGTATCCGGCAATAGATTAAAATCTCAAGCTATAATATATGGATTAGCTAAAGTTTGTATAAACTCAATTATTTTATCTGATTGTAATAGTCTATCTTCGCTATCCCCTTTTCCTTTACCATTCCATAATCCATGAAAATTGATAATAGACCTGTGCCCATTCGGAGTTGCAATTGTCGCAAATTGTATATTTCGTGCATGTAATCCAATATCTCCTTCAGGAATATAGTCCTTTTCTTTATGGACGAAAAGCTCCCCCTCTGAAATTACATTTATATCTTTTTTGATTAATATCATCAGGCCCCAATAATCAGAATATTGTGGTCTAAAATATGCTGTATGAGTTGTTATCAAATCTACAACTTCTTGAATATAAAATTTAGCATAATCATCATCAATACTAAATCCACTAACAGAGTCATATTCTAGATTTTCATATGGAGCAGCCCAAATTTCCTGTAAACAAAAAATATCTACATCTTTATAAGCCTTAAAAAACTCAAGAAGATTTTCCTTCCCTGCTCGACCACCCCATGTATTTAATGATATAAGTTTCATCTTACAAAATAACTGATAGCCCTATCCTCTATATTTTGGCGGAGAGAAAGGGATTACGAACCTGTCGCAAATGGGATTTGCTCCTTGAAACCACTCGGTTTCAATACATCCTCCACGGGAAACTCCCGTTTCCCGCCCCCTTCCCTGGATTCGAATCCCTTTTTACTAACTCCCATAAATTAAAGGTCGGGATATTATCCCTATTCTTAATTTTGGCGGAGAGAAAGGGATTCGAACCCTTGATAAGTTTTACCCTATGCCACGTTAGCAGTGTGGTGCTTTCGACCAGCTCAGCCATCTCTCCATAATTAAATTAACTATTTTAGTATACCTAAATTTTCATAATTTTGCAACTTATTCTTATTCAAAAGGTATAAAGTGATTATAGATTTATAATTATAAATAATTTACATTATATATAGCCTATAATTCTAGAGATACACAGTTACTCTTTCTTTTTCTTGAGACGCTCTCTTTTTACCATCAAAAAAGTTCCAATCCATGATCCAATAGCAAGGGGGAAAATATAAAGCCAGTTTTCAGTATAATTAATTACTCCAAATGCAATACAAAAGTGTATAATTGAACCAACAGTAGCAGCTCTATATTCATTATAATTGGCAATATCTAAGGTATACTTTGCATAAAGTGCATCTATAACAATATATGCTACTAGAATTAGTAGCGCAATAAGTGGATTAAATGTGCTTAAAGCTCCTATTATTGCTTCCATATTAAGTGTTTTTTGCTATATTATAAAACTAATTCTAACCCATTTCTCCTATCCGTACAATAGAAGAGATCGTAGACAAAAAAGATTACTATATATTATTAGACTACCGACCATAGCTTATTACAAAAACTATCCTCCTTTGGAGGAGGTGGCCGTCAGGCCGGAGGTGGATAGAGTTTAAGTTTGTATTTTATCCGCCCCCGTCGCAAATAGGATTTGCTTCTGTGAAACCTCACGGTTTCCCAACCTTCCTTCACGGGAAAACTCCCGTTTTCCCGACCCCTTTCCCAGACTTACAGTCTACCTTTCAGGCACCCCCTCCGAAGGGGGGCAAAAGTATGTTATAGTTAAATCAATAAATATTTAGTAAATTGTATTATGAGCAATCAAGAGCAAGAACCCCAACCAAGCAATTCAGTAATTATTGGGAGCTTCTCTATTCGCAATGATATAAATTGCCCTGAATGTGGATTGCATCATATTGATAGAGATGATTGGTCAAAAAGACTCCACAAAAAACATCTTTGTGAGCAATGTGGGCATATTTGGCAACCTGAGGAGGGGTATAGTTTTGGAGTATAAATAAATAAGAAAACTCATAATCACTTATGGATATAACGTATTATATGTAAAAAATGGAGAACTAGAAATAGGTGAGACAACACTAGATTTTTAGCGGGAGTAAAATTTCATTCTATTGTAGACAAAGTAAGGGAGTAATATATTATTGATAATAAGATATATTCACTATGTCCTGAATCCCCATATATTACTCAATCATTAAAATTTTTGGAAGACGAAATACTATATTCATATATTGAATATTTACAAGATGTATTGTCCTCTGAGATAGAGTATGGACTTAGTGAATATGATATTCGTAAATGGCATACACTACTTCAGGAATATTTCAGCCAAAAACCAAATAAAGAGTCCGTATCTCAATTCGTTATAGGTACAGGGTTTACCCAATAAATAGCAGATGCAATAAATCAGAATATAGATATAATAAAATCTCAAGACCACATTATTTCTACAATAAAAAGTCTCTATACAGAATTTGACTCTTTACTGTAATAAGTCCTATCAAACTTATGATTATTGATAGTTTACATTAAATCATAAGACAGGCATATTATTCCGCATTTTTATTCATCTATGATATAATATAGATAAAATAATAGCATATGCATATTTTCCCAAAACAAATAAATAACACCTATACTGGACATCCTATTGCTCTCTATACTTTTTATATTATCATCTTTATAACTATAGTCCGAAGTCTAATTCATATATTAGCCCCTGATGGTGGAGCACAAAGTATAGCCACTATTCCACTCGATACCTATTCTGTAGAAAGTGCTAATACGGTTATTTTTATGTTTGGATTATGGGGAATTTCTCAACTACTGCTTGGAATAGTGTTTCTCATCATCACAATTCGCTACAAAGCTCTTATCCCCCTTATGTATCTGTTTGTCTTTACTGAATATAGTCTCAGACTTATACTTGGATTTTTCAAACCCCTTACCCTCACAGGTGTCGCCCCAGGAGGTATAGGGAATTATGTGTTTATTATTTTATCTATTCTTTTATTTATGTTATCTATGAAAACGAAAGAGACTTAATATAGCTAAATCATTAACTTTAGCAGAATATCAAACCTAATATCTTATCTCTGTATCTATTCTACTCATATACATCTCCCAAAACATATTAGCTAATATAGACGGTGAATAGAGATTACTCTCTACCTGAATATGCCCATTAATAGTGAGCGTCCCTACATAAATATCATCCTCTTTTAAGGCTTCATTCAATTGAAGTGCTAAATTTCTTAGTCCAGCCTTACCCAATGACAATGACCCAAATTCATGATTAGGGTTGAGCGAAAATCCTCCCCCCGTTAATAATACCGCTCCCTTTGTTTGTCGTAAATCATCCAAAAGATATTGTACCGAATGAAATACATGAGCAACATTTAATCGAAAATCATTCACGAGATCATCAGTTTCTTCAGATAATAGGTTTTTCCTTTTCATACCTGCAGCATTATAAAACAAAACATCTATAATACCCATTTCATTCTTCAAAAACGAGATAGCTGTCTCAAGTTCATCCTTATCATATACATTAGCTGTATGATAAAAAACACTAATTCCTTGCTCTTGCAACAAAATAGCCCGCTCCTTTAACATAATTTCATTACGACTAATAAGACCAACTACAAATCCATTCTCCCCAAACTTTTTTGCCATAGCAAATCCTAATTTAGGACCTAATCCAATGATGATAATATTTTTATTCATAATATTCATTCTACCCCATTTCCCCTATCTGTACAATAACACTTTTAAGCTTTCAGTTGATTATGTTTTACTTCTTGAATTACCCGTGTAATAATTTCTTGGACATCATTATCTGAAACATATGTAATATTAAATCTACTCTCTAGGAGATAAATCACATTTCCATAAGTACGAGCTAATAAGCGTAACGCATAGTATAATTCTTTTTTACCATTTTCATCTTTTGCGTGGCGTTGAAAAGCTCGAATTAAATCATAAATCACATGCGCTTCACAAATAGGGAGATGGTCTGATACATTAGTTGGGATATATGCTTCTACAATTGTGTGATTTGCAAGAATAGCACCCACAAATCTATGCATACCATCAAATACTCTATAGAAACCTTCTTCGTCTGGACCATAGAGTAGAATAGGAAGAAGTTCAAATGATGCTTTTTGGGTAAAGAGCTCTTTGATTGCTGTATCCTGTTGTATTAATTCTTGAAATTGTGAAACCGATCGCTTGCATTGTTTAATTAATATTTCATTCCAATCTGGACTAGTCCCGGTAAAAAGCACCTGCTCTATAGGGATTTGCTTTTTGGTATAGTTAATATTAGGATTTGCCAAAAAATCTCCCATCCAATTAAGATGAACTCCCGAATAGACTAAAATCTTCTCTCTGGAGTTCAAAGTACTTTTCTTCTCTTCATTCTGAGATAGAGATTCTAGATATTGTTCAAAATCATCCATAGTAATTATTTGGGACTATATTATCATCTCATTCTACCCCATTTCCCCTATATCTACAATAACACTACCCCTTATACTTATAAGATAACAGATTATATTCATCAGTATCATATACACAGATTCCATCTTCATGCCATAAGACAAATTCTTGTATCCCCACATCGAGGGAAATTTTGATACAAATAGCACAATATGGCTTTCCCGCTCGGGTGAGATTATCCTCTTCATCTAATCTCATAAAATATAATCTTGAGCCTATTATCTTGTCTGAATTCCGTGCTAGAGCATCCATAATAGCTCTCTACTCAGCATGAATACAACAGGTTTTATCTGTTACTTTGCGGTGATAGGAATCTTTATCATAAGTACAGCGTCTTTGATTCTCTTGATTATGAGCTGGACTATTAATACCCTCCCCGATAATGACATTATTAGCGAGGATGATAGATCCACATTTACTCCGCTCACAAGTTGCTGACTTTGCAAGTTCGGAGGTGTATTGCATATAGTCTTTTGCTTCCTGTTCTTCTTCTCCTGATAAATATCTCATATTTTATTTAAATATTATTCAATACTATCAGGATGCTATTTTTTTCCTTAATTCCCAATTCCCTTAGGATTAGGTCCATATTTATTTACTCCAGGAGTGCTATCTAGAATATGTAATATGAGCAACCAGATCCAACCGATTATAATTACAAAGTTTAATAACATATACCAAGCACTCTTATCTACATCGTGTAATCTTCTTACTTGAATTGCTATACTAGGAATTAGTGATGCTAGGGAGTAAATTATTGATATTAAGCTAAATGGGATATTAAGAATTGACTCTAATATACCAATCAAGATAGAGA
This sequence comes from Minisyncoccota bacterium, assembly GCA_032117235.1. GTDB lineage: Bacteria > Patescibacteriota > Minisyncoccia > SW-4-49-11 > SW-4-49-11 > CALRBF01. The sequence continues at coordinate 10,576 of JAULZW010000006.1, read as the reverse complement.
CTGCAATAGTCACTAGATAAAACCACCAATACTCTGCTCTAGTTGCCCGCCCACTAAAGGTAGCATATTTACGAAAAGCATCAATATAATAGTCTATTGGTGATTTATCCACTGACACACTATTTGTGCCATCTATATTAGTAATTGGCTTGTCTTGGTATATTTGAGATATTTCTTGTAGCTTGTCTGTATTTTGCTCAGAACTTTGGTTTGTATTTTGATCATCCATATTTTTTATTACTTACTTTAATTATAAATTTATTATAATAGTTTTATTTTATTTTGTAAAGTTATGTTATAATTACATTATAATATAAAGTTTATGCAAAAACTTAGAGATTCTACCCTACTATTTTTAATCAAAAAGAATAATTCTGAGATTAGTGATATTTGTCTGGCTATGAAAAAAAGAGGTTTTGGTATGAATAGATGGAATGGAGTTGGCGGTAAAATCAATCAAGGGATTGAGAGTATTACAGAGGCTACAGTCAGAGAAGCTCAGGAGGAGATTCTGGTTGATGTTAAAAATTTAGATAAAGTTGCTGAATTAGAGTTTTACTTCCCACATAATCCTAATTTTAATCAATTAGTTCATGTTTATTTCACAGAAGAATGGCTTGGAGAGCCTCAAGAAAGTGAGGAGATGAAACCAGCTTGGTTTAAGATAGATAGTATTCCATTTGAATCAATGTGGGCTGATGATATATTGTGGCTACCAGAAGTTATAAAAGGGTCTGGTGTCAAAGCCAGCTTTACATTTGGAGTAGATGATAATGTGATAGAGCAAGAGGTAAATATTGTAGATAAATTATAAATCTACACTTACTAAAAATCTATTTTTATGAGATAATAGATAGATAGCAAGTCAAGTATTATTTTTATTTATAATATGCAAGAAAATATTCCCATTCGAGAAAAATTAGAAACAATTATTGCTGAGTTACCTCAGGATAAATTGACTTTAGCTGAAATTAGAGATATTTTAGGTCGAGATGGAATGTTATTATTAGTAGTTTTATTAACTGTAGTGTTTCTAATTCCTGTATCAATTCCTGGAGTGAGTACAGTTTTTGGAGGGACAATTTTATTGATTGGAGTTAGTATTTTATTCGGTTGGGATTTATGGTTACCAAAAAGCTTCTTAAGAAGAGAGTTGCCTGCCTCGGCTCTGAGAAAAGCTTTTTCAGCTGGATTAAAGTGGTTTATTCGTTTAGAAAAGATAAGTAAACCGCATAGAGCAATTTGGATTACCGCTGGGCATGGAGCCCATATTATTAATGGCCTATCTATTATATTAGCAGCTATCTTATTAATGGCACCTTTTGGATTTATTCCTTTTAGCAACACTTTTCCTGCCATTGCTTTGTTATTCTATGCTATTGGATTATTACAAAAGGATGGAATTAGTATAATCTGGGGGCATATCTTTAATCTAATTACTATAATCTATTTTACTATTCTCATCTCTGGAGGTTGGGTATTGATTTTAGAAATTTTGAAATATTTAGGTATGAGGTAAGTTTTAATTTTATTTTTTATACTAAATTATCTAAATAATCTTGAGCTACTTTAGTATAATTTTCTTTTTTACTCTCTGGCATTTTGCTATATTGTACGCCTATAAAGCCAAGTCTCCCTTCTTTTTGTAATTTTATAAAATTCTGCCCCACAAAATTCCAAAAAAGCGCATCCAAAGTATCGCACCACTCCCCTTTTTTAAAATCACTCATTTTGAGAATATAGTTAGAAGATGCTATATAGGGCTTGGTAGTAAGTAACCCACCATCAGCATAAAGTGTCATACTATATACATTGGGCACCATCACCCAGTCATAAGCATCAATATACATTTCCATAAACCATTCATATACTGCATTGGGTTCAATATGGCATAAATTCATATAATTTCCCAGAACCATCAGGCGAGGAATATGATGAGTATAGGCATATTTCTTGAGGACTTCTATATGATAATCTATTGGTTCAATACCTGTCTCGGCTACCCACATTGCTTTTGGCATAGATTTGTTGGAGACAAAATAATTACTAGTTCTAATTTTCCTACCTTCTAGTACATACAAAGCTCTAATATATTCTCGCCAGCCTATAATTTGCCGGATAAATCCTTCTACTGAAGCTAAAGAAATTTTATTTATATCTACAAATTCTAGAGTCTCCTTTATTACATAATCTGGAGTAAGCAGGCCATTGTTTAGTAGTGGTGAAATTGTGCTATGAAAAACTGAAGCTGATTGTTGGGTAATTGCATCTTCATAAGGACCAAATAATTCTAACCTGGTATGTAAAAATTCTTTTAAATGAGACTTTGCTACCTGAAAGTCTATCGGACACCAAAATGTATCAGTTTGTCCAAAATTATCTGGGAAATATTTTTCTATATAATCTCTAGCTTCTTTAATATAGCTATTATTTTGAATTTCAAAAGTATTAGGGATAATTATATCTTTTGGCAATTTTTTCCTATTTTCAGTATCAAAACTCCATCTACCGCCTTGTGGTTTATTATCTTCAATCAGAATATTGAGGCGTTTCCTCTGCCATATATAGAAGTCATTCATCCAATATTTGCGGGATCCAGTCCTTGACTCAAAAAACTCTTTAAATTCACTGTCAGAGGTCAAAAACATTGTGCTATTATGAATATTTAATTGTATTGAAGCTAAACTTAGATATTTTGATAATCTTGTATATAGCCAATCATCTACTAAGTCATATATCTCTACTTTTTGGATTTGATGCTGTTGTAATATATCAGCTATAGACTCAGTTTTGGCTAATTGATGAAATTCTAGATACGCTACCTTAATCTGGTTTTGCTCCAAATATTGTTTATACTTCTGCATACTAGCCCTGTGTAGAACTAGCTTTTGTTTATGAAATTTAAATTCACTAAAATAAAGTGGATCTTCTATAAGAAATACTATATCACTAGACTTAAGCCTCGTAATATCTTCAAAAAGTTGATGTGGATAAATCAAAAATGCTGTTTTCATATATTAACATAATAGCATATATATATAAAAGTATTAGACTATTATACCACCAAATTACCATTAACCTCTTGTGGTCTATTTTGTATATTATGTATAATGTCTAAACAGGCTACTACTCCGATCATAATAGCATTATCTGTGGATAAAATTTTATTTGGAATTAAAAGCTTTATATTATTTTGATTAGCATATTCTTCAAAAGCTTGTCTTAATTTAATATTAGCTGTTACTCCCCCACCTATTATTACTTGATTGACATTATATTCATTGACAGCCCAATTCAATTTTGCTATTAATACATCTATTACTGCTTGCTCAAAACTGGCACAAATATTGGCAATATCTGTATCATTTTGAGGTGGATTATCTTTAATATGATATAAAACTGCAGTTTTAAGTCCTGAAAAAGACATTTTACCATCTCCAGAATTTAACATTGGTCTTGGGAATTTTATAGCTTCACTATCTCCCATCTCTGCTAATTTGGAAACTTTGGGCCCTCCCGGATAAGCTAAATTGAGCATTTTAGCTACTTTATCAAAAGCCTCCCCAGCTGCATCATCTTGGGTAATTCCAATGATTTCATAATCATTATAATCTTTGACCAAGACAAGCTCTGTATGACCTCCTGATATAATATAGGCAATAAAAGGATATTCTGTTGGGATATTGCCTTCTAAATTATCATCTAAAAGCCCTGAGAATATATGTCCATGCATATGATTTACTGGAATTAGTGGAACTCCTAATGTTTCAGCTAAAAGTTTAGCTAAATTTACTCCAACATATAGAGATGGCTCTAACCCTGGTCCCACAGTGACTGCAATAATATCAATTTCCCTACCATTACGATGAATAAACTCTTGTAACATTACAGGTAGCTTTTTATTATGTAGTCTAGCAGCAAGGGCTGGGACTACTCCTCCATATTGACTATGTTCATTAATCTGTGAATAAAGAATATGATCAAATACTCTAAATTTTTTAGATTCTATATCTAAATTCAATAAAGCCAAGGCTGTTTCATCACAAGATGTTTCTATTGCTAAAATTTTCATATATGTTATTGTGCCAAATTTATAATATTAAGTCAAATCCTAAAACTAAATTTTAGTTAATATATGTCCCCAAAAATTAGCTATAGCTTGGTAACTATACTTCCTTTGAAATTGCTCTGATGCTAATTCTCTAATTGCAATTTTTTTATTTTCATTTTTTTGAATAATATCTATGCAAGCTTCTAATTCACTGCCGGAGTTAGCACTATAATAAAGGGCTCCTCTACCTAGTAACTCTTGGTAGGCATCTTCTCTAGGGGCTATTACTATAGTACCTGAGGCTATGGCATTTAGAATTTGATATTGTATTAAAGTATCTATATCCCCACTAACTACTAAACAATCTAACAATTCATATACTATTGGTAAGTCACTAGACAAGTCTTCTGATAATACAAAACTTCCTTCCTTAGTAATTACATCATACCATTCACATTGATTGTATTCCGCATATTTAATAAACTCATTAGTCATATTGCCAGCATAACCACACGCAAAAGATTTTTTTATCATTTGATTGTCATAAGTTATTAGACCTATGTTTTGCTTGATATCTAATACTGTCTGAGTATCTAAGTCAAGAAAATTTTTATAATTAATTTGTGGAAATGGAGTGTAAGTAATTTTTTTATTATAATTAACTTTAGATGTATAACTAGGATAAATTGAGAAATAGTCATTAATTTGCTCAACTGGTTCAAATTTATCTAATACTTTGATTATATTTAATATACTATTCTGTTTCAATTTCCAACTAACAAATTTAGGTATATTGCCAATTTCTATACATTTTTCAATTTTATATTGTTGAATTAAAAGATTAATTGATTTATAATCGTTGAACTTAAATAAAGATCGTAACATTAAGTGAACTTTATCAATATCTACAATTGATCTAGCCACATCAGCTAAATCTTCTTTCCATACAATCAAATGTATCTCAGATTTTAGGTATATTGGAATTTGTCGAAATAGTTCAAACCAATGAATTGCCTTTTCTCTATCACAATCTATCAAAACCGCTATATGATGAACTTTAGTTGTCATAGTTTTAAGGAAGATACTGTTTTTTAGCTTGTATATGTTCTTCAAATGTCTTAGAAAATATAGTTTTAGGAGGATTGTCCTTAGAAGTCAAGAAAAAATAATATTCATTAGGAGTGTAATTTACTACTGATTTAATAGAATCTACACTTGGATTAGTAATTGGCCCTGGCGGTAAACCAGTCACTCTATAAGTATTATAAGGAGAATCGATTTTTAAATCTTCTAATGTAGACTGCGACCTCCCAGATTGAGTAATAAAATTAACTGTAGCATCGCTTTGTAGTTTCATTCCATCTCTCAGTCTATTTATAAATATACCAGAGACTATTTTCCTATCATCAGATTTTGAGACTTCTTTTTCAACAATAGAAGCTAAAGTAAGTGTTTCATATTGAGACAATTGATCAATAGACTTTAAACTAGGTAAAGCCTTTTTTTGAAAATTATTAAGCATTTTTATAATTACGTCTTCTGCATTAGAATCATCAAAAAACCGATATGTATCTGGGTATAAATATCCTTGTAGAGATTTGTTTTCTATAAAGTCATATTCTTTTGTATCAAAGTCCTCAGTTGCTTTAATAAAATCTGCTCTACTAAATTTGAGTCCCGATTCTAAAATATCTCCAATTATATATATATCAGAGCCCTCTGGAATTGTTATGGTGACTTCTGGCCTAGTTAAAACACCTCTAGCTATCATTTTTATAACCTGATCTGTGTTCATATTAGTTTTAATATTATATGTAGCAGGTTTTGGAGTTAATTTTCTAAAATTAATATAAAAGTATATGCCATCTATTTTAGATATAATATTTTGTTCTTTTAAGTTGTTAACTATATCATTCCAACTTTCCTCTTCTTTAACCTGAAATAGTGTGTCTTCTTTAATTAAAACTGGAGAGCCAATAGTATTAACTATATTAACAACATAAATGGCTCCAGCCACCCCCATTATAAATAGTATTAATAATATCCAGTATATGATTTTTTTAATCATTTTTATATCTTATCTTCTAAATTAGCTAACTTCAATAGGGTATTAATTTTCTTGACTTCCTGAACTTTATCTATATGTGAAACTAACAAAGCATCCTCCGTCTCCACTATTACTATATCACGAATTCCAATTGTGGCAATAACTTTATTTTTATTATGTGAGTGTACTAATATATGATCCGAATCAATATCAAAGTGTTGTGAGCTACCTTTATGAGTTACAGTCACATCATCTGTTTGTAACATATCCTTTAGAGTAGACCAAGAGCCTATATCGCTCCAACCTATATCTGCTGGAATAACAGCTATATATTGAGCTTTTTCCATAATTCCATAGTCAAAGCTAATAGAATCCGTCTTTTGATATAACTGAGATAAATTTTGTAAATTATTTTTTTCTAACTCTATCAAAATTTTGGCAGTATTTGGTAGATATTCCTGATACATATCTAATAATATTTGTTTTTGTACTACAAACATTCCAGAATTCCAAATATAATTGCCCTCGGACAAATATTTAGTAGCAGTTTGAAAATCTGGTTTTTCCACAAAAGCATCAACTTCATAAATAGAGTTCTCCTGATTTTCAACTAATGAATCTTGACTATACTTGATATACCCATAACCTGTCTCAGGTGAGGTGGGAGTAATACCGATGGTGACAATATATTCTGGAGATTGTTGGATAAAACTATCTGCTAACTGTAGAATTTTACACAACTCTTGAGGCTTATGAATATAATGATCTGCTGCTAAAAAAGCTATAGCCTCATCTGATTTAGCACCCACGGCTATGGCAGATAGTCCATTAGCTGGAGCGGTATCTCTTTTTTCTGGTTCTAAAATAATATGGTTTTTTGGTAGCTGTGGCAATTCAGCTAAAACTTCAGATTGATATTGTATATTAGTAGAGACATATATATCATCTAAAGTAAAATGTGTCAACAATCTCTTTACTGTCATCTGTAACATCGTCTCATCTCCAAATAGTGGTTGAAATTGTTTTGGTTTGGAAGTTCTACTCAATGGCCATAATCTTGTACCTGTACCTCCCGCCATTATTATAATTTTCATAAATCTATTATTTACCTTGTCTTTTACCTCTTGTATGATATTCTGCAATAGCTTTATCAAATTCCTGTGTATTAAAATCAGGATAATTAATATCTGTAAAATAATACTGAGAATTCGCAGTATCCCACATCATAAAACCAACACTATTATGAGGTTCTCCGCCTGTACGAATTAATAAGTCTACTGGTGGCAAGTCTTTGGTATATAGAGATTTTTTAACTAAATCAGGAGTAATTTCTAAATTAGGATTAGCTGATTTATGTTCTGAAATTGACTTTATCGCTTGTAACATTTCTTCATCCCCATTGTAACCCAATAAAAAATTCAATGTATAATTAGAATAATCTTTAGTACTATCTATAGCTTTTTGAATAACATTTTGTAAAATTTCTGGAAATAATTCTTGCCATTTACCTAAAACATTTATTTTAATTTTTTTATTATGTATCTTTTTATAAGTTAATAAAGCATTGATATAAGTTTGAAAATTTTTATACAAATATTTTACTTCTGTTTCCGATCTTTTGGCTAAATTATCTAAAGAAGCTCCCCAAATAGTTATGTTTTTAACCCTACCATCAAATGCTTTTTCTATAATCTCTCTAGTCCTCTCAAATCCTTCCAAATGTCCTTCTTCTGAACTTTTACCATTTGCTCGAGCCCATCTACGATTCCCATCTGGTATAATTGCAATATGATCTATCATAATATATACTTTTTATTCGCCAATATTTATTTATTATATCATATCTTTTGTAATTTTCCAGACATCTCCAGCACCCATAGTTACAATAATATTATTTTCTCCTTTAATTGAATTTATATCTTTTATTAAATCTTCTGTTTTATCATAAAGTTTTATCCTATCATTAGAAATAAATGGTAATATATCTGAAGTTGTAACAGTACCCTTTTGTTCTCGGGCTGAGGCATAAACTGGTAATAAATATATATAATCTGCCTGAGATAATGCCCGACCAAATTCTTTCAATAAAATTTGTGTCCGGCTAAATGTATGCGGTTGAAATAAACAATGGATTGTTTTATTGGGGTATTTTTCTCTCAAAGCCTGTAATCCGGCCTTAATCTCAGTTGGATGGTGAGCATAATCATCAATAATATCAACCCCTGTTGAAGTAACACCTTTATACTCTAATCTACGCTTTGTACCTCTGAAACCAGACATTGCCTCAATACTAGCGTTCACATCAAAATTTAAAGCAGACAATAATCCAATACAAGCCAGTGAATTAAGTCTATTATGCTCTCCTGCAACAGATAATGTCAATTGATTATATTTTATCTTCTCAATAATAACATTATTATCTTCATCTAAAGTAATATCATTATTTATATTAAACCCAAATTTAATAATTTTCCTATTTTTATTTTTAATATTAGGTAGAATATATTGAGCTATATTTTTATCGTCTCCATTTACAATTAAAGGCTTATTTGAGGCTAAATTATCAATTACATTTATAAAAGCCTGATAATATTGATCTGGTGTTTCAAAAAAATCGGGATGATCATAATCAACATTAAGTATAATTAGACCCCCCATACTAATGTCTAAAAAGTGATTTTGATATTCATCGGCCTCTACGACGAGATATTTTGAATTTATATCCCCTATTCTGGCATTCCCTCCAAATTGAGGCACCACACTTCCAATAACCCCAAATGGATTTTGTCCTAATTCTTGTAAAGCAAAGGTTAATAAAGCTGAAGTGGTTGTTTTGCCATGAGAACCAGCCACTGATAACGTATTTGAAAACTCCTCGGATACATTACCTAAAGCCTGGCTATAAGTATAAATTGGGATATTTCTATTTAACAACTCCATTATTTCTGGATTACTAGTTTGTTTACCCTCCATATAATATGCTCCTGAGACAACTGCATATTCAATATCAGAAGGAATATTACCAATATTAAATGGAGACAAAACTTTAATATTAGAGCTAGCTAACACAGAATCGGTCATAAAAATCTCGTCAACATCACTACCCATAATTTGAATTCCCTTAGCCTGCATTACTTGAGCTAAAGCCGTCATACCAACTCCTTTAATTCCTACAAAATACACCATAAATTAATTACTTAAACTAAATAGTTCTTCTGCAATTCTAGCGGCCGCATCAGGTGTAGCAAACTGCACGGTCTGATCTGACATAGATTGCATAATATCTGGCTGTTGTAATAATTCATTAATTTTTTCTAAAACTATGGAGTGAGTGAAATTTGGTTCTTCCAAAACAATACTTGCTCCAATCTTTGCCATTTCATAAGCATTAGATCTTTGCTGACCAGCATCCACAGTGATTGGCACTAAAATACTAGGTTTATGTGTTAAACAAATATCCATAATACTAGAAGCACCAGCCCTTGATACTACTAAATCTGCAGCTGCATAAGCATGCTTCATTTCAGAGTCTAAAAATCCAGCATAATGATATAATCTATCCTGATAAACTTCCAGTGATCTCGCAACACTTCTAGCCTCATCTATATGATTTTTACCAACTATATGAATAATCTCTACTAAATCTAATAATTCCGGTAATATTTTCCAAATTAACTCATTAATAATTTTAGCTCCTTGACTACCTCCAACTATTAGTAAAATTGGTTTTTCAAAAGTCAGTTCAAAAATTCTACCAGCTTCATCTTTAGTTCCATTGGTAATGTCAGGGTGAGTCATATTCCCTACTATACTAGTTTTTTTGTTGCTAAAAAGAGATGCTACATTAGGAAAGCCCACAGCTACCACACTAGCAAATCTACCTAAAAATTTATTAGCAAGTCCTGGAACAGAGTCTGATTCATGGATTAAAGTAGGTATTTGATAGATCCAAGAAACCATAACTCCTGGAACACTAGCATAACCGCCTTTACCAAAAGTTACATCTGGCATAAATTGCCAAACATACCATTGTGCTTGAATTAGCCCCCACACAGATCGGAATATATCGAAAAAATTATCTATTGAAAAATATCTTCTAATTTTTCCAGCATATACTTCTCTATACGAAATATTATGAGATTCTAATAATTGTTTAGCTACCTCATCTAATTGCCCTACTAATAAAAAATCTACAGATACCTGCTTTACATTAGCTAATTTTTCTAATTCTTCTTTAACAGCAATAACTGGTAAAATATGACCTCCTGTCCCACCACTTGCAAATAATACCTTCATATATATTTTATCTATATATAATATTGTAACCAAGATTATGCATTTGGTCAAATACTTGTATAAGATGAGGAGATCGTAGACATAGAGTCAAGGAATTGGAGAGGAGTAAGATAGTTAAGAGAAGTATGAGGACGAACAGATAAATATTCAATAAGCCATGAAGAAAGTATAACATTAAGTTC
>JAULZW010000005.1:0-145480 GCA_032117235.1 Minisyncoccota bacterium | reverse complement strand
CTGTAGTAGGATTACCTACACCTCTCCAAAAACCTAAACTATCAAATCCTGCCTGACTAAATTGCCCACTACTATTAGCCAATAACACCCTATCATAGCCTGATGTTACAGATGTACTTGCTACCCCTCCTAGAGAAGTTGCTACAACATTTCCAGCTATATCTAAAGATAAAGTATCTGTATCTGCACCCCCATTAGCAGCTACCAATCTAAGAGAGTTTATAGCCGACATAGCTGAACCAATTCTTTTACGAGGAAGAAATGTTTCTTCATAAGAACCATTCCCATCAGCATCTAATTGTAATTCCAACCATAAAGAATCATCGTTTATGGAGCTAATTCCTGTATTTTGACTTCCTAATAAAATATCAAATTTACCGTCAGATATAGATAATAATGTTGTACTTCCATCTCTTATCTCTTCATATATAGGGGTCTCAGATATTGTAGGAACTGAATTAGGGTATAGTATAAACTTAGCCCTATAAGTACCGTCTGAAAGAATTGTACCATTATTTTTAATAATAGTTCCTGAGTAAGGTATTTGAGTATTAATTCCAGGACTTGCATATAATGAATTGATACTAAATATGTTTAGCGTTAATGCAAAAGCAAAATAAAAGAATATTTTAGAATATTTTTTACACTTTAAATTTAATATATTTTGGAATTTTGATAAATTCATTATTTATCAATATTTATTTTATAACTACAATAAATACTATATATTTATAATATTTTATTGTTATTATTATACCATTTTATAGAACTAAGTTCAATAACAAAATTGTGGATAACTTTGCGAAATATCTGTATTGACTTATACTAACATACCATATATAATAAATATTAGAGTTACCATTAAAATTAATTCAAAACTCAATATGAATAAGATCTCCGTATCACAAAAAAAAGGGTTTACTTTACTAGAAATATTGTTGGTTATTGCCGCTATTGGTATATTAGCTGCAGTTGTATTAGTAGCTATTAACCCAACTCGTCAATTAGCTCAAGCTCGTAATGCTCAGAGAAGATCTGATGTAAATGTAATATCTAATGCTATTTATCAAAAAATCATTGAAGATGCACAGAATAATCTAACGACTATGAACACTGCTTTAGCAGATGGGACTGTTTATGCTCTTGGTACAGGTGCAACAGCTGTCTGTGGTCCATCTGGGACAACTCTTGTGGTCGCAGGTACAACTGCTGCTCTTGATTTAACCTCTCAATTGGTTCCAAATAGTGTTGCAGCCTTACCATTTGACCCTAATGGAGCAAGTGCTGTATGTACAGGATATACTGTTACTCAAGTAGCTACAGATGGTAGAATTACTGTTAGTGCTCCTAGAGCTGAATTATCTGCTACAATATCTGTAACTAGATAGATATAATCTAAAAGTTTTATATCATAAACAAAAAAATGGAGTACAAACTCCATTTTTTTGTTATTTTCAATTATATTTATTTTTTAACTGAAAAATTTTTTACTATTTTGTAATTATATCTATGAGCTTAGCCTTAATATCCTCCATTTTAGATTCAGTTTTACCCTCTACAATTAATCTTAAAACCGGTTCGGTATTAGAGGCTCGCACTGAAAACCAAAAATCTGAATAGTCTATTCTAATTCCGTCTAATTCATTGAGCTTTCCTTGACTGAATTCTTGTTTGATCTCAGCTAAAATTTCATCTTTGGGTCTTTCAATCTCGAAGTTTATCTCTCCTGAGTGAGAATAGATGAATAAATCTTTGGTAAGTGCATTGAGGCTTATATCATTCTCAGATAATAATTCTAAAATCTTTAGTATTACAAATAATGGATTTTCAAAATAAGCATGTTCTCGACCCTTAATCATATCAAGATAAAAATGTCCAGAAAATTCACCCGCAAAAAAAGCTTTTTCTTCTCGCATCTGAGCTTTGATAAAGGAATGCCCTACTCTAGTCTGCATTGGGACTCCACCTTGTCTAGTAATTTCCTCTGGAGTTATATTGGATGATCTAAGATCATATAATATCTTAGCTCCTTCTCTACCATTCAATAATAATTGAGCTAAAAGAGCGGTAGTAATATCTGGCCTAATAGTTTTACCGGTATTATCTACAAATGAAACTCTATCAAAATCTCCGTCTCCTGCAATTCCAAAGTCAGCTCCTAATTCTATAATTTTATTTTGTAAATCTAAAAGTGTCTCTTCTTTTAGAGGATTAGCTTCATGATTTGGAAAATTTCCATCTAACTCTGAATATAAATAAGTTGCCTCTAGCTGTGGAAAATTGTCCAAAAAAGCTTTAATCGCAGGATATCCCATACCATTAGCAGTGTCAACTACAACTTTAAGTGGCTTAATCTCAATTTCCTTACTATGATAATTTAAAATATCTTGAATATAATCTTGTAGGGTGTTAGCTTTAATAGTCTCTAATATAGGTAAATTTTTAGCTTCTAGAGTATTATTAACAACTATATCACGCATCTGATATATCCCTTTATCTCCTGAGATTGGAATAGCATTATGTTTTACTAACTTAAACCCATTATATTCAGCTGGATTATGAGAAGCAGTTATAATAATTCCTCCGGCTACTCCATATTCTAGTACTGCATAATACATCATTGGAGTTGAAGAAACTCCAATATTTATAATTTTGATATTTTCATCAGATAAACCCTGCTTGAGTTTAGATTCCAAAGAAACTCCAGATTCTCTCATATCACGAGCTACAATTACAGTCAACTCAGATTGATTTGGATATTCTTGTTTTAAGAATTGACCATAAGCACGTCCCAATCTATAGGCAGTGTCATCGGTTAGATCAGTACCATATACACCTCTAATATCATAAGCTTTGAATATATTTGGATTGGTATGCATATTTAATTTAATTCAATTTATGTGCCCCGAGTAAGACTTGCACTTACGACACCAGGTTCTTCAGACCTGTGCTCTACTACCTGAGCTATCGAGGCTATTTACTTAATTATCTAATGAAACCGCAGATTTGTCAATAACAATTTGAGTATTTTTATTCTCCAGTATATCTAATACGAATTTATCAAACATATTTTGCCTATATTCAAACTCTTTTATGGTCAGAACTGTATAAGTTATTTCTTGTGCTAATTCAGTTTCTATATCTTTTATTAAAGCTTCAAACTTTTTTTCATTTATATCATCAGCGACTAAAAACATATCCACCCTATCTTTTTCTCTTTGTAAAAATGCTCCCATTGCTATACATAATTGTATATTTCCAATTTTTTCAAGTTTTTGAGCTAAGATTTCAAAAAAAGATTTACTTAAGCGAAATATAACTGTCTCTAAAGCTAAAACCTCCTCAATTTGATTTAAAATATAGCTTGTTTCTTTTTTAGATTTAAATTCTTGAATAATATTATAATTAATAGCTTGTCGCAATTCTGTTTTAAGTGTATTGAGAGGAATATGAGTCCTTGTATGAAGTTCTTCTAAATTTAGTTGCTTTGTAGAATCTTTCAAAAATACTTTCAAAATCTTTACTTTTTCTGTTCCTAACAAATATATTAACGGGCTTTTCAGATTGAGCGACATATACAGTGTAAATTTATTATAATTATTGACTACTTTCTATTATTGTACAGAAAATATGATAATAAATCAATATAAAACCATTGTTTTATATTCCCCTATTCTTCAAGAATAATGGAATATACTTGTTATATCTCTATAAATTATATTTTTAAGCTATCTTGAATTTGCTTATAAACTTGATCTAAAATTACTTTATCTTCTTTAGATATTGACTTTAAAACAAATTCTTGAGCTTTTTTACCTATAAATCGCTCGGCTCTAATTCCTACTCTAATTCTTGTGACAGCTGGTGAGACGTGCTGAAAGATTGAGTCTATTCCATGATGGCCTCCACTTCCTCGATTGGCTTGAATTTTATATTCACCTAGAATTATATCTGAGTCATCTTGAATAACTATAATATCACTATCTTGTATATTATAATATTGCTTCAAAGCTAAAACAGACTGTCCTGAATTATTCATATAGGTATGGGGCTTTAGATAAATTGTATCGTTTTTATTATAAGTTGCACCTAGAAATTGCTTTTTATAACTAAACTCGGCTTGTTGGGTCATAAAATCCAAACATTCAAAACCCGTATTATGATAAGTGTGCTTATAATTATCTCCAATATTACCAAGCCCTACAATTAGTTGCATAAACTAAAATTTTAATGTATTTGTAATATATAAGATTGTGGTGTCTTTTTTTAAGCTAAATTGGGTATCTATAGTTGGTTGGAATATATCCTTAATATAATCTGTTGATATATTGACATTTTCTATCTCTGAGGAGGTTTCAGATTGGTTTTGTTGATATGGATTATTTCCTAAATATAAAGTGTTCTCTAATGGGATAATATCTAATTTATTAGACTCAATAACTTTGACTCTAAATCCTCTTGCTTGTAAAAATTCTTGAATATGTGTTTTCTCTATTTTAGTCAAATTTTCTCCCCAGATTATTTCTAATTCAGATTTATTTTTTCTTAAATTAGTTAATTTTTCTTCATATTTTGCTATGTCAAAGATATTGGATATCTCTTCTTGTATTTCTAGATAATTTTGTTCACTTATTCTTGGTTCTAAAATATAACCTTTAGCTGTACCAAATTGTCTATGTCCTTCTTTAATATTACCTGTTAATAAATTATTACCTATTACTAAGGATTTAACAGTATAGTCTTTGCTATCTTGATAAGTATCATAAAGTCCTTTCACATCTGTGAGAGATAAATCTGTTTTTATTGCCTCTTTTACAATCCCTATCAATGATACAAGTTTAGGCGCATCTAAAACTGGATTTAGACTAAAAATCTTGTCCTTCATATTACTTATAATTTGTTGTTGTCTTCTGGAGCGATCCAAGTCACCCCCAACTGAAGTATATCTAGTTCGTGAATACTTAAGTGCGGTTTCTCCGTCTAAAGTTTGTATACCTGCTGGTATAGTAAATCTTTGGTAGCTATAATTAGGACCTGGATAATAAGGGTCATCAATAGCTTCGGTTACATCAACTTCTACTCCTCCTATTTTATCTATTATTTTTACAAAACCTGCAAAATCTACTTCAGCATAATAATTAAAACTAATTCCTGTAATTTCAGTTAATTTATCCTGTAATACTTTTATCGATTCTTCCTTGTTTTTACCTTGATTTATAGCATTGACATAGATACTATTAATTTTACTATAATTACCCTTACTGTCAAAAACCAGAAAATCTCTTGGGATAGATATTAAATTAATTTGTTTTTCTGGATTAAGAATTTGAGCAATCATAATAGTGTCAGTCAAATCCCCTCCATCGTGTTTTTTGCCTCCTTTACCTAATAATAAAATATTTTCTTGAGCTGGTTTATTGACATTTTTATCTATCTTTATTGGATTTAAATTCTGTATGATAGGAAGATGCTGAGAATTGTTAAATAGTAACCATGCACCAATTCCGACTATATTAGCTGAAATAAAAAATGATAGAAAAGCTACCCCTATATTTGATTTTAGAATTTTCATTATTCTTTAGTTACTTTATATAATAGACCATTTTGATGATCTGTGATAATCATAGAACCATTATTATCAAAAGTTACGCCTTTAGGACTACCCCAAATAGTCCCATCCTGTAATAACCAGCCAGTGATAAAGTTTTTAGCAGTATTATCTTTATTAATATCCTTAATTACTACTTTATATCCTTTTGGAACAGATTTTTTAAGTCCTCCTTGATATATAAAAACATACTTATTAGCAAAGTCATTATAAAAAATATCAGGAATCAAGTCAAATCCACCCAAATTATTGCCTTTTGGTAATTCTGCTATTGAAGATTCTACTTTATTTTTACAAAAATCACTTTGCTCTGTGTATTTAGGATCTGTATTGGCATATCCATAGCAATATGGCCATCCATAATCCTTACCTTCTTCAATTCTATTTATTTCCACTGATGGCAATTGATTGCTAATACCGTCTCTGCCTATATCTGTTGCTATAAAATTATCTTCATCTAAAAAAATATCCGTAATTTGCTTTAATCCCTGTGCAAATAATTTTTCATCTTTACCATCTATTGAATATGATACTATACTCCCAAATTTTTTGTCTTTAGGTTTACAAGTCTCACAATTAGCTGGTATAGCTATATAAATTTTATCATTCCAAACAGATATAGTATGGTATGCATTACTTTGGGGCCTTGGTAATGTATCAATTAAAGTTTTTCTTTCCCTATAACTACCATCTGATTGTATATCAATGTACTGTATAACTTTAGTTTCAGTAGCTACATAAACTGAATTTTTATACCAATCTAGTGACATTACTCCATTTAATTTGTCATCTACAACTTTAGGTTGCTGTGGATTCTGACTTGGAACCAACCATAAAGTATTAGCTTCACTATCTGTTACAAATAAATTACCTTTGTCGTCAGACTTTACAAATTCAGGGGATTTAAATCCTTGACTTAAAATGTTAATTTTAAATTGTTCTGGTAAGTATAGAGTTTGTTTTTTATCTTGAATATTAATAATTTGTGGTTTGAGTCCGTTTAGTATTGGTTCTTCAATCAATTCTTTAGAGATCAAATTATTTCTCTGAATTTGATCTTGTCTAAATTGTTTTATCTGTTGTGTTTGAAATAATATAACCAAAATAAGAGTTATAAGTATAATTCCCACTATAATAAGGTATATGTATTTTGATTCTATGTGTAATTTCATATTTTAATAATATATTTGTTAATTATACTATAAATTAGATAAAAGTTCCAGTTCTAAATATGGTATTCACAAAATTGTTTATATATAATATAATATCATAATATATAGCTTAAAATATTATGAATAAAGTTAAAAAAAGTAAGAAGTTAAAAAAACATCCTATCATTGATATTCCTGAATTAGTATCTGAAATTAATCCTGTAAAAATTAAAGAAAGTGGATTCAGTTTTATTAAAGAATTTAAAGAATTTGCTTTACAAGGCAATGTCATAGATTTAGCTGTGGGTATTATAGTTGGAGCCGCCTTTAATTCTCTTATACAATCTTTAGTGAAAGATTTAATTATGCCAATTTTTGGTTGGATTATTGGAGGTACAGATTTTTCTAGTCTTTATATATCTCTAAATGGTTCATTTAATTCCTTAGCTGATGCACAAATTGCAAAAGCACCCCTTATTATGTATGGTTTATTTATAAATCAAATTATTAATTTCTTAATAGTTTCATTTTCAATTTTCATAGTTTTGAAAGTTTTTTTGAGAAGAAAAGCGAAAGACTTAATAGCAAAGAAAAAATAAATATATTTAGACTTATAAAAAACACTCTCGTTAAAGAGAGTGTTTTTTATTTTTATTATTAATTTTACTATTTAATCTAAAATTCCATCTAAATTCACATCATATAATATTCTTTCATTAGCTAGATTGTATTTGATAATTTCTGAATCATTAAACCAAAGAGCAATTTCTCTTTCAGCTTCTGAGACTTTATCTGAACAATGCACCAAGTTTCTAACTGCTCTTGATGATGAATTTGCTAGAGAGTAAGTATCTACAGTATAGTCTCCTCTTATAGTCCCTACATCTGAAGTTAACGGTTCAGTACCCCCAACTAATTTTTTAACTATACCTACAGCTTGATTCCCTTGTACTATAAAAGCTATCACTGGACCAGAAGTCATAAAATCAATGTTTGCTCTTAAAATATCTTTACCATACTCAATAGCCTCTTTTTCAACTTCTAATCCTTGAGACTTTCTAGATTCAATTGCAATATTTCCTTTTTCAAGGAACCAAGTATCATCTTTATTATAATGTTTCCATAATACATCCTCACTAGAAACAAGCATTTTAAGTGCTATAATTTTAAGTCCAGTTCTTTCAATTCTTGACATAATATCTCCTACCAAACTTCTTTGTATTGCATCTGGTTTGATAATTACAAATGTCTTCTCTTTAATCATAAATATAACTTATTATTTATATAGTATTATTATATATTGAATTTAACTTTTTTACAATATAAAAATTAGGAGGTTCAAAATTACCTCCTAATTTTTATAAAGACTACTACATCATACCCGGCATTCCCATTCCTCCCATTGGGGGCATACCTTTATCCTCATTAGATTTTGGTAACTCAGTAATTACTGCCTCTGTTGTAAGCAAGGTAGATGCAGCTGAAGCGGCATTTTGTAAAGCGGTTCGAGTTACTTTTGTAGGGTCAATAATTCCCGCCTTGACCATATCTTCATATACACCTGTTGCTGCATTATATCCAATATTTCCTTTGGCTTCTTTTACTTTTTCAACAACAACTGACCCTTCTACTCCTGCATTATTAGCAATCATTTTAACTGGCTCCTCCATAGCAACCTTTAAAATTTCAAGTCCAACTTTTTGATCTCCAGTTAACTTTAATGAAGCTAAAGAGTCAATTGCTCGAATCAAAGCTGTTCCTCCTCCTGGGACAATACCTTCTTCTACAGCAGCTCTGGTAGCAGCCAGTGCATCTTCTATTCTATCTTGTACTTCTTTTTGCTCTACCTCACTAGCAGCCCCAACCTTAATCACAGCCACTCCACCAGATAGTTTACCTAATCTTTTCTTTAAGTTATCTCTATCGTATTCAGAGTCAGTTTGTTCGATCTGAGCCTTGATTTGCTCTACTCTATCTTGAATATCCTTTTCATTATTATCACCAGCTACAATAATAGTTTTTTCTTTCTCAGAAATAACTTTTTTAGCTTTTCCTAAAGATGACAAGTCAGTTGATTCTAATTTTAGTCCAATTTCTTCAGATATAACTTGACCACCTGTTAAAATAGCAATATCTTTTAGTAACTCTTTTCTATTATCTCCAAAACCTGGAGCTTTAATAGCCAAAGCAGAGAATCCTCCTCGCATTTTATTCAGAACAAGAGTTGTCAAAGCTTCTCCATCTATATCTTCAGCAATAATGACAATTTCTTTACGTCCAGATTGAGTGACTTTTTCTAAAATAGGAAGTATATCCTGAATTGAGGATATTTTTTTATCAGTAATCAAAATATAAGCATCATCCATTTCCGCTATCATTTTCTCCGTATTCGTAACCATATATGGAGAAATATATCCTTTTTCAAATTGCATTCCTTCTACCACTTCACTAGTGATACCGAAAGTTTGCCCCTCCTCAACTGTAATTACTCCATTGGCTCCAACTTTCTCCATAGCATCTGATATTTCCTTACCAATAGTTTCATCCCCATTGGCTGAAATTGTAGCTACTTGTTGAATACGGGATTTATCGTCCTTAACTTGCTCGGAAGAGGCAATTAGAGCTTCTAGTACTTTCTTTACTCCTTTTTCAATTCCTTTTTTAATTTCCATCGGATTAGCTCCAGCAGTTACATTTTTGAAACCTTCTGCAATCATTCTTCTTGACAAAATAGTTGCAGTTGTAGTTCCGTCTCCGGCAATATCTGCTGTTTTAGAAGCTATATCTCTTACAATAGAGGCTCCAATATTTTCTAATTTATCTTCTAATTCTACTTCTTTGGCTACACTTACTCCATCCTTGGTAATAACAGGAACTCCAAATCCTTTATCTAAAACTACATTTCGTCCTTTTGGTCCTAAAGTTACTTTGACTACATCAGTGATTTTATCTACTCCAATTAATAGTTTTTTTCTAGCTTCTTCACTGTATGAAATTAATTTTGCAGACATATATTTACAGGTTAATATTAATTATTATTATGTAGATATTATAAAGTCGCAAGAATATCCTCTTCTTTTACAATTAGATAATCTTCTGACTCTAAATTTATTTCTACTGGTCCATATTTTGCAAAAAATACACTTTGCCCAACCGCCACAATTTTCACATCTTTTCCAATGGCAATAACCTCTCCAATTTGAGGTTGGTCTTGTTTAGCGGTGTCAGGTATATAAATGCCACTAGCTGTTTTTTCTTCAGCTTTTTTAGGCTTTACTAAAACCTTATCAAATAATGGTTGTATATTCATATATTTTATCTATTAAATTGTTCTAATATTGGATTGATTTAGCAGTTAC
Source organism: Minisyncoccota bacterium (assembly GCA_032117235.1). Lineage (GTDB taxonomy): Bacteria > Patescibacteriota > Minisyncoccia > SW-4-49-11 > SW-4-49-11 > CALRBF01. The sequence continues at coordinate 135,362 of JAULZW010000005.1, read as the reverse complement.
AGTCTTTGACTGCTAATAAATTTATTATAATGTAAATATAATGTTTTGTCAACAAATATAAAGGCTATAGCAATCTTAAATCTATTTTTACATAACTATTAATTTGCTTATATTTGTATATCTAATAATAAAGTGAGGATTTTATATAAACTAACTTTATAACAAACTATATTGTGATTTTTGAGTGTTTTTAATTATAAAATCATCTATATCATAATTCATATTAGCTTTCAACCTAAGCCACCCATCTTTGGATGTATAAATTAAATGTTTTTTTGTTATACAATATTCAAAGATATCTTTAGTTATTTTAACATCATTTATACAATATTTTGCCAACTCCTCAAGTTTACCTTCCGTATATAGTGTCATTGCATTTGCACCTGTTCCAGATTTATTTGATCCTAATGTAGTTCTAGCAATGGCATCTAATCCCAACCTTTTTCCTGTGTTTTCTCTAAATTCTCTTAAAATATCGAAAGAGGCTATACTAAAAAGATCAAATGAATAGTATTTATTAAGTATTGGAGTGTCAAAATGATCATTATTAAATCCTACTAATAGATTAGCTTGTTTTAAATCTGGCTCTAAATCTGACAACTCTTCAGGAAAGTAAGTCTTATATTCATTCGTTGAGTAATTATAAACTCCAACTACAGTTATTTGCATCTCTTCTACAAAATTGGGGGAGGAAATATTGCCAATAGTTTCAATATCAAATACTAATATATTAGGAAATTTACTGCTTATCATAAGCCATAATATCTCTATATATTATACGGAAAAGCGAAACAGCTGGCATAGCAATTATAACCCCCAGAGGACCAGATAATACTCCACCTATCATCAAAGCAAATACGACCAAGAGAGCATTGGTATGATTTAATGATTTGAATATAATAGGTAAAAGTAAAAATTGTTTAATGAGTTGGATAGATACAATTATTGATAAAGTAATTAGCCCTAATATTGGGGACTGTACAAGTGCAATAAATATGATTATAAAGTATATTAACACTGGTCCAAGAATAGGTATTAACTGTAATATACCAGCTACAATACCTAATATTGCAGCATATTGAAAACCTAAGATTGAAAGTACTGTATATATAAATATTCCCATAGTAAGAGAAATCCCAGCTTCTACAAATGCCCACTTTCCTATATGGTATTCTAATCTCTTAATTATATTAGGAATGTTATTTTTAGCCTCAATTGGAAAAAATAATTTGATAAAAGCATTTAATCCATTATCGTTGATAGAGATATAAAATGACAATACAAAAATCAAAAGAGTATAGGTTATAATTCCTCCTAATCCAGACAATATATTCAATGTTAACTGCCCTAAATTAGGTATAAAATTTGTAAACTGACTTAATCTAAAACTATCTATAGGAAACCCTGTCATTACCAACCAAGATTCAATTTTATTTAATAAAATATTAATAAATTCAATTAATCCATAACTCTCTTTAATTAACATTGGCAATAATAGCCCAATACCAGAGATCACAACAATCATCAAGAGTACAAAGATAAATATCAATCCATATCTATAAGATATTTTATATTTGTCTTGTAATAATTTAGCAAAATATTTAGTAAAAGAAGCCAATATAAACGATACTATAAGAGTTAATATAATATATCTAATATATATCAAAAACAAAAAGGATATTATAAACAAAGTTATTATTAATAATGATTTTCTAGATATAGATAGTGTATTTGTATTGTATTTTTCCTGCATATTTTATTCTGGTCTCTCCTCTAGAGTTAGGGATAATTTTTCTTCTTTACCATCTCTAATCACTGAAAGTTCAATTTTATCACCTATTTTATATTGAGCCACTACATCTGCTAATTGTTGCTTTAATGATAGCTTTTTATCATTAATCTTAGTTATAATATCTCCAGTTTTAATGCCAGATTTTGCAGCAGGTGAATTGGGAATTATAGCGGGAGATTGTGCATCCCCAATAATTAAAGCTCCATTATCTACCCCATATTGTTTAGATTGCTCTGATCCAGGAACAATTACAGTGTATCTAACTCCAATAAAAGGAACTTTTACTTTACCATATTTTTTATAATCATCAATCATTTTAACTACTACATTTGATGGTATAGCAAAACCTATACTTTGAGCCCCCTCTGCCGTTGCAACATTAACCCCAATAACTTTGGCATTAATATCTAACAATGGACCTCCCGAATTACCCTGATTAATAGCTGCATCAGTTTGAATAACTTGAGATAATTGCTCTGAGTTACCTTGCCCATCTGAAGCAGTTATAGATCGCCTCAATCCAGATATTACTCCTCTACTGACTGTATTATCAAATTCATTTAAAGCATTTCCTATGGCTACCGCCGTTTGACCGACTTTAAGCTTGTCTGAATCAGCAAACTCAACTGACTGTAAATTATTTTTATCTACTTTAATAATAGCTAAATCCTGGGTAGGATGTAATGTTTTTATCTCAGCCCTAGCTTCAGAACCATCATTAAATAGAACAGTATATGTAGCGCTTGGATCAGATACTACATGTTTATTGGTTACAATTAATCCATCAGATGATACGATGAAACCTGTCCCTCCTCCAATTGTTTGCTCTTTTCCTACATCATTATTAGTATTGTTATTTTGAGGTAATATGCCAAAAAAATAATCAAAGGGTGAAGATTGTCGAGTAACTGGGATTTGTTTGGAAATAGAAATACTTACTACTGATTGATTTGATTTTTCAACTAAATCAATAATGGATGATTGTTCTTCTGAAACAGTCAGGCTACTGGTTTTAATAGTAGTGTTTTGAGCTCTATTTATATAGGAAAATGCTATACCCCCACCCAAAAATCCTGTTAAAGATGAAGCTAATATACTGACTAAAACTATATTGGCTATTTTCTGTTGATTTAATTCTGTAGACATATGAATAAATATATTATCTATTAACTTTATTCTTGTATTATATCATAATTTTATATATTTTAAAATTATCCGAATATATCTTGAAAGTCTTTCATAAATATTGTACCTTTTGATAATTTATGCTTTTGTATAGATAGAACTAGTCCTATTAAAATCCAATATACCAACATTGAGCTACCTCCATAACTCATAAAAGGTAAAGGAACTCCTGTAATTGGGAGAACTCCTATATTCATCCCTATATTAATAATCAATTGAATTAAGATTGATAGTACTACTCCTAATATTATCATCTTAGGAAATGTATCTTGTGATTTCAATCCTATATACATAATTCTACCTATAATTAATAATATTAGGCTAAAATAAATTGATACTCCTATAAAGCCCCATTGCTGAGCAAATCCTGAAAATATAAAATCTGTATGAATTTCAGGAACAGGTATACTTAACTCATTTACTCCCATTAATCCTCCAGAACTAACGGAACGCATAGATTGCAAAATATTATATCCACTACCAAGTGGATCTGAAGTTGGATTAAGAAATGTTAAAATTCTTTGTTTTTGATATTCTTTAAACACCCAAAGCCAAAGACTAGTAATACTAAGAACCCCCGTAAGAATCAAAACTATAATATGCCGTAACTTAACACCTCCAAATACCAGCATTCCAAGCCAAAGCAAAAGCAATATGATAGCTGTTCCAAAATCTGGCTGCAATAAGATTAAAAATACGATTACAAGGACTGGTAGCAATGATAAAATAATTGATATAAAACTATTAATCTTATGATGATATCTAGAAAAATAATGTGCAACAATCAATACTACTACTATTTTAGCAAACTCCCCTGGTTGCAAATTAAATACACCTACAGAAAACCAACTTTTTGCTCCATTAATCCTATCCCCAAATATTAAAACTAATATTAGCAAAGTAATAATCCCAAAAAACAATGGCTGAATCAAAGTACTAAAAGCTCTATAATCAATTTGTGAAATAATAATTACTATAATTAATCCAAGTACAATAGATATAGCATGCTTTATAATAAGACTTTGATTAACAGAAGGGATTTCATTAATATTAAAACTTATCAAGACAATTAACCCCATAATAGTAACTGCTAATACAGGTAAAACTGTTAGCCAATCTATTGTAAGAAATATTTTTCGCATATATCTTATCTATCAAAAATTGGGCTCTGTTGTAAGTCAATTAATAACTCTCTATCACTCAAAACATTACTCTGAGCATATATTTTTATATCAGATATTGATACTCCATCTAACTTGTTGTTCCAAATCATTTCAAAGTCTCTCGATCCAGAAGTCAATACATCTCTAATTAAAGTTTGATTTACACCTATAATATTCCCCTCATCATTAGTTATTACAGTGATTACTTGTATATTTTTTAAATTCACTGGACTGGCATTAGTTAATATTCCAAAAACTGTAAAAGCATTCCCTGCCTTATTTGAATCACCTACACTAATATTCCTAATAACTAGCTCTGGCAAATTAAATCTTGATAGTTGAGTCCATTTTAATTCTTGAGCTATCTCAAAACCTTGCAATTCATATTCAGACGATACATCTAGTAAAAGTACATACCTTTTTTTATCTCCTGGCAATATAAAAGTCTCTCTATTTTTTTTAACCTCATCTCCATTAAAATTTTTTAAAATGAAACTATATTCAAAACTAGACACTCCATAATCATCATTAGGATTCTTTATTTCAGCCCAAAAATCGGCTTTACCATTACCTAAATCAATTTTACCAGAATTCACAACTTGCAATGACTGAACTAAAACTTTATCTTCAATAACTACAGGTTTAGGTGGAAATAAATTTATGACAATTAAAAGCATAATACTTGATATAGCTACCAAATATATTGATAAAATAGTAATCTGTTTTACTCTTCTTTGGGATGATGTCATATTAAATATAATAACATATATTCTAATATTAAGTATATCAAAAATTTTGTCTTTATGATATAATATATTATATGTTTAATAAATACTAAAATAATATATGTATAGGTCTGGTTATAGTGTACTGTTATTAACAATCATTATATCAACTATAGGAGTATCTTTAGCTGTAAGCGCTCTCAGTAATAGTACTCAGATTGCTAGAACTAATATCAACATTGCTGATGCTGTTCTTAGTAAATCTAAAGCTGCTAGCTGTGTAGAAAAAGTCTTTACGAAATTAAGATCTTATAAGTTTTATGGCGGTGATGAGACATTTGAAAATGGGTGTAGAGTCTACACAATATCTGGTGTTGGAAATAGTGAAAGAATTATTCATGTTAAAGTGGCATCTTCTATATTAGAAACTAAAATTAAACAAATTAGCCCTAATATAATCATTGATTATCAAAAACAAATCACAAATGATGATTTAATACAACAACAAATAAATAACCCTTATTTAATTGATCCCTTAGCTCTCAGATTATGGCTAAAAGCAGATAGAGCTGAAGTTAATAATAACAATCTTGTATTTAGTGTCAAAAATGCTACTGATGATTTAATTGATTTTGCCCAAGTTACTAATATTCCAAGCCTAGCTCCAAAATTAATTACTAATGGGATAAATAATCGTCCTGTATTAAGATTCGATGGAATAGATGATTTTCTTAGTAGCACCACTACTTCTATTCATACTAATAATGGTCTAAGTGTAATTGTTGTAGGAAAAACAGCTACCACTACTAATAACCAAACATATATAGCAAAATTTGACACAACCAATAACGAAAGAGAATGGAGATTACAAAATAATGAATTTAATATTATAACCAATACATTGACATTTACTAATAATACTATAGATTTCAATATATTAAGTGCCTTATGGTCTCCAAGTAGTCCCCAATTGAGTTTAGCTATTAATAATACTACAGCTTCCACTGCTACCGGAGCAATTAGTATAAGCAATACGACTAGACCTATTACAGTAGGCGCTAATTCCCAAGGAAGCGCTGGATTCTTAAATGGAGATATAGCTGAAATTTTAGTTTATAACAAAAAATTAAGTACAGATGAATTAAATCAACTTAGAGCATATCTTAATTCTAAATATAATATATATCTATAATATATGAAAAGATACTCGGGATTCACCTTATTAGAAATATTATTATATGTAGTTATAGGAGGAGTTACTTTAGCTATAGCTGTATTCTCCTTTGCACAATTAACTAGATTATCTACCTCCTTTAGAGTTAATAATGAATTAAATCAAACTGGAAACTCAATCATTGACAAGATTCAAAATTTAGTGAGCGAAGCTGATATTATTGTTAGCCCCAAACTAAATGCCGTTCCTAATAATACTTTAGTACTAAGAAAAGATAACGTAGATACTACTATAACCCAATCTAATAATAATATTATTGTGTCTTATAGTAATAATGCTACTTCTTTCAACATAAATCCGAATGGAATATTAGTTGTCAACACACCTTCCCCGACCCTATTATTAGAACAAATTAATACCCAAAATAATGAAAATACTAATAATATATCTCAATCTGTAAAATTAAAGTTTACACTTAGATATAATAAACCTGCATTTAGTGGTTTCGAATATGAAGCTGAAAAATCATTTGAAGCCACAATACAATCATCTAAAAAAGTTAGTTCATTTGAACCTATTCTAAATACATATCCTACTGGAGTTAATGGAGTAGCTTATGGACTTAGGAAATTAGCTGGATTTAATACAAACAATAGCGCTTTCTCATCTACCTATAATGGTCCATCCATTCGAGTTAGACGAGATAGAGGTTTAGACCAAAGTGAAATGGATATAAGCTTTAATTCTAAAGGAGAATTAGATAAAGTCGCTTTACAAAATTTTGTAGGTTATCAGAATTTTCTTAATTACTCCCAAGATATAACTACCACTGGTAGCTGGAATCTTAATAATATAACATCTATCTCAGATAATACTATAGCTCCTGATGGAACTAATACGGCTGAAAAAGTAAATCTAAATGTTGGAAATGTTGCGAGAACTATCAATAAAGATACTACTTTAACAAATGGCACAATTTATACTGATTCCTATTATGTAAAGGCAAATAATGGCTATAATTTTGTACAATTAGCTCCTAATGGTACAGCTTTCACTGCGAATACATCTTATCAGAACTATAATCTTAGTAATGGAACTTTAGCATCATCCTCAGGAGATGTTACTCCGAGTCAGGCAGACATAGAATCTGTGGGAAATGGATGGTATAGAATTTCTCTCTCTGCTACAGCTACTACTACACCTACCACTCTTCCTCAACCAGGAAATATTACTCTTACTATAATTAGTTCTGCCACATCTGCAAGATTAGAGCTAGTAAATCTAACTTCTACCGACGATTCCATATTTGTGTGGGGAGGTCAGAGACATATAAGCTCTAGTTTAACTTCTACTCCAAAAACTTATCAGCCCACGGTTGCCGATGCCAATACTGGAGATGGATATATATCTACTTGGTATGACCAATCTGGAAATGGAAATAATGCTATTCAAACCTCAACAGGAGCTCAACCTAAGATTGTAGATGGAGCAACTGGGATAATAACTATGAATGACAAGCCGGTAATTAGATTTGATGGTACTAATGATCAATTAGTGAGTAATGCTTTTAATAATGTTACTAATTCTACAGCCTTTTTTGTAGCTAGTAGAGCTGCTAGTAATCAATCCTTTATGTCAAGACTTACCAATTATGCTATAATTGGATCTTCAGACCTATTTAATATTTATTATCTAAATAAATCTAATACAGCCACTAGTACTGGGTCAGACAATAAAAATTCTCTAAATTTATATACAGCTATTAGAACTTCATTAATCAATAGCCCTCTCAATATCGGAACTGGTAGTGATGGGAATTTCTTAAATGGACATATATCGGAGCTAATTATATATGATGGAAATAAATTAGGTAATAAAACTGCTGTTGAAAATAATATAAGAGATTATTTTGGTACACCTTAAAATAAAATTTAATCTTTACAATCCAAATCTACCTTTAGTGGCATTAAAGTTTTGTTGAACTTCTGCTGCTGTGAGAGCTCTGTTATATATTCTTGTATTTGATATTCTTCCACCAAAATACTGACCACCTCTTACACCAAGAGTAAGTGCTTTAGATGTATTCGTAATATTTCCAGTAGAAACCACTGGTGCGCCAATAGAAGAGCCATTACGATATAAGGATAAATTTGTTCCATCATAAGTTGTTACAATATGATGCCAAGTGTTATTTATGGATGAAGAATCTATTAATACAGATGTACCAGACTGATTGAATATACCATTTTCTAGACTAAATCTGTTTGTTGAAAAGTAGGGTTGATTACTAGTATTAGTTGAGAAATGTAATTCATATCCGTTCCTATATCCCATAGAAGCGTCCTCTCTATCCAAAATACCTGTATAGTTACCTAATCCAGGATTTCTGGTTGGATATACCCAAGACTCTAAAGTATAAGGGGATCTATTTAAAAATTGTAACGATGATGCATTAGAAAATGTTACACTTTCAGATTGTGTGTGATCAAAATCAAAATATCCATTTGTATTATATGTCGGTGTGTTAATAAGTGTACCATTATTATTGTTAATGCTTAAATCATTCCAAATTTGTCCAGTACTAAATCCAGGATAGCTATTTATATTACTAGCATCAAGATGCAAAACTAGTCCATTAGTTACTATAGAATTAGTAGTTATATTAGATATTGGATCTGTAGTAGCTTCTTTATCAATTACTCCTGATTTATTTATTCTAATATATTTACTAACTCCTCTTCCGCTTAAATTTAATTGAATTAAATCATTTATATAATCTAATTCTCCGCTAATGGGTTTAAAAGCAATATCTAGGGTTTGAGTGGAGCTAATATCAATGTTAGAACTAATTTTGATAGTTTCTGGATAAAGAGTAGAATTACAAGTACCTGCTGTTATAATATATGTTTTTGAATTATTTTCTACACATACTCTCCATTGTAAATTTTTATAATTATTTTTAGATAATTGTTGCGCTCTTAATAAAGCATTGTATAATGCTTCATGGGCAGAACCCAAATCATTGCGAACAACTACACTAGATACTAAAGGAGTAGTAATAGCTAGGAGAATAGATATTAAAACAATGACCAAAGTAATTTCTATCAACGTAAAACCTTTGTATTTAGATTTCATATAGTATTTTAAGCTTGGAAATTACCCACTAAACTATAGATTGGAAGTAGAATAGCTACAGCCAAGAATACAACTCCTATCCAAACTACAATCAATAAAGCTGGTTCTAATAGCACAGCAATATTTTTAGAAATTTGTTCTGATTCCTGTTCATATCTTTCTCCTAATTGCTCCAATACTTCTGGTAATTTACCCGACTCCTCTCCTGCTGTTATAATCTCTTGAGCAGTAAATGGTAATATAGAATTTGTTTTTTTCTTATTTAGATCAAATATATTATGAAAACTTTTACCACTTTGAATATAATTAGCTAAAAATTCAGTGTAGTTTTTATACATATAATAATCATGTATCTTAGATAGAGATAATAGTGCCTTAGTTATAGGAATACCAGAATTTAATAGCATTGCCAAATTATAGGAGAATCTAGAAACCTCAGTTTTTACGATTAAATCATTGAATATTGGCAGATGGAATAATAGCCATTGACCAGATTTTTTAGTTAATGGAAATACAAATAGTAATAACATTGAAAGTATTAATATTGCTAATGTTAAAGGAATAACTATATACCAATATTTAGACATAAATTCTCCCATTTGAATTAATATCTTTGTCATTACTGGTAACTTTACATTCATATTAGAAAAAACCTGTCCTATTCTTGGTAGAATGAAGGTTGATACTACTAAGCCCAACACAATAACTAAAGTTAGGACAAACACAGGATAAAACAAAGCTGACCTTAACTGCGCTATACGTCTTTGATCTTTATCTAGTGATATAACAGTTCTTTTAATTTTATCTGCTAAATTACCTGATTCTTCACCAATTCTAATTAAAGAAATCAAAAAGTCAGGTAAAAAGTTATGATCATGCATTGTTTGTGATAAACTACTACCACTTTCTACGCTACTTAACATTGAGTTAAGTGATTTTTTTAAAGATATATCTTGAGTATTTTTATACAATATCCTTAAAGATGTATTAACACCCATACCTGATCCTACTAATAAGGATAGATTATCTAAGAAAGTTTTTTTTGCTTTATTAACCTTACTACTACCTCTCTTAACTTTAGTACGACCTGGGACTTGATTTTGAAAAGGTTGTTTTGCATCAAGTTGTTCAATTGTAGTAAAAACAGACTGATTACTAGTATCCACATTATAATTCAAATTAAGATTTTGATTGGATGCTGTATAGTCTGATTTTACCACTTGATTTACTAATGGATTTAAATTATCAACTTGGCTATTAGATACAGATGTATTTTTCTTCTTAAAAAACATATATCTTAATTATATTTCTTCTGGTATCTGTGAAACTCTCATAACTTCATCTAAAGTAGTAATCCCTATTTTCACTTTTTCTATTCCATCCTCAAAAAGCGATAAAGACCCCTGTTGGCGAGCTACCTTAGCTATTATATCAGAGGTCGGTTTATGTAAAACCAGCTCTCTTAATTCCTCTGACATTTCTATTAATTGATAGATTCCACTGCGTCCTTTATATCCTGTAAAGCTACAGTTTGAGCAACCTTTACCTCTATATAATGTCAATTTATCCTCTGAGAAGAATCTTTCTAAAGACTCTCCTACCGTTTCTTCTAATTCTACTCTATTAACTGTATAGGTATATACACAAGCTGGACATATCTTGCGAACTAATCTCTGGGCCACAATCAAATGTAATGTAGTAGATAACAAAAATGGATCAATATCCATATTGAGAAGTCTTGGCAATGTGCTTTGTCCATCATTAGCATGAACGGTTGAAAATAGTAAATGACCTGTTAAAGCTGCATTAATGGCAATCTGTGCTGTTTCATCATCTCTAATTTCTCCTACTAGAATTATATTAGGGTCTTGACGCAAAATTGACCTCAAACCACGAGCAAATGATAAATCTGTTTCTTTATTAACTTGCACATGATTGACACCCTCAATCTTATACTCAACGGGATCTTCAATAGTGGTTATATTCCTACCTTCATCATTAACTATTTTTAATATAGAATAAAGAGTTGTAGATTTCCCTGATCCAGTAGGACCTGTTACTAAAACCATACCAAATGGTTTTTGAGATGCTTTTCTTAGTGTTTTGATATTTTTTTCATTTAATCCCAGTGTGTCTAAAGTTATATTAGATAGTGTATTTATAAGCACTCTGAGGGCAATTTTTTCTCCATATACAGTTGGTAAAATTGAAACTCGAACATCTGTAATTAAATTATTTTTTTTAAAACGAATGGCACCATCTTGGGGAATGAAATGTTCATCTGTCCTTAATTGAGAATTAACCTTAATTAAATTAAGTATATTCTCATAATATGAAAACGGTATAGTACCTACTTCTTGCAACATACCATCTACTCTAAATCTAATTCTTACACTTTTATCATATTGAGGTTCAAAGTGAATATCTGAGACTCGCTCTTCTAAAGCTTCTTCTATTATCTCTTCCACAATTTCTGGAGCTACTGTGTCAAATTTATCCATTATGGATATGAATCTGGATGAAAGTGGTGCTTTATAATTTAATAAAGATTTATCTATATCTTGTGTTAAAGAATATCCAAATTCTATTGGTTTTTGAAATAGCTTAATAAGCTCTTGTGCTAAATCTTTTTCTTCCGTAATTTCTTTTTTCCCACCAATAAATCCAGTTTTCTCTTCTCTTTTAATAATTAATCTAGCATTACCCTGTAATACAACTGGATTATCTGATGAAATCTGTATTTTATCAGATAAATCTTTAAAGTACACTAATCGCAATTCTCTAGCCACAGACTCGGGTATTTTCATCACATCATCTTTGGATGGAATAAATGTATTTAAATCAAAATAAGATACACCCCAACTCTCTGCTAAAGCCTGACCTATAATGTCGTAAGTAATTATACTATTCTGTACTAAATAATCTATTGCAATAGCTGGATCATTATTGGTACTAGAAAGTGCCACCTTACAATCATCTAGAGTTATATATTGTGTATTTACTAACAGATCTAATATTTCTTTTGGTTGCATAATATGTTTTTAATTTTATTAGTTTAATTATATCACATAAACTAATTTATGTTATTAAAACTTGTTTTACAGCTTCAGCCAATTGACTGATTGAAACTTCAGATTTAACATAATAGGCGGTTATACCTAATTTTTCAACGCGAGTCCTATCCTCATATTGACCTAAGTTAGTCATAATAATTACTTTAGTTGATTTACTTTTTTTCCTGATAGCCTCTAATATAGTAAATCCATCAGCTCCGGGCAATATCAAATCTAGTAGAATACAATCAAAGTCCTCTTTATTTACTACATCCAAAGCCAAACTACCATCATTAATTAGCGTAGTGTCTATACCAATTTGCTTTAGCTTCAACTCTAAAACTCTAGCTATAGCTGACTCATCTTCTACAATTAAAACCTTATATGACATAATTTTTAGTATATTTGTATTTATTATATCATACCTGGCTCTTTATTACAATTGGCAACTCTAAAAAGAAAGTAGTTCCTTGATTTTCTTTCGATTCAAACCAAACAGTTCCATTCATTAACTCAATTAATTTTTTCACTACATATAGTCCCAGTCCATTACCATCTGGCTGACAATTCTTAGCATTATCTGCTCTAAATAATCTACCGAATATTTGAGATTGTTGAGACTGAGGTATACCAATTCCTGTATCTGAAACTGTTATAATTAATTTTTCTTGATTAGATAAACTGTCAATTTTTAATTTGATTATACCATTTGTATTACTATATTTAATTGAATTGTGTAATATATTTAAAATTATTATATCTAAATATACGGGGTCATTTTTAATAGAACTCTTAAATAATATATCTGTTTCAAAGCTTATATTCTTAGCATCGATTTCAGAATGTAGTGTTTTTGATAATGAATCTATATATTTATCTAACTGTATCTCTTGAGTATTAAATTGAATTTTACCCAAATCAATTCTAGATAAATTTAGTAATGAGTTAACTAATTTCTCCATTCTAGAACCCTCCTTATAAATATCACCAGCTGCAATACGAACTTCGCTATCAATAGATTCATTTGATAAAATAATTTCTGAATTCCACTTAATAGATGTAATTGGAGTCCTAAGTTGATGTGATGCAAGTGAAACAAATTCTTTTTGAGCTCTCTCGGTTGTACGCTCCTGAGTAGTATCTCTAAAAACATAAACGGCTCCCAGTATATCATCGTTTAATATAATAGGATTAGATGTATTTTCTAAAATTATATTTTTTTTATTATTACTAGATATATAGCTAAAGAAACTAGTATGCCTACTTTTAGGGTTAACATTTAAAGGATCTTTATCCCCTCCTGTTAGAGTATTTACATTTAGCTGGATATCTGGTAATACATTATATATAAATTTACCTAATACATCATTAACTCTTAAATCCAATATATTTTCTAACTCTCTATTTACTAAGAATATATTACCATCTTTACTTGTAACTAACAATCCATTAGGAATTGAGTCAATAATAGCATTTGTTTTAGCCTTCTCTAATTCTAATAATTCTTGTTGGTTTTTAAGTTGCTTCACTAAATTAGCTAATTCTTGCTTAGAGTTAAATAACTCCTTATTTTGCTTCATTAGTTCACTTAATTTATTAATATAACTCTCAGTGCTTAAAGATAAATGGATTTTATTAGTAAGAGAGGATTTATTTAACTGAGACAATGAATTAGTTACAAATTCATTTAAATATATAACTTGTTCTTTATCTATATATTCCTTAGTGATTAAATTTGATATTGATTCTGAAATAATATTTAATGTTTCATAAACTGGTTTAATTATACCGGTATATAATGTATATGAAAAAAACCACCCTATTATAAATAGGATTATTATGATAACTATTAACATATTTGTGACAATATCAGTATATATAATGTCTATCCCTCCAGTATATTGTAAATAAGCAAGTCCCAATATAATACTATATAATATAGTAGTGAACAACAGAACCAATGCTGTAAAAACACGAAACATTACTGATTTAATTAATGGATTAGGCTTTTCATTCATATTTTTAATATTATAAGGTATTAATCAGGTTTAATTTCATTATCAAAGGTTGTGTTTATATTACCTATATTATCATCAACCAATCTATAGTTGGTGCTCTCTGCACTAACACCTGTTGGTTTCTTGGACATATTAATAATTGTCTCTGATAATTCTGTCTGAGCAAGATCTCCTTCTGGGTTAATCTGATAATTTACTGTCACTGTAACCAACTTCACATCTGGATTGATATCATTATCAATTTTAACTCGACGGGTACGAACAGGATTATCTAATCTATCTTGTGATTCAGTGGGTGCTGAGATAAGATTCCATTCACCAGAAGAGAACTCTAATCCAAATCCTTGCCCACTGATTAATGCAGAGTAATCTCTATCTCTAATAGATTTTAAAGCTATAATTCCTTCCTGTGCCATTGATATGGCTTGACTTTGAGCAATACTAGATTGATTATTTCTCTGTGCTATAAGCATAGAGGCAACTATACCAGATATAGCTAATGATAAAATAGAACCAGCTAACAAAACTTCTATAACACTATAGCCTTTTTTATATGGCATATTTATTTTAATAACTTATTTATAATTTTATAATATCATCTTTTATTATTTTTAACAATAAACTTAGTCATAGAAAAAGAAATTATAATCAAAGTTATCATTCCTAAAAAGAATATGATTAATTTACCTCCAGTCTCTAAAATTAAAGCTGATATCCCAAAAAATATACTGATTATATACATAATTAGTACTGATACCTTTTGACTTAGTCCAGATTGTAATAATTTATGATGAAAATGTCTATTATCAGCTTCAAATATAGATTTTTTATTCCAAATTCTCTGAGAAATGACCACTACAGCATCTATAATCGGGAAGGCTAAAACTAAAGCTGAAGTTGCTATTTTACCACCACTAATTAAGGATAAAATAGCTAACATATAACCTAGAAACATACTACCATAGGTACCTAAAAATATTTTAGAAGGGTACCAATTAAATTTTAGAAATCCTAAATAAATCCCCATTAATATAATTGAGATAAGTGCAATATGAGGCTGATTTACAAATAAAGTTAAAGATAATAAGAATAAAGTTGAAAAACCAATCACTCCCACTCCCCCTGCCAACCCATCTATACCATCTAACCAATTTACAACATTCATAAGTCCAACAATCCAAAAGGCTGTAACAATATCTTGAGGGAACACAATGCCAAAAAATTTATAACTATCTATAAACCATAAGTCCCCATTAGGTAAGTTAATAGCTTGAATTCCTACCCCAGACCAAATCACAATAGCCGCGATACCAAACTGCCAAATAAATTGACTGCTCCAATGTAAATCTATTTTTTCATCCATATATCCATAGACTAATATACCAATAGCACCTAAGAGCATTCCCCAAAACTCATTTTGCCAAGCTAAATTACCTATTGCCACAAAAGTCAGGGTTGTTAATATAAAGATAGGAATAATAACTAAACCACCAATTTTAGGTTTAATTCCATTATGAATATCTCTTTTTCGAACTTTATTATCAAAAATATATTTTGTCCATTTCAGCTTTAATATAAATTTAAAGCTAAAAAATGTTATAAAATAAACTATATTAAGAACTCCAATATATAACCATATATTAGACAAGTCCATATTTTTAAGCACCCACTTTAACACGAGCAGAACGAATTAAATTATCATTTAATTTATACCCTACTTGTAAGACTTCTATTATAGTATTCTGCTTCTCTACTTCATCAACTTCTATACTATCAACTGCCTCATGTATATTCGGATCGAAAACTTCACCCATTGGGTCAATAATTTCTACCCCTTCAGAAATTAAAATATCTTGTAATTGTTTATGTATATATACTATACCTTGAACCCAATTATTATCTTGGAGTTCATTTGGCAAATGCTTTATGGCTAATGCAAAGTTATCAAAAACTGGGAGTAAATTTTCAATTAAACCTTTATTAGCTAATATAATACTATCTACTCTAGCTTTTTCTGATTCTTTTTTAAGGTTTTGATAATCTGCTTGAGCTCTTTTCCATCCAGCTAAATTATAGTCTGACTCTTCTTTCATTTTTTCAAGAGATTGTTTCAAATCTAAGTTATTTTTAGATTTACTTTTAACATTTCCGGTTTGAGTGTCTTTATTATTCATAATTATTACTATTAAGCATATATTCTACTAGAGCTATGTTCTTAGCATATTGCATGCCTTTGGGGCCTACCACTACTATTGTACCATCATCTGAATCAATAGAGAATTTGCCTACTATAACTGCATATTTATGCATAGAGGTATGTGGGCTTTCTTCTCCAATATATAGTTTATAACTGCCGTGACTAACATCCTGACTAATTTCATCAATATGAGATTTGATTTCTTCTAAATCTTCTAATGCATTTCTAATAAACTCTACTGATGAAAATCCTGGTTGTGCTAGAAAATTGGAAACTCCTTCTTCAAAAATTAAATCTGATGATAATTTTCCCATAGCTACATTTCCTGACTCATGTGCAAATGACAATAGTAACTTTTTAAGTTTAAGATGAATTTCACTCATCTTATTCATATCATTCAACAATTTGTGAGTAACGGAAGCATATTGATGTAAAATTTCTTGCCTTCCTAAAAGCCTATTGACATAATATCTATATCCTTTATCTGTAGGAATTCTACCAGATGATGTATGAACTTGAGTCAAATAACCATCTTCTTCTAATTCAGCTAATTCATTTCTAATAGTAGCACTAGAATATGGCAATTTATACTTTCTCTGAATAGCAAAAGAAGACACTGGCTGAGCTGTGTTAACATAATATAGAATTACATACTCCAAAAATTGTTCTTTTCTACTATCCATATATGTACATTATAGCATATAATTAACATTTTTTCAATATTTTAATTTAGTTTTTATCTATAATATCATTTAATGTGACTGTAATTACATCTCCTCTTTTAATAGAATGTATTAGTATATAGTCAGCCAAATATGTTTCTAAAATTGATGAGATTGTACGTTCTAATTCTCGAGCGCCAAAATCCGGATTATAACCCTTTTCTGACAAATATCGAATAACTTCATTTTCAACTACTAACTTAACTCCTCTTTCTTCATCAAAACTTTGAATCATACCATCTATGATTTTACTAGCTATCTCACTGACAGTATCTATTTCTAATGGATAATACACTATTACATCTGTAAATCTATTTATAAACTCTGGCGCAAATTCTTTTCCTTTTATTATAGTATTTATTAATTCTTGCTTAAAGATAGATTTATCAAATTGAGGGTGATTCTTAATAAAATCTCTTAAAAATAAAGATCCTGCATTTGATGTAGCAATAATAATTGAGTTCCTAAAATCAGTTCTAATACCTCTATTGTCAGTCAAAAAACCTTCATCTAAAATCTGTAAAAACACATTCAAAACTTGCTTATGAGCTTTTTCAATCTCATCTAATAATATTAGAGAAAAAGGTTTGTCTTGTATTCTCTTTGTCAAAAAACCTTCTTGAAAAAGATTATCCTCCCCTACTGGAGCTCCTAAAATACCATATACTGAGTCCTCACTTCCAAACTCATTCATATCTAATCTAATCATTCTATCACTTGACCCAAAATAATGTTTAGCTAATGCTTTGGCAGTTTCAGTTTTACCCACTCCAGTTGGGCCTAAGAACAGAAAAGTACCTATGGGCTTATCTCTTGAATTCAAATCTAACTGAGTTCTTTTTAAGGCATTCACTAAAGCAGTTAATCCTTCTGGTTGCCCTTTAATTTCAGTTTGTAATTTTGCTTCTAATGACAATAAAATATCCTTCTCAGTATTTTGTAATGTATTAATATTAATGTTCACTCTTTCGGAGATTACTGTTCTAATATGACTTTCTAAGACAAAAGGATTCCCCTCTATATTGGCTTGGTTCATAGCGTCAGATAATATTTCTACTGCTTTTCCAGGAAAACCACCTTTACTGATATATCTTTTTGAAAAACTCATTACGGCTCTTA
The DNA here is from genome assembly GCA_032117235.1 of Minisyncoccota bacterium. Lineage (GTDB taxonomy): Bacteria > Patescibacteriota > Minisyncoccia > SW-4-49-11 > SW-4-49-11 > CALRBF01. Next base: position 117,079 of record JAULZW010000005.1, on the reverse strand, counting down.
ATGATTGATAGGTAATATATTTATTATACATCCTGTGCAAATCAAAAGATGTCATCATTAAGACATACATTGTCTCTTCTGTAGAAGAATCCTCTACTGTAATATCTTCAAAAAGACTGTCTATAATAGGAAAACTTTTAATCCCACTATGATACCCCTCTGGATTATCAATGCCAATAACATTAATAATTTTTGAATTTAAAAATTTAATAATAATATTTCTAATTTCATCGTCAGCTGATAAAAATAACTCCGATAAATTTTCAATTACTAAAATTATGTTGCCTGATTTTTCTGAATAATTTAGAGCTTTTAGTAAATATTGTGATGCCTCTGGAATGCCAGAGATTAAATCAGTTGTATTTAATTTCAAAACTCGACTAAGATTTTTATTATTTTCTATCTGATATTGTCTAATTGTAAATGCTAAGTTACTAATTAAGGATCTTTTTCCTACACCTATATTACCTAATAAAAGTATATTATGTCTGTTGGAGTTAGATAAATTAGTTAAGATTCGTCTCAGAATATCTTGATGTATAATAACCCTATGTGGATCTCTATTTACTATAGATTCCGTAATATCATCTGTGATTTTATCTAAATCATTAGTATAACCAATAGTCCAAGAGCGTCCTAAAGCACCAAAACTTTTATAAACACCTTCTGGACTCCAAGCTGAAACTAACTTACTATTGCTATAATATAGAGATTCCCATTCTATAATACGTAAAAAGTCTTCTTTAGATAAATCTAGTTGATCGAGTAAAGTTTTGAATATACCATCTTGTTCGAATAATACATAAAGTAATATATGAGAGCCTATTCTCTTTTCTTCCCAAGAAAGTCTAAGATTATTAGCCTTTTCTAAAAATTCATCTACTGATATTAAATTACTATGATGATCTAAGTCCAAATCTTTAATCTTAGAATAAAACTCATCTGGAATTAACCCCATATATGTTAATATGGTTTTTCCACGACTGCTTTTAGTAATTGCTCGTATAATGTTTATATATGTTAGTTTTTTAGGGAAATACTTAACTAAATATTGAGCTGTGTCATAATCTAATATCTCTGCATAGTTGTTGGATAATATAAATGAATCTTGATCAGATCTTAATTTAAGCACTATAAATAAATAAGATACTGTATAAAAATATATACTTGTCAATACTAATATAAATACCATCTCATAGTTATTAGTAAAATAACCAAGAACTGATATTATAATAACAAATAAAATCCATATAAAATAACTCAGGAAATTAAAAATAAATTTATCTAATATATGACTAAAAAAAGTTCTAGTGTGATATATAGAATAAAAATATTTCATATTATATAAAGCTACTAACAATTAATATAAAGAAGAGGAATGGATATATAATCCATATAACCAAGACCACAATACCTATTATTATTGTTATGACTAAGGCAAGTACACCCATTAAAATTGTGAAGAATCGAACAAAAGCCCCAACTATTCTAGCCACCATATTAGATGTCCAAACTTCTAATATACGATTAATATCAAAACCTTTATCTGGGTATGTGTAAGATTGATTTTTCCATGGTGAAAAAAAAGTTTTTAATAAAAACACAAATGAATATATTTTAATAATAACCTTAATATATGCATATAATTGATTTATTATTTTAATAGGTATTTCAAAAAAATACCATCTAATAAAAATTGTTACCAATTTGATATTATATTCAGTGGTTTCAAAAATCATATTAGTTTTGTGTCACTTTAACCTGAGATAATGTAGAGCTAAGATTAATTATTAATTTTTTAATTTCTTTTTGTGATAATTCAGATTCCAAGCTATCATATTGAGTTAAATTTTGATAGAAATTGGAATCATTAGAATTTTCAGATATTCCTATAAACTCATTTTGACTTAATCTAGATGAATTAGATATAGTAATTGGAATGTCTTTAGAAACAATAATATTTAATGTACTTAAATTAGCATTAACATCTAACACAGCATCTTCTTCTAAATTAATATCTTTAATCACCATATTTAATGTAGAAGAATTGGTTTTTATGGAACCTGATTTAAATTTTAAATTAGATAAATCAAATTCAATATCTGAAAAGTTAGCATTAATATTAAATGAAATTGGAATATTAGTTGGGAATACTATGTCTAAATTTTTAGTATATGTCCCAAAACCTGGTGGAAATAAATTTTGCTCTAATTTAATATTTTCTATCTTGTTTTCATCTCTATAGTTACTTGATATTAGTGTGTCATAATTAGAAGAAAGATCACTTTTGAATAAATTGATTTCGCCTGATTTAATTTTAGCTTGGGTAGATATAAAATTTATATCTGAGGATATAACACTAGCATCAAAAACTGGAACTATCTTAGTATAAGTATTGTCTAATATATTATATGAATATACAAAAGTTGAGGTAATTGTTAATCCTACTGCTAATGATGTTATAAAAAATCCGACACTAAAAGCAGCCGTATTTTTGACTCTCAACATAGATATACCTATAAAAATAATAGCTATTTGCCATAAAACTCTATATGGGATCAAAACTGATAAATAGTCATCCTTATTGACTGAATAAAAATATATCAATGACACGCTAAATATTAATAAAAAAAGATATATTTTACCAAGACTAATATTGATATTATCTTTTTTTGATGATTTTTCTACTGAATTATCTTTTGTTATAACATTGTTCATAAAAATTTTTTATTATTTCTTTTTAGTTATACTTTTTAATAGAAACCCTAAGCCAATTGTAATAATAATAGATGGATATCTCCATATTCCTGGAATTAATTTCCATGGAGCCAGATTGAACTGTAAAAAAAATATTCCTATAAATATAATAAATAATGCTATTATATTTTGCTTAGATGCTATCTTATCTATAATATCAGAATATTGACTAGATAACATTAAATCTTCTTCTTTTATAACACCATGTGTAACATTATAGTAGAATTCATTATCTTCTTGTTCTATTATTTCATCTTCTGTAGGTAATAGTATAGATAAAGTTATGTAAAAAATCAAACCAACTCCACTAGCTAAGGCAAATAATATAAATAAAGATCTAATCAATATATGACTAGTGTTGATATAATCTCCAATTCCAGCAGCAACTCCAGTAAAAACCCTATTTTCTGTGGATTTATATAAACTTCTTTTTAATATTGTAGCCATGATAATTTATTTGATATATATTATTATTATTGTATGATACTATTATAACATATAATTATAATTTTTATGAATAATTTGATAGCTTTTAGATATGAATACTGATTTATATACAGTAATTAAAGAAATACCTTCAATATCTGGAGTTTATATTTTCTCTAACCAAGAGAAGAAAATTATTTATATTGGAAAAGCAGTTAATCTAAAAAGTAGAATAGGTAGTTATTTTAGAAGTAACAATTCATTAAATTCAGCAAAAAGAGCAATGGTAGGTGAAATAGATAAGATAGAGATTAAACCTTGTGATGGCGAAATAGAAGCTTTAATATTAGAATCTAATTTAATAAAAAAATATAATCCTAAATATAATGTCTTGCTCAAAGATGATAAGAGTTATGCTTATTTAGTTTGGACAAAAGAAGATTTTCCTAGAATTTTTGTAGCTCATAAAACTTATCTTGATAGTTATGAAAATCAACTAAACTCTCTAGGACCCTTTGTAAGTAGTGACGCTTTAAGAAAAACCTTAAAAATATTGCGAAAACATTTCCATTATCGCTCTTGTAAAACAATGCCAAAGACACCTTGTATTTATTATAAGTTAGGTAAATGCGATGCTCCCTGTATACAAAATATAGATGAAGTAAGCTATAGAGATAATCTTAATACGATTATAGATATAATGAAGGGAAAATCTAGAAGTATACTCAAGAAGCTAAATATTCAGATGCAAAGTTATGCTAAGCTACAGAAGTTTGAGCAAGCTATGGAAGTAAAAAATCAGATTGAGGCACTAGAAAAAGTATCCTTACATAAAGGTATTATTCAAACTAGTCAAAGCTATAAACATAAATATATAGAAGAGTTACAAAGGCTACTGCAATTAGATAAAGTGCCAAAACGGATTGAAGGCTATGACTCATCACATTTTCATGGAGATAAAGCTGTAGTTTCTATGGTAGTATTTGAAAATGCCAAACCCGCCAAAGACCAATATAGGAAATTCAGAATTCAACTACCTCCAGAAGGTGGAGATGATTTTTATAACTTAAATCAAGCCTTAACTCGTAGATTCAAAAGGACCGACTGGCCTATTCCAGATTTGATACTAATCGACGGAGGTAAAGGACAGCTTTCAACAGTAATCAAAGTACAACAAGAAGCAAATATTGAATTTAAATCAATTCCAATCATATCACTTGCCAAAAGATTAGAAGAAATTTATATTCCTAATAAAGATAAACCTATTTTATTGCCAAAAAGTAATAAGTCACTTCAAATTTTACAACAAGTTAGAGATGAAGCTCATAGATTTGCTGTTAATTATCACCGTATTTTAAGGGACAAAATACCAAAATGAAATTTTATGGTAGCCGCAAGGGGATTCGAACCCCTGTTTTCCCCGTGAGAGGGGGATGTCCTAGACCAGGCTAGACGATGTGGCCATTTGTCTTTGCATTATACAAAGTTTTAACTATTTTGGCAAATTATTACTTTTTATTTAATTTATTCCTAATAAAAGCTGGTAATTCAAATGTGTCTTCTGAGTCTGATTCAACATTTTTTATAAATTCATCTTTTTTAGACTCTAATTCTCTGAATCTATCTTCTGCTATCTTATTTTTAAGCTTCTCTTCATCAACTCTTTGCTGTAATTCTTCTAAAGTAGGCTCTTGAACTATATTTTTATCATTTTCATTATTGATTGATTTGACAATTTTAGCATCAAATCCAGTTGCTATTACAGTTACCTGTACTTCTCCTTCAGTCAATTTATCATTAATAACAGCTCCGAAAATAACTTGAGCTTCTGGATCAATAGCCTCAATAATAACATTAGCGGCATCATTAATCTCTGCCATAGATAAATCCTTACCACCAGTTACATTGAATAATACCCCCTTAGCTCCTTTGATTGAAATATCTAACAATGGACTATTGATAGCAATTTTAGCTGCTGTAACTGCTCTGTTTTCACCAGATGCACTACCAATCCCCATCAAGGCAGAACCTGCATTTTTCATAATAGCACTAACATCAGCAAAGTCTACATTAACTAATCCAGGAGTGGTAATCAAATCAGAAATTCCCTGAACTCCCTGCCTTAGAACATCATCAATCATAGCAAATGCTTCCAAAACCGGAGTATTTCTATCAATTATATTAAGAATTTTATCATTTGGAATAGTAATAATTGTATCTACATTTTTCTTTAATTCCTCAAAAGCTGCTTCAGCAATTCTTTTTCGCTGAATACCCTCAAACACAAATGGTTTTGTAACCACGGCTACAGTCAAAGCCCCACTCTCTTTAGCAGCTTGAGCAATTACAGGAGAAGCACCTGAACCAGTTCCACCTCCCATACCAGCAGTAATAAATATCATATGAGAACCATTTACAGCTTGATAGACTTCTTCTTTACTTTCTTCAGCTGCCTTCCTCCCAACTTCTGGGTTCATACCAGCACCTAAACCTCTAGTCAAATTTTTACCCAGATGCACTTTGTGCTCTGCTTGAGAATGGTGTAAATCCTGGGCATCTGTATTCACAGCCACAAACTCGACACCCTTAATATCAGAGTCTATCATCCTTTTAAGAGCATTGCCTCCAGCGCCACCAACTCCAACTACCTTAATTTTTGCAAACGTCTCTATTTCTGGATTAATTCTTGCCATATATGTTGAATTGCTATTCGATACTTTATTACAATATACATTATTAAACACGAAAAGTCAAAGTAGTATTATTAATATTGAGACTATTATTTATTAAATACTAATTCTAATTTTAAAGCACTTTTAGACCAATCAAAGTCTTGTAATCTTTCAAAGCCTTTATGAATTATAGATTGCCTTAATAAATCATCATTGAGTATACTTTCTATACCTTGAGCGATTGAATTTACAGAATTAGGATTAACCGCAATAACAGCATCAGCACCAACTTCTTTCATTGCTCCTATATTAGAGGTAATCACTGGCGTACCCAAACTAAAACCTTCCAAAATTGGGATACCAAAACCTTCATATAGTGACGGGTAAACTAATGTTTCGGCATATTTTATATAACTCAACATATCTTTATCTGATATATACCCTAACAACTTTACCCTATCTTGCAAATTATATTGTTTAATTAAATCAGGTAGATTAGGTATTATTGGACTATCAAAATATTTACCCGCAATACATAAATTAACATCTTTATATTTATTAGATATTAAGCTAAAGGCTTGAATCAATTTTGAGAGGTTTTTTCTCATATCCAAACCTCCCTCATAAAAAATATATTTTTCTTTCAAAATAGGATTAATATTTTTAACATATATTTTGGGAGAAGAGTTATATATAATGGGAATGTTTTTAGATGAAATATTGAAAATATTTTCTATTTCTTTAGCTGAGAATTTAGAGACTGTTATAATTTGACTTGCTTTCAGAATAGATTGTCTTAAAAAAGCTACATATAATCTAACTCTCCAATTAGGTATATATAATGGAAATCTCCAATAAATAACATCATGAAGGGTCATAATATGTTTAATATTATGAATAGTAGAAATTGTAGGGTGAGGACTCCACACAATATCTGCTTTTTGAATATTAACCTCTCGAGTAAAATAAAATTTTTCCCAAATCATTTGAGCCAATAAATCATTTCTAGAGTAAAATGTTTGAATATATTGTATACTTTGTATGATAGATTTAGGTAGGTATTCAACCTCTTTTCGTAAATATTCTGGAATTAAAATAATAATTTCTAAATCCCATTTTTGATGAAGCAAAATCTGTAATAGATATTGTCCCATACCTGTTTTAGGTTTAGCTAGAAAGTACCCATTTATCATCAATCTCATATTGTGTGATATACATTTATGTATTATTTTTGATTATAGCATAGAAATGTATTTTTGTGCTATACTGGTATATATTTATATGATAATATGAAAATTCTCACTAATAATATAAGAGCTAGTTTTGACTATACAATTCTTGAAACCTATCAAGCTGGTATTCAGTTATTAGGCAATGAAGTTAAATCTGTAAAATTAGGTAGAGCCAGCCTCAAAGGAGCATATATAAATATTAAAGATGATGAGTTATTTTTAATAAATTGCAATATACCTCATTACCAAAATCATATTGATACTAAATATGAGACTGAACGTTCTCGAAAACTTTTATTAAAAAGGTCTGAAATTAAATCTTTACTTGCAAAAAAATCCGCTTCAGGCTTGACAATTATCCCAATTAAGCTATACTTAAGTCATGGTATTATCAAGCTTGAAATTGTCCTTGCCAAGGGTAAGAAAAAGATTGATAAACGCCATAGTATTCGCAATAGAGAAGAACAACGATCTATACAAAGAATACTGCGAATAAAGTAAGTCTTCTAATGGGGATGTTTTGCTTTGCTAGTTCATTTGCATCTATATACAATGAGAACTCGTTTGTCTATCACGAGACCCAAGATATGACAAACCTAAATGCAAAACCTTTTGCAAACCGATCCTATAGCGGGTTCGGTTATGCAGTAGCCTAATTATTTAATTTAGCCACTGCCATCAAAATCTTTAAGTCAACATAAAAGAACTTTGGTGTTATATAAATGTTGATAGGAAAATATTTCTCCATAAGGAATATATTCTAAAATAATTTTTATGGCTCTGATATATTCTATCTTTGGAAATTAACTAAGAATATATTACAACTCAAAAGCAATTTCCTATTTCTCTAAGTAATTGTATACAGATACTGAGCTATACATGGGTTCAATTCCCATCATCTCCACCAAATATATTAATAACTTTATTACTCAATGTCACAGCAAACTAAGCAATCATCAAAAACAAACCAAAGAATCAATGCAAATATTACTAGTCCAGAAGTAAGATTAGTAGATGCAACTGGAAAAATGATAGGATTAGTCCTATTAGAAGAAGCCCTCAAGCAAGCTCGTGAAGCTAGTTTAGATTTAGTAGAGATAGCTCCTGATAGCAAACCTCCCGTATGTAAAATTATGAATTATGGGAAATTTTTATACACTCAATCCAAGCAACAGAGACTTCACAAAGCCAAGCAGAAAAAGGTGGAATTAAAAACATTGAGAATTGGGTTCAAAATTGAAGCACATGATTTAGATGTAAAATTAAAACAGACTTATAAGTTCCTTGAACAAGGACATAAAGTTAAAATGGATATGTACCTTAGAGGAAGAGAAAAAGCATTCACTGATCAAGCAGCTATAAAAATGAAAAATATACTAAACACTTTACCAGAAAATATACGCCTAGAGCAAGAATTAAAAAAATCTCCTCAAGGATTTAGCGTAATACTTGCAAAAAAGATTTAATTGTGATAAAATTTATATCATCAAATTGAGAGTTTAATTTATAATCTGAATATATGCCTAAGCTTAAGACACGTAAATCATTGTCAAAAAGAATTACCTTAACCAAAAATGACAAGGTAATAGCTCTTAAAGTAGCTCAAAACCACTTTTTAGCAAAGCAATCTGGAGACTCTAGAAGATCTAAAAGAAAAACTCAAATTATTGATACCTCAATCAAGAAACTCAAGAGAGTATTGAATCAATAAGTATTTAAAATTATATTATGAGAATTAAACGAGGAGTAACCGCAAGTAAAAGAAGAAAAAACTTATTGCAACATGCAAAGGGTTTTCAATGGCGAAGAAAAACTAATTTCCGAGCTGCAAAAGAAGCATTATTACATGCTTGGAGCTATAGTTATAGAGATAGACGCAATAAGAAAAGAGATAAGCGAATATTGTGGCAAACTAAAATTAATGCTGCTAGTAGAGCCAATGGAATAGCTTATAGCAGATTAATAAATAACCTCAATAAAGCTAATGTAGAGATTGATCGTAAGAGCTTAGCATATTTAGCAGAGCAAAAGCCAAAAGTATTTACTCATATCTTGGAGTTAACTAAATAAACTCAATATTATAATCTAAAAGGGAGACTGTGTTACAATCTCCCTTTTAGATTTACTAAACTTGACAAGATTTTAATTTTTTGATATAATGCTCTAGTAGTTTCAGACTACCTCAACAGGTAGTAAAGAAATGACTATGTGATCTAATTAGAATTAATAGAGGGGTGACAGTATGTTGCCCCTCTTTTCTATTTAGTATCTGATTTTTCTACTAAAGTTAAAATCTGCCTAATGGCGTTAGCAATTGATTCATTTTGAATGAGAACTGACATCATAGGTTCTTTATAAGATGTAATAGCCAGATTATCATCAAAGACTGAAATGTCAATTGGTGAATTATATTTACTTTGATCAATATAGCTATACAAATTTCTATCGGTCTTAGAATCTGCTAGAATATCCCCTTTAGAAGAAGAGTATATTGAGTGAGAACTAATCTTTTTAGCTATACGCTTTTTAGTAAAACTATTACTTTCTTCAGGAGTAAACACTCTTTCAAGAGAATCTAAATTAAAAATACTGAAAGCTTCTTTATGTTTAGTCTTTAAAATCTCTTCTCTGACCGCACTTAGACCTAATTTACCTTCATAAAATTTCACTTGTGGCTTATTACCACCTTGAGTAGTATCATATAAACCACTTAAAGATGGTAAAATTTGATTAATAGTATTTTCTTTAGCTTCTATGACAGCCTTATCTTCTCTAATCAAAGCTGATAATTTGTCTGGAGATTCTGGAGTAAATAATCTTTTTTTACCCTTAGTATAAGAGCTCATAAGTCCCTTATTCATAAATCCTTGAACAACTACATAAGTAGTAGCTCTATTAACGGTAGCTAATTTAGCAATTTTTTGAATTGGAGCTGAACCTAATTTTAATGAAGCCACATAAACCTTAGATTCTTTATCTGAAAATCCAAGTGACCGTAATTTTGATAATAGCTGCTCTTCCATATAATTAAAGATAAAATGTTAATAATTTTTATCATATTACTATATTTATAATGAAATGTCAATACCTGTCATAAAGTTTTTTACTTCTTGAATTTCTATTTTTCTACTTTTGAGTTTATCTATAACATCAGGATGTGGGTGATTATAGGAATTGTTGGCTCCAGCTGATATAATTACTTGTTTGGGAGTGATAGCATCTAATAGGTTATCGGAGGTGGAAGTTTTACTACCATGATGCCCAGCCTTTAGAATATCTACATCTAATTGTGGGTATTTTTGCAAAATTTTTGTTTCTGTTTTGTAATCAGCATCTCCAGTCAAAAGTATTGAGTTATTGGCACTCTTGAGTAGAATTATTATTGATTCTGAATTATCATTTTTAATATCCTGGCCCCAAAGATTGCTCTGAGGATTTAATAAATGTAATTCTATACTATCCCCCAAAGTAATATAAGTATTTTCAATAGATGGTAAAATTGTAATTCCCTTATCTTTAATAAAATCTAATAATCCTTGATAACTTTGATTTTGACTATCAAAAACTCCATTAATCATTATTTTACCGACTTTATATTTCTGAATTACATCTCTACAACCACCATAATGATCTTTATCTCCATGGGTGATAATAATCATATCAATACGACGAGCCCAAAAACTTAATTTAGACTCTAATTGATCAATTATCTTAGAATCTGGCCCACAATCAATAATAATCCTATCCCCTCTTTTAGAAGTAATTAAACTAGCATCTCCCTGTCCGATATTGAGAAAAGAAATTTTATTTACTGGCTGTGATAATACCCTATATTCTCTATTACCATATATGAATACTGTTAGTATTAGAATAAAGACTAGGATTTTAATTTTCATATGTCTTTTTATTTATATACAAAAAATAACTTACACCTAATATAACATATATTGATATTACCATAAATCCAGTGATTTTAGGAACATCAATGCTAGCCCAACTAATATTAGCTAAATAATTATTCAGACCCAATACTGACTGAATAATTATAACTAAAGGATAGGTGAACATTGGCCAAGTCAGAAATAAACTGGTTATACTACCCCAAGCCATAGCTAAAGGAATAATCGGGACAATTAGAATATTAGCTAAAATTGAGATAATAGAAATTTGACCAAAATAATACATTAAAATTGGTAATACTAAAATTTGAGCAAAAAAAGTCTCTCCAATCATAGGTAATAATCCTAAACTCGGAATACCTTCTGTATATGTTTTAAATATTTGGCCATAAATAATTAAACCAATCACTGCTAAAAATGAAAGTTGAAATCCTATATCATAAGCAATATATAAAGGATTTATAATAACCAGAACAGTAGCACATAATATTAATGGTCTGATACCACCCACATATCTTTGTAATTGCTCGGCACTCAATATAAGCATAGCGAAAATACCAGCTCTCATAATAGAAGCCTCGGATCCAGTCAAAAGAGTAAAGAGAATCATAGTAAAAATTGTAATCCAAAATGAAATTTTTCTAGAAAACTGTCTATTAATAAGCTGTTTATAAACTAACATAACTATAATTGCCATATTATAGCCTGAAACAGCTAAAACATGACTCACTCCAGTTTTTTTGAAAGACTCCTTGATATCATTAGGCAAAGTATCTGTATATCCAATTAAAATACCTTTTAAAAACTCACCTACTTGATTAGGATAGGTTGAGTCAATTCTATTTAGTATGATATTCCTTATATTAAAAATTCCATTAATCATACGACATTTCAATTGGCATTGACTTGCATCTAATTCCTGATATTTTGATACTGTCATATAAATATGAATATTTCTACCTAATAAAAATCTTTTTATACCATTTTCATTTGGGATAGAAGTCTTAGCATTAATATTTAATTTGTCCCCATATTCTAAATTTGAATTATTAATAGTCATAAAGGCATTAGCATTATACTCTGGTATATATACCTTATATTGATGTCCAAACTTTTGTATTCTGGGACTAGACTCTATAATTATTTGTATATTTTCTAATTTATTTGGGATACTGTCTTGAATTTTATTATATTTCACGATAATATCATTAACATAATCTCCAAAAATAATCATTGAAATCAAAGCAAATAGTACAATTAATAACCTAATATCCCTGCACAACCAATATATTATTGTTACAAGTAGAATTGTAGCTATAATCCAAATAGATTGCAAAACAAAAAAAGAGCCTATTAAAGCTCCCCCTAAGATACCTAATTGTATGGATAGACTAAAGTTAGGTATTATGTTTTTCATAGTGCGCATAAATGGATTCGAACCATTGACCTCATCCACGTCAAGGATGCGCTCTAACCAACTGAGCTATACGCGCTATGTAAATATTATAATATTTATTTTCAAATCTGTAAATTACTCAGAGGTGATACTGATATCAACCCCTGAGTATAATATTCTTCAATTACAAATTACCAATATAATCTAGAGATATTTTATCTGTTATCTCAGCAGTAACTATTGTAGTCAATCTTTGTATGTCTATATTTTGTTTTTCCTTATCAGAATATCTCTCTAGAATATGATTTATACGGTGTTGAACTTCTTTTTCATCAGCTTTGAAACCTTGTTCTGCTGCAATAGCTCTTAAAACAAGCATTAACTTTACTCTAGACTCAGCTTGTGGTATAGCCTCCTCCAATAAACTATCTCTAGTCTTACCAGACTGAACTAAGGCATCATCTAGAGTATTCCCTGAATATAAAGCTCTCTGCTCCATTTCTTGTATAATTTGGTCTCTTTCTGCAATTACCAATACATCTGGCAAATCCACATTAATATTAGCTAAAATCTCATCCACTATAGCTTGAGTATATTGAGTTTGAACTTCTTTTTTTCTTTCAGCAATCAGACCTTCTTTTAAGCTCATCTCAAGATCAGAAATAGTTTTTTCTCCATTAGTTAATTCTTTAGCAAATTCATCATCCCAAGCAGGTACATTAATTTCTTGTACATCATTAACAGAAATCGCAAAGTGACTTTTTTTCCCAGCCAAATCTTTATTATGATATTCATCTGGAAATTGAATATCAAATTCTTTTTTATCCCCAGATTTAAGACCAATAATTTCATTTTCAAAGCCAGGAATAAAATTTCCTGCTCCGATTTCTACTGGCATTTTATAAGATTTATCAAACTCTTTTTTACCTATGGTCAAAACATAATCTAAACTTACTATATCTCCAGCTTTAGACTCTCTATCTACAATATTTTGGGTTCCTCGAGATTTTTGTAAATATTTTTTAGCTTCTTCAACATCTTTATCAGAAATATTTTCTTGCTCTTTAGTAATTTTTTCTGCCAATTTTTTACAATCTGGCAACTTTATATCTGGCATAATACTTATAATAGCCGTATATTCCAAATTATCTTTAGATGCTTTTTCTGATAATTTAATCTCTGGACTATCTAGTGGAGATAATTTTTCTTTCTCAATTGCCTGCTTATAAGATTCATTAATAGCATACTCAAATGTTTCATTTAGCAAATCAGTTGGATGAATCTGTTTTACAACTAACTCTTTGGGAGCTTCACCTTTACGAAAACCTGGCATAGTAATTTGCTTAGCAAGTTTAGAAGTAGTTTTATCAATATAAACAATCATCTTATCTTTCTCAATTTGGATACTCAGCTCTACCTTAGATTTAGGTAAATCTTTTCTAATAATTTTCATAAATTATACTTATTTATCAATAGTAATGTTAAATATTATATCATAAACACAGCTTAGATTCAAGTTTATGTGTACAATTATCTTATAAACCAACTTTTATTTTAGTTAAAATAACTGATATTATAAATTAGAATGTTTTTTGATTTAAGATCTAAATAATATTATTTTATTATGTATAAAATAATATTATAACTAGAAGAGACAGAGCTTTGGGATAATAATTATAAATTTTTATAGCAGTATGTATAATAAAATAAATCACCTCATCTCACCACACAACGGAAGCCAAACAGACCCCAAATATCTGATGTAGTATTGCCTAAAAATAGAGAATAGATCCCTGCTCCATTACCATAAGTCCAACCTCCACGTAGAAAAGCCCATGTACGTTCAATGGAAAAAGTTCCACTGGATATCTTTCCCATATTATGGGAGCTATTCCATGTATTATTACTAGGGCTTATTAAATCATAGCTTAAGGTTCCATAATTATCTATAGCTGTATATTCTCTTTGGGCAAAAGCTGGTGAAGACACTTCTTTTGGTCTGTCTTCATTTAATATTGTATCATCGGTCCATTCCCAAATATTGCCACTTAAATCCCAGATTACTTCTCCATTGCTTAAAGTATGAGTTCTTCTCTCTCTACTTGGACTAGTATTTTCTGTACCCGTATAGCCTTGACTGTCATCTGTACTGGCTACTAGAACTTTAAGTGGCATAGAATCAGTATGACCTCTCCATAGTCCTCCTCCTGATGAATCCGCTGATCCTATAATGCCATTCCTCCAGTTACTAGCTTGTCTTTCTATATTCCTTGCTATTGTCATCCATTCTGAATTCTTGATTAAACTAGCACCAGCTGTAGTACAGTAACTTTTTGCTGTGAGCTGAGATATATTCCCTATTGGATACCCACTAGCTACACTGGCTATAGTTCTATTATTGGCGGCAGTGGTTGCAGTTGTGTTATTATCTATTGTATCAATATTAACTCCACTACTTACTGTGTTTGGACTTGTTAACCCTACGGTTGGGGAACTGATTGCTACTGCTTTTGCCTCATATTTCATTACACAAAAGTCTTTAGTTCCGTATATACTATTTCCTGGTACTACTATATATCCTGTTGGACATAAATTTATTGCTATTATTTCTCCTAACTCTGCTTGACCCGCACTTATTCTTAGTCTATTATTTGTTGTATTTATACCTACTGTATATGCTTCACCTTGTGGATCTATTGGTATTTCTGGTATATAATCTGGAACTAATGTTGCTAAATTTAAACAGTTTACTGTATTTCCATTTATACATATATTTTGCATTGCAGCTGTTATCCCTGTTGGATAACTCCTTGTATTTGCGAAATATTGTTCTATTGCTTGCTGTATACTATTTATCTCCACTCTCCTCTCTGCATTCCTTAACTGTGCTATCTGTCTTGTGGGATTTATAGCTACCAATACTATAGATGCTAATATTCCTATTGTTGCTATTACTAACAATATCTCTAGTAGAGTGAAGCCTCTTCTTATGGCTCTATTTTGCATACTGATTTATTTTACTTTATATTATGTATATTTTTATTTTATCATACTTTCTTTATATTTACTATTATATACCACCTGCGTTTTGTCAAGAATTAATTCTGTTGTGTATATCATTTTATGTAGCTAATTTATAATTTTATATTTTTTATATGATTACTTACTCCCTTACCAATTTCTGGATGTTTCAATCCAAAGTCAATTACAGCTTGTATATAGCCTAATTTATCTCCACAGTCATAACGTCGTCCTTGTATTTCATAACCATACAGAGGGTTAGTCTTCAATATTTCTATAAAAGCATGGTCTAAACCTAACTCTCCAATTACAGAGTTTTTCATTTGTTCTAATTTGTCAAAGATAGCTGGAGTAATTATATACTTACCAATTACTGCCAAATTAGAATTAGTTTCTGCTGGCTTAGGTTTCTCTACAAATTTATTAATCTCAAATAATCTATCATTAACTTGAGTTCCTTCAATAATACCATATTTAGATACCTCTGAATGTGGAACACGAGTAAGAGCAATTACTGGGTCTTTGTATTTATTATAAACCTCTATTAATTGACCTATAGCTGGAATATCTGAGGCTACAATATCATCTTCGAATAAGACCGCACAGGGTTCATCTCCAATAAAACTTCTTGTTGCAAGTACAGCATCTCCATTACCTCGAGCATAGCGCTGTCTTACAAAGAAAAATTCTGCCATATCAGCTATATTTCTGACTTGACTTAAGACTTCTTCCTTTCCTTTTTGCTCCAATAGGTATTCTAATTCAAAATGAGAGTCAAAATGATCTTCAATTGCTCTTTTACCCTTACCTGTTACAAAGATAATTTGCTCAATCCCTGCTTTCACTGCTTCCTCTACTAAATATTGTACAATTGGTTTATCTACTAATGGCAACATTGCCTTAGGTTGGGCTTTAGTAGCTGGTAAAAATCTAGTTCCAAACCCTGCTACGGTAATAATTGCTTTTCTAATCTTCATAATAATATATTTATAATTCTACTTGTGAGTTATCTCCAATTACTAACTTATGCCCTTTGGGAAAAGTATTTTCTTTATCTGTAATTAATACTCCATTCCCAATAATACTATCCACTATTCTTTTTGAGCTATGAATAGTAATATTGTGCATTAGAAGAGAATGCTCAATTTCTGAATTTTCAATTTTACATTCATTTCCAATTGAAGTATATGGACCAATATAACTATTATAAACAACAGTGTTTTGACCAATAATTACTGGACCTCTTATAAAGCTCTTATCTTTAATTTGAGCTCCTTTTTCTATAATTACATTTCCTTCAATAGTTACATTTTTTTCTACATCTCCTTGAATGTCTGAAGTTTTAATCTGAGCTAATAGTAATTGATTTCCTTCTAGCAAATCTTGAGGTTTACCTGTATCTTTCCACCACCCAGTAATCTCAGAGTAACCTACAATGAAGCCCTTTTTAATTAACTCTGTATGAGCATCAGATATTTCATATTCTCCTCTGGAACTAGGTAGTAAATTTTCTACTATATTATGGATATTTTTATCATAAATATAAATTCCTGCCACTGCATATTGACTAGGAGGGTTTTGAGGCTTTTCAATAACTTCTACAATACGCTCGTTTTTTATATTAGGAACTCCGAATCTCTCTGGATCTTTTACCTTAGATAAAGCAAGCAGGGCATTTAACTTTTGGTTATAAAAGATATCTATAAAATCTTTGATATCCCCTAAGATAATATTATCTCCTAAATAAAAAACAAAATCATCTTCTTTAAGAAAGTCGCGAGCCATCAAAATAACATGGGCAACTCCCAATGCACCACCTGTTTGCTCTATATAAGTAATATTTACCCCATACTTAAAGCCATCTCCCAGAATTGACTCCAATTCAATATCACCAATATTAACTATGATGCCAATATCTGTAATCCCAGCTTGTGCTAATTTATTAACAGCCAACTCAATCATACTTTGATTGGCTAAAGGGATTGTGTGTTTATTACGATTTGTAGTAATAGGTCTTAATCTAGTACCTTTACCTCCTGCTGCAATAAGTCCTTTCATATATAATATAATTTATTTAGAACTATTATATTTCAACGGCTCCCACCAAGCTTTATTTTCACGATACCAGTCTATAGTTTTACTAATAGCAGTATCAAAATCAAAGTATGGAGTCCAGCCCAAATTTCGTAATTTAGAACTATCTATAGCATAGCGCCTATCATGACCAGGTCTGTCATTAACATATTCAATTTGATCAATACTTTTATTTAAACTATTCAATATTTTACTCACTAAATCTAAGTTAGTTAATTCATAACCAGTTCCAATATTATATACTTCACCATGAGAACCGTTCTCAATAATATATTCAATGGCTCTTGAATGATCTTCTACATAAATCCACTCCCTTACATTCAAACCATCACCATAAAGAGGTGTTTTTTTATTTTCTAATAAATTAGTGATTGTAAGAGGAATTAGCTTTTCAGGATATTGATTAGGTCCCATAACATTACAACAATGTGTAACTATTACCTTAGTTCCATAAGTTTCATGATAAGCTCTACATAAAAGATCTCCACCTGCTTTAGTAGCAGAATAAGGGCTATTAGGAGAAAACGGAGACTCTTCATTAAAAGCTCCTTCAGCAATAGTACCAAAAACTTCATCTGTACTAATCTGTAACAATTCTATATCATATTTTCTAACAACTTCTAGGATAGAAGCTACCCCTATGACATTAGTATTTACAACTTTGAGTGGATACTTTATTGAATTGTCAACATTAGTCTCAGCAGCAAAATTGACAATTAATTCTATATTATTTTCTTGTACAGCTTTGTCTATTGAGTTTATATCTGTGACATCTGATTTAATAAACTTATATCGTCCATTATCTACTAGACTATCCAAATTATGTATATTACCAGCATAAGTCAAAGAATCTAAGTTAGTAATCTCTATGTAAGGATATTTATTAATTAAATACTTGATAAAATATGACCCCATAAATCCAGTTCCCCCTGTGACTAATATTTTATTCTTCATAAAATTATACAAATTATTATCCTTACATATTATAACACAAGGTAGTATGTATACCAATACTACCTTGTATAATAATTAAAATCTATTATATATTTAAGGACTAATTTCTCTTATATTAGTATTACCAAAGTTTACTATTGCTGGACATGTAGTTGTAGATTCTCTTGTAACAACAGGATTTCCTGGCCTATTAACGGATACTTTTATCCATGGATTATATCTACCAAATTCTAAACCTGTATAATCTAGTCTCATTGGGTTTGGAATAGTTCCAGTGCCTTGTCTGAAGATAGCTGTTTCAGAAACATCTTTTTTTACCTCCCAATTATACAGTCCGCTTACATTTTCTACAACTGGCTTTATATTTATATTACTGTCTCCTGTCTTAACAGATTTCTTATCATCTTCTATACTACAACTTACTTTGGGATAGGATAATACTATGACATTAATTCTTTGTTCAAAAGCTCTATTTATATTCGCTGGTTTTCCTGTACAATTCAATTTTATTGTATAACTCAAATCTGATGTACTATCTATGACATTATTAGTTATATTTCCATTAAATCCATTACCAGCAACTAAATCTCCTCCCTCAGTACTTAATGTACAGCTATCTAATCCTGCAGTTTCAGTTATATCCCATCTAGCTCTTAATTTATCTCCTGTTTTTAATTCCAATGTCTGACCATTTGTTTTAGATGTACTATCGTCTCCAAATTTACTTACACTAAAGTCTACAACTGGTTCTGGATAATTTTCAGGAGTTAATGTTCCACATCCTTTCCATCTATTTCCTAGGTGACTATTTCTATTATCGTTTAAACTTACCTCTATATTATATGGATATCCTGATATTAAATTACTTATATCTATATTTCCAGATTTGGTGTTATATGGTAAGTCCACTAATGTCCAATCTGTATCTAAATTTCTTTTCCATCTTGCTTTTAATACCAATTCATCTCCAGACTCATCTGTTCCTGTGTAATTCCAATTAATTTGTCCAGTTGTATATCCCGTACCCGCTCCGCCACAACTTAATTGATCTAAATTAGGGGGGTTATTTATTTTAGTTGTAAATGCAGGCCCTGTTATCCATCCTGTACTTGCTTTAGCATTCCCAACTCTTACACGAGTATAATATGTTGTGCCTGGAATTAGTTTTCCCCTATGTTGAGGAAAAAAGTCTGCAGAGGTGTCATTACTGTTTTTTGTTCCAGATCCAGATCCACTTCCTATCTGAGGTTCTCCTGACCATATAACTATATCGCCTGGATTAAAGCCAGGAGTAGTAGATATTTGTACATTCCACCATTCTTGTGCATCTCCGTCTGCATCACTATAATTCCATGATACCATTCCGTCATTATATCCAACTTCTTGTGCTTGTATATTACTTATTGTGGGTGGATTATCTGGAACATTAACAGTTATATTATAACTTATTGGATTTAATGTATAACTAAAGTTTTGTCCAACTGTAGTACCACCAGCGGCAGCAAAGTAGGAGTAAGCACAGACATTATAACTTACCCACCCATCCCCAGAATCATAAGACCCCGACTCCAGTTCAGCACCTGATGGACAAGTACAATTAACTTGCCTAGTAGTAGGAGACACATAGAACCACTCCCCCCAATTTTCCACCCAATACCCTTCATTATATTCAGTCTCACAAGTTGCGTCGAAATAGTCAGTTGCAATACCACCAAACTGGTATGCCCTTTGAACATAATAAGAACCAGTTCCCGGAAAAGATACTGTTATAGTAGCTGTACCATTTTGAGATTTTGCGACACAAGATTGCCCATTACTACAATCTATAATATTATTATTACTACTACTTAATTGATAACCTAATTGATCATAAATACCTGCTCTCATTTGATTTCTAACATTAAATTGAGCTCCACAAGCGCCCCTGCCTGATGTATAATCCCAATTATACACTTGATCATCCATAGGTGGGGTACCCATATCACCAGAAATATAATTATATGATCCTGTTATAGGATAATTTAATCCAGTAATAGTCTCCCCTGGGATAATTACTCTAGACTCATTTTGATTCAAATTTCCTAAACTAGAAGAATTTAAATCGAAACTTTTAGATAGGGACATATAAAATTGGGTCCAAGCTTTAAAATCACCACCGTTACAACCTCCCCTGTTAATATACTGATAATAAATCCAATTATCAGTATAGTTAGTAGATACACTAACAGCTTTAATTGTATGAGGAACAAAAAATAAGCTAAATAAAAATAGCCACACACCAAATTGTAATAATATCCCAAGTTGAAATATAGTTTTATTCATATCTATTTCTTAATTAGTTTAGTTATTGTCTCTCTCTTAATATATAAAGCATAGCCCGCCCCTAATATTATTGTTATACTAACCAATATAATTAATATATTGATTATATTCTCATTTGATACATTTTTCTTACCACAGGTGCTTGCATCTATTGCTTGACAATCATAAGGTATATTCACACTATCAATAATATTGCCTGAGCCATCTTTAATAGTTGAAACTACTGTTAGCTTATTATATGTCTTATTTTTTGGTAAATCTGCTATGATAGCATCAATTTCTCCAGTTATTGCTCCTTTATAGAGGCTTTTGGTGATTTCTTTTCCTTTGCTATCAAGTACTTTTGTTTCTACTTCTATATCATTAACTGTGCCATTACTGGTATTATGTATACAGGTTACTACTTTATCTCCTTGAGGAAAACTATTAAGTCCTACCCAATTAAAGCGTACTAATTGATTATTTGGTACTGAGAATCGTATATTGCTAATACTGGTATATTTTTGTGCTGGAGCAATATTTCCTGCCTGAGTAGCAGTAAATTTAAGATAATATACTGGCAATTCTGCTTTTTCTACTGTTCTTGTTATTAATACTTCTCCTTTTGCTGGGACTTTAATTATTTCTTTTTCTTCTTTTTGTAATAACTCTTTTCTCAGCCCATCCCAACTATATAATTGACTTGTTAATTCTATATCTTGGACTTTATCTGTAATGTTTTTTAATGGAATTTTTACTTGTATTTTTTCATCTTTATTATGATGGTTGGTAATAAATCCATGATTAATATTCTTTTTATCTCCTACAGTAGTACGAGTTTGATCGAGATATACTTGTTCAGTATTATCTCCACCCACATCAAATTTAATTTTATATCCGACTACATCATCAGTAAATGGAAGTCCCGATAATGTAAATCTATCTTGCTGATAGGCAAAAAATAATAATTCATACTCTCCTTTTGGAGATTGAAGATTAAGATTATATAATTGTTTTATATCTATACTACTATTTCCTTTAATAGCAATATCTTTTGCTATTATGAATTCATCTAGAGTTGTGCTAAAGGCTTGATCATTAGAATTAGGAATATTCTTAACAAGTCTAGCTGAGATAGTTAGCCCTGTTACTGGGTAGACATTCTCATTCTTGATAGCTCCCTTTAATTGAATAATATCTCCTGGATTATACTTTTGCTGATCTTGAGTAATATTAATTTTAATACTTCCAAATTTGTATGTATCCATACAATTACCCAATGAGCCTATTTTTACTCCTGCTGTTTCTAATTGACTTTTATAAGTATAAGCTTGTTGAGTTGATTGATTTTTTTGTATTTTATCTATTTGTTCTTTAGTTGGGATCTCATCTTCTTTTAATTGCCAACTTGATACCTCAGTACTTTTTCCATTTTTTATGAGCTTCTGCAATTGTTCAAACTCTTCTTTTGTAAGTTTCTCTCCTGATTTTACTTTTGCTCTTAGATCCAGATCAGCTTGGTTTTCTTCAGGTATAAAGATACCTGACTCTTCTTGAGCAATTACTATTATATGAGGACTTAATAATATTCCTATTGTTATTAAAATTCCTAATATTTTATATTGTTTTTTCATATATTATTATCTATTGTTATATATTTTAGATTATCATTTTTATAATATTTTGTCTATCCTATATTTGTGGATAAGTCGGCTTTGGTTGATTTATAGAACATTAGATTACTTGGTAAATCTGATAAAAACTCATACTCTTGCCCTAAGTATTCAAACTTTAATTTTGATGAATGTAAAAATTGTCTTTGTATTGTGTTTTTATCTTTGTGTTCTAATTTACCTCCATACAATTTATCTCCTATTATTGAGTGTCCAATTGCTTGCATATGTACTCTAATTTGATGAGTTCTGCCAGTATGAATTACTACTTTTAATAGAGTGCTATCTTGATATCTTTGTATAACCCAATATTCAGTATGTGCTGTTCTTTGAATATTTTGTGATTGTTTATCAGATATTACTGCTACTCTCTTAGTATGCTCTAATTTAGATCTAGTAATTGGATATGTAATATTGCCATAGTCACTTTTTATAATACCCCTGACTAAACAAATATATTCTTTGTAAACTTTTCTGTATTTAAATAAATGTTTCAATCTAATTAAAGCATTCTTATTACGAGCTACAATTACTAAGCCACTAGTATCTTTGTCTATACGATGTACTATTCCATATCTATTTTGTAATATAGATTCTTTACTTTGATTATCATCTACTGCCTCTTTAATTTCTGGGTACTTGAATATCAATATATCGACAAGAGAGTATGAGTTTATATTATTAGTTTTATGTATCAATAAGCCTGCGGGTTTATTTACTATTAAAAAGTCTTTATGCTCAAATAATATTTGTACTTTTTCTGCTAAGTCTTGCTTGAGTTTATCATCTAGTATAATTGGTTGGTGTTTGATTTTGGGAGTATTGACTTCTATAATATCTCCTAATGAAACTAATTCTTTTGTTTTATTTATAATATTCCCATTTTTAAGGACTACATTATTTTTAATTAAAACTTGAATTTGTTGTCTAGATATATCTTGCAAAAATTCTGCTAAGAATTTATCTATTCTCATTGGAGTGTTTCTATGATACTGTGTTTTGAACATAATAATCTTGACTTTTAAGAGATAACTGTTACACTTATATTAGTTATAGTTTAATATATATATGAAAAAAATTCAATTTTCCTCCTTTGTCTGGATTGATATTAATCCCGATGTTCAAGCTGATTTGGATAATCTGGATAATATTATTAACCTTAAGGATACAACTGAACAAATTTTAAAGTCACCTATTCATTTGCAAAGATTAGAAGAATACATAGATTATATGGCGGTCATATTACATTATCCTTTATATGATAAAACGCTAAGAAAAAATCAAGCAGTAGAAATAGACTGTATATTAAGTCAAGGTTACTTTGTGACATCTCATAAGAAAAACGTTCATTTTATAAATGTAAGTATGTCAAATTTAGAAGGAAAAACTTCGAGATTTAATAGCCCTGTAGACTTGTATATATTTTTGATTGAAAAAATGCTATCTTCTTGTATGACTCCTCTCAATCGTATAGCTGAGAAAATTGACTTTATTGAGGAAGAAATTTTTAAAGGCAATGAACAAAATATGATTTCTGAGATATCTATAGTCAAAAGAGATGTTTTAGATTTCCGTAAAACAATAAGATTACATAAATCAGTCATAGATTCTTCAATCAGATTAATTCCACAATATTTTCCTGAAAATCAGGTTAAATCCAAACATATTACCGATATAATTTCTAGCAATATCCATATTTGGAATATTACAGAAAACTTAAAGGAAGCCATTGAAGCTTTTGACCAAACGAATCAAACACTATTGTCTCATAAATTGAATAAAAACATAAAGACCTTGACTACTTTTTCTACTACTCTAGCTCCATCTACTCTTTTTATTGGACTATTAGGGATAAATGCTAAAATGGATTTTCTTAATCATAACTTAGCTTTTTTTGTTGCTGTATGTATAGCCTTAGGAATATCTTTGTGTCTATATTTATATTTTAGAAGTAGAGATGTTATCTAAAGATTATAGCTTAAAAATTAAAATATTTTATTACAAGGAGTCGTAATCTCTAACAATAATCTGAGAATCTATTTGTTTCATTGTTTCAAGAATAACTGAAACTACAATCAGCATACTAGTTCCTCCAATGGATAGATTACCTGTAAATCCAGTCATTATAAATGGCAATACTGCTATTAGTCCTAGGAATATAGCTCCAAATATAATAATTCTATTGGATACATATTGTAAATATTGGGCAGTTTTTTCACCAGGTCTAATACCTGTAACAAAGCCTCCTTGTTTTTGTAAGTTTTCAGCTACAGCCTTAGGCTCAAATACTATGGTGGTATATACATAAGTAAATACTAATACTAGTATAAAATATATGCTAGCATAAACCACTTGGTTATCTAAAAATGTATTTATATTAGTTGCAATATTCTTAACCCAATCAATATTAGTCTGCAATAGTAAACTTGAAATAATTTTAGGAAACAATACTAGGGACACGGCAAAAATTATTGGCATTACACCTGCTTGATTTACTTTCATTGGTAAATAAGTGTCTACCTGACTATTAACTAATGCCCCCCTTGATTTTTTACTATAAGATATTGGGATATTTCTCTGACCTTCTGTAATAAATATAATTGCATATATAACGGCAACTATAATTACTAAATATAACAAATAAGTTGGCATATCTGCTCTATTAAAGTTAAGTCTAAATTGATTAAGAGTAGTAGGTAAAGATGATATTATACCTGCAAAAATAATCAAAGATATTCCATTTCCTACTTTTTGATTAGTTATAATCTCACCTAACCACATTAAACCTAAGGTACCAGCAGTCATAAGTGATATCACTGTAATAACTTGCAAACTTGTAATTTCTTGTATTACTCCAGCACTTCGTAATACTGTTAATGTAGACATAGCTTGCAAAATAGACAATGGAACAGTCAACATTCTAGTATATTGATTGAATATTTGACGACCTTGTTCTCCTTCCTCCTTATATAGGCGATTCAGAGATGGTACTACCATTGTAAACAACTGCATTATAATTGAAGCTGTAATATATGGCCCCACACCTAAAGCAACTAAAGAAAAGTTGGAAAAGCCACCACCAGAAAATACATCTAATAGACCAAAGATTTGATTAGATGAGGCAAATTCTTTAATACGGTCTATATCAATTGCTGGAATTGGGACTGATGCTATTAATCTATATACAACTAAAAGTCCTAAAACTAGTAATAATTTATTTCTCAACTCTGGGATTTTAGCTATATATAGCCATCTTTTCATATCTATATCTTATAATATATTATTAGTCTTACAATTTATTTAATATAAACAATCTAAGATATTTAGATGCTATACAAATTTTGCACTGTTTTAGATGTTACTAAATTTTCAAAAGTAAATTTTTTGTTAATAATATCTCCAGTATTTTTAGCTAAGATCTTGACCTTAATAGAGTTATTAGATACTAATTTAGCTTCAACTAGGCTCTCCATATTAATAATAGCCTTATTATCAAACAAATTAGCAATAGACTCTATATTGATTACTTTATATGAAACCTTACCTTTAACATTTCCTATTCTATGATGACCTTGTACTGGAGACTGTCCTCTTCTTTTATGAATAACACGACTTCCTTGTCCAGCTAAAGCAGCACTACCTCCTGTAAATAAAGGAGATATCTTAGCTCCTGATCTAGATTTTTGTCCTTTTTGACCTTTACCACTATATGTTCCTCGCTTTCCACCACGACCAATACGCTTACGAGATTTTTTAGATAAATTTGAAGATAATGTGTGAATTTGCATACTATTGTGTCTTTAATAAAGCTTTTACAGTTGCCCTTGCATTATTAAGCTTATTGTTACCACCTAACATTTTAGAGGTTATATTTTTAATACCCACTAAATCAACTACTGTTCTAGTAGCCCCTCCAGCTACAATTCCTTTTCCTTCCTTTGCTGGTTTTAAAATAACTTGAGCACTTCCAAACTTTGCAGTAGAATCAACTGGAATAGTACCTGTACTAACATCTATTTGTACTAATTTCTTCTTAGCTGAGTTAATAGCCTTGTCAATAGCAATAGCAGTGTCCGCTCCTTTTCCTAACCCAACTCCTACCTTACCATTTCTATCTCCTATAACTACCGCAGCTCTAAATGAAAATCTTCTTCCTCCTGCCATAACACGAGCTACTCTAGCTATATCAAGAACTTTGTGGTCATATTCTCTTTTTTCTGGCTGTCGTGATTGTTGTTGACTTTTTGACATAATAATTATTAAACTCTTAATCCTGATTTACGAACTCCTTCAGCAAAAGCCGCTATTTTACCTGTATATTTTCTACCTCTTCTATCAAAAACAGCTCGATGAATATTTTTCTTAAGAGCCATCTCTGCTAATTTTTGACCTAGTTTTTCAGAATCAGCAACAGTAACATTATTACCAGTATTAATTGATTTACTATGCACACCTACCAAAGTAATACCCTTAATATCATCTATTAACTGAGCATAGACACTTGTATTGCTTTTAGATACAGCCAATCTAGGAACAGTAGAGCTACCAGAGATTTTACCTCTAACTCTTACTTTTCTTCTCGCTAATCTTCTCTGTTTATCCAAAATTTCTTTCATACTATATACATTATAAACAATACTATATCATATTTAACTTAATATTTCAAGTATTAAGAAGATGTCTTCTTACCTACTTTCATTCTTACAAACTCATCATCATATCTAACACCTTTCCCTTTATATGGTTCTGGAGGTCTGGTAGATCTTATATTAGCTGATACCTGTCCCACTAATTCTTTACTAATACCCTGAACAGATATAGTGTTTTTTTCTACTTCAAATGAAATTCCTTCTGGAGCAGTAATTTCAATCGGATGAGAATAACCCAAGTTCAATATTAAAGTTTGTTCCTGTAAGGCCACTCTATATCCAACCCCTTCAATTCTTAATTTTTTAGTAAAGCCTTCAGTTACTCCAGTAATCATATTTTGAAGTAAAGCTCTATATAAACCCCAAAAAGCACTTACATTTTTGATCTGCTCTTTTGGAGCTACAAATACCTCATTTTCTCCTATTTCAAAGGAAATTGGATGACTAACTACTTGTTTCAAAGTTCCTTTAGGACCAGTAACTTTCAAAGTATTATCTTCTAATATTACTGATACTTCTTTAGGAATTTGAATTGGTTTTTTACCTACTCTTGACATAATATTATATTTACCTTATTACCAAACTTGACAGATAATTTCACCCCCCAGTTTTTCTCTCTTAGCAGTATTAGCATCAATAATACCTTTTGAAGTGGAAACTATTACAGTTCCTTTACCATATTTAAATTGAGTTGGTAAATCTTGAGATTTAGAATAAACTCTTCTACCTGGTTTGCTAACTCTATCAATACCTTTAATACCATCTTTTTTTAGAGTAACAACAATCAAAGGAAATGCGTTTTCTTGCTCTTTCTTCTCAACTGCTGATATGAATTTTCTTGTTTTTAATAACTTAGCAATTTCAAACTTAAGCTTAGAGTAAGGAATAGATACCTCTTTTTTATTTACAAGCTGAGAGTTTCTAATTCTTGTTAACATGTCTGCGATAGGGTCTGAAGTATTCATATATCTTATATTTACCAACTAGATTTTTTAACACCTGGGATTACTCTTTGTGATGCCATTTCTCTGAAACAAATTCTACACAATCCAAAGTCTCGCATATAACCTCTATGACGTCCACAACTAAAGCATCTATTTACTCCTCTAGTTGTAAATTTTTGCTTCTTCTTAGATTTTGCGATGTGTGCTTCTGTAGCCATATAGTATAATATTATTGCTTAAATGGGAATCCCATTGATTTTAATAGATAAAGACTTTTTTCCTTATTAGAATTAGAAACTGTAATATTAACTTGTAGTCCAAAGTTAATACCAAGCTCTTCATTAGACAGTTCTGGAAAAATAATTTGCTCTTTAATGCCAAAGTTAACATTTCCTTGAGCATCAATCTTAGTAGATTCAATGCCTTGAAAATCTCTAGTTCTAGGTAGGGCAATACTAATTAGTCTATCTAAAAAGTCATACATCCTCTCTCCTCTTAAAGTAACTTTAAGTGCTATAGTCATACCCTTTCTAGTTTTAAATTGAGCTATAGAACTTTTAGCAACTACTGAGATAGGTTGCTGAGCAGCAATTGTAGTTAAAATAGATTTTACTTTTTCAAACTTCTGTACATCACGAAAGTTTTTTCCAGTACCAACATTTAGAGTTATTTTCTCTATTTTAGGAGCAGCGAGTGAATTGTTTATTGCAAACTCTTTCATTAGCTCTGGCTTCAAACTATCTTGATAACGTATTTTTAAACTTGACATATTACAATTCTTTATTCAACTTATGACTATATCTAACTTTTTTACCCTCTAATAACTTATATGAAACTTTAGTTCTCGTAGAAGTTTCAGAATCAACAAAAGCCACATTAGAAATATGTATAGTAGATGGTTTCTCTATAATAGTTCCAATTTCTCCATTTTGACGAGGTTTCTGATGTTTTTTTACTAACATAACACCTTCAACACGAAGACGGTTTCTAGAAGTAATAACTTCAAGTACTTTCCCTCTTTTGCCTTTATCCTTTCCAGTGATAACCTCTACAATGTCATTTTTACGAATCTTCATACTATTACTATAATTACAACACTTCTGGTGCTAATGATACAATTTTCATATATCCGGACTCTCTGATTTCTCTAGCAATTGGCCCGAATACACGAGTTCCTACAGGCTCTTTACTATTGTTAATAATTACCGCTGCATTTTCGCTAAATCTAATATAAGATCCATCTGATCTACGATATTCTTTACATTGTCTAACGATAACAGCTTTAACTACATCTCCCTTTTTAACAGTAGCTCGGGGCTCAGCACTCTTAACAGATGCCACAATAATATCACCCAATTGAGCATATCTTTTACGAGTTCCTCCCAAGACATTGAAACATTCAATGATTTTTGCTCCTGAGTTATCAGCTACTTTCAACTTAGTCTCTTTCTGAATCATATTATTGTATTACTACCCATCTTTTATGCTTAGACAAAGGCTTTGATTCTCTGATCATTACTTCATCACCTACTTGAATTGCATCGTTCTCATTATGTGCTTTATATTTTTTAGTAACTGTATATCTTTTCTTATATAAAGGATCTAATTTAGTTTTATTCACAGCAACAACCACTGTTTTTTGCATAGCAATAGATGTAACTTTACCTTTTAAAGTTCTCTTGTTAACTGTATTAGATGTGATTATAATATCGGACATAATTATTTAGATGATTGATTCAATAATGTTTTAATACGAGAGATATCTTTTCTTAATGTTTTTAAAGAAGCACTATTAGTCTTCTGAGAAGGATCATTTTTTACAAATACTAACTTACCTAATTCTATCTTTTTATCAGATAAAATATTTTGTAATTCTTCCTGTGACTTAGTACTGTATATATTCTTACTCATAACCTATGTTCCTCTTAACACATTAATATAGCATAAAATCTATTATATCTAATTTTTTAGCATTAGTCAATACTTTTTACTAATCTTTGCTAATAAACTTAGTCTTAACTGGCAACTTAGCTCCAGCTCTTTTAAGAGCTTCAGAAGCTACTTCAGCAGAAACTCCATCAATCTCAAATAGAATTTTACCAGCTTTAAGGTTAACCACATAATGATCTACCGCTCCTTTTCCTTTTCCCATACCTACTTCAGCACTTTTAGCAGTAATAGGTTTATGTGGGAAAACTCTAATCCAAACTTTACCACCTCTAGATGTGTATCTAGTAATAGCTCTTCTGGCAGACTCAATTTGTCTTGCAGTAATCCACTTAGCTTCAGTAGCTTTAAGTCCATAAGAGCCAAATGACAACTCTATTCCTCTAGAGGCAACAGTTAGTTTTTCGGAAGGCTTTCCTTTATGAACTTTTCTATGCTTGGTCTTTCTTGGTGCTAATAACATAATCCTATTCTTAAGTTAATTAATTTTCATCTGCTACTACATCTCCCTTATATATCCAAACCTTAATTCCAGTAGTTCCATATTTGGTATAAGCAGTTTTCTTAGCAAAATCAATATCAGCTCTAAGAGTAGCTAAAGGAATCTTACCTTTAGTTAAATACTCTGCTCTAGACATTTCTGCTCCATCTAATCTACCGCTAAGCAATATTTTTACTCCCTTCACATTATGACTTTGATATACATTCTCTATAGTTTGCTTCAATATTCTTCTAAATGGAATTCTTTTTTCTAATTGTTCAGCAATATTCTCACCTATAATAGAAGCGTTTTCATTAGGATTTTTAATTTCTTCTACAGTTAATCTCAAATCTATTTGAGTTCCTATTAATTGCTTAATATTCTTTTTCAAAGTTTCAATTCCAGATCCACCTCTTCCAATAATCATTCCGGCTCTTGAGGTATGTATAATAATATTAATAAGTTTTGGGCTTCTTTCAATATCAATATGACTTATACCTGATTTAGGTAGTGATTTATTGATAAATTTACGTATTTTAGCATCTTCCTGTAAATCTTTAGGTAAATTACGAGCAGTACCGAACCAACGAGAGTTCCAGTTTTTAGTAACTCCTAGTCTATATAAATTTGCTGAAATCTTATTTCCCATATATCTAAATTATTTATCGCTAACTGTTTTTTTGGTAGCTTTACTATCAACAGACTTTTTAGGTGTGGTAGCTTTCTTAGTACTTTTAGCTTGTGTAGTTTTTGGTTTTAATTCTTTATCTAAAGATTTAGTCTCTACATCTTCTTTGGTTGAAGTTTCATGTAATTCTGATTTTAATTTACGGTTTTTTACTATATCTAATTCCCCTAAAGTCAAACTAATATGTGAACTTCTTTTACGAATAGTATAGGCTCTTCCAAATGCACGTGGTCTAAATCTTTTTAATGTTATCCCAGCATCTACATAAATTTTTTCTACTTTTAACTGAGATTCCAAAACAGAATCCTGTTTTTTAGCATTAGCTAATGCTGATTGAATTAATTTTTTGACTGGTAAACTAGACTTTTTATAAACAGTATCTAAAATTAAAATAGCTTCACGAACTGATTTTCCACGAACAGCATCAACTACAAGACGAGCTTTTCTTGGACTTATTCTAAGGTTTTTAAGAGTTGCATTCCATTCCATAAAGATACTATTTAACTTTCTTACCTCCGTGACCAATAAACTTACGGGTTGGTGAAAACTCTCCTAATTTATGTCCTACCATATCTTCTTTAACATAAACTGAAATATGAGTCTTACCATTATGTACTCCAAAAGTAAATCCAACCATTTCTGGAGTAATTGTACTATGACGAGCCCAAGTTTTAATAATAGTAGAATCTCCTGGTTTCAAAGCTAAAACCTTAGCAATAAGCTTTTCATCAATATATGGACCTTTTTTAAGACTTCTTGACATATACTTACAATTATTTTCTTCTACTTATAATAAACTTATTGCTAGACTTGCTTTTCTTACGAGTCTTCTTTCCAAGAGCAATTTTACCCCAAGGAGTTTTAGGAGATTTCAGACCAATTGGCTGTCTTCCTTCTCCTCCCCCATGAGGATGATCCACTGGGTTCATAGCACTTCCTCTCACGGCAGGCCTAACACCTCGCCATCGGTTTCGTCCAGCTTTTCCAATATTTTCTAGCATATGTGACTCATTACTAACTCTACCAATACTAGCATATACTGTTTTATGTACTTTTCTTACTTCCCCAGAAGGCAATTTAACAAGAGCATAGTTATCTTCTACCGCAAGAACTTGTCCTGCACTTCCAGCTGAGCGAATAATTTGCCCCCCCTTACCTGGGAATAATTCTAAATTATAAATTTCAGTTCCAACCGGAATATATTCAATGGCTAAACGATTTCCAGACACTAATGGAGCTTGTTTACTAAAGATAAGTCTTTGACCTACAGCTAATTTTGATGATGCTAAAATATAAGACTTTATTCCATCAGTATAAGTAATCAATGCAATAAAAGCTGAACGATTAGGATCATACTCTATAGACTTCACAATAGCATCAATATCTAATCTTTTTTGCTTAAAGTCTACTAATCTATACATTCTTTTATTACGTCCCCCTTTATGTCTAACAGTAATAACTCCTCTTGAATTTCTACCTGACATAGAGTTAATTGGAGCTAATAAAGATTTTTCTGGAATTGTTTTAGTCAAAACAGCTCTATAATCAACTACTGAGCTTTTTCTTCTTCCTGGAGTGGTAGGTTTACGGTGCTTAATCATACTTACTAAATAGTGATACTATATCCTTCTTGTAGAGAAACAATAGCTTTTTTATAACTACTAGTTTTCCCCTTTTTACCTCGAACGAATACATTTCTTGGTTTAATATTAATAACTCTAACTTGAGAAACCTTTACATTATACAACAATTCTACAGCTTTTGCAATCTCTTGTTTGTTAGATTCTTTTACTACTTCAAATGAATACTTTCTATTTTGAAATAAAGAATAACTTTTTTCAGTAATAATAGGCTTAACCAACAATTTATAAGAATTGATATTATGTCTTAGCTCTTGTGTGGATTCACTTTTAACTTCTTTCTTATTTGCCATAACTCAAAAATTAATTGATATAAATATTCTTAATACTTTCAACTGAAGATATGTCGGTTAAAACTGTATCTGCTTTTAGAATATCTATTAAGTTCAATGAATCAAAAGGGAGTAATGAAACATTAGGGATATTAGAAAAAGATTTCTCAATATTCTTATTTTTTCTATCAAATACAACTAGAGTTTTAATAGAGTCTAATTTTAAATTACTAAGAATTGATAAAGCATTCTTAGTCTTCATTTGAGACAATGTAAAGTCATCTAATAAAATAAATTTGTTATTAGCAACTCTTGAGGACAAAACCATAAGCAAAGCTCTTCTCTTCATTTTTTTGTTAATTGATATAGCAAAGTTTTTTAAACTAGTAGGTCCAAAAGTTATACCTCCCGTACGCCATATCGGAGATCTGGTTGAACCGTGACGAGCACGACCAGTTCCTTTTTGTTTCCAAGGTTTTTTACCACCTCCACGAACTTCAGATCTATCTTTAGTATGAGCTACCGGATAGATCGTATTTAGAACCTGATATCTATACACTTGATGTACTAAAGTATCATTGGTACTAATCCCAAATATTTCAGAAGGCAATTCATATTGCTCTTTTGCTTCTCCCTTAGTATTAAAAACTTGAATCTTCATATAATTATCTAACCAACAATTTGTAACAATCCATTATTAGGACCAGGAATTGATCCTTTTAATAATAATTGATTATTTTCTACATCAATATCAACTATCCTTATATTTTTTAGAGTTTGAGATTTAAATCCATCTCTACCTGGCATCTTGCGACCCTTCAAAACATGCTCTGGATAACCAGAACCTATAGATCCTCCAGATCTTTCAGTGTGCTTAGTACCATGGGTAGCATTAGCTCCTGAGAAATTATGTCTCTTTACAACTCCAGCAAAACCCTTACCTTTAGATATTCCTTTTATTGTTATGGAATTCCCAACTTCATATTGAGATATATCTAATACCTTTCCCACTTCTAAATCTGGCAACTCATTGACTCTAACTTCTTTTAATAGTCTTGGGAGAACAGAGTCTTTTACTTTTTTAGTATACTTAGATCCAATTTGAACAGCATTATATCCATTTTTAGAGTTTTTGATGAGAGCTTGTATTTTCACATCTGAATATAATTGAACTCTAGTTACAGGGATTACTAAACCACCCTCAAACACCTGAGTCATCCCAATCTTTTTAGCAAACGAAAACTTCATACTTATACTCTCATCTTAACTACTAATTCAAATATTTGATAGATATATCTACTCCTACTGGTAAATTCAAATTCATAAGAGCGTCAATAACTTTAGAATTTGGCTCTGCAATATCTATCAATCTTTTGTGAACTCTAATTTCAAACTGATCTCTAGAGTCTTTATGCACAAAGGTAGATTTTAATACCGTGTACTTTTTAATGGAGGTAGGAAGTGGAATAGGCCCCACAACATTAGCTCCAAATTTTAAAGCAGTATTAATAATTTGCACAGAGGATTGATCAGCAATCTTATAATCATAAGCTTTGATCTTAATCCTAATTATTGACTTATACTCTTCTTTTTTAGATGACATACCTTTTTCTTACGCAGAGACTACTTAATAATTTTTGTTACAACTCCAGCCCCAACAGTATGCCCACCTTCTCTAATAGCAAATCTTTGCTGGTCAGTAAGAGCGATAGGAGCTACCAAAGAAACTTTTACAGTAACAGTATCCCCTGGCATAACCAGCTCTGAACCTTCAGGTAAAGTAATTTCACCAGTTACATCAGTAGTTCTAATATAAAACTGAGGCTTATACCCAGATACAAATGGAGTATGCCTTCCACCCTCTTCCTTAGTCAAAACATACACTTCAGCTTCAAATTCAGTGTGAGGAGTTATAGAACCAACCTTAGCAAGAACCTGACCTCTCTCTACATCTTCTTTTTTCACACCACGAAGAAGCAAACCAACATTATCTCCAGCCATACCTTCATCAAGAAGTTTTTTAAACATTTCAACTCCAGTTACAACTGTTTTTTGAGTATCTTTTAGACCTACAATTTCTACTTCAGAGTTAACTTTAATAAGACCCTTTTCAATTCTTCCAGTCACAACAGTTCCTCTCCCTTCAATTGAGAAAATATCTTCAATTGGCATTAAGAAATCCTTGTCTATTTCTCTTACTGGTTCAGGAATAGCCTCATCTAAAGCGTCAATTAATTCCAAAATAGGCTTTGCTTCTGCTGAATTAACATCAGTAGCTTCAAGAGCCTTAAGAGCTGACCCCCTAACTATTCTAACATTATCTCCATCAAAACTATATTTGGTCAATAATTCTCTAACCTCTACTTCTACCAATTCTACCAATTCTTCATCATCAACTTGATCAACTTTATTCAAGAAAACAACAATTTGAGGTACTCCAATTTGATTTGCTAACAAAATATGTTCACGAGTTTGAGGCATAGGTCCGTCAGCTGCAGATACCACTAAAATAGCTCCATCCATTTGAGCTGCCCCAGTGATCATATTTTTAATATAATCAGCATGTCCCGGACAATCAATATGAGCATAGTGCCTTGTGTCTGATTCATACTCAACATGAGCTACAGCAATAGTAATTCCTCTTGCTTTTTCTTCAGGAGCAGCATCAATTTCATTTACTGCCTTTTTAGTAACCATATTACCTCTTAAGTTCAAAACATTAAGAATAGCAGCTGTCAAAGTAGTCTTACCATGATCTACGTGACCAATAGTTCCAACGTTTACATGGGGTTTTGTGCGCTCATATTTCCCTGTTGCCATAGAAGTGTATTTAATTATTATTGTTTAACTTAATAAAAGCACGTACGAGTCAAACATACTCTGAACTATTATAAACTATATCTATAATTTAGTCAAGGGTTTGTATAAGATGAGGAGATCGTAGACATAGAGCCAAGGAATTGGAGAGGAGTAAGATAGTTAAGAGAAGTATGAGGACGAACAGATAAATATTCAATAAGCCACGAAAAAAGTATAGCATTAAGTTCATATATATTGCTAGATAAGAATAATCTAGGAGACATAAATATTTCATCTTCAAATATTGCTTTTTTATATCTGTGAAAGGAGGGGATATAATTAAAATACAAAGTGTAAAGATATAATCTAAACCAAAGACCCCTCTAAAACATATTTCTAATTTTACACACATCAATTCAATGTTACAATTTTGGTTGATGGAAGTAAGTGAAGATAAAAACTTATTAAGAATAAAGATATCTTAGCAAGAATTTACTATAAAATAACTTTTAGATCAAGAATACAGCCTCCTTTTGGATAGACTATGATTGGATTTACATCTAGTTCTTTAATTTCTGAGATAGAGTAAATTAATAAATTAAGTTGAAAAATATTATCTATCAGCCAATTTATATCATATTTTGTGCCTCTAGCTCCATTGAGTATTTTGTAAACTTTAGTTTTTTTGAGAGATTTCAAAATGTAAGGTTTATTTATCGGCATACTAGCAAAAGTTATATCATTCAAAATTTCAGCATAAATTCCTCCAGATCCTAGTAATAAAACCGTGCCTAATTGAGGATCTCTTTTAACTCCTACGAAGACTTCTATTCCTTTTTGAGCTTGTTCTTGGGCTATAATTTGACTATTTTTATGTTCTTTATAGAATTTTTTGACTTCATCTAAATTATTCACTCCTAATCGTACTAGGCCTGAGTCTGTACGATGTAGTATATTAGGATTTACATCTTTTAACACTATAGGATATTGTAATTGCTTTTCTATTTTTTTAATATCTTTAGTAGATCTAATATCTAAAGTTTTTGGAAGTTCTAATGATAATTCTTTAGCCATTAAATTGATTGTATCTAAAGAGGCGGTAAGTAGTCCTTGGGATTTATCTTTTTCTAGGGCTTGATTAATACTTTGAATTGATGATTTTTTAACATAAGACGTTGGTTCATCCCAAAGTTTAGCATTACGTGACTGATGATTATATTTATACAAGTTAGATAATGCTCTAATTGCTCTTTCTGGAGTCTCAAAAAAAGGAAAGTCTTTGATTTCTTTTTTTATTTGAGTGGTTTTATCCCCTCCTACCATAACGGTTAGAATTGGTTTATGAGGGATTTTGATAGCTATTTCTTGAATAACTCTACCTATGTCTGACAAGGGAGTCATAACTTGAGGACTAATCAAGACAATTACTGAGCCCACTGATTTTTCTCTTATTAAAATTTGCAAGGCCTCACGATATCTAACTGAATCTGCGTCTCCTAAAATATCTACAGGGTTATGAATACTAGATGCAGAAGGTAAAACTTGTTCCAGTTGCTGAATAGCTTTTGTTTCAAGACTAGCCAGTTTAAGATTATACTCGGAACTAGCATCAACAGATAGGACTCCCAATCCCCCAGCATTAGTTAGAATAGATGTTCCAAATCTAGAGACATTTTGAAATCTAGAAAATAATTGTACTGTATCAAATAGCTCTTCTAGAGAATATACTATGATTGCCCCTGCTTCTTTTAACAAAGTATCTATAATTACTTCATCTCCAGCTAATGAACCAGTATGAGATTGAATGGTTTTCTTAGCTTTTTCTGATCTACCAGCTTTAAGAATAATAATTGGTTTATTAGAATTTTTAATAGCTTTGATAAATTCTATTGGTCTGGCTATACCTTCTAGATAAAGACTAATTACTTTGGTTTTAGAATCTTTTTCTAAATACTCGATACTATCTACTTCGTCTAAATCTAACTTATTGCCTAGGCTAATAAGTTTATTAAAGCCTATATTCAAACTATCGGCTCTATCAATAAAGGCTGATATTAAAGCTCCTGATTGTGAAATTAAAGAGACATTACCAGTGCAGTGAGATAATAAACTGAAAGAACCATTATAAGCATACCGATTTGAATCATTATTTATTATTCCTAGACAATTTGGCCCAATAATTTTAATACCATATACTTTAGCAATTTTAGCTAGTGACTTTTCTCTAGATTTACCTTCAGTTCCTGATTCTTTAAATCCAGCAGATATAATGACTGCATATTTTATACCTTTTATACCCAAATCTTTTACTGCATCTAATACAAATTGAGCTGGAATAACAACGATAGCAACTTTTATTCCCTGAGGCAATTGACTGATACTTTTATAAACTGGAAAACCTTCAATTTGCCTAGCCGAAGGATTAACCAAAAATAATTCTCCTTTATAGTTAGTCTTGAGAATATTATGAAAGATGAGTGAGCCTATTTTAGATTTATTACGAGACGCTCCTATAATAGCAATACTTTCTGGATAAAATAATTCTTGCATAATTATTAATTTAAGATAACTATTTCATTTTCTGTGGGTACTTGTGCTTGCAGATGTAAATTGTCCTTGATTGCATTAGCTAAAGTTTGTGATGCTTCTTGCTCCCCTTGAACTACAAATATATTTTTGGAATTTTTAATATTAGAAATCCAATCTAATAACATTTCTTGGTCGGCATGCGCTGAGTAACCTTCTACCCTTCTAACCTCTATTCTATTTTCTATTGTATGATTATGTATATAAACTGAGCTTTCACCTTCTAGAATTCTTCTACCCAAAGTATAGGGAGCCTGATAACCAACAAAAAGTATAATATTATTTGGGTTGGATAAATATCTTTCTTCATGATACAATACTCTACCTCCTGTAGACATACCAGAACCAGCCATTATCATCTTAGGTTGAGGCTGGCTATTTATCTTCATAGAATCTTCTCTACTTTCGGTTAAAGTTAAAAATGGAAAGTCAAATATTTTATCTTTTTTAGCTAACTGTTTTGCCTCTTGATTATAATATTGGGTATATTTAGCATGGATATTAGTGGCTTTAATAGCCAAAGGAGAGTCTAGATAAACATCAATTTTACCTACTTTGCCTCTTTGTAGTCCATCGCCTGAATGATTTTCTATAATATCATTTAATTCGTACAAAATATCTTGAGTTCTCTCGATAGAAAAAGTAGGCATAATCAAAACCGATTTTCTTTCAATAGTATCCTTGATAGCTTGCTTTAAGATAGCTTTTCTCTCAGATAATTTTTGATGAATCCTATCTCCATAACAAGACTCTACAATAACATAATCAGCCTCTTGAATATAATCATATTTTCGCAATAAAACAGATGGTACATTTCCTAAATCACCAGAGAAGACAAGCTTAACTCTCTTTCCATTTTCTGGATTAAGAACCCAAACTTCAGTAATAGCAGAACCCAAAATATGGCCCGCATCCTGAAATCTGAATGAAATACTTTCATTAATTTCATATATTTCATGATATTCTCGCCCTCTCCACTGAGACACGGCTTGATCAACATCCATATTACTAAATAAAGGCAATTGAGTATGGTCATGCTCCATAATAGAAACGGTGTCTCTTAGGGATATCTCAGAAAATTCTTGGGTAGGATATGTAGAATATATTTCTCCTCTAAAACCTTCTTTTACTAATTTTGGAATACGACCTATATGATCTATATGTGTATGTGTAGCTATCATAAAGTCAATATTCTTTGGGTCATACACAAAGGGAACATAATTCAATTCATCCGCTTCTTTATTTCCTTGTATGAGACCACAATCAACTACAAATCTAATTCTGCCGTTATCTATAACATAATTAGCACCTGTTACTGAGCCCGCTCCTCCACAAAATTGAATAGTTACCAT
This sequence comes from Minisyncoccota bacterium, assembly GCA_032117235.1. GTDB lineage: Bacteria > Patescibacteriota > Minisyncoccia > SW-4-49-11 > SW-4-49-11 > CALRBF01. The sequence goes on along the minus strand of JAULZW010000005.1, from coordinate 77,296 downwards.
TGTTTATATTTATATTATTTTTATAATTAATTTAATTATATCATAAATTTAAATTTTAAGCAAGAAGAACAATATATCAACTTATACCTACAAGTTCTCTAACTTGTTTAATAGTTTTTTCAGCTATTAAATTAGCTTCTTTTGCTCCTTTAGCTAGAATTTCAGCTACATATTCTGGATTTTGAGATAATTCCTGACGACGATTTCGCATAGGTTGAAAATATTCTAAGATTGTCTCTGCCAATATTTCTTTAGCTTCTTTATAAGAAATCTTACCTTCCCTATATTTATTTTCCATTATAGTTAAATCTGCTGGATTAGCTAATAATCTATAAATTGCCACTATATTACAGTTGTCTGGATCTTTTGGTTCATTGGGAGCTTTGGAGTCGGTGGTGATTTTCATTACTTTAGCTCGGATTGAGTCGGCTGGCTCAAAAATTTCAATAGTATTCTTGTAAGATTTACTCATTTTGCGTCCATCTAATCCTTTCACTATAGATGTGTTAGATTGAATATAGGGTTTGGGAATATTAAAGGTTTTACCGTATTGGGAATTGAATTTTTTGGCTATAGCCTGAGCAATTTCAATATGTTGTTTTTGATCTTGTCCGACTGGAACTACATTAGATTGATATAGCAGAATATCTGCCGCCATCAAAATTGGATAGTTAAACAATCCCATATTAGATTCTTTGCCATTATCTAAAGCATCTTTATAAGCATGGGATCTCTCCAAATAAGCCACTGTAACTAAATTATTTAATATCCAAGTTAGTTCAGTAAGTGGTTTAATGTCTGATTGTAAAAATAGACTTGTTTTAGCTAGATCTAAATCTAATGCTAGATAATCTAATGCTATATCTTTAGTATAAGTTCTAAGAGTATCTCCATCTTTAATACTATTAAGAGAATGTAAATTAGCTACAAAGACTAAAATTTTATCAAATTCAGTTTGTTTAGATAACTCTAAAATTGGTTGCATAGCACCAAAATAATTACCAATATGTAATTTTCCTGTAGGCTGAATTCCTGTAAGACAAATATTGCTCATAATATTTATTAATATCAATATATTATTAAGTATATCATATAACTCCTATATTTCTAATAAATAACTTATTCTTTAAAGATAAATATGAATTAATCAACATCTAATAAATATTTAAAGCTTTAATAATGGAGAGATTTTTTAGAGGGGTTCTAATTGTAATATAAACCCCATTTTACAGTAAAAACATTTCATTAAAAATCGGATAAAGTTTAGCAACTAACTATAGGATATGTTACATAATGCTACTGCATTCATATTTCTAAAAGATTTCCTACAAGCGAATAAACACAGTGTACACCACAAGTACTGCAATACTGGAAAATATCACTATTGTCCAGAGCCTCGCTCTAGAGGTTATAACCTCATCAGTAGCTATTGGTGAGTAGTTACGAAGATAGCCTAACACAAAAAACATAGAAAGATGAAAAGGCACATCCCCCACAAGATGCCAATAGCTGTGATGCATCCCCATAAACACGTGAACAAACATCACCCCACCGTGTAGCAGGCCTTGCAAGGCAGTGAAGTTGATGAGGCCGATGTTTGCAGAGGGATTATTTGCTGCGAGATACAAATACAAACCCCACGCGAAAAAAATAACAGTAAACATATGTTCATAAGCGACATTGTATGGATACCAGCGTGACAAATCTGGAAAAAGAAAGAAGGTAGATGGTACTAAGACAAGCATTACACCATAAACGCGCAGAGAATGGCGCAAAATATTGACTGGATTAGGAAAAGAAGTGAAATCATAAGTTTTAGTTTTATATTGTGGAACTTATTGGCAAAATAAAACAGAATATTAATAAGTTAAATATTTTGTCCACTATGTCTCTAATATTATCTATTGTAACATACTATGAGTGCGACTTTCAATATCAGCCCTGACTGCAGCTACTGGATTGGCATATTTTTGTCTTGACTGCATTATTACTTGTTGTTGCAAAGCTAAATTTGACCTATCAGCAAAAATAACTTCCAGATTAAAGGCTTTACTAGTTTTTCCATTAATCATCAATGTTATAACTGCCTTTAAGTTATCTATTAAAACTAAATCCTCAGCCGTATAATATGGTTGCATTCTTTGAGCTATAATTTCAGCATCGTCAGAGCTAATGCGAAAACTCCCTACCGTCCCTACATTTCCAAAGACAGCATTACGAATTCCATCAGATAATTGTCCTATATATTGATGAGCTAAAATCAAACATAATCTATATTTACGAGCCTCAGACAAAATAGTTGAAATACTGTCTGTAGTAAAGTTTTGAAACTCATCCAAATATAGATAAAAATCTACTCTCTGTTCTTCTGGAATTTCATTTCGCTTAAAGGCTGCCATCTGTAATTTGGAGACTAATAACATACCTAACAAGTTACTATTTTGCTCACCCAACCCTCCTTTGGATAAATTTCCAATCAATATTTTACCTGAATTCATAATGTCTTGAAAATCAAAGGATGACCTTGATTGCCCAATTATATTTCTAACCATTTCATTTTCAATAAATCTACCTAATTTACTCAAGAGATATCCCAAAGTATCTCCTGCTTGTGAGCCTTTTTGAGTGGCTGGAAATTCTTTCTCCCAAAAATGCCTAATAACAGGATCGTCAACCGTCAGCAAAACTTCTCGGCGAAAATTTTCATCAGTAAACATCATAGGAATTTCTACTAGAGTTCTTGGATTATTTACATCAGACATCAAAGCTGACATTGCCATTCGCATATTATGCTCGAAAATTGGACCGATCATACTAGGATCTGAAACTAATTTATAGAAAATAGAAATCATTTCTTGAATTAAAAAGTCTTTTTCTTCATGACTACGAGCTTCTAGAATATTAAGTCCCATTGGATAATTTGTGTCAGCTGGGTTAAAATAGATTACATCATCCATACGATGTGGCGGTATCATACCTAAAACTTCAACAGCAAAATCTCCATTTGGGTCTAACAAAGCCAAACCGTGTCCAGCTTGCAAATCCTCTTGAATCATTTTTTTCATCAAAGAGCTTTTACCAGTACCAGTTTGCCCGATTAAATACATATGCCTTCTACGGTCTTCTTGCTTAATTCTAACTTCAGATTCTTCACCACGATATACATTTTTACCTATCAACAAGCCTTCTTTTGGTAAATCTACTGGTGGATGAGAGGTTTTAGAGGTAATCCAAGTAACTTTAGGGGTTTCCACTCCTACTGCTGGAATATGATATATACTAGTCAACTCTTCTGTATTTAAAATCATAGATTCTTTTTCATCAAATAATCTAAAAATAAAGGTATATATAAATTGCTTAATATTTTGTTTAGGATATTTTATCACCTTAAATTCATTCAGATCTCCGTTTGCAAACTGTGAGAAAGCCCCCTCTAATTGATCAAATAAAATGTCTGCTCTCTGCTTATCTTTTGATATAGTTAAAAGCCTAATATTAGTAGCATATGCTACTTTTGAAGTTTTTTGACTAATTTTTTCCAACATCATAGACTCTTGGGGCAAAAGCATTTTAGACTCATTTTCTGAAGAATTTTTAGATTTAGTTAATTCAACTAATGCTTTCAAAAAATGCTTATCTATACTACCAAAGACTTCATTATAAGAGTTCTTGAATGATTCCCCCTTTTGCATTTTTTTAACCACTTTTTTACCATCATCAATCCAATTATCAGATACTCTTTGAATTAGAATTTGAACTACAGCACTTTCATCTTCTTGAATTTTTGATAAGGCAGAAGTAATAACGTTAAGAGGGTTAGCTTCTAATTCTTTATAAGTTCTGACTGGCAAAATATAAGGTTTTTTTAACTTAAGATACCCAGCTCTAACTTCAGACCCTGGAACTAAAACATTATAATCTATAATTTTTTTTAATTCAGCCTCAGGATACACTCCATGAATTTGCTTTTCAAAGATAGACTCATATCCCTTAGGTACACCAATATAAAAATTTATTTCATCTCTTTCAGTGGGACTTACAATTTCAAGAGAAATATAAGGATTACCATATTTTAATCTATTAATAAAACTTTCAAATTTAAGATAAGAAAATCCAGCATAAACTTGCTCCATTATACTAATAAGATCTTTAATATTAGCTTCGGGATTAGGAATATTTCTTGGCACAATAATCTGATATTGAGTCATAGATAGCCCCCTATTAACTCTTCTTTTTTCCCAAAATGGATGAATTATAACAGTAAAAATTATAAATACCATTGCTATTATCCAAATTAAAAGAATAATATATAAAAAAGTTAGCATATTAGTATTTATTTATTATTTATATCTGGTAACAAACCTTCTTCTACTAAAGTTGGATATATGTAGTTCAAATTTTCCTCTAATCTATCTAGAGATACATAGTCTTCTATAGCTAAAAAAGCATGAATTACATCCAAAATATCTTTCCCTTTTGTAGTAATTAATTTAACTGATATCTCCACCCTATTTTCTTCTGGAATATTTAATAACCAACCATATTTTTCTTGTAATTTAGGGGAAATAGGGCTAACAGAAGTAGAATTGTTATATATGTTCTTCTGAGTTTCTACTACTTGCTTAATATGTTGTTCAGCTTTATATTGCTCAGTTATTGGAGTTATATGCTCTATTTGTGTTTCACTATTTGAAATATTTTCTACATAATTTTCTGGTGTAAGACTTTCTACTGATTGAGGTCGATTTAGTTCTATTGAGGTATTATTTTCGGAATTATTGTATATTTCTGGCATAAATTTGTTTAATATTTATCGTTATAATAAATTAGAATTGAATCCCCTATAGTATAATCTGGTTTTTTCCATTTTAACCACCAGTATTCTTGATATTCTGGTTTAACACGCTTATTATAGAAAGAATCCTGAAACATAGTAGCACTAATTGCAGTATATCCAATTTGAGGTCCATCAGTTGATTTTACTGGGATAATTCTAGTATCAGGCAAGTAATAATTTACATCCCCAGTGCCAAAGTAATCTATATATAGTGTATCAATATTTTTCTGTTTAGTCCAATTACTTAATCTTTTTAAATCCTGTCCCCAATCTAGATTAGAGTCTGTGAAAATTTGATAACCTTGATTTTGCCCAGCCAATATATTCAAATTCGAAATATAATTTGGATATGTCAATATTGTGCTTACTACATACCAAGATAGAAATATACTTAATATCAATCTGGAAAATTTAAGTGGGATTAATAATTTTACAATTCCAAATGCAATCACAATATAAGTTAAAATAACAGCTGGCAAAATATGTCTAATCCCTAGATTTAGATTACCTTTAATACTAATTATCCAGTATATTATTATCATAGTAACAATTGTAACAATATACCAGTTATCAAGAATTTTAGACTTTAGATTAATATTCTTTGCCTTAAATGCATAAATTAATCCACCAATAAAAGTTAATGATATAGTAATTAAACTTAAAATAATGACTAAATTCTCTTTTAGCAAGTATGACAATGGGAAATATTCGATAAAACTTTTATTTGTAAACTCACCCAACAAAAAGGTTGTGTTTCCACCTCCCACTCTCTGAACAACCATAGCCTGACCTAAAAGATAGTGTCCGAAGTATCTGAGACCTGGAGTTTGAATAATCTGAGATAATGTTTGTTTAGTTAAATCGGAAATTTGATTTTCTTGAGGAAAAGATTCTTTAATCAAAACAAGCTGAGTATCTATACTCATATTTCGCATTGTAATAAAATAAAATAAATTTATTATGAAAAAAACCCCAAGACCAATAATTATAAAGTCCCGTATTAAAATAAAGTTTTTAGAAAGTAATTTTTTATCTTGCCAATATTTTATAAATATATAACTAATCCCTGTTAAGAAGAGTAGTGGAATTAATAATATAGTAGAGAATTTCGATAGAAAAGCAAATCCTATAGATAATGTTAAATAAAAAATATGCTTCCAATTAGGATGTTTAAGGTATCTGATCCAGAAATCTATTACAACTAAAAAAGCAAGGCTTGCAATTAAATCAGTAGTAACTAATCTGCCATGAGCAATTACATTGGGTGAAAATGCATATAAAATACTACTAATAATAGCAATATTTTTACTATTTGTATGATAATTAACTGAGTAAGCAATGTATATAACTCCCAATAATAATATTAGAATAGTAGGTAATCTAGCCCACCAGATCACAGTATTGGCATCATTACCAGATTTAAATAAAAAAGCATATCCCATATCCCACTGAGCATTTACTTTTTCAGTCCAAGATGGAATATTGTTAGGAAAATATATATCTTGAGAAGTTAATTTATCTCCTATCCAAATAGATATCCCCGATAATAATTTTAGCAACGGTGGATGCTCTGGATTTAAACGATAATCTCCTTCAACCACATAAGAATAACCTGCTACAATATGTGGGCTTTCATCTACTGTTAAAGAGTCCCCAAAACTAGACCAAAAAGCCAAAACTCCTAAAGCGAGAGTTATACATAAAACAAAAATCCACAATGGAGTTCTATTATAAAATTGAACTAATTTATTAAACATAGATTATTTAAATTTATAGTAAGCTCTATCTTTTATCCTCAAATCAATATATTCCAATGAGTTTTGCTTCTCTAAAGGAATTTGAGAGATAAATATTTGCTTTAATACTTGTGCCTGATAACTTACATCTGTATCTAAATCTAGCATAATATAATATCCTTTTTCTGTATATACAAAAATACTGACTATACTATCTTTATCTTCCGCTTTTTGCTGAATATCAAAGGAAGTAATTTTAATATTATCTATTTTATTATATTCTTGCAAAATATTTTTTAGCCAACTCATCTCTCTTTCTGAGAGAACAGTTTCTCCAACTTTTTGAGTAGACAGTCCTTTTATTTCAATTAGATTCCCATCTAAACTCGAACTAACACCCATATTGAAACCATCCTCCCCCACATTATAACATATTTCATCATAGCAACTATAAAAAGTCGGAGTTCTAAGAGTAATATTTAGATTTATAATTCTATCAAATAAATTTCTTTTAATTTCAATATTTTTAATTTGTGGAAATTTTTGTAATAAGTCTTTTTCCAAATTATTGACTCTTAATAGAAGTATATTCTTATTATTATACCACCAATAAGTTTTATCTTCTACAAAATTTTGTGTGCTAGAGATAATATCATCTCTTAATACCTCACCTTCTACTCTAACTTCAAAACGAATTGTATTCAAAATTGACGAATAGAATAGATACACAATTCCACCTATAATTAATATGCACATTGTAAATTTTAACAAAGCTATAGTTAAATTTCTAGATTTAGAATTAGAAACTATATGTTTATTTCTATGATATGTTTTTGGTATATAAGTTTTTCTCATAATTCTTTACATCCTGAAGCAAGAGTTAAGCCCTTCAACTCAGCTTGCTCCTTTGTTTCAAAGTATATACGATTTTCTAGTTTAATCCTATTAATGCCAGCACAATTTTGATAATAATATCTTTTCCCATTTTTACTAGCTATTATTTTACCCGTAGATATGGTAGAAGTTTTATTATCAGTAGGTATAATTATGTCTTTATTTGACTTAATTTCCTCAATCTTGGTATCAGATTTAATAGCAATAGAATCTGGATAAACAACCTGTATTTCACTCAGATTAGATTCAAGAGCATTAATATTCCCAATAAGATAGGCACTGCCACCTATTAGTATAGCTGAAATAATTAGTAAAAAACCCTCAATATGCTTGACAAATTTGTGTTTCATATGTATTATTATATCATATATAGTAATAATATTCGATATGGCACATAGAAAAGCTGGTGGTTCTACAGCATTAGGACGAGACTCAAATCCAAAATATCTTGGAGTTAAATTATATGCTGGACAAAAAGTAGAAAAAGGACAAATTATTATTAGACAAAGAGGAACCAAATTTTATCCTGGATCAAATGTAGCCCGAGGAGCTGATGATACTTTGTATTCTATAGCTAATGGTGTTATTGCATTTAAAGACACTCGTAAAACATCTTTTACTGGAAAGAAAAAAATGGTTAAAACTGTTTCTGTCATATAATACTTTTAACTTAACTTACATCATTCTTTAAAAACTCCCCATTTGGGGGTTTTTTTATTTTTGATAATGTGTTATTATTAAAAAATAATCATATTAAAATTAATAAAAATGAATTACATACCCAAAATAGCTTATATTTGTATGGAGTTTGGCCTATCTGATGATGTCAAGTTATATACAGGGGGACTTGGAATATTAGCAGGAGATACAATGAAAAGCTTTGCTGACCTTGGTTTGCCTGTAGTAGGCGTAGGTATTTTGTATAAAAATGGATATTTAGATCAAACTCTGGATTATATGGATGGTCAGATTACTACTCCACAAAAATGGGATTATACTAAAATACTGAATTTAATTGGAAAAACAACTATACCACTTGCTAATGAAATAGTTAAGGTAAATATTTGGGAATATATTTATACTTCTCCACTATCCAACAAATCTGTTTCTATATTATTATTAGATACTGATTTACCTGAAAATTCAGAGCAATTTAGATCTGTGTCTGACAAGGTATATTCTCCTGACTCGGAAATATTTCGACGACAATTATTAGTTTTAGGCTTGGGCAGTAAATATGCACTTGATAGCTTAGGGTGTACCGAAATTAGTACCTTTCATCTAAATGAAAGCCATAGTGCACTGATAGCTATTGAAATCAATCACCCCATAGCCCAAGTGGTTTTCACTACTCATACTCCACTTTTAGGCGGACATACTAGACTTCCATTAGAATGGTTACAGAATATTTGTAAACCAGAACAGTTACAAAAAATACCTAGAGAAGCTTTTGAGGATAATTACAATATCAATTTAACTAGATTAGCTTTAACTTTAGCTGATTATTCTAATGCTGTTTCATCCAAACATCAAGAAGTATCGCAAGAGATGTTCCCGGAACATTCAATAGATTATATTACAAATGGTATTCATAGTCCTACATGGGTTTCTAATTCTATTGATAAAGTATTAAAGTCATATTTTCCAAGCTGGCAAATTCATCCAGAAATTTTGAGATATGTTGAAGGAATTCCAGCAAAAGAAATTCAGGAAGCACATCAAGTTAATAAAGATATTTTCGCTAAATATTTACAAGCTCAACCCAATATAGACTTTTTACCCGATGCCTTTACCATTGGTTTTGCCAGAAGAGCTACAGAATATAAAAGAGCTCATTTGATTTTTTCAGATATAGAGCGCCTTAAGAAATTAGCTGAAAAATATAAAGGTATAAATATAGTTTTTGCCGGTAAGGCTTATCATACAGATATTGTTGGCTTTGATATTATAAAAAGAATATTAACTATTGCAAAAGAAAATAATAATGAATATTTTAAAATAATTTATTTGCCAAATTATAGTATAGAGATGGCTAAACTTTTAGTTAGTGGAGTTGATGTATGGCTAAATACACCTAGAATTTCATATGAAGCCTCTGGTACAAGTGGGATGAAAGCCTCATTAAATGGGGTTTTGAATATTTCTACTTATGATGGTTGGTGGCCAGAAAGTGGAATTCATAATGTAAATGGATGGACAATTTCTGGTAATGATGAATATCAAGAAATAAATAGTATGTATGACAATATTAATAATGCTATTGATATATTTTATAATGATAGGGATAAATTTAGCAAAATGCAAAGATCAGCAATATCTTTAATTGGTAGTTATTATAACACCCAAAGAATGGTGCTCGAATATATCCGTAAGGGATATAAAGAATGAGTTAAAATTAAATATATCTCAACGCCAATAATATCAATATTTTACTACATTCCCACATATCTCCTGTAGGAATTATAATTTAAGTTTGTAGTAATTTTCCATTTATACTAATTGAAACACGCTAAAATACTAACTTATAATTATAACTATTTTTTTAGTTTGATTTACTATAATTTTCTTAATAGTATTTTTATCCGTGATAATAGTACTTACTTTATATGATTCCAAAGCTTTTTGTTGAATAGCCTCATTGTCTAATTCCGCATTAACGGTAATAATATCTCGCATTTTTCCATTAATATGAATTTGATAATCTACTTCTGTCTGAATTAATTTTGATTCATCAAATTGTGGCCAAGTAGCTTTATGCACAGATTCTTTCTCCCCTAATATTTCCCATAATTCTTCCGCAATATGTGGAGCAAATGGAGCTAAGAGAGTAATATATATCTTAATATACTCAATACCAATATCTTTATTAATATAGGTATTGAGATATTCCATTAAACTACTAATACAGGTATTATATTTTTGATTTTCAATATCTTCAGTAATTTTACGTATCAATAAATGGGTATCATAATCTAATTTGATTGTGTCTACGGCTTTTTCTAATGTTTGAGTTTGCATATCCATAATCCACTGATATACTCGCTTCAAAAATCGACTACATCCAATAAGACCACTTGTATCCCAAGCAATTGCCTCATCATAAGGTCCCATAAACATCTCATAAATTCTGAGAGCATCTGCTCCAAATGACTCTACCATTTCTACCGGATCCACGGTATTACCTTTGGATTTTGACATTTTAACTCCTCCTTCAGCCAAAATCATTCCATGAGCAATGCGCTTCTGATAGGGCTCTATTGTAGGGACTACACCAATATCATAGAGGAATTTATGCCAAAACCTAGAATAGAGTAAATGTACAGTTACCTGCTCCATACCCCCATTATATAAGTCCACTGGTAGCCATTGCTTTAAAGCAGCTTTGCTTGCTAATTCTTGAGTATTATGAGGGTCAGCATATCTAAGATAATACCAAGAGCTTCCTGCCCAATTGGGCATAGTATCAGTTTCTCTAACACCCTCTACCCAATTCTCATCGGGTTTAGTTTCACTACGAGATAGTGTTTTTCCTGTTTCAATATGATACCAAATCTCTACCCAATCTTTAGTTTGAGCTAAAGGACCTTCTCCCAAACCTTGTGGAATATATGATTCTACTTCTGGTAATTCGAGAGGTAATTCTGTAGGAGCCAAGGGAGCCGCATATTCCGTATTATTATTTTTTTGTCGAGTAACAGGATTTGCTGGTAGAAACTCAGTAATTTCATCTGATATTTGCCCATAGGACTGTTCGCTAATCCAAACAATAGGGAAAGGTTCTCCCCAATAGCGCTGACGTGAGAATACCCAATCTCGGAGTTTATATTGAATTTTTCTTTGCCCGATATTTTTCTCTTCTAATATAGTAATAAGTGATTCTTTAGCTTCTTCTGAGAATAATCCATCAAATTGATCTGAATTTACAAGTTTTCCATACCCTGTAAATGGTTTTTGATTAAGATAATATTCAAAAAAAGTTTGGAATAGATATATGTCATCTACTAGTCTTGATTTAATAATTTCTTCTGCAGTCACCCAACGGCCTTTTTGTGTCTCCTCATCAATCACCTCTAATTGTTTGTCACTACCTAATGTTACTACAAATAGAGAATCATGACATTCTTCCTCTCTCAATTTACGATGTTTATAACCACGACTATATACATGCTCAATAAGCTGCTCAATCTTTTTAATATCTACATATCTAGATTCTTCTGCCGTCTCACGAATTGCAGTTTCTTCTGTTGTCTCACCTAATTCAACATGTCCCCCGACAAAACCATTTCGTCCATCATTAAATTGTATTACATAATATAATTCTTCTTCCCAATGTTTAACAATTACAGTTGCTGCATCAAACTTAATAATATTTTCATCACTCTTTGGAGCATCTTGCCCTGTAAGAGTAGCATATTCAGCAATTACCTGTTTAATAGGTAATTCAAATTTTTCAGCAAATTCTCTGTCTCTCTCATCATGAGCAGGTACTGCCATTACGGCTCCAGTTCCATAATTCATTAATATATAATCGGCAGTCCAAATAGGAATTTGCTCCCCTGTTAATGGATGTAGAGCATAAGTTCCCGTAAAGACTCCAGTTTTTTCTTTTTCTTGCTGACGATCTAAATCACTTTTAGATTTCGTTTGCTTTTGATAGGCTTGTATTACCTCCTTATACTCTGTTGTTACAATATTATCTAAAATTGGATTTTCTGGTGCTAATACCAAAAAGGTAACGCCAAATACGGTATCTATTCGAGTAGTAAAGACTTCCACAGACGCATCTGAGTCTAGAATTTGGAATTTTAATTGAACTCCCTCACTACGACCAATCCAATTTCTCTGTTGTGTTTTGATAATGGGCAAATAATCAACAGTATCTAAATCTTTATCCAATCTATCTGCATATTTGGTAATTGCTAACATCCATTGTGTTAAGGACACTCTCTCACAAGGATATCCCCCACGCTCTGATTTCCCATCAATAACCTCTTCATTAGCAAGAACAGTTTTTAATTCATCACACCACCAAACCTTAGTGGTATCTTGATAAGCAAGTCCAGCTTTATACATTTGTAGCCATATCCATTGCGTCCAGCGATAATATTGTGGATCAGTAGTATTAATTTCACGACTCCAATCAAAAGATAATCCTAATAATGCTAATTGTTTTTTGAAGGTATTAATATTATTTTCTGTTGCAATAACAGGAGATATATTATTCTGAATAGCATAATTTTCTGTTGGTAGCCCAAAAGCATCCCAGCCTAGAGGATAAAGTACATTTTGTCCCTGCATACGATACATTCTTGCCTTTATATCCTGTGCTACATAGCTACGGATATGTCCTACATGAAGTCCAGCACCTGAAGGAAAAGGGAATTCAACTAAAATATATTTACTTTCTTTATCTGAAGCATTGTCAACCCTATAATCTACAAAGCCTTCAGCCCATTTTTTAATCCATTTTTGTTCAATAGTTCTGTGGTTATACATAATATTAACTGTTTAATTAGGAAATTATATCACATATTAATTTTAGATGTAATCTAACTATTCAAATACTGTCTGTGTAGATAAGCCCGTATTATAATCATAATTTATTACTATAGCTTGAGAAGGATTAATATTAAATTTAATAGTATCTTCAATCGATAATTTTTCAAAATATTTTAATATAGATCTTATACTATCATGATGGGCTACAATTAGAATATTCTCATTTCTAGACAAAATAGGTAATAATGTATCTACAATGAAACTCTCCACCCTTTCATAAACATCCTTTAAACTTTCCACAGAAGGTAAACTCTCTGGCGATATAGTAGCATATCTTCTATCATACTTAGGATGACTTTTATCATCTAATGTAATTGGGCTAACAGTTTTATCCCAACTCAGATTAATTTCGTTAATATTATTATATTTTACCAATACATCTTGATAAGTTAAACCTTGTATTACTCCATAATGTCTTGGGTTTAATCTCCAGTCATGTATTTCTGGAATCCAGGAATGATACATACTGTTCATAATAGTCCAAGCACTGACAATTGATCTTTCTAGCACTGAAGTAATAATTATGTCTATATCTGTGTTATTATTAAGTAATGTGTTCCCAATTTTTTTTAATTCATCCCTTTGTTCTAATAAAGGAACATCTATCCAACCTATATATCTATTTTCTTGGTCCCATTGACTATCTCCATGTCTTACTAAAATAATTTTTGACATAATTTAATTTAATTTAAAAATAGATTTAAATTTACTAAATATATTTTTATTATTTTTAATTGTATTACCCATTAAATAATACTTTTTTAAAACCTTTAAAGTATTCTCTTCTAGTTCATATATTAATGGATTACCAGTTGGTATTTCTATATCAATAATTTTTTTATCTGAAATATTTTCTAAAAACTTCAATAAAGCTCTTAAACTATTGCCATGAGCTGATATAATAAGCCTTTTTCCAGAAAGAATAGCTGGCTTTAATTCTGTCTCCCAATACGGATGCACTCTATCTAAAGTATCTTTAAGAGATTCCCCAATAGGCAACTGTTCTGTTGGTATGTTAGTATATCTATCATCATTAGCAGGATATCTAGAGTCATATTCTGATAGCAATGGAGGCTTAATAGCAAATGTCCTTCTCCAAACTTTCACTTGATACTCACCGAATTCATCTACAGCTTCATCTTTATTTTTACCCTGTAAGCCTCCATAATGCCTTTCATTAAGGTGCCAGTCTTTTGTAACTGGAATCCAAGTCATATGAGCTCCTTCTAAGACATATTGCAAGGTATCTATAGCTCTGTCCAATACGGAAGTATATGCAAAATCAAATTCAAATCCATTTTGAAACAATACTAAACCTGCTGCTTTTGCTTCTTGAATACCTTTGTCAGACAACTCTACATCTGTCCAACCAGTAAATTTATCCAATTGATTCCATAAACTTTCTCCATGTCGCATTAAAACTAAGGTGTAAGCCATAATTAATCCTCAAGCTGATTAGTAACAACGCTATCAATTGTATCAGACCCCTCGATATTAGCATCTTCTTTAGCCAAGACATCAGAATATAATTGTTGCAATAGCTCAGGATTATCTCTTAAACTTTTTCTAGCTGACTCCAGTCCCTGACCTAAAGTATTGCCATCTAAATCTTGGATATATGTTCCTTTTTTCTTCAAAACACCTACTTTAAGAGCTAAATTAATGAGATCTGTCTCAAGAGACACTCCTTCATTATACATAATATCAAATTCAGCAACTTTGAACGGTGCTGCAACTTTGTTTTTGACAATTTTTGCTTTAGTTCTAGCTCCTATAACTTCTTCTCCTTTCTTAATTTGAGCTACTCTTTTAATTTCTATTCTAACTGAAGCATAAAATTTTAAAGCTTTTCCTCCAGGAGTTTCTACCGGACTACCATATCCCATCATTCCAATTTTCATACGAGTTTGATTGGTGAAAACAATTGTAGTATTAGCTTTTGCGGAAATTGCAGTTAATTTACGGAGAGCTTGAGACATTAATCTTGCTTGAATTGCGACATGAGAATCTCCCATATCTCCTTCAATTTCTGCCTTAGGAACAATAGCAGCTACTGAATCTAATACAATAATATCTACATTACCAGAATGCACTAATGCCTCTACAATGGATAAAGCTTCTTCTCCAGTATTAGGTTGTGAAATCAATAAATCATTAGTATTAACTTTTAATTTTTTCGCATATTCAGGGTCTAGCGCATGTTCTGTATCGATAAAGGCTGCAACACCTCCTTCTTTCTGAGCATTAGCAATAACTTGCAAACAAATAGTAGTTTTACCACTAGATTCTGGCCCATAAATTTCTATAATTCTACCTTGTGGCATTCCTCCAATTCCAAGAGCTCTATCAAGGGATATAGAACCTGTTGAGTAAGCCTTTATATCAACTTTCTTAACATCACCCAACTTCATCATGGACTCATCTCCGAATTTACTTTTGATATCTTCTAATACTGATTGTATTTTATCACTCTTACTAACATTGTCTGTAGATTTGGATTTATTCTTTGCCATATTACTTATTATTTAATATTAAATTAATTATATCATATAGATTAAGTATATTCAAATACAAAAATCAATCCTTAAAATCCGTACTCTAGAGCAGACTTACCTAGTATATATATTTTTTCTCTCTTCGATGTTCTGGCTCTTTTCGTTAAGACATCATAGTTATTTTGTTCTACTTTATCTAAAATAGCCTCATACATCCGGCTTGCCATTATTACCGAAAACCTACCTCTTTTATTAAGATATTTAAGACCTTTATCAGACTTCCTATATAGGCTACGCGCTCTTTGAATTTCAAATTTCATTAAATCAACAAAGGCTGAAGTAACCTTATTCTCTTTGATATCTTTTTCTTTTACATTATATTTATTCATATCTTCCTGCGGTAAATAAATTCTACCTCTATCTTTATAATCCTCTCCTATATCTCTAATAAAATTAGTTAGTTGCATAGCTTCACCCAAATATGGAGCATAATCTAAGGCTTTTTTATTGTTGAAACCTATGATATAACTCATCATTAGACCGACTACTGAAGCCGATCCATACATATATTCCTGTAAATTTTTATATGTCTCATATCTTGAAACATAGACATCTTGCTTCATTGCATCTAAAAAATCTAAGCTATATTGATAAGGGATATTATATTTATTAAAAACTTTAGCTGTTAAGTCTAAGATTGGATATACTGTTGCTTCACCCAAATAAGCTTTTTGCCACATTTGCATCCAATCTTCTAGTTCAATTAAAATATCTTCTTCTGCATAATAACTAGAGTTATCTACAATTTCATCTGGAATACGAAAAAAACTATATAGCGCATATGTTGCTTGTCTCAAATCAAGAGGTAAGAACCTAGTCGCAAAATAGTAACTAGTTCCAAATTGTTTAGTTATAGACTCTACTGCTTGAGTATGTTTATCCATATTTTTAATATCCCCTATCCTCAATATACTTAATCAATTGATTCAATGCCAGTTTGGTTTTATCTGTAATATTTGTCTCCTCTATAGTAATTTGTTTAGCCTGGGCTAAATATTCTTGTACTTTTGATCTAGTATATGATAAAGCCCCAGTCTTTTCAAAAAGATTAACAATAGCAACTTGATCATTATCAGTAATTTCAGAGTTACCCCAATACTTCTCTAACTCTAAAACGTCTTCGTCTGTCCCATTATCCAATACATATTGGGTCAAAAAAGTATGTTGATGTTCTCTTATATCGGACAGAATAGATTTTTTAATTGTTTTTGGGTCAGCAATAATATCCAGAATATCATCTTGTGTCTGAAAAGCAAGTCCCAGAGCTATTCCGAAATCTAAACAAAATTTTGTTAGCTCTTTTTCCTTTCCAGCTAAAGTCACTCCGATTTGCATTGGTCTTACAAAAGTATATCCAGCTGTTTTTAGTCTCATTTTAGTTTCTATAAGTTGAGAGCTAATTTTATCTCTAGTAATTACATTCACATCTATCATTTGTCCTATAGCTACCTCATCTATCATTGTATAAAAAACCTTCCAAGCTTCATTATAATGCGGTAAATAACTGAATTTATGAAATCTACTAATTGCCCATGAGAATAATAGATCACCTACTAATATAGCTTGTGAATTACCATAGTGAACCCTATTTTTAAAGCTTCTGTGATCTTTTTGTATTCTTTTAGATACAAAAGTATGCACAGTATCTACTTTGTGACGCAGTTTACCCTCATCAATAACATCGTCATGTATCAGTGCAAAGGCATGAAAAATTTCCAGAGAGACCAATAAATCCATAATAGTTTCTCTGTTGTCGCATCCTAAAGTTTCATACAAGGTATATGCCATATAGGGACGAATACATTTGCCACCACCTATAATAGACTTAGCGTAACTGATAATGTCTAAGATTTCTGCGTCTTTAGTATATGCACTATATTCTTCAAATTTATATTCAATAGCTTGTGCCAATACAGACTGAAACTCAGACTTAAATTCTATGATGTTCATATTTAAATAAAAATATAATTTGTTAACCTATATTTAGTTTATACTATATTAAATATATTTACAATAAAAACCGGATTTACCGGCTTTTATTATAGTAAAACTAAAGCAGACTATTATTATTTCTTATCTCCTTGTAGTTTTTCTAAAGCTTTTTGTTGCTTATTTTGTTGCTGTTCTTGCTTATATTCTTGATACGAGCTTAGACCAAGATATGATAGTGCAAATAATACTTGATATAAGACCAATGTAACAGCCACCAACATAATCATAGCTTTAAAAACATATCTTGTTATGATTTCAGTCTTGTAGATAAATTCTTTATGATTTGGGTATTTTTCTAATAGTTTTTTACTCATATTATATGATATTATATTAATATATAAAAATAATATCATATTTTTATATTTTTGTCTAATAAAAATACTTATGTTGTATACAAAATACTAAATATAAGCTATAATACATATAATTATGATAATGGTTTAATTTTAAAATATATGTCCTATGGTAAACTAAGGAAAAATGTACTAGCAATAATATTTGATAAAGATGAAAATGTATTAATTGTATCTAGAGCAAATGACCCTTTGCATTGGCAGTTTCCTCAGGGTGGAGTTAATGAGAATGAAACTAATGAGGAAGCAATTATAAGAGAGTTGGGGGAGGAGTTAAATACTACTGATTTTACAATTTTAGATAAATGCCCAGAAAAACATACCTTTTATTTCCCTAAGAGACTTATTCGAGACGAGAATTTAGGACAAGAACAAACTATTATGTTACTTAAATACAATGGTAGCACCCAGTCAATTAAAGTAGACCGTAGAGAGTTGGGTGGATTTTTATGGGTTTCACAAGATAAAATTGAGAAATTTCTACATGAATACCGTAAACCAGTCTGGCATATTGTTATGAAATATTTCCCTCAAAATAAAATTACTGCATTACTTAATAATTAAATCTTAATATGTATCAGTCTAACCTAATTTCCAAAACTAGAAAACAAATCTCTCAAACAGAAGAATCCCTAAATGCTAAAATTTTAATCAAAGCTGGGTATATAGAACAAGTTATGGCTGGTGTTTATGCTTATTTACCTTTAGGGTATCGTGTCATAAAAAACATAGAGAATATAGTAAGAGAAGAGTTAAGCAAAATCTCAGCCCAAGAATTATTATTGCCAGCGCTTCAACCAAAATCTTATTGGGAAAAGACTGGTAGATGGAATAGTTTAGATGTATTATACAAATTTACTTCTTACTATACTTCAACAGAGCTAGCGCTAGGATCTACTCACGAAGAAATTATAACACCTATTGCGAAAAACTTTATTCAGTCATATCAAGATTTACCTTTAGCTGCTTATCAAATTCAAACTAAGTTTAGAGACGAAAAAAGAGCTAAATCAGGAATTTTAAGAGGTAGAGAATTTATTATGAAAGATCTATATTCTTTCCACAGCTCCTCTGCAGATTTAGATAGATATTATGAACTTGCAACTCAAGCCTATATCAATATTTATAAAAGACTTGGTATCGGAGATATAACTTTTAAAACTTATGCTTCTGGTGGCACATTTAGCAAATATTCACATGAGTTCCAGACTGTATCTGATATCGGAGAAGATACAATTTTTATATGTGAAAAATGTAATATTGCTATAAATAAAGAAATTATAGAGGAACAAAAAACTTGTCCTGAATGTAATAATTCTAACTTAATTCAAAAGCAGTCTATTGAGGTTGGAAACATATTTAAATTAGAAACAAAATACTCTGAGGCATTTAATTTGGAGTTTACTGATGAAAATGGGTTTAATAAACCAGTAATTATGGGATGTTATGGAATTGGAATTTCTAGATTAATGGGAACTTTGGTAGAAGTTTTTGCTGAAAATGAGTCTAAAATGATATGGCCAGAATCAGTTACTCCATTCCGTATTCATCTTATTGCCTTAAATACAGACTCTGAGGATGTTATGAGAAAAGCCGAAGAATTATACCTGCAAATTCAAAGCAACAACCAAACTGTTTTATTTGATAATCGCAATGAAAGACCTGGAGTAAAGTTTGCAGAAGCTGACTTATTAGGAATTAATAAAAGAGTTATTATTAGCTCTAAAACACTATCTCAAAATGGAGTGGAGATCAATGGAGAAATAGTTAAATTTGATCAAATATAAAGACTTAATTTATTCTGATTTAATAATTGATATTGCTTTGTCTAATTGAGGGTCTCTTTCTGATTTCATATCATCTGATGTCAACTTAACTTCAAAGTCCGGTTTAATACCCTCCTTATTAATAGCAGTTCCTGAAGGAGTGAACCATTCTGCAATAGTATACTTCAAAACTGAGCCATCAGAGAACTCTTTGGTGCTTTGTACTACACCTTTACCAAAAGTCTGTTGACCAACTAATTTAATATATCTTAAATCTCTTAAAGCTCCTGCTACTATTTCAGATGCACTAGCTGATCCCTGATTAACTAAAACTATTAAGTTTATATCTTCATATTTAGGATTCTTTTTAGTTTTCAACTCTTTCATTGAATTAGAATCCTTCTCTTTTTCTATAACTGCAATTGATCCCTTGGGTGAAAACAACTCAACAACTTCAACCGCTGCTTGCAAATATCCTCCAGGATTATTCCTTAAATCTAAAACTATATTATTAATACCTTTCTCTTTAATACTCATTATCTCTTGATCTAATTCTTGAGCAGTTTCTACCTGAAATTGAGATAATGAAATAACACCAACTCCTTCTTTTTCTTTAACCTTGATATTTGGTACATCTATAATATCTCTAATTATATTAAATTCCTTTATATCAGGTTGACCTTCTCTTGAAATTTCTAGTTTCACCTCAGTTCCTTTTTCTCCTCTAATTTTAGTAACTGCTTTATCTATACTAAAACCAAATGTACTTTCACCATTAATAGTAATTATTGCATCTCCTGGTAACAATCCTGCTTTACTAGCTGGATTACCCATAATTGGAGTTATAATTATCAACTGCCCTTCTCTAAGCCCAATTTCAGCTCCAATTCCTTGAAACTTACCGTCTAAACTCTCTGAGAAGTCTTTATATTCATCCTTTGAGAAATAAACTGTATATGGGTCATCAAGTGAATCAACTAATCCTTTCACTGCTCCCAGTTCAGCTTTAGATTTGTCCTCAATTTTATCTGGATAAAAATACTCTTCTCTTAAAAAACTATATACTTTTTGTAAAGAATTAGTCTCTAAATTATTAGATAATGTAGCATTTGATGAAATAAAACTATATGCATAGTCTTGGAAATAAAATCCCCCCAACACAAATGACATTATTAGAAGAATAGCTGTAAATACAAGGTTAGATAATTTCATAATTTATATTTTAAGTTATTTGTCGATGTGGATTAGGTTTGTTCCAAGTTTTTATAAAAAATTTAATTCCATCCTGAATATGTATCCAATAAATTTTCTTAAATAAAAGACTAAATACAAATCCATTTTGACTGGATTTGCGGTGATAATGATACATTTTAACATTAGGGTAGTAAACTACTTTATATCCAGCTGACCATACTTGCCATGCAAAATAAGTGTCGGATAAGTATAAAAACATATCTTCATCAAGATAATTAATTTTTTCTAATAAGTCTTTAGGGAACATATAGGCCGCGCCTAAAATCCAATCTACTTCTTTAATAGAGTTATGATCCCAGTCAGACATTTTAAAACGATTAATTGCTCTTTGCGCAAAAGGTAGCAAACCTATTGGAGTTCTACGATATAAAGCTAATAATGGAGTTAGAAATTGATAAGTTGATTCTTGTATTGTACTGTCAAAATTTAGTAACTGTGGGCCAATAAGTCCAAATGAGGGGTTATCTTCCATGCATTGTACCATCGATTCAACAACTCCTTCATCCAAAAAAGCATCTGTATTCAAATTAAATATATATTTAGCTTGGGAATATTTAGCACATATATTTACACCCTTAGTATATCCACAATTCTTAGATTGTTTCAAAAACTCTACTAAAGGATATTTATTCTTAACCTCTTCCTCTGTATCATCTGAGTCCTTAGAAGCATTGTCTAAAACTATAACTTGAAATGGGATACTTATTTTAGATTGATAAATTTTTTTTAAACAATATAAAAGTAAATCTTTAGTATTATAGTTTACAATTGTAAGAGCTACTTTATATTTATACATATTAAGGATTTTGTACATTTTCTTTATCAGAAGCACCAAATATACCTTGAATATCTTTTTGGAAAACATTAAAGTTTCCAGACTTTGGAATTATCACATAACCAATAACTGGATCATTTTTAGAAGTAAATGGTCCATCAGCAGAGGTATCATAACCTTTTTGAATAATATTATTCATATCTAAGGTATTTATTGTATCAACTGTTGTTTTTAATTCATCTACAGTCATAGTGGTTTTAACATGATTTCCCAAATTATCTAATAAATCAATCATAAACAATGGGTTTTTTAGAGAACCATTTTTTTCAGCTTTATCTTTAATAGCTGTCAATACCTCTCTTTGTCGTCTAGAACGATCAAAATCATTAGTAGTTAATCTAGCCCAAACATACTTAAGAGCTCTATCACTATTCAAATCATTCAGACCCTTTGAAACTTTAATTCCTCCTTCATAATTAGGATCATAAAAATCACTAGCTGCATTAACTGTAATTCCACCTAAAGAATCAATAATCCCCTTAAAAGCTATAAAGTCTACGCTTACTCCATAATGCATAGGCAGCCCTGTAACATTTTCTAATACTTTCATAGTATATTGTAAACCTTGAGGTGGTTGTTGTTGAGAACCAATAGCATGTGCTGAGTTCAGTTTACTATACCCCTTAGTTTCAGGTACCTCAACTCTCAAATCTCGAGGGATTGAAATCATAGCAACCTTTTTAGATTCTTGCTGTATTGAAACAACCATTATAGAGTCAGATAGTAAACCTCCATTTGGATCGTCTTTACCACGCATTCCTAATAATACTATATTAGTTACACCATTATCTGATTTTAATTGCTTAGTAGGGGCAACAGACAATAATGATTTAGCTGTATCAAAAATCGACTGATTCTCGCCAGTAATATTGTTAATGGATTTATTAGCTTTATAAGCAAAGTATCCAAACACCGAAATTCCTATTAAAAATAAAACCCCAATAAAAATAAGAATGTTTTTTTTCCAAGGCTTCAATTTCTTTTTTTGTAATTGCGTGTCATTAGGTATAATTTTTCTCATAATAAATTGATTTTTTGAATTACATTTACAGTCTCCTGAGCACAACGAATCCAAGAAAATTCTCTTGCTCTTTTTAATCCCTTTATTCTCATTTCTTGCCTTAAATTAGGATCACTTATTATATTGTCTAATACTTTTGCCATATCGTCAACATTGTGTGGGTCAAAGGCAAGAGATGCATTCCCACCAACCTCAACTAAACTTGGAGTATTTGAAACTAAAGTAGGTACTCCACAAGCCATAGCTTCTAAAACTGGCAGACCAAAACCTTCATAAAAGCTAGGTAATACAAATAAATCTGCTCCCCATAAAAGTGGAGATAATTCTGAATCTTCAAACCTCCCTGTAAAGATTATATCATCCCTATACTCATCCCCTATTTCTTTCATTACATCTTCTACCAACCAAGCCTTAGCTCCAGCTATAACTAATTGATAATTATGGTCTTTGGTATTTCTGAGCTTCTGATAAGCCTTAATCAAACCTTGAATATTTTTACGAGGTTGCACATTTCCAATATACAAAATATATGGCTTGCTAATATTATATTTATTTTTAACATTATTAACTAAAATATCTTCACCCTCCTGTATTAATCTAAATCTGTTTTTATCCACCCCGTGATATACAACTGTAATTTTCCCTGGGTCCACATTATAAAATCGGATGATATCTTGTTTAGTAGCCTCAGTAATAGCAATTAAATGGTCAGCCTTAATAATAGCCTCTCTGACATAAAGTTTATGCAAAAAAGCATCTTTAGCTGGAAAAGTTTCAGGATACAAAAGAAAGGCTAAATCATGAATTGTAACCACGGATTTTTGTCTTCTTGACTTCAAAAAAGGTAACATTTGAATTGGCATAAAAAGCACATCTGGCTTATCTTGACGTAATAAAAATGGAAATACCCTCTGGGTCCACATAAAATAAGATTTATGTACCTTATGCTCAAAATTAGATGCCTCTACTATTTTAGCATTGGGTTTATTATAATAAAAAGTATACTTATTTTCAGTATCAATCTCTCGGATTGCTCTAAATAAGTTCAAAATGTAAGTCTGATTCCCATCCTCTCTTTCTTGACACAAATGAGAGCCGTGCACCGCTATTTTCATAGTTCTAATGTATTATTTTGTAAAGCTATTATTCCTGGCAGATTCCCCTTAGTTGCTATATATTCCAACATAGCACCACCACCAGTAGAAATAAAATCTATTTTAGAATCTTGATATAAATTATGGACTTCATCTACTGTTTCTCCTCCCCCTATTACTGAATAGCTATCTTCATTCTGAGCAACAGCCATAGCAATAAAACTAGTGCCTTCATCATAAGGTTTTTGTTCAAACCAACCCATTGGACCATTCCAAATCACAGTAGAGGCTTTAGCAATATAACCAGCAAACAACTCTCTGGTTTTAGGGCCAATATCATATCTTTTTGCATCAACAAAATCTACTGGTAAAATAATCTTATCGCTTTTAGAGTCCCTATATTCATCAATATATTCATTTGCTATTTTGCCACCAACGAGGATATAATCAAAAATCAGCTCTAAAGTCTGTATAACTGGTAATTTAGTAGATATTTTAGCACCTCCAATAATAGCTACAGCTGGTTTAGTTGGATTATTTAAGATATAATTTAAAGCTTCTAATTCCTGCTCCACTACCAAACCTCCAAAGGAAGGTAGGATCTCTGTAATAGCAACTACTGAGCTATGATTACGATGCATTACTGAAAAAGCGTCACTAACATACAAATCAGCAAATTGAGCTAGTTTTTTAGCAAATTCTATACTATTCTCTTCCTCTCTAATATCAAACCTTAAATTCTCTAAGAATACAACCTCACCATCTGACATATTGTTGATTATATTAGAGTCGATACCCTCAATGTTTTTACCTATAAATGTAATATCAAACCCGCCTAACTGTCCCAATACTTTTGATATGAGCTCTAAAGAAAAGCCATCTTTACCTTCTTTTTGAGGATCTCCAAGATGAGCAATCAAAATAATCTTAGCTTTTGCCTGTCTTAGGAAGTTAATAGTATGCAATGCTTTTTGTATTCTAAAGGTATCTTGTGGATAGCCCTTATAATCCACTGGTTCATTCACATCTATTCTCACTAGAACACGTTTACCTTCTAGCGAACTTGTATAATCTTTTATATACCTCATATTAATTAATAATAACATATTTTATAGAGACTTACCAGAATAAAAACTAAGTGCTTGTTAGGTTGCGGTTTAAATAAGCTATGTCGTTTGATCATAGACCATATGTCTATATATAAAATAGATAGTAATATATTATATTTAATCTATCTATACTGTAACCATTTATACTAAATACTCATCTTTTAAAAAAATTACTATTTATTGTTTTTAACATATTATGGTATAATATAATTATATATTCTTATATTTATGAGTTCAATACTAAAACAAAAAAATTATAATCGTCAAAGTTTTAGAAACAAACTACATTCAGATAAAGTAGTAGACTTAAACTTAGCTGCCATTCATAAAAGGGAAGAAGAGTTACTAACTCAAAGATTGGCAAATGAGCTTGGGATGGCTTATCTCAATCTAAAACTTGTTCCAATTAACCCAGATGCCCTTAAAATACTAAGTCAAGAACAGGCCAAAAAAGCCCAGATGATAATTTTTCAAAGGTCTGGATTAAATCTAAAAGTAGCCCTACAAGATATAAATAACTCTATAGCTAAAATTATATTGCAAAAATTATATCAAAGTAATTATGAAGTAGATTTATATCTGGTCTCGGGATATAGCTTAGAGAAGGGATATAATGCATATGAATTTTTACAGGAAAGAAGTGAGGTGGTAAAAGACAACCTCATAATACCACTTCAGATGCTACAAGAAGTTAAGCAAAGTGTTATTGCTTTAGAAGATTTTGCTCACAAAATTAATTCAGTTGAAACTTCCGAATTAATGCAAATCATTTGTGCCGGGGCTATTTCTTCTTTAGCTAGTGACATACATATAGAACCAAAAGGTGATATTACTAGACTTAGATATCGCATAGATGGAGTTTTACAGGATATTTTGAATTTTGACAATGAAATGTATAAATTATTAATCTCAAGAGTAAAAAATTTAGCTTCTCTTGTATTAAACGTAAAGACTACTGCTCAAGATGGTAGATTTAGTATTATTATAAAAGAGAATTCTAGCAATATAAACCAGTCAATTGATGTAAGGGTTTCAATTTTACCTAGCAAAACTGGTGAGATTATTGTAATGAGACTTCTCAATACAGAAATTCACAATCTAGATATTTATAGTTTTGGTATTAGAGAGACTTTTTTAGATATTATAGTTAGAAATCTCGACAAGCCTCAGGGTATGATTATGTTATCTGGACCTACTGGTTCGGGAAAAACTACCAGTCTATACTCTTTTCTTAATTACGTAAACAGAACTGAAACTAATATTATTACCATTGAAGATCCAATTGAGTATAGATTACAAAATATTAATCAAACTCAAGTTGATGCAAAAAAAGGCTATACCTTTGCTAATGGGTTAAAAGCTATTGTAAGACAAGATCCTGATGTAATTATGATTGGAGAAGTTCGAGATAATGATACTGCCAGTATATCTATGAATGCTGCCATAACTGGGCATTTGGTATTTTCTACTATTCATACAAATGATTCAGTGGGTATTATTACTAGACTTAAAGAATTTGGTTCCAGTCCACAATTAATAATTTCAGCGATGAATCTTTTTGTGGCTCAAAGATTGGTAAGAAAATTTTGTGACTGTAAAGAAGAATATATTCCTACAGAACAGGAATTAGATTCTATAAAAAAAGCATTAGCTATTATATCTCCTAAATCCAACTTAACCATTCCACAAAAAATCAATAAATTATATCGTCCCAAAGGATGTGAGAAATGTTATGGAATTGGATATAAAGGAAGACTAGCTTTATATGAATTATTTGAGACTCGTGATAATGTTAAAGATTTAATTATCAACGGGACTCCTGAGTTTAAAGTATTTAGGAAAGCTATTGAAAATGGAATGATAACCCTATTTCAAGATGGAGTTTTGCATGTAATAGACGGTGAAACTTCTATAGAAGAAGTATTGTCTGTTGCAGGAGATATATCTTATATAGATGAAATTTATGAATCTACTTTGACTTCTGCCTTATCTCGTGGAATTCATATTAAAAAATCAGAGACTCCTACACCTGAGATTACTCATATATCTGAGTCAATGTCTATCCAGGATCAATTAACAGCTATTACCAATACTGCTTTAAATAAAAGAGCTACCGACATTCACCTTGAACCTGATATGACTGAATTGATTATTAGATTTAGAATTGATGGGGTTTTATATGAAGAAGCTCGTGTACCAAAGTCTTTATATCCTCAAATTTTAAATCAAATTAAAATTTTCTCTGGATTACCTTTGGATATTGCCAACAATATTCAAGAGGGTCGCTTTACTATATTTAGTGATAAAAATTTTGATGTGAGAGTTTCTATAATTCCAGGAGGTTATGGTCAGACCATAGTTATGAGAATATTACGCTCCGATATTGCTAAGCTCAAATTACATGATTTAGGAATGGATATATATAATATAAACTTGTTACAAGACCAACTCCAAGCTACTACAGGACTAATTTTAGTAACAGGACCTACTAGCGCTGGTAAATCTACTACTCTCTATGCAACTCTTAATGCGCTTAATCAACCTGGTGTCAAAATAATAACTATAGAAGACCCTATTGAATACAAATTATCTGGCATTTTACAGACTAGTGTAAATGAAGCGACGGGGTATAGCTTTCCTAATGCTATTAGAGCTCTGTTAAGGCAGAATCCAAATATAGTCTTAATTGGAGAGATAAGAGATACAGAAACAGCTAAGGTAGCTATGCAAACTGCAGCCACTGGACATTTATTACTATCTACTCTACATACCAATGATGCAGCGTCAGCAATATTAAGACTATATGATCTCGGAATTGGTATATCTGAGATAGCTACTTTTGTTAATGTAACTATAGCTCAAAGAATTATTAGAAAGATAGATCCTGCCAATGCAATCACTATTACTCTTTCTAATGAACAAAAAGATATTATAAAATCTAAATTACCAGAAAGATATCATAGTCAAATCCCTGACACTATTCTTAAGTCTAATGAAAGTCCAGATCACCCTAATGGATATAATGGAATTACCGCTATATTTGAAGTGTTAGTGCTGACTCCTAAAATCAAGGAGACTATTATAGCTAATGCTTCCACCTCTAATATTAAAAAGTTGGCTATTGAGGAAGGCATGACAACTTTAGAAGTTTCTGGTATTCTAAAGGTATTAGATCATACAACTGATTTTGCGGAGCTGGAAAGAGTGCTAGGAATAAAAGTATTATAATTATTATATGGAGATTATATCTAAATCTGTAAATGAAACTAAAGACTTAGCCACAAATATTGCTCAGGAAATTCTAGCAACTAAAAGAGCTAATTTAGTTTTATTAGAAGGTGAGCTAGGTGGTGGAAAAACTACTTTTAGTCAAGGTTTTTTAGCGGGATTGGGAGTTATACAAAATGTCACTAGTCCTACTTTTGTGATTATGAAAACTTATCTAATACCAAATTCAAAATTTAAAGTTTATCATTTAGATTTATATCGATTAGAGCAAGAATGGGAGGTTTTAAATTTAGGCATTATGGATTTATTACAAAACCCACATAACATATTATTAGTAGAATGGGCTAGCAAAACTCCAAACCTATGGAAAAGCATATATCACACTAAAATTGAGTTTGAGGTGCTTAATGCCACAGACAGAGCTATTATTATTAATCCTTAAATAATAAATTAATATGAATTATCAATGTATTGTAATTGGAGACATTGCCCTTGATAGATTTTTATTAGCTCCAGATATACCTATATTACCCTCCCCTTCTAATCCTGGTAACTTTATTTTGAACTTAGAAATTGGACATAAAGTTCCAGTTTCGCAAGTTTATGATTCTATTGGTGGAAATGCCTATAATATAACTTATGGGTTAAGCTTACTCGGTATAAATACAGCTTTAGTATCCTCAATTGGAGAGGATAATTTATCAAATTATATTATAGACTCTATAAATAATCTTAATCTCAATACTGAACATATAGTCAAAACAGTTAATTCTGGAGTTAATCAATCGACAATTTTATCTATCAATGGGGAGAGAATAGTTTTTTCTCATCATCAGCCAAAGGATTATACTAATTTAAACTTACCTACAAGCGAATGGCTATATATTACCTCTCTTAGCAAGGGTTCAGAGACTATATTAGATAATATACTAGCTAATTCTAATAGTTATAAATTAGTTTTAAACCCGGGATCTTATTTGTTAAAGTATAATTTAGATTTAATTCATCAAATTGTACCGAAAACTGAAATTTTATTCGTGAATAAGGAGGAGGCTCAATATATTATCAATAATACTGATGAGGATGTGGCTAATTTAATTAAAGGATTACACAGTCTGGGAGCCAAAATTGTAGCTATTACTGATGGTAATAATGGAGCTTATGTAAGCAACAGTAATAACACCCTATATTTACCAGCAAGAATAGTTAAAAAACTAGAAACCACTGGAGCTGGAGATGCCTTTGCAGCTGGTTTTTTAGCTAGTTTTATTCAATCTAACGATTTGTCACAAGCTCTAAAATGGGGTATTATACAATCCTCATCAGTACTAAGAGAAATAGGATCTGTAAATGGATTAAGTTCTATGGAAGAAGTTATGGAAATAGCGACAACATTAGAACCTCATCTAATATGATATTATCAGCTGATCAGAAATTCGCAAACAATATATCCGAGTACTATCAACTATTAGATTGGGCAGAATTAATTAGCAAAGATTATCTTGCCGTAGAAAGAGTTGTTATAAATAATAAAGATGGTCATACTGTAATCTTTGCTCAAGTTTATGTTTATAATTTAATTTCAAAATACACTCAATTACATATACCGAGAGGGCCGATTTTATACTCAACAAATATATCTCAAGAGATAATTCAAGAATTTTGGGATAATATGAAAGAAATAGCCCAAAAGTATAATGCAATATTTACTTTAATTGAGCCAGCTCAAGATATATATCATGATTATAGTCAGATTTTTAAGAAATATACCCAACCTAGTGAATTAGAAAGACTACCCCATCAAACTCAAATATTAGATTTAAATCTATCAGAAAATGATTTATTAAAAAATATGCATTCTAAAATGAGATATAATATTAAATTAGCTCAAAAAAAAGGCGTTGAAATTAAAACCATACCCAACAAACATCCTGAATTTAATAAATACTTTGATATATTCTTTAATTTAATGAAAGATACCAGCCAAAGAGGGAAATTTGCTATTCATTCCAAGAAACATTACAAAAATATATTAAAAAATGATTTAGATGAGATTGAAGTATCTTTAATTATAGCTGAGTATGAAGATAATGTTTTAGCCACCAATATCATCTTGGATACCTTGGATCAAAGAATTTATTTACATGGAGCTTCTAGCAATCAATATCGCAACCTAATGGCTCCACCACTTCTTCAATGGCAATCTATTTTGGAAGCTAAAAATCTTGGTAAAAAAATCTATGACTTTTGGGGAGTATCTACTACAAAAAAATCTTGGCAGGGAATCTCAAAATTCAAAATGCAGTTTGGAGGAAAGACTATTGATTACCCAAGTAGCCAAATTTTTATTCATAAAAGATTTATTTTTAATTTATATAATATATTTCGTAAAATAAGAGGTAAGTCAATTTGATAATATAATAATTAACAAATTTATTTGATAATATAATTAAGCTGTAGTAAAATATACTAATAAATATATATATTATATATGAAATTATTTTGGCAAAAAGTTAAGCTACCATTAATCATTATAACTTCTATATTCTTAATATTGTCCATTATAGCTGGATGGTTTTCTTTTGCTTATCGTGAGTCAGTTTATCCTAATGTTGCAGTGCAAGGGCTTGATATTAGTTCTAAAAGCTTAAAGGAAGCCTTCGACATATTGGATGAAAAGAATAAAAATCTAAGTGTTAAAAATATTATACTCACTTATGAAAATCAAGAATATACTACTACATTAGAAGAGTTGGGCATAAAACTCAATACTGA
This sequence comes from Minisyncoccota bacterium, assembly GCA_032117235.1. Lineage (GTDB taxonomy): Bacteria > Patescibacteriota > Minisyncoccia > SW-4-49-11 > SW-4-49-11 > CALRBF01. Next base: position 46,288 of record JAULZW010000005.1, on the reverse strand, counting down.
TGAAACTTTAGTACAAGCTTATAGAGTTAAGAGAAAAAACAATATTCTTGCTATTTTAAGCCACCTATTTCAAAATACCGATATAAATTGGCTATATACAAGTGATCCTGAAGTCTTGGAATCTGCACTCGGTGCTAAAATAAATCCAGCTCTAAAAACTCTTGCTAATGCTAAATTAGATTATAAAGAAGGTGAAGTTATTATTATTCCAGAACAGGTTGGAGAAAGATTAGATGTCGAAAAAATAACTCCAGCTATTACTGCTAAGATGAAAGATGAGGAAATAAAATTAGAAGTCCCACTTAAAAAAGAGATCCCTAGCATTACAACTGCTTCTTGGGAAGCTCAAAAATCAGATTTAGAAGCCTTGATAGTAGAACATGAAATATTTTTTAATAAAACTAATATCACTATCCCTCCTGAAGAAATTGTTACTTGGATTACTATTGATCAGACAACCAAAAAAATTGACATCTCTCAAGATACAGTCAAAGAATATTTAGAATCAGTGCAAAAAACTCTGACTAGCCAACCTGTGAATGCAAAATTAAGATTCAATCCTGACACTCAACAAATTCAAATTTTAGAGCCTGGAAAAGAAGGGGCTAAGTTAATGATGGAAGAAAGTTCTAAAAGAATTAAAAATGATATTTTAGATGGAAAAGCAAAAACAGAATTATTCGTAGCGGTCACCTCTCCCCTGATTGATGAATCCCAATTCGATGCACTAGGTCTTAAAATACTATTGGGAAAAGGAGAGTCTAACTTTAGAGGATCAAGCAAAAGTAGGGTTAAAAATATAAATGTAGCTGCTAATAAAATTTCTAGCACTCTTTTGAAACCTGGAGAGGAGTTCTCTTTTGTAAATACCTTGGGTAAAGTAGATGCCCGTAATGGATATTTACCTGAGTTAGTAATTAAAGGCAATAAAACCATACCCGAATATGGAGGAGGTATTTGCCAAGTTTCAACTACTCTATTTAGAGCCGCTCTAAATGCTGGATTACCAATTATTGAGAGGAGAAACCATTCTTATGTTGTAAATTATTATGGAAAACCTGGGCTTGATGCTACAATCTACTTACCAAAACCTGACTTTAAATTCCAAAATGATACAAATCATCATATTTTGATTCAACATTATATTGTAGGGACTATTCTGTATTATGAAATTTATGGAACCTCAACTGGCAAAACCGCCAAAACTATTGAGCCCGTCGTGTTAGAATCAAGCCCAGACGGATCTATGAAAACCGTAGCCTATCGTGAAATTTATGAGGGAGAAAATATGATAAAAAGAGACGCTTTTTATTCAACTTATCGACCACCCAATAAATCAACCTCTAATCCTCTTCAATAATATTATATGATAAAACTATATAATACCCCAGCCAAGGCAATAGTCCCTTTCAAATCCATACACCTAAAAAGAGTGTCCCTATATAGTTGTGGACCAACCGTATATGATAGACAGCATATTGGAAATTTACGAAAAAGTTTATTTGATGATTTACTCAAAAGAACTCTGCAATTACATGGCTATACTATTTATTCAGTTACTAATATTACAGATGTTGGCCATCTGGTTAGTGATGAGGATACCGGAGAGGATAAATTAGAAAAAGGAGCCAAAAGAGAAAATCTCACAGCATTAGAAATCGCCGAGAAATACACCAAACTTTGGCAAGAAGATTTAGAAAAACTGAATATTCTTTCTTCAGACCATTACCCGAAAGCAACTGAATATATAAAAGAGCAAATTAATCTTATCAAGAGATTAGAGCGCAAAGGATATACCTATATTATCAGTGATGGAGTATATTTTGATACTACCAAATTCCCAGAATATGCTGATTTTGCCCATCTCAATCTCAAAGCTCAGGAAGCCGGAGCTCGAGTAAATATGGGAGATAAAAAATCGCCCTCAGATTTTGCTTTATGGAAATTCTCCCCTAAAGATGAGACAAGACAAATGGAATGGGATAGCCCTTGGGGAATTGGCTTCCCTGGTTGGCATTCTGAATGTGTAGTAATGGCAGACTCACTACTCCATGCACCCTTTGATATACATACAGGAGGTAAAGATCATATTCCAATTCATCACACCAATGAAATAGCTCAGTTCAAAGCAGATACTGGTAAGCCAATGGCACATTATTGGCTGCACAGTTATTTTCTCACCGTCAATACCGCCAAAATGTCCAAATCAGCGGGAACTTTTATCACCCTAGATGATATTGTTGATAAAGACTATTCTCCACTAGACTTGAGATTATTAGTTTTAATGGCACATTATCGCTCTGATATAGATTTTTCTTGGGACTCCCTAACTCAAGCCAAACAAACCCGCCAGCGGATAATAGATTTTATCAATAGAGTGAATACTATCAAGCCACATCGCAAAAACCTAAAGCTACAAAAGCTGATCCGAGATACCTATAATAATTTCAAAAAATCTCTTTTCTCTGATCTTGACTCCCCCAAGGCCATTGCCTTTATGTTTGATTTTATCAAAGAAATCAATAGCTCAATAGATGCTGGAGACCCCATACCAAGACGCCATATAATCAAATTATTCCAAAGATTAGAGCGAGTTCTGGCTCTCAATTTACCCCTCACCAAAACCTCAATCCCCGCTGATATAATGCTTATTTTCAATAATCGCAATCAAGCTAGAGCCAATAAAGACTTTGACCAAGCTGACAAATTAAGACAAGAATTATCTAAATCAGGCTACATTATCCAGGATAAAGACGGGAAAAGTGTGATTATCAAGACAAAATAAAACTACCTACACCTATTGACATTTTGGTGGTTTTGTGATATGATTATTTTTGTTCATTTCACAAGGTTTGGCTTATGCCCTCCCTCACCCCCTTCCGAATCCTTGAACGCATTCGTTCACTCTTCCCCCAAACTCTGGACAATATTCAGAGTTTGGCAGAGATGAAACCAGGCGAAATTCCTGAGGCTGAGGTTGCTCCCCCTCCCATCCCGACGGATCTCAGCTCCCGACAATTCCCTCTAAAGAAATTGGTAGCTGGAGTAGAAGCTCTACTCCCTGAGATCTTGGAGGAATCCAAAAAGTATGGGAGTGTGGTTCAGATATTTATAGCAATTACCTTGCTAGAAACAGTCGAGGAGACTGAGGCAAAGTTCTGGTTCCTGACTGAACAGGAGCAAGAATTGAAGCCCATTATTTTGTTATGGGCTCAAGCCTATCAGGATAAGAATTATATGTTGCCACCTTTAATGGCAACGATTCACTGGGGCATCGTCACTCAGTACGAGTTTCTCTCCTGACTCTCGTTTCTCACCAAGCCCTGCACTCAGCGGGGCTTTTTTCTTTTTCGTAGCGGAGGGTTTACCCCTCCATTATTCGTAGAGTCGGCGACCCGCCGACATAGTTTTCGTAGGGCTTTTACTTTTCTGGCTTTCAACTCCCCTCTTGAGGGGTGTATCCCTGATATGTTTACAGCGGGGATACGGGGTGGAGTATTTTTATGTTATGTATAAATATTTTCTTTTCCACCCCGTCCAGCAAAGCTGTCCACCCCTCAAGAGGGGAATTTAGCTCCGTCCCCAATTTGACAATAATAATAGAATTTGATATTTTATATACTACTTTCACTTGAGGAATTTTCTGATGGAGACTTGGGTTCTGTCTGTAGAAGAATGGAGAAATATCATCATTATCTTAGAGGGATTAAATATAAATACAGAAAAATCATTTTCTAGATTGAAAGGATTAAACAAAACGAGAGTTTATACTAATGCAATACTATTAAGCCGACACAAAATACCTGAACGACACAGAAAAATAGTTCCAAATACGATTAGACAAATATCTATTCGGTGCAAGGGTCGAGCCAACAGAGATGTTTTAACAATAATACTCCCTCGAGCTTTATGCAACTTAATCAGATCCCAACACTCCACCCCACTTAGCTAAGTGGGGTTTTTTCTTTCTGGTATTGCTCTTACAGCCATTTTAGACTATACTATGCTTATGCCAATGTAGCTTAGTTCTGGTAGAGCAATGCATTCGTAACGCATAGGTCGTGGGTTCGATCCCCACCATTGGCTCCATTATTTATATGAAAAAAATTATGTCTTATTCTATACCTAATCATATTATTTTAATATTGAATACACTCGAACAAGCTGGATATGAAGCTTTTATTGTTGGAGGTAGTGTTCGTGATCTTGTGAGAGGTTCAAATCCCGTAGATTGGGATATTACTACTAATGCTCTTCCGAATCAAATTCAAGAATTATTTCCTGACTCTGTTTATGAGAATAGTTTTGGAACTGTAGGGGTCAAGTATCGCCGTCCGGATGATACGACAGAGATTATTGAAGTTACCACTTATCGCAAAGAATCTCAATATACCGATAAGAGGCATCCTGAACAAATTGAATTCGTCTCTGAACTCTCTCTTGACCTTGCTCGCCGAGATTTTACTGTTAATACTCTGGCGATGAATGCTAAATTAGAAATACAAGATTTCTTTGAAGGTTTATCTGACTTAGAAAAAGGTATTATTCGTACTGTGGGTGAGCCAAAAGATAGATTTGGGGAAGATGCCTTGAGACTAATGCGAGCTGTGAGATTTGCAGTGCAATTAGATTTCACCATTGAGCCTAAAACCTTGCAAGCTATTCAAGATTTAGCTCCTAATCTCGAGCATATTGCGCAGGAGCGAATTCGAGATGAGCTCACCAAAATGATGCTAACCCCGCGAGCAATGAATGGCTATATATTACTAAGAGATACTCATTTATTACCTTTCATAATGCCCGAATTATTAGAAGGTATAGGAGTAGAACAAAATGGACATCATATTTATGATGTTTGGGAACATCTTTTGAGGACTATGCAACATGCTTGTGATATGTCTTGGAGCTTTGATTTGAGAATGGCTGGACTATTACATGATATTGCAAAACCTCGTACTAAAGAAGGCGTAGGGAAAACCTGTACTTTTCATAATCATGAAGTTGTAGGCGCTAGTATGGCTTATGAAATTCTCAATAGACTTCATTATCCTAAAAAATTTGCAGCCCGAATTTCAAAATTAGTGCGTTATCATATGTTTTATTATGATACCAATGAAGTGACTGAATCCTCTATTCGTAAGCTTATCCGTAATGTAGGAGTTGAGAATATCAAGGACTTGATTAAGCTAAGAGAATGTGACCGTATTGGTTCTGGAACTCCTAAGGCTCGCCCCTATCGCCTACGGCATTTTGAATATATGACAGAAAAAGTTTTATTAGACCCAATAGATTTATCTATGCTCAAAATAGATGGAAATACTTTAATTAAGGAATTAAAAATCCCAGCAGGACCTATGATAGGTATGATTCTAAATGTTTTATTAGCCGAAATATTAGAGAACCCAAGTAAAAATAATCCCAACTATCTCAAATCACAAGCTCAAATATTAGCCGTACAGGACCTCAAAGACTTGAAAATAAAGGCCATCAATTTAATTGAAGATAAGCAAAGAGAACAAGATGAAATAATTCGTAAAAAATTCTTTGTGTAGGGATATTTTTTATGAAAAGGCAAATAAAAAGATTGTCAAAAGAATTATATCTTGGAGGTTATTGGTATTTTGTTACAGTGTGTGTAGATAATATGAAGTGTATTTTTGTAATGATACTGATTTACTAAAAATTCAAGAATATATTATTAATAATCCTGTAAGCTGGGAGCTAAACCCTCTAAACCCACTCCAATCCCATACAAATCATTGACAAATAAAATTCTCTAGACTATAATGAATTGTAATTATAAATATGTATGAAAAAACTTGTTGAACTGATTGAAATTGAAAAGTCTTTTAATAGTAAGAAAAAATCTTTACAAAAAGACTATAACACCTTATCTCAGAACTATATTATTCAAGCTAAAGAGAATATTGCAGTTCTTAAAAAAGAGATTTTGAATAAGAATCAGATTGTTAATGAGAGGCTAGTTGCTTATGAAAAACAATCTAATGGTTCTAGCTCAGCTGAAATTAAATTAGATACTAAAAAAATCAAAGAACTTATTTTGAGTCAGTTATAATTAATAGTCATACTTGTAAATAGATAAATTTATATGGGAGTTAAAGCGTCTAAACTAATTCAAATCACTGTTCCAAACAATACTCAATTAAACTTATTAGCTTATATTCAAAAGCGTCAAGTTGGAGAAATTATAGAAAAACTAGAAAGAACTCCTTTAGCTAAAAATTATTTACATAAACAAGAGGATCTATTAGAAAATCTAGATATAGTAAATAAATCTTTGGATATATACAAAGGGTATCATACTGTTAAAAAATCCATGTTCTCAGCTGTGTTAGATGATAGATTTTTAATCACTGAAGACATTTTTGAACATTATAATACAGAGCAAGGAGAAATTATCAAAAAAGCTCAAGAGATTGTAGAAAAAGCTGGACTGAAAGATGATTTAACAACTAGACAAGAAGTTTTACAAGATATTATTGCTAAATCAGAACCTCTAAAAGACATCGAACTTAATATTTTTAAACCCTATTCTTATATTAAATTTTTACCATTTTTAGTTGATGAATCTAGAGCCCATTATTTAGTAGAGCAGTTGGAGCAAAGTTTATCTCCTATTGTATTGGAGTCTGTTAAAAAAATTGGGACTGATTATGTTTATATTTTAGCCGTTTCAAAAAATCAGGTTAAAATTGGACTAGATATAATTCAAAATCAAGCTACCTTCATTCAATTTCCAGCTGAAGTTACAGGATCTTTTTATGATATTTATCATAAAAGTAAACAAGAATTTAGTGTTAATGCCAAAATCATCAATAAAATAAATCTTGAGCTCAAAAAATCCCCTATTCAGCTCAAGGATTTGGCTATTTTAGCAGATGTATTAAATTCTCAACTAAATTTGATTTCTTATTTACATTCTTTTAATCCAGAATCTGAAACAAATTCTTCTATAAAGTTATGGGTAGATGAAGAAAAGTTTAATTTATATAAAAAAGATATTTTAGACATTTCAAATGATATTAAAATTGTAGAATTACCATCTGTATCTGAAGACACTCCAGTTATATTCAAAAACTTGCCTATTGTAAGACATTTTGAAACTGTAACAAAAATTATGGGTTATCCGCAGGCTGGCAAAATTGATCCGACTTTATCTATTGCTATATTCTTCACCTTTATGTTCGGATTAGCTTTATCTGAGGCTGGATATGCGCTGATTCTAATTATTTTGACTGGGCTTGGATTATTAAATTCTAGATTAAAATCAGGTGTAAGAGATATTTTTGCAGTAGTGTTTATTGCTTCTATCTCTACTTTGATTGTAGGAGCTTTATTTGGTAGTTGGTTTGGAATTACTCCAGATGCAATTGACCCTGCTACAGCGTCACCTCATATGAAATTCTTAATTAGTATTGGACTAATTCCTTTCTTGCAGCAATTACAAGTTATCAATCCTATGGACAGTGTAATTACTTTGATGGGATTCACTATTGTACTTGGAGTTATTCATCTTTTATTTGGGTTATCTCTCAACATTGTACAAGCATTCAATCAAAAGTCATTCTGGGATGCTAGTCTAGATTCTATTCTTTGGGCTTTAGCTTTGATCTTTGGAATATTATTATTGCTTATTAATTTTGGATTATTAGGAAATGGACTTCAATTACTCATTGATCCTCTGATATATATATATATTGGCTATGTATTTACAATGATATATCTTTTGGGTAGAGATATGAAGTCTATATTTGCTAAGTTTGGTAAAGGAGCCTATGATGTATTTTTTGGAGTAGTAGGATATTTGTCAGATATACTATCTTATACTAGGTTAGTTGCTCTAGGTCTTGCAACTGGAATTATTGCTGGAGTAGTAGGAACCTTAGCAAACCTAGCTGGTAGCGGATTAGTAGAAAAAGGTGGTGCTTGGATTGTTATTGGATATATTATTATGATTGTTATTTTTGTAGCAGGAAATATATTTAATATTGCTCTGAATGTCTTAGGTACTTATATCAATGTAGGTAGATTGCACTTTGTAGAATTCTTTAGTAAATTCTTCCAATCTGGAGGAAGACCCTTACAGGAGGTTTCTCGATCTCAAGATTATAGTGTTATTGAATAATACTGTTATCTTTTTCATTATATTCTTAAAAATTTAGGAGTATAGCGAAAAGGATAGCAGTGGTAAGAAGCTCTGTCCCTAATTAAAAGTTAAAGTTGAATATATGGAAGTATTAGGTATAAGTTTAGCAGTATTAGGTGCTGCTCTAGCTGCCGGCTTAGCTGGAGCTGGCTCATCAATCGGAGTTTCTACCGCTGGTAAAACTGGAGCTGGGTTAGTTGCTGAGGATGATTCTCAATTTGGGAATATACTTTTATTATCAGCTCTGCCTGGATCACAAGCTATTTATGGTCTTTTAGCAGCTGTTTTAATTCTGCAAAATACTGGAGTATTATCTGGTGAGTTTGCAAATGTTAGTTGGCAAAATGGTATGATATTAGCTTTTGCTGGAATTCCTGTAGGACTTACTTGTTTAGCTTCTGGAAAATATCAGGGTGATGTAATTGCTAGTGGAGTTCAATTGATCGCTAGAGATAAATCTAAGATTGGACAAGTAATTATCTTAGCCGCTTTAGTAGAGACTTTTGCTGTTTTCGGATTGCTAGTTTCTATTCTAATTATTAACGGAGTATCAGTAGGATAAATATGACTTTAGCAGATTTAATACAATCTCAGATGAATAAAGATATTGAGAAATTAGAAGCTCAATATAAAGCAGACTTGAAAGAAAACAAAGATACATGGAATACTGCTTTGTCTGAGACCAAAAAGCTACATACTGAAAAAATTGAAGAAGCCGTTGCTACTCAAGTTAATTTTCAGAAATTCCAAAACAGTAAAACTAGTAAATTCAATTCTGGCTATGCTATACAATCTCAATTAGAAGTTATTTATATTGAATCTTTACCAGAAATTCTAGCTTCTAACTTTGTCAAAACTTTAATTCAAGACACTCTTCAGGGTATCCCACAGAACACAACTTTAACTATTACTGGAAAATATACCGAAGAATTAAAAGATATAATTTCAAGTCTTGGCTATAAAAACAGTAAAAGCAATCAAAACTCTAATTTAGGGGCCATTAATGGCAAGTTAGAGAATATCAGCCTAGAAATTACTGTTGAGGATATTTTGGATAAAGTCAAAAAAACAACATTAGCCTCCGTAATAAAGGAAATATGAGTTTACAAGTTCCTCTAATTGGTGTTACTAGTAGATATGTCTCTCGATTAGGGCATTTACCCGTTTCTACTGAGACCAAAAATTTACTCAATACAGGTAATATTGATGTTATTTTGAATATGATTCGAGATTCATTTGGATTGATAGATATTAACCAAGGAAATGCTATTACAAATCTAAATCATCACTATAGTAAACAATTGGATGAAATCTTGTCTCTTTTACCAGAAAATACATCTCCTTTTATTTACTTAACCCTTACTAAAGACTTTGAAAAATTAAAAACCCTAGCTTTGAATAAAACTATTTATGGTGAAAATTTGGGAGAAAAATCATTTGAACAGATTTTAGATGGTACGACAACTCAACTATATTATGGCTCCAAGTTTAAAACAAAATTACTAATTAAAGAAGAGAAGCTAATACACTCTAAAGATAGCTTTAGCATTATTTCCTATTTAGAGGAGATATTCTTGACCTTACTTTTTGAAAATTTGGACTATAGTAGTGATATTATGAGAGACTTTGTCTTAGCTAAAATAGATAGCTATACCCTACTCAATGTTTTAGCTAGAACTCAAAAAGGGCAATCTAAAGAACATATTTTACGACACTTATTACCAATTCAAGGAAGTTTGGCTATCAATGCGGTAAAAGGATTTAGTTTTGGAGACGTGTTAGGAGATATTGGTCAATATTTAAATTTAGCTCCTGTAGATATAAATACCATCAATATTGAAAACACCCTTATTAAAAATGAAATCAAGACCATAAATAGAGCTCAATTTAGCGGTATGTCCGGAGATAGAATTATTCAATATACCGAGAGATTACAATATGCTATTTCAAACTTTAAATTACTGATTTTACAGCATTCTAAGGAATTTGATTCCAAGCAAGCTAAATTAAGATTTATAGATTATTCCAATATATGTTAGACTATAAAAAACCAGTTATAATAGCTGAATCAGACATTAATCTCTTATTTCAATTATTTGGATTTGAGACTTTGAATAGTAATGAATTAGAAATAGACCAAATTATAGATACTATTCAAAAAGATGCCGAAATGTATGCTATTATATTTATAGCCTCCAATATAATTCTTACCTCTAAACAAAAAAAAGTCTTGAACTCACTCAATATACCTATCTCACAGCTACCTATTAGCTCAGATAGTAATTCCGTTGAGGAATTAAAACATCTCACCGAAAAAGCAGTAGGGATGAGCCTAGACAAATTATTCGCCTCTTGATTAAAATAATGACTATGAATACCGGAACTATTATCAAAATCTCAGGACCCTTAGTTATAGCTGACTCTATGATTGGAGCTAAAATGTATGATTTGGTCAGAGTTGGAAACTTAGAATTAATGGGAGAAATTATTGAACTCAAAGGCAATACCGCCTCTATTCAAGTCTATGAAGACACTTCTGGATTGGTAGTTGGAGAACCAGTTGTTTCTACTGGAGAGCCCCTTAGTATAGAGTTAGGCCCAGGACTTTTGACTGCTGGATTATTTGATGGAATTTTAAGACCACTCAATGTAATTGCCGAGAAAACAGCTGCCCAAGGTCTCAATTCTGAATATATAACAAAAGGTTTAACAGCTCCTAGTTTGGATAGAGAGATAAAATGGGAGTTTAAGCCATCAGTACAAAAAGGCGCTCAAGTTCAAGCTGGAGATATACTAGGAACAGTACAAGAAACTGAGCTAATCACTCATAAAATTCTAGTGCCTTTTGGAGTTGAGGGAACAATCACTGAGATTAAAGCAGGAGAATTCACTGTTACCGAGACAGTAGCTAAGATTGGAGACACATCTGTACAATTGATGCATAAATGGCCAGTTCGAACTCCAAGACCATACAAAGCTAAACAAATCCCCACTACTCCACTTATTACCCAGCAGAGAATTATAGATACCTTTTTCCCAATTCCCAAAGGAGGAGCGGCTGCCGTACCAGGACCATTCGGAGCTGGAAAGACAGTTATTCAGCATCAATTGGCAAAATGGTCAGATGCCGATGTTGTGGTTTATGTTGGCTGCGGAGAGAGAGGAAATGAGATTACCGATGTATTAGTAGAATTCCCACATCTTAAAGATCCAAATTCAGGCCGACCATTGATGGAAAGAACAATTCTTGTAGCCAATACATCCAATATGCCAATTGCCGCTCGTGAAGCCTCTGTATATACAGGTATTACTCTTGCTGAATATTATCGAGATATGGGATATAATGTGGCTATGATGGCCGATTCTACCTCTCGTTGGGCTGAAGCTATGCGTGAAATGTCAGGAAGATTAGAAGAAATGCCCGGAGAAGAAGGATATCCTGCTTATCTTGGATCTCGAATTTCAGCTTTTTATGAAAGAGCGGGTATTGTGACAACTCTTGGTTCTGAGGGAAGAACTGGGTCAGCCACCATTATTGCAGCTGTATCGCCTCCAGGAGGAGATTTATCCGAACCTGTTAGCCAAGCTACCCTCAAAGTGACCAAAGCTTTTTGGGGATTAGATGCCTCTCTTGCTGCTAAAAAACATTTCCCATCTATTCATTGGCTTAATAGTTACAGTCTTTATAAGGAAAATGTGGAAGAATATTTTATAAATAAAACCGATGCCGATTGGAAAGAATTACGAGACTTAGCTATGCAAATTCTACAAAAAGAAAATGAACTTGATGATATTATTAAATTAGTTGGTATGGATGCACTCTCCACTTCGGAGAAAATTCTACTAGACACTGCCCGTGGCCTAAGAGAAGATTATTTACAACAAAATGCCTTCGATGAAATTGATGCTTTTGCCTCCACTCGCAAAATGTATTTGATGCTAAAAGCTATGCTCACCTTCCATAAAGAAGCTACTGAATTAGCTAAAAAAGATACCCAAGTTGAGACCAATGACATATTAGAGTTACCAATCCGAGAAGAAATATCTAGACTCAAGAACACTCCCGAAGCTGAAATTGAGACCATAGTACCTCTAATTGAGAAAATTTCAAGCACTATTCAGAACCTAAAAGACAATGATAAACCTGAGGATTTTGGTATCAATAAAGTAATAAGTGGAATTTAGGATAATAATATGAAGAAATGGTATAATACAATCAAAGAAATTGCTGGACCATTAGTAGTAGTGGAAAAAGTACCTCAAGTCGCCTTCGAGGAAATCGTGGAGATTAGAGATTCCAAAGGTAATATCCGACAAGGACGAGTTCTAGAAGCTGGGGAAGACCAAGCTATCGTACAATTATTCACTAATACCGAAGGATTAGATATAGACACAGCAGAAATAGCTTTCTTAGGAGAAACTTTGAAATTCGGAGTATCTGACAGTATGTTAGGACGAGTATTCACCGGAGCTGGGAAAGTCAAAGATGGAGGCCCCGAAATTATAGCTGAGAAATATTTAGATATTAATGGATCCCCTATTAACCCAGGAATGAGACAATTCCCTAGCGAATTTATTCAAACTGGAATTTCCACCATAGATGGCCTAAATGCCCTAGTAAGAGGACAAAAGTTACCAATTTTCTCAGGCTCAGGACTACCACATTCTGAAATAGCCACCCAAATTGCTGAACAAGCCCAAGTTGTAGCCCTACAAAATGGAAAAGAATTAATACAAGCTGAAGAACCTTTTGTAGTGATTTTTGCAGCTATGGGAGTGACTTTTGAGGAAGCACAATTCTTCATCGACTCCTTTGAGAAAACTGGAGCAATGGAGAGAGCTGCTTTATTTATCAACACCGCTAGCGACCCAATTGTAGAGAGAATTACCCTACCAAGATTAGCACTTACTCTCGGAGAATATCTTGCCTTTGAGAAAAATATGCATGTATTAGTTATATTAACCGATATGACAAATTATGCAGATGCCTTAAGAGAAGTATCCGCTTCTAGAAAAGAAATTCCAGGACGACGAGGATATCCAGGATATCTATACACCGACCTTGCAACATTGTATGAAAGAGCAGGAATAGTCAAAGGCTCCACAGGGTCATTAACCCAAATTCCTATCCTTACAATGCCAGATGATGATAAGCAGCATCCAATACCGGATTTGACCGGATACATCACAGAGGGGCAAATTATGGTCAACAGAGAGCTACATAATCAAGGAATATACCCTCCAATACAACCAATTGGATCATTATCACGAATTGGAGTTAATAAAAAATACAGCCGAGAAGATTTATCCGCTGTCAAAGAGCAAATGGCCTCCTCCTATGCCAAAGGTATAGAAATCAAAGAATTAGCCCTAATTTTAGGAGAATCTGCCCTATCTGAGACAGATAAAGCCTATATTAAATTCGCTGAAGCCTTTGAGAATAGATATATTAGACAAGGACGAAAAGAAAACCGAACCATTCTAGACACACTAGATTTATCTTGGGACTTATTATCCATATTACCAAGAAAAGAACTCAAGAAAATCAAGCCCGAATTCATAGATAAATACTCCAAATAAGTATGCCCGCCGTCAAACCGACTAGACAAGAAGCTCTCAAACTTAAAAAGAAGATTAAAACCGCTTCTCGCGGACATAGTTTGCTCACCGACAAGAGAGATGGACTGATACAAGAATTTCTAGCCATTATCCAAGAAGTAATCAAGCTAAGAGGAGAATTAACTCCCAAAATTGTAGAAGCCATACAATTATTTCAATTTGCTCAGACCAAAATCTCAACCGAAGCCATCAATGAACTAATACATCTATCCCAAGCAAAGACTTATCTAGAATTACAAAAGAAATCCATTATGGGAGTGACTATCCCACATATAATCCCCCATTTACAAGGAGACCCCTTCCAATATGGAACTTTAGGCACACCCAAAGATTTAGACCAAGCCCTCTTAACCTTGCAGAATATATTACCTCTATTAGTCAAATTAGCTGAGATAGAATTCACCGCCAGACTACTAGCCGAGGAAATCGAAGCCACTAGACGACGAGTCAATGCACTAGAATATGTTATCATCCCAGAGATGAAAACCAATCTCAAATCCATACAAAACTCCCTAGATGAACTCACCCGCCAAGAAAAAGTCACTATTATGAAAGTTAAAGAGATTTTGGGGTTGTAATTAAGTATACTTACTTAGCTCTGACTATTGCTTGAATATTTTTCCTTTACAGACTCCCACAGTTTTTGTGCAAAGGCTACTTTTTGCTCATCCTTAGTATTTTTTATAAATGGCATTCTTTTACCTAAATAGTTATAGTTATCTAAATTATATATGAAATAATTTATAAATTGCTCTTCAGTTGGATTATCAGGGTGTTCGTTGAAAAACTTACTTCTTAGTGCTTTATCATTTTCTTTTTTCTGCTCCTCCTCTTTTAGTAATCCTCCTATTAAATTACCTTGGGCATCTTTAATTTCCATTCTATCCTCTGATAAAAAACTATCCAGAACTTTATTCTCTCCATAAATATTAGTCTTAATTTTATCGACTGCTGAAATTAATTTTTTATTTTCTACAATTACGGAAGTCTCAAATTCTTTATTCCCATTCAATGCTGCTCTCACATTACCTAAATATACGCTTCCTATACCTTCTTGTGCTGGCATTACTACAAAATGATCATAAACTGTCCCCACCCCATCATAAAAATCTGACTCTCTTGGATTGTATTCCTTTAGCTTACATTCAGCAGTTGTACTAATATCCTGATAACCTTCTAAAGCTTCTCTTGGGAATGTAAAGTAAAGATTATTATTAGCATCAAAGTAAACCAATGTATCCCCTGCTTCTTCTATAATGAGGAAGGTATGCCCAGGAGCTTGGATAGTAGTATGCTCAATATTACGACTTTGCAAATAAGTAGAGGCGATCAATGTCCTTCCCGCACATTCTAAATGTCCCTGTTGAATAGATTTGATAAGCACTCCATCTTGAGGTGCATCTGGATCAAGTTCTGATGTATCTGCATCTTTTTTAAGAATTTTGAACAGCTCATAAGGTAAATTCTGTGTATCTACTCCCTCAAGTCCTTGCTCAATTTCCTGATATCTTGGTAAAGATTGAGTTGCTTCTATCAGTGTTTCTTCAAAATCATCTAAACTCACTTCCTCCCCCAGCCCCAAACTATCTAAAATAATTCTCTTAGCCTCCTCCATTTGCTCTGGGGTGAGTTCTTGCTCTAAATCTTGACTCTCAGACACTTCTGCACCCTTTTCTACTCTCTTGCTTAAATTCCCTCCTGTTTCTATACTCATAATCTTAGATTTTAATTTATTATTTCCCCTCCAATCTCACTCGCCATTTGTAAACTTCGGCGACGGCGATGACTACGACGATAGAGATAAATCCATAGTAAATAGAATCATATAGCGAGACGGGGGTGAATTGTAATATTCTTTGTAAGAATGGGATGGTTATCATAGCAGCTAAAATTAGAGTTGAGGCAGCGACGGCTAGATTGATCATCTTATTGGAGAAGAAGCCGATGCTGAATAGAGATTCTTTTGGGGATCGCATATTATAGCTATTGGCTAATTGCATCAAGGCTAAGCAGAGGAAAAACATTGTTCTCGCCTGCTCTATACCATTGCCTAAATAAGCTAGATAAATCCAGAAGCCTATGACGGTCATAGTTAAAGTCATAATTATAATATAAGGATAGGTATTCGGTGAGACTACTTTCATATTGGCTGACAGTGGTTTTTCTAACAAAATTCCCTTATGGCTTCGCTCGGTGGCAAGGGCAATATCTGAAATTCCATTGGTCACCAAGTTTAGGCACAAAACTTGTATTGCCAAAAGTGGGAGTGGTTTATCTAAACTAAGGCTTAATATAAATAATAAAATCTCCGCCACACTGGTGGTAATCAAAAATATACTAGTTTGTTGCACATTCCTAAATATTACTCTACCCTCTTCCACAGCTGAGATAATACTGACAAAATTATCATCTGTAAGCACAATATCACTGGCTTCCCGAGCTACATCAGTGCCTCTGATACCCATAGCTATGCCTATATCGGCTTTTTTGAGGGATGGGGCATCATTTACCCCGTCTCCGGTCATTGCTACGATATGCTTGTGTTTTTGTAAGATAGTGGCTACTCTGAGCTTGGTTCTTGGGCTAAGTCGAGCTAGTACTGAGACGGTTTTGAGTTTAGTATATAACTCTTGATCAGATAACTTTTGAATCTCATCATCAGTCAAAGCTTCTCCCGTATAGTCAATCAGCCCAATAGATTTAGCAATAGCAAGGGCGGTATCTTTATGGTCTCCTGTAGCCATAATTACTCTGACTCCAGCCTTTTTGGCCTGTGTAATAGCATCAGCTACTTCGGCTCGAGGTGGGTCTATAATACCAACTATACCAACAAAGACTAAACCTTGAATTTGCTCAGCTTGAATAGCTGGTATACCTGGTTTTTCATCTCTATAAGCAAGAGCTATAACCCGCATTGCTTGTTTAGAGAAATCTACTATTTGCTGATTAACCTTCTTAATATGGTCATCTGTTAAATCAATTATATTACCTTTTTTATCTAAAATTTTATTACTTAATTTGAGTAAAGTTTCACTAGCTCCTATCACCATCATCTGATGTAAGTCCTGATCCTGATTATACACATAACTGGCTCTAAATTTATTCTCGGAGCGAAAAGGCAAATCAGCTAATCTATGCCATTCATTATCTAATAAATCTTTATTCAAATTAGATTTGAGGGACAAAACAGATAAAGCCACTTCGGTAGGGTCTCCTATACTTTTGGTAATAGATTTACCATTATCTAGCTTTTCCTCATATAATTGACCATTATGAGCTAGCCCCGCAATATGTACTAATTTGGCAATGGAAGGATAGTCTAGTGGTAGAATTGTATTATTATTTTGCTTAAACTCTCCCTGTGTGTCTAATCCTCGACCAGTAATATCTATTATTGGCTCATCCAAAACCCATAATTTTTGAACCGTCATATTATTCTCAGTCAAAGTTCCCGTTTTATCTGTAATAATAGTATCCATCACTGCCAGAGATTCCGTGACTGGAAGAGACCTTATAATAGCCTTTTTATCACTCATTCTTTTAGCTCCAATAGCTAGTACCACTACCAAAACTACTGGCAAACTCTCTGGTATACCACCCACTAGAGCAGACAAAGTAAAACCTATCATCTCATCTAAAGGTAGTCCCCGAAACCAAAATCCAATCACAAACAGAATTGTTGCTGAGCTAAAAGCAAAAATAGCTAATTGACGAGCTAAAGTAGCAGTTTGAGTATGGAAATGAGTCTTTTCTACTGGTAATTTTTGAATATCCTCGGCAATTGTCCCAATTTGAGTATTCATACCTGTAGCCACTACCACAGCTTTTGCCCAGCCAGTAGCGACCAGAGTTCCCATCCAAACGGAATTCACCATATCGCCAATACCAACTTCTTTTGTAATTATTTCTAAGGATTTTTGAGTTGGTTGCGACTCCCCCGTCAAAGCAGACTCTATGGTCTGTAATTCGACAGCCTCAATCAATCTTGCATCAGCCGGGACTTTATCTCCCTCCTCCAAAACAATAATATCCCCAGGCACCAAATCTTTAGCATTATGCTCCTCCAGATGCCCATCACGATACACCTTAGTTTTGACTAAAATTTTCTGAGCCAGAGCCGATACCGCTCTCTCTGCCCTATACTCTTGAGAAAACCCAATAATAGAATTGATCAACACAATAACAATAATAATCCAAAAGTCCACCCAATGATCAAAGATAGCCGAAAGTATAGCAGATAAAATCAACACATAGACTAATCCATTATGAAATTGTTTTAGAAATGTCCAAATTGGAGCTTCTTGTTTATCATCTAAGAGAATGTTTTCACCAAATTTCGATCTAATGTCAATAACTTCTTTGCTATTTAGGCCAGTTAATCTAGACTTTAATATATTTACAGTCTCTTCACTAGATAAATTATAATAATTTTGTATTTTTTTCATACTTAATAGTAATTATGTTAATTTTTATATTTGTCTATAGGTGGAATTTTGGGTAATTTTATTTCAAAAACAGACCCCTTTATTGAACCTGAATTTTTAAGCTTCAAGGTTCCATGATGTAATTCAATAATAGTTTTAGAAATAAATAGTCCAAATCCTGGACCATTTGAATTAAGCTCATCTACACCATCCGCTCTAAATCCCGGTTTAAAAATTTTATCTTTTATACTATTATCAATACCCTTACCATTATCTCTAAATCTAATTTTTAGCCTATCTTCCTCATCAATAATAGTAATCCAAATCTTACCTTTGCCATAATAAATAGCATTGGATAATAAGTTTTGAAACACACTTTTCATTCTTACATTATCTAAATTAGCTACAAAATTATCACCTATAGCTCTCATTATAACTTTAGAATTAAAGCTTTCTAATATATACTTATTATCCTGAATCAAATAAGTCAATTCTTCTTTTATATCCACTTGTGGTCTAATTGCAATACCAAATCTACCAGCTTGAATAGAATTAAGAGACAAAACATTATTGACCAATTCTACTAATCTCTGTGTGTTTATGTAGACTTTAATTGTATCATTTTTAGTATACTCATTCATCTTATATTTACCTTGAGATTGCTCTAGAATAAGCGACAAAAAGCCATTCAAAGATGTAAGTGGAGTTCTTAGTTGATGAGATGTCATTCTTAAAAATAAATCTTTAGATTCAATGGCCTCAACAAGCTTCTTATTCGAAAGATCTAGCTCCTTTTCTCTTTTAATTCCATTTAATAGCTCCTTTAGCAAGTTGACTGCAAGACCAACGAAAATAATAAAAAAAACTGTACTAACTATAGTTTCATAAAAATTACGAGATAAAAAAATATAAATAAACAAAACAATACCTATGACTCCAAGAAGAATCTCAGATAAAATCATCTTGATACTGAATAAATGATGTTTGAAAATTGCATAAGTGGTAAAGATTGTTAGAAACATTGTGAATATCTGACCAAGCCAATTGAGTGTAAATATTCCAAACCATGGTAACATCAAATTCGTTATAAAAGCTGGATAAGTTGATAAAGTTGTTCCTAAAATAATAAATAAAACTTGCTTCTTTTGAATTCCACTATTTTTAGCATATTTTATAATTAGCCTATAAAATGCTAAATTAAATATAACAACCTGAAACAAGATATATAAAAGGAACATCCTCCCAAATACTATTTGATTTTCTGTTACTAAATTAATTGAAGCAGAGCTGATTATGTAAGGAGTGAAAAGTGTTAGTATAACTAAACATAAAAAAAAGAAGAAGGTCAAAAACTCTGTTTTATATGTATGCTGATTTGAAATGAATCTATTAACAAAAATCAAAAATACTGTTGGGATAAACAAAGCTGAACTATATAAAATTTTTGTATAAATATATATATTTTCTGTACTAC
The DNA here is from genome assembly GCA_032117235.1 of Minisyncoccota bacterium. Lineage (GTDB taxonomy): Bacteria > Patescibacteriota > Minisyncoccia > SW-4-49-11 > SW-4-49-11 > CALRBF01. The sequence goes on along the minus strand of JAULZW010000005.1, from coordinate 26,604 downwards.
TAAATCCTCTATACATTATCATGGAAACAATCCACAAAACAACAGCAAAAGTAACTAGCGCAAACCATTTACTACTATTATTTTTGTTAGTGTTTAAACTAAACAACACTAACAAACCTAAAGAAAAATTTGTTACAGCTACTGTAACTAAAAGTATTTGTATTAGATTAATTTCTAGCATATAAATACTATTTTTATATTTTTATAAATTCAACATTTATACTATTGCTATTCCAACTAGCACAACACGGGATACCATTTCTATAAGCTCTTGGAAATTTAGGAAAAGATTTTCCCTTAACTCCTACAATATGGAAGAAGATACTTCCATTAGATTTGATTTTATTAATAAGTTCTGTGCTTGGCTCTGGATAAACTTCATTTATTATGATAACTTTTTCATTAAAATAAATCAAGTTTTCTATCAAAGCTTTTTGTGTTGCTATATTTAATATAATAACTTTATTTTCAGCAGAATCTATTATATCTTTTACATTCAACTTATTATCATTATCTTTAATATCAACACAATAAACATTATTATCTTGCATTTCATGAATAAGTTTATTACCTATAAAACCCTTTCCCCCCAATACAACAATTGGAGTGTTAATATCTAAGTTTAATTTAGCCATAATAGATAAAACTACTTTTTTTACAGCTACAACTGTATTATCTAACTCTACTGGCAATGTTTGAATAATATTTTTTTTATAAAATAAACCGGGTAATATTCCAGCAAAAGTCATTTGATCAGACTCCAAAAGATGTTTTAAATAGCTCATTTTTAACCATATACTTCGTAAATTTTCTATATTTAAATTATCTCTAAAATCAGATTCAGTGGATGATATTGCAAACTTTAATCCCACTCTTCCATTTTGTATAAAAAATCCAGTAAACCAAGGGTGCCATCGTGTTTCCTCTAAAACACTATCAGATACATATTCTTTCGCAAACTTATGGTTAGCAGGATATGCTAAAAATATAGTTTTAATTAACTTAAATCTTTTATTAAATACACCTATTATTGACCAGACCAATCTGTTGTTAAATAATAAATTAATATTTAATACAAATAATCTACGAATATGCCTTTTAATTATCTTGATACCTAGTAAAAGCCTACTTATCCATAACAGAGCAATAACACTTAAAATAATTAACCACAAAGATACCACAAGTCCCAATTCTCGTGTTTGTAATATATATATAAGCAAAAGTATATAAGCTATATAAATTAGAATCAAAGCTAACAACTGTAATAAAAATATTAATCTATTTAAAGATAATCTAATCATAAATAACTTACCTAATTTGTTAAGACATTATCATATTTTTTAAATTTTGTCAATAGTTATCAAATAGAAATATTATCTCAACAACACTGTCATAGACTTTAGTTCCCGACGAGCATATTCTACAGACGAGTATAATATAGTAATTAATCCCATCATTTCTAAGAATTCCTCAATATGAGCTAATTGTACATACCAGTCATTGAGCCCTTGTGTAGTCAGCACAAAGCCACCAATAGATTCTACTCCGACCGCTCCAGCAATATATATAAGAGCTCCTAAAATTAGATAAAATTTAGTATACATTGGTAATTTCCATAAAAATTTGATATAAATAAAAGCTATTATCACCACCACAGCCATTGCCGGAATCACCCAAGATTGATACAACCACGGGCTAATCTCCCAATTATCTCGAATAGGGTCAATAGCCAGCTCATGAAACCCAGCTACCTCATCCATAGCAATATAAATTCCCATCAGAGCAATCCCTCGCCAAGCCCAAGCCATTTTCTTACCTTGAGACTTCACTACTGAGGCAATCATAGAAGCCATCATAGATAAATACAAAGCAACTACTGCCGTAAACCAAGTAGGAATATTAGCCTCCTGATCAATATTAAAAACTCGACTAGGCTCCGACATAATGCTATAAGATAACGAGGCCTTTTTTTCTAATAATTCATCCCCCTGAGGAGTCACAAAAGCACTAATTACTACCAATATAACCGCAATTATAGCCATCAACAACACCACCAATCTTTGATTCCAATATATCATTCTATTCTTATCAGTTCTGTCTTAAGTATTTAAAATATATTGTACTATAATATTATTCTTTTGAATAGAGAAAAAGCCCCTGCACATTGTGCCGGGGCTTAGGAAAAAAATTGATGGATTAACAATCAGCAGTAAGTTGGGCAAGATATTGCGCACTCAGAGAAAGTACCGGAATATCTTCAGAACAAGAAACACCACAGCAGTTGTACAGAGCAAAGTGAACACCCAAGTTGCTTTCACAGACTCTTCTCGAGATATCACATCCCAACAAACGGATGATCTCTTTTCCAACCGAGCCATTGGGATCGTGCCATTGAATATCCGGAGAATTCATGGCAACGATTTCTTTGAGTCGGGTCAGGCCCAAAGGCAAATCTACATGAAATGCCTTCCAAAGAGCGTGCTCTTGTTCCGTAGGATTCAGCTCCAAAAAGTCAGGAGCAATCTCTTTAATCGAAGGGTAACTCATGGAGTCTCCAAGAAAATGAACAGGAATGGCGAGCAATATACTCACCTCTCAATAATCAAGGGAACCGCCCCTCCATTATTAAAAGATAATTATATTACGGCTTTTTCTGCTCTCTTTGACTCAAAATCTCTAAGTCGAGCCAATGTATCAACTTTTATATATCGAGATTGTAACTCACTCCAAATATCTTTTAAAGCTTCATTTGTATTACCCTTCAATCCTTCAAAATTATATTCGATAATAGCTTCATCAATAGGAATTTCGCCTAATAATATATCTTTATACTCTTTCTTTATCTGCTGATATAAATCATTATCTCTAGGTTTATTGAGTATTCCGTAAAAAGGAATATCTAATTTAGTAGCCAATACTCGTAATTGCTCAAATACTTTTTTACTATTAATATGTGGCTCTACTACCCCCACCAACATATCAGTCCCACTAAATAATCCAAAGTGTAACATATCCGCCCCCGCCACACCATCAATAATCACCTGATTCTCTCCTTCATCCAATAAGGGTAAATAAAATTTTAGTGGTCCAGAGTGACCATGAGCACAACGAGAGCTATATAATATATCTTCAGCTCCAAGACCTACTACTTGTAAAGAGAGATTACTATGAATCGGATAACTAATCGACTGAGTAAACTCATCTGAGGGCTGAAAACTAAATTGAGGTAGAGACCTATCCTCCAATACAATACGTGACCATTTTGAGTCTTGGGCTAAGCCAACTTTATGCTGGAATTCGCTATGAACTCTATGAAAAGTCCTAGTATCATCCCGCACCTCAAATCCAAGAATACTAGCCAAATCCATATTATGATCAGCATCAATTGCAAGTACGGAATATGTTTGTGCAAGAAATCGACTTAACAACCAAGAAGTTGTACTTTTCCCACTCCCCCCTTTTCCTACGATTGCAATTTTCATACCACTAAACACTTATCTAATGACTCTACAATAGCTTTTTTATCCATATCAGCTCCAATAAAGACAATTTTTTGCTCTCCTTTTATATCCCCGCTCTTCGATTTACTCCAATATCCATACGGGTCAAGATTAATAATATTACCCGCTTGAGACCATAATAAAGCTGTCGTAAGGTCAGAATTATCCCAAGCAAACCCTTTAGATCGGACTACGCCCTGTAGTGTACCATTTTGCAATAATTCCATCAACTTCGGTCTATCAAAAGGTTTTTTAGACTCATATACAAAACTACTAATACCATATTCTTCTGTTTCTGGAGTATGTTCACCTCTCATTTCCTTGAGCCACCCCACGTTCTGAGAAGCTTTATCAAAATCAAATAATCCGGTATTGAGAATCTGGTCAAGAGGGATATCCCCTTTCACCGCCTCAATAATCCGAGAATCGGGATTAAGCTTGGCTACAATACCTCGAATAGTACCCACAGTTCCCTTATCCACCAAATCTACTTTAGACAATACAATCACATCAGCAAATTCAATTTGATCTGTAAGGAGTCCTACAATGGTTCTGGTATCCTCCTCTCCAAGAGATTCATCAGTATCTTTAAGCTGATCTTCTGAGGCAAGATAATTCATAAAATTAGCCACATCCACCACCGTCACCATCGTATCCAATTTTGCAAAATTAGACAAAATATCTCCAGACTCATCATCAAAAGTAAAGGTCTCCGCAATAGGCAATGGTTCAGATATTCCAGTAGATTCTATAACTAGATAATCAAAACGATTTTCTTGAGCTAATTTTTTCACCTCCACCAATAAATCTTCCCGCAATGTACAACAAATACATCCATTACTAAGTTCAACCAATTTTTCTTCTGTCTTACTAAGAGACACCTCATTATTAGCTACCAATTCAGCATCAATATTCACATCAGACATATCATTCACAATCACGGCAACTTTAAGACCCTGTCTATTTTTAAGAATAGCATTCAACAAAGTAGTCTTTCCACTACCTAAAAATCCAGACAGAACCGTCACCGGTAAAAGTTTAGCTTGTTTATCTTGCATAATATTATCTAATTTACTTTTCACAGTATATCAAAAAATATATCTAAATGCAAATCATTTGCAACATGGATATAAGAAGTATACTTAATTATGATATAATATCATTATAAACTAAATCTAAAATGATGGCGCATACAGATTCTAAAGATTTACAAACCAAACTTGAGCCAACCCAATATAATATAGAAGTCGGAGGCCATTATTATCATTACAAAAGTCCTCAAAAACATTATAAAGTACTCAATCTAGCCCTATTAGAATGGGATGAAGAGCCTGTAGTAATTTACCAAAGTCTAGACGACTCAATAATCTGGGTCAGAAAAGTAAATGGTGAGGATGGCTGGAATACACCCGTCCAACTAGAAAAGGGACAAATTGTTAATAGATTTGAAAAAGTGGAGGGGTGAGCTATTTTCTTCTTTTTATCGCCCCAAAACCGACTACATAACAAGCTATAAATATTGTAATACTGTGAGTGAGTTGACTGGTGGGAATTTGTACTTCTTTATCAATCACATTATCTAATTGATCCATCTCTAAAGATATCATCTGTAAAGAATACCAATAAAATACTATAGACACCAAAACTAATATAATTTTATCTAAACTTTTTGCTTGTAGGGACATTTTCAACCCAATCAAAATTATAAAAGGAGATATGAATTGCCCAAACATAAATGGAATAAAATAAAATATTATCGCTATCGCTAATATTATTGTTAGTGTGAGAATGTTATGTTTCTGCATATTCATTTAATATTTACTAAGTATTTCTAGTACTTTACTTTTCTCTTAATTTTTTTATTTTATATAGATACCTAAATCCAAGGATATAACTAATAGTAATGATAATATCAGTTACCCAATTAAATTGTCCCCCAGCTGTACCGAGATTATCACTAATAATTCCTCCCCCAGCCATAAGTAGATAAGAGATAAAAATAAGACCTAATATCCACCATAATTGACTTTTATATTTAGGTTTATACTTAAATGTATACATAATACACAATACCCCAAACGGAATTGGTAAGAACATCGTATATAAAAATAAAATAAAATATATTGTATCCATAATTATGTTGGATTACATTTAGACCTAACTGTTCCCCAATACCCTATATCAGGTCGAGCTATTTCCAAATCCCAAGTTCCTGGAAAAATTTGAGCCCATTCAGTGTGACATTTCCATTGCCAAAAAGCACTATTATATTTACTCCCAGATAATCTTCTTCCAGATTTGTTGTGAATTTCAAGAAAACTAGCAGATAAACCATCTCTAGAAAAGGCTCGTCCACATCCACTTGGTGATACTCTAATAGTATCCCATCCTCCTCGCCACTCATTCCATACAGAGTTTGCATATTGTGAGCAAAGTGTTGGATCAGCTAAAATAGGATATACTGCATTTGTTGTATCAATATGCTGAGTAAGTGTTTGTCCTTTTAAACTAAACCAGGTCTTAATATCTTTTCCTTCAGTATCCTTTGCCCATGGTGGTAGTATCCCAGATTCTATTTGACCAGTATTGTTAATAACATCTACTCCTCCTTGAGAATTTATTTTTACACTATATCCCCTAGGAAATTCTAAAGGAAAGTCATATGTTTTTGGAGCTTCACTATTCTTTATATTAACTACTTGTCTGATTCCACCTTCTATTGGTTGTATAATAATATCTATTTTATCTGAATTATGAACAATTTGTCCTTCTGTAGAGGACACTATCTGATTTGCTATATGCGGGATACCAACTGCAAAATCTCCTTTTTTACTATTTTTAACTATAAGTTTTCTTTTTTCCCGATCTATCTTAATATTAACATCTCCTTTAATATACTCTGATCTATTATTAAATTTCTCTACTTTTAACTTGGTCGGATCTTGTTTTTCTATTCTTTGTATAATTCTACCATTTTCTCTATCTCGCTCATTACTATACACTAATACAGGGAATTGAATAATCATTAATCCTATAATTGCTAAATATATAATACCCTTTTCTAATCTCATATGTGTAGTTTATGAATAATAAGAGTGTACATATATTTAATATATTGGATTTATTTATATCTGTCAATATTTGACAGGACCGCACCCCCTAACCCCTCAACCCAACAACTTTCCAGAGTAGCATTAAATATTTTATTGATTCTTTATCGCTTTCGTATTCTTTATTTTCTGAACAAGATATAATTGCCTCACCATCAAAATATAATTAATTGTCATCCATATAATATATTTTATCCATCCATATGCCCATCCAACCTCGGAATCAATTTCCATACCAATAGTAAAATGAACTCCCATAATAGATACAAAGAATATTCCAACCACCCAAAATAATTTTTTCTTATACCTTAGTATATATATTTGCAACCATAAAAGGACTACAAATGGTAATAATTGTATATATATTATTAGCATTGAGACCATTATCCCCTCCCATATCATATTCCATTCCATATATTTACCTACTCAATACTAAACTCTATTTTTTCTCCCATATTAGGTGATATATATCCTATAATATTTTCTCTTTTTTGAATACCCTCAACTATATAGTTAATATCTATAGAACAATCTTCTGGAATCTTAATCCAAATTGTTCTTCTATCTCCTTTATTTAAGTCATTAAGAGATTTTTCTTCACAACCTATAATTTGTATATCTGTAATTTTATCTGATGTAGAATTTATCAGTGTAATCCTTGCATAATTAGTTAATAATATAACAAAATAACTGTATGCAATTACTATCAAAATATTTAGTACTATTATACTACAAGATTTTAGTTTTATATTTATACTATTTTTACTAAAAATTATTATAAATCCTAAAATAATACTTATTATAAGAATTATTATACATATAAAATAACTTATAAAAATAATATCTGTTGATAAAGTTATATAATAAAACCCAAATAAAGATGTTTCTATAAGGAAAAATACTAGAGCTGTTATGATTGTAAATTTTTGTAAAATCATATATACATTAACCCCTATTTCCTCCTAGTTATATACCTTTTGATTATATATTATTATAAATTCACTTTTTTATGGATATTACTATACTGATGATCATAAGAATTATTACCAATGCGTATGCTTTTATACCATTTACTATGAACTGCAGATACCCTTGTAAGCTCAAGTTCCCAAGCGACTGAGTTATACCGATATATACTATATAGCACAATATTGTCGATAATATGAACACTATTCCAGGTTTTATATATATCTTCATATTAGTATCTAATTCTAATTATTTGAATAGTTCTATCCCGAATAAATATAACGACTGTTCGCTTTGCTGGAGAAGGGATAAAAGATCCTAGAGATCCAAAGACTATACCTCCAGCACAGTTCCAAGCTGCCGACTCAAGTCTATTTCTCCAATTCCAATCACCTCGGAGTGCATGTTGCACCCCAGCTATACCAAGATCTTGAACTACACTAACAACACAGGCAGTTGCTGCCCACACAGCAAATCCTACAAATGCAGCTGGAATCCACACCGGATCCGCCACAACAGGGTAAACAATACCAGGAACATTATGCTCTACATATTGTACGAGAGTTAGTCCATCAGTACTAAACCACGTTTTGACTTCTTTTCCATTAGCATCTTTTGCCCAAGGTTTAGCTATTATAGAAATAGGCTCTTGTTTATTATTATATACTATTGCACTACCATCAGATTGCAACTCTATTTTTCCTCCCTGTTCTAATTCTACCTTATACTCATACTCAGTAGGGGCATTAGGATTATCTATAATAGTTGTCATTCTTACAGACCCATCATTATTTGCTTGTACTGTATTGCTAAAATCTGACTCACTAGCATAAGCTACTACTCCTTTAGCTACAATTTCTCCTTCTTGGGGATTGTCTAATTCTGGTAAACTTATATTTATTTCGGTATTACCTGTTTTTAGACTAACAGCCTCATCTGGATTCTTTGGTATATCTATAATTGTATTATTTATCTTTGCCATACCAACAGAATCTGCATCCGCTTTTAGATTTACTTGAGACGATTCTTGTAATAGACCTTCTATTCCTTCTAGTGATTGTTTAATTTCAACCATTTCTGAATCTGTAGCTTGAGCTGTCAATATTGGAGCCACCTGTAATCCCAATATTGCTATAATTGTCAGATTTATAATTTGAATTTTTAGTTTCATAAATATTTACTTTATATATGAATTCTAGATTTTTCGTTAAATATTGTCAAGTTTTGTGAGAGATGTTTAATAAGTTAAATATACAGCTTACATTTTATGTGGTTTTATTTTATAATATTTATATAAAATTATTTTAATAAAATTAATGAGACACAAAATAGATTTTGACAAATTAATACTTTCTGATATTAGATTTGATTCTCTTAAAGAAGATGCTCTTTATCAAACTTTTGAAAATCTAATTAACTCGGATCCTTTTTCTTCAAATCACGAAATAAAGAAAAGTTTATTTATTAAGTTATCAAAAATATTTGTTTATATAGAATTAATACTTCCAGAACTTAAATCTCATCCTATAATAAACTATTCTCTCCCTTCTGAAAGTTCTCCAAAAACAACCTTTGAAAATGATATTATAAAAAATTTATTTGAAGATATTTGTATTACATTTAGATCCAGCCTAGATATTTTAACACATTTACTTTATACCAAGGTAAAATCTCTTCCTAAATTACCCAAAAAGCCCAATGGTGAATTAGATCCAAATGGAGAATATAAGGGTTTTAGACGAAGTTCTGATCCAAAAAAAGATACACTAAAAATATTAGAGAAAGATGCCCCGGCTTTATATGCAATATTTCAAAGAAATATTGATTGGATAAATCAACTTCGTGACTATCGTGACACTATTGTACATAAAAGAGGACATATCGACATAAATTATTGGACTAAAATTCAAGATACTTGGATAACTCCTTCTCTTGATACAGGAGAACCCTTGGAACTATTCACTACCAAAATTCGCAACAATATAATATCTTTTTATAAAGAAATTTTAACTGAATATGATAATCTAACTCCTCAATCCAACACCTCGGCGGAGTAGTATTAAACTTTTTATTAAGATTTTATATCCTTTAAATTTCTTGCCTTACGGACAAGATATATTTGTATTAACATAAGAATATAATTAACCGTCGCCCAAATAAAATATTTTATCCAATCAGATTCTCCTCCACTTAAGCCATTATTATCAATATAAATAGCCTCCGCATAAGTAACAAATATTATTCCTATAATCGAAAGAAAAGATATTAAACTAAACCAAAGAAATTTTTCCTATATCTAGATATATACATCAGCACAAATATAAACATAAGGAATGGAATAATATAGATATAGAATAAAAATAAAGGGACTATTAAATCATACATATTGGACAATATTACTTATATCTATTTTTTTTCATAATATACCATATCCTAAACAATCCAATATAACTTACTCCTGTCAAAATCAGAACATACCATAGGCTAAAAAGATTAATAGACCTATTTAATTCATCAGCTATAATCGATTGTAATATCACTATATAAATAATACTAATCTGATTAATAATTAAATAAATACAATCTTTTATTAACTTTTTATTTTTCAAACTATATACCAAAGCCATACTTATACATATAGGTGGAAGCATATAGATAAAGAAAATATATATACCTGCTATTATATCAAGAACTATGTTGTATATCATATAATAAACTTAAGGATTACATAAAGCTGCTAAAGTTCTTATATATCCCACATTTGGACGAAATTCTTCTAAATTCCAACGATCCTTCAACGGAGCAATATCCACATGACATCTATACTGATTAAACATACTATTGTATCTTGACCCTGACCATCTTCTTCCTGACTTAGTATGTACCTCTAAAAATCCTCCTGAAAGATTATCTCCTCCCCATGCTCGAGCACATGATGTAGGTATAATACTTAATGATTCTTCAGATCCTCTCCGAATCCATTCTGACCAAGCAACATATTGCCCACAATATACTGGATCAGCTAAAATAGGATATACTGCATTGGTAGTATCTATATGTTGTGTTAAAATATTTCCATCTAAAGTATACCAGGTTTTTATATCTTTTCCCTCAGCATCTTTTGCCCACGGTGATAATATTGCTGATTCTATTTGACCTTTATTGTTAATAATATCTACTCCTCCTTTATTATTCAATTTAAAACTATATCCTTTCTGTATTTCTATAGGGAAATTATATGCGGTTGGAGCTTCATTATTCTTAATATTAATTACTTGTCTGATTCCACCTTCTATTCCCTGCACCACAACATCTACCTTGTCGGAAATATAAATAACTTGTCCTTCGGTTGTAGATATTGTTGCTTTTCCTATATCTGCTATTCCTATTGATACTGTACCCTTTTGGATATTTTTTACTTGTATCTTTTTCTTATTTTTATCTATAATTACTCCTATATCTCCTTTCCAGTATTCTGACTTTTGATTCAGCCTCTCTACTCTAAGATTACTTGGATCTTGTTTTTCGATTCTTTGTATAGTTTTTATATTTTCTAAATCTTTTTCATTACCATAAGCTATAATTGGAAATTGACTAATCAATAACACTATTACTATTATCTGTATAAGTTCTTTCTTCAAACTCATAAATTTAACTTAATTCTTTTTAAATTCTATATAATCTGTCAATTATTGTCAAGTTTTAACTCCTCAATCCAACCCCTCGGCGTAGTAAGATTAAGTCGGTAATGGAGAGTACAAGGACGAGCATTACGAGAATGGTGACAGATATTCCAATATTGACATCAGATATTCCAAAAAATCCAAATCTAAAGCCATTAACCATATACAGAATTGGATTAAATTTAGATATATTTTGCCAAAATTCTGGCAGAGCATTGACTGAATAGAATACTCCCCCCAGATAAGTGAGTGGAGTCAATACAAAAGTTGGGACAATAGCGGTATGATCAAACTTTTTAGCAAATATGGCATTTAATAATCCTCCTAAAGAAAAAACTGTCGCGGTCAAAATTGAGAACATCAAAACCGCCCAGATATTCATAACTTCTAATTTTGTAAAAGCTAAGGCCACCAACAGAACTAGAACCCCAACACCCAACCCTCTAACTATACCACCGACAACATAACCCCAGACAATAACCCAATTAGGAGTTGGTGATACCAATAATTCTTCTATGCTTTTCCCAAATTTTGCTCCAAAAAATGATCCCACTACATTTAAAAAAGAATTTGTAATAATTGCCATCATCACCAATCCAGGCACTATAAACTGCATATAACTTACTCCTTCAATATCCCGAATTTGAGACCCTACAAAAGAACCAAAAATCAAAAAATATAAACTCGTAGTAATCACTGACGGTAGTAAAGTCTGAGGCCAAATTCTAATAATTCGAATCATTTCTTTATGTATAATAGTATATAATGGTATCAAAATAGGTGCTTTCATATTATTGTGAAACCTTATTAATAAATACTTCTTCTAAGCGATTAGTTTTATTCCTAATTCCTGTCACTTGTAGTCCTTTATTGTGGAGTTCATTGGTAATATCATATAAATCCTCACCTTGTAATAAATCTGTTTCTAACCTGCCATTTTCCTTAAGTCTATATCTAATTGGTAAGTCTTTAACTTCTCCCACAATATCTAACACCAAAGTATCTTTTTTAAGCTCAGATAATAATTCCTTAACCGTCCCAACTTCAAGAATATTCCCTTTGTTGATAATTCCTACTCTATCACAAAGATTCTCCGCCTCTTCCAGATAATGAGTAGTTAGGATAATAGTCACCCCTTCTTGATTGAGCTCCCTTACAAACTCCCACATCTCTCGCCTCAAGTCCACATCTACTCCTGCGGAGGGCTCGTCTAAAATCAGAATCTCAGGCTTATGAATCAGAGCCCGCACAATCATCAAGCGTCTCTTCATACCTCCAGATAATTTCATTGAGATTGTGTCTTTTTTATCCCATAATCCCAATCTTTTTAATAGAATTTCAGCCCGATCTTTTGCTTCTCTCGCGGGCATCCCATAAAATCCAGCTTGCTGAACTATAATATCTTCCACCTTCTCAAACCAATTAAAATTGAACTCCTGTGGGACTACTCCAAGATAAGTCTTGGCCTCGGAAGGAAATTTAGCAAAATCCAAGCCATTTATTACAATTTCACCTGAAGTTTTATTAGCAAGTGTGGTAAGTAAATTGATTAAAGTAGACTTACCAGCTCCATTTGGACCCAAAAGCCCAAAAATCTCACCCTTATATATAGTTAAATCCACCCCATTGAGAGCCTTCACCTCACCATCTCTATAAGTCTTATATAAGTTCTTGATCTGTAGAGCAATTTTAGACATACATTAAGTCTTAAGTTATGAATATATTATAGCATATAAATTACAATATAGTTCATTCACAAATTCGGCATCAAATCTTGACAGCACCTTAATTATATGTTATTTATTTATCTGCACCTTTACATCGAAAAAAAAATGATACTGAGAAGGCACGATCCCACCATAAACGGTTATAGACTATCGCAGTTTATAATTATAAAGCTAGATAGCCATGGTTTTAATGCTGAATTGGTGGATAGAATTATATCGGAACTAAAGGGACCGGAGTGTCCCGAATACTGTCTCCTAGTTGGAGACTATGTTTCAAAATCACGTATTGTGAAGGGTATAGAAGAGAAATACCACATAGAATGGATTGGGGAACATTATTGTATAGCCTCTCGAATTAAGAAAGGATATGCAACGGTACCAAGAGCTGTTACTTGCATATACGAACATGAACATTCATTTTTGTTGAAGTTAAGGAGCATAAAAATAATCTGTACAAATAACACAAATACTACTCCCCCAGATTCAGATATACATCTTCACTTGTTGAATCTTTCTGCTAAAACTAACCTTGATGGTGTTTGTATAGACTACGAAAAAGAAGAAGAGAAAAGGATAATGTGTATTTCTATACCGTTCTATAAATTAGAAAGTCTGAAAGCTTGCATGGAAATCTAATCTTGAGACAATCAACCCAAAGACCACCCAGAACATTCTGTGTGGTCTTTTTTCTTTTTATTAAAGATTTTAATTTATATTAGGTAATCAAAATATCAAATTGCTTTTTGACAAAATTACCTCTGAAAAATTACCTCTGATTAAATTATTAATTTTTTCTCTGTTTTAATAATTGTTTACATATAAGTTCGTGCGGTCAGATTATATCCAAACTTGCAAATAAATCTAAAATATGTTATATAGATAAGGCTCTTTGACAATTTTGTGTTATAACTAGAGTTCTTGTTTGGAATGTTGGCATCGCATCCAATAAAACCCCCATTGATAACTTCAGAATACAAAAAATTGTAAATTTTATATCTCTTCAAAACCCTGATATCTGTGTTTTGATGGATGCTTTTGACTTTGATGTTCCAACTTGTGACATCGAAGAACAATTTCTGGAGTATACTATCATAACTTATCCTTTACAGCCTTTATGGCTAAATAAATCATCATATTGTGTACTTATTAAGAAGGGATTAGAAGGTGTATACATCGATGCTACTATGATAGAAAATCAAAAGTATGTTCTAGAGATTAAGGTCGATAGTGTTAAAATTCTGGTAGCATATTTAGAATATGCCGATCATAGGATAAGGAGACAGCAACTAGATACCATCTTGTCACTTGACGTGGATATTATTTGTGGAGACTTGAATACATTCTTTAGGAATGTACCAAGAGAGTATTTTGGAAATCCATTACGAATACTCTATCATTGGAGACAGATCGTTTTATATATCGCCAGTGAGGAGGCCTCTGATCACGGAGCAATACGCTTCGAAGTTTAGTTGATACAGACATCCCACAGCCACTCCCCCTATGGAGTGGTTTTTTTCTTTTTTAATTTTTTAGCTTGCTTCTGATAATATCTCAAAATTCTAAGGCGATAAAATATTCCAAGAGTATCAATAAAAGTATCTCGGGTAGCTTTATATGTCACACCACTCGCAGTTAAGTTGAGATATAATCTTACTGGCACTTCCAAAATTGTATATTTATAATAGCGAGCTAATACCAACATCTCAATATCAAAGGCATAACGCTTGACCACCATTTGATCCATAATAAAGGTGATTTTCTCCCGCTCAAAACCCTTTAGACCAACCTGAGTATCGCTAACCCCTAATCCAAACAATACAAAAGTAGTGAGTTGAGCACCCGCACTAATAACTCGTCGGAAAAATGGATATTGAATCACCGAACCTCTAGCCCGCTTTGAGCCAATCACCACAGGAGCCTCGGTAATCTGTAAGGTTGCAATCACCAAAGAAATATTCTCAACCGGAAAATCAAGACCCGCATCATAGAAAATTACATATTTACCCTTAGCAAATTGTAATCCATACTTCAGAGCCCAACCCTTACCTTGATTCGGGGTAGAGAGATTAACTGAGGTCAACTCAGAGTCATAGGGATAAGCAGCGTCAAAAGTCTCTTGACATCCATCAATTGCAATAATAATTTCTATATTTTCTGGCTGTTTGATAGCATAAGCCTCGAGAGCTAGAATTGTTTTTACAATATTATCCTTCTCTTTATAAGCAGGCACAACAATACTAATGTCAATCATAAAGCAGTTTTATATATACACTTAAATTTATAATATCATAAAAATATTATTTTTACCAAATTTTTACCACCTTTATTTTGTCTCCCTTCCTCCCTACGGGAGGTAAATGGAGGGAGTACCCGTAGGGCGGAGGAGGACATACTATTACAATCTACTACCTTCGCCTCACAACAAATTTCCCAATAGTCCAAACACCAGCCCCCACCGCAATCGCAAATAACCCATAAAAAATCCAATTCGCCACCAACACACCCCAAGGTTTATGATAACCAAACTCACATTCTGAATTAGCAGGTAAAATAGAAGCTTGAATTAACCCATCCTTCTCCGAGCTAGATTCCACTATTCCGCCACCCCTACAAGTCCATTTAAATTGAGGAGAATACATCTCTGATACCCTAACCTTTTGCTTTTCATCTCCAGTCTTTACAATAGGATTATAAGAGAACTTCTGAGCAATATTTTCCCCCGAGACATAAGATTTTACATCTTGCACCTCATAAATACTATATCCTTCTACCGTAGAAGTAACTCTACTAAAACCATCTCTCTTTTGTAACAAATAACAGCTAATAAAGTTTTTATCATTTTCAAACCTATCCACACAATAGTCATCATAACCACTAAATACAATATATTTAACATTATAATCTCTCAGAATTTTAGCCCAATCTTTAGCAGGATATTGTATTAAAACTTTATCAAATTCATTAAAATACCTCTGCCCCACCGACATCAGACGAGTATGATTCCAAGATCCATCATCATCACGAGTCAAATCTAGAATTCTATACTCCATATTAGGATTTAGATCGTCCAAAATTTTCTTTGCACGCTCCGTCCCCTCTAGATGATAATCCATAGAGGGAACAGTTCTAAAAGTATACATTTGCACCGCCTGATACCTAGCCGATATAATCACTATAATCAAAGCAAAAGCACCAGCAAAGGCTGAGCTCAATCTCCAAGACCTAGATTTAAATTCATTCCCAATATAATACCAAATCACCCCTCCCAAGACACTCACCCCCATAGCAAAAACCATCATAAATCTCCCCGGAGTTCTAAGTCCCCAAAAATAAGGGAAATACTCATTCAAAACCCTATACAGCCAAGAATTACTATACCCAAGAGACAGATACCCAGCCAGACAAGACCCCAACCAAAGAGGCAAAATATATTGATTTCTCTTAAACCAGAAAATAGCCCCCACACCCAGAGAAACCCAGAAAACCCAGATCAAACGATTCTCCAAAGGCACCGACCTCAAATTATAACCAATCTCCTCAGATACAATCCCCTCTTTGTTTTGTAAATAAACCAACTCATCAAAAGTCGGAGAATAAAAATCCTTCACAAAAGGTACAATTCTCTCCTCCGTCTGAGACTCATCCAGAATCCCATCAGCCTGACGAAACCCGAAGAAAGTAGGAACCAAAACATGCAAGCCCATCAGCCCCACCACAAACCAAACCGCTCCAAATAAAATCCCCCTACGAAAAAATGCCTTCTTAGATTCAATATTCACCAAAGCCATACCAATCATAATCACCATAAGAGGTAAAACATTAGTAAAGACCAAAGTAATCCCCGACACCAAAGTCGAAAAAGATAAAATCACACCCAAGACAACAATTCTCAAAACATTCTCCCACCATTTTACTTCACTCCTATGAAGAATTCTCAACCAAGCCCAGACAATCCACGGCAACAAACTATAAGCCACCCCGAACTCTATTACTCCACTCAAAACCGACAAAAAGAAAGGATTCAAAGCATATACTAAAGCCACCAAAATCTGCGCCGAGATACCCGCAATTCTATTCTCTAATTTTGGCATAATAGCACGGTACAAGACAATAGCACCAATCCCCGAAATCACAATACTATTAAATTGATGAATTTTAATCCCTAAATAAAAATCCCCAGCAATCCAACTCAAAAACTCTGTATCCAAAACAGCCCAATTACTAGTCAAGACATTCCAAGCTCGCCCAAACTGATAAAACCACCCCGAACTAAACTGCTCCCAAACATCAGACAAAACCACCATCCCTCCCATATCCAAAAAACTATTATGCGGAATCCCAGACCTCATAAAATACCTACCCGACACCAGTACTAAAGCCACCAAACAGAATCCAGCAACCCACACCCAGTCCTTAATTTTAGACAACCACTTCACAACCCAAGACATAATTCCATCCAAAAAACTCTCCAACCAAGGCCAAGACAATTTATGATTACTCCAAATCTCACTAAAAACCATAATACACAAAAGATAATACACATTCACCGCCAAAGCTTCAGCCAATTTATCTAATTTGAGAAACAAAGCAATCGGAGTCAAAGTCAAAAGCCCCAAAGCTATATACCCAGCTGGACGATTATCCAATCGAAACAAAATCACCCCCGCCACATAAGCCCATAGTAAAGCCCCCCACACCTCACCAAAAGACCAAAATAAAAAAACAAAGACCAACCCAACCACAGCCAACCTCAACCAATCTAACCCCGAAATCTTAGATTTCATAACCTATAACATAAATTTTAATATTCCCATTATACCATAAACACCCCCTTATTTCTAATTCAAAAACATATATATCACCTATATTTTGATTTTACAAAATTATAATATTATGATATCATCAATCCGTCATTTTGCACCTTAATAAAATGTTATTCAAAAGAGTGTCTCATTCAGTAGTCCAAATTCTAGAGTTTTACCTAAAATGCTCTTGGCTTGAACCCACACCATATTCACGACAAGCAATTTATAAAGAAGCAGAGGCTTTTAAAAATCTAAAGGACTGCTCCCCATTTGACATACCATGGTATATGGAGATCAAATTAGGACCATATATTTGTATCCTAACCAAAAATGTTGGTACATCATTAGCATCCCTGCTAGCCTCTCATAAAGGAGAAGAATATATACACCACCTATCAGATTTTCTAAGCAACCTAGAAAATTGGATTATAAGTACAAGCTATGAAGTGTCTGTAGAATCTTTAACCATAAATCCTTGGTTAAAAACAAAAGAAAAAATAATATCTCTACTCAATGAAGGAGATAATCATCACTCATTACATCAAGTAAAAACAAACCTAAAGACTCCCCCAACAGCAAGAGTATTTGAAGAACACGGAGACCTCAACCTAGAGAACATTATGTTCAAGCAAGATAAAATAACACTCATTGACCCTAGATTTGGAGTATACCCAATAGCATTTCCTTATCTCAAAATGTTATATATGTGGACATTACTACATAGCGGGGCAGACTGCTCACAATTAGTCGTACAAAAGATATTAGAATCTATACAAAAGATGGGATTGTCCGAAGAGATAAAAGTTCTACTACCCACAACCCTACTCAGGATAAAATATCCTCAAATGATGGAGCCCAAATTCCATCATCTACTCAACCCTACAAAATCAGATGAAGTCATAGCAATATTAGACTCTATTTGGAATAATCTATAAAAGGAAGAAATTTTCTTCCTTTTTTTCTTTTTATATGATAATCTACAGATAATATTTATACACTATATATGAATCAATATAATCTCAGAATTTTATTCATCAGGCATGCAGAAAGCCAAGCCAATACCACCCCAGATATAATAGTAGGCCGACAAGCAGAATCCCCACTAACAGAACTAGGAGAACAACAAGCACAATTACTAAGACATAGATTAGAAGAAATATCAGATCCACATATATATACCTCAAATCTAATCAGATCTCAAGCCACCACGACACTAGCCATAGCCCCAGATTTGCATCACAAAATCAAAATAATATCTCAGCTACAAGAATTCACCAATGGAGACTGGGATGGAAAATCTCGTAAAGAAATCTACACACCCCAACAATTAAACCAAATCAACACAGCTGGATACCTATTCATACCACCAAATGGAGAATCCCAAAGAATGGTACAAAGACGAGCCTCTAATTGGCTAGAAGATGAAATACTATACAATCCAGAATTCCAAGGAACCCAAGAAAAGACAATACTAATCTTTTCACATGGACTAGTAATCAAAAGCCTACTCCACTATATACTAGGATTCTCAGATAGATACATATATCGTTTTAAATTAGAAAATACAGGAATATGCGAATTTAGATTCACAGAAGAAGGATGGTTCCCCATAGCTATCAATGATACAAAACACTTAATAAAATAATATTCTACACACCCAACAATATGCTATAATAAAAATATACTAATTAATCTCTACAAAATATGTTACTCACAACCACATCCCAAATTTCAGGAACAGAAATCACCGAATACAAAGGAATAGTCAACGGAGAAGTTATACTAGGAGCCAATGTATTCCGAGACATCTTAGCCTCAATCCGAGATTTTATCGGAGGAAGGTCATCCGCCTATGAAGAAGTATTAAAAAAAGCTAAAGAAGAAGCTCTTTATGAAATGCAACAAGAAGCCAAAAAACTAGGAGCCAATGCTATCATCGGAATAGACATAGACTATGAAATGATAGGGACAGGAATGTTAATGGTAGCCATCAGCGGAACCGCCGTCATAATCAAAGAATAAAGCTATAGTTAGTTTTTGTCCCTGCCTACCGCAGGCAGGCCTCGCTGGCGAGGGTGGCACGCAGTGCCGGGTGTGGACTGAGCTTCGCTCCCCTTTTACGATAAAAAGCATACCCAAGATAGTAAATCTAAACTTGACAAAAAACACTATATATTGTAATATAGTCACATATTTGGGATTGTCCCACGTACCTCTCCTCGGAGAGGACTATTTTTTATCTATAGAGATTAGAAAATCCCTTTTTTATATCAAAAAAGTCCTTATTATCTAAATCAACCATATAGGTTGTTAGTCTTCTGAAATCTATTGTCCTTGCTTGAGCTAAATTTACAACTTGGGCTCTGCCCCGATGAGTAAATGAAACATACCAAGATCCCTCCTTTATTTTTGTAGAACAAGGCAAGACCATAAACTGATATCTACTTAGTTTTTTCAAAATTACAACTGGCCTAGTAAAACTATCGTTTTTACCACTAACCTCAGTACCTATATTTTCTCCCACACTACACCACCAAATCTGCCCTTCCTTAGTAAAGGGAGGTTTGCTATTAGATTGATCTAATTTAGGTTTTATAGCTAACCACTCCTGAAATCTTTTTATAAACTTTTGCATATTATTTTTTGATTCTTATATAACTAGTATATCTGAAATATTTTATCAAAGCAAAAACTCTGTCCACCTCCACCGCTACGCGGCCCCCCCCTCGCCGGCTAGGCCTGCCTGCGGTAGGCAGAGACAGTTTTTGGGGTACTAAAATTCCCCTCTTGAGGGGTGGCAGGCTTCGCCTGACGGGGTGGATGTATTCCTGTCCTCCCTTGGGGGAGGTGGCACCGTAGGTGACGGAGGAGGACTGAGCTATTGTCTCTCTTTGGAAGACAAAAATTCCCCTACTCCCCCACAGGATGAATATCTATCTTAGAGCGACTACCCTATTTTCGCCTGCGGTAAAAATTATAGCCAGAGTAGCAAAATAATAAAAAATATGTTATTATTTTATTATAAATAGGTAGACTAGGAGATCCTGGGATACCTATTTTTATATTACTATCCATGAATTTTAGCAACTCCCTTCTATTGACCAGATTCAAATATAGAGTTAATATTTAATCATGACAAGTAAGGTCCCCGTATCGTGAGGCTCCGGATGGTTTCTCTATAGAGCGAACGGGGCTTTGTCTTTTAAAAAATAGATTTACAAACTTACAAAAATATACTAAAATATAATCATATTCGGCAATAGCCGCGACCCTCTTATACTATAGAGGGGTTATAGAAAAATAATATATTATATATTTACTTTTGGAATTAGCCACATCCCTCGCAAGAGGGCTCTTTTTTTAAATTAAACTTATCTCAAGAAAACAAAACCCTAAGTGCCAAATCTATTTTTTAGCAACTTTCTCCTTCATCATCTGCTCATATTTTGCAAGCATACGATTCTGATCCTCTGAAGCCTGATTCATAGCTTTATATACAGCTCTTCTTTGATTCTCTTCACTAAATAATTGCATCAGGTATTCCCTATTCCTTTGCTCTTCCTTTACCTTGTTCATACTTCTTATATTAATTAATATTATCTTATATCATCTATTAACTTTTGTAAAGTCGAAGGAGTATATATTTTGATCAAATTATCTGTCTTACACTCATCTAAATAGCTTTTAACATTTTGAATATTATATCCATATTTATAAATTTTATTTTCATTATTTTTAAGAGCTACATGTATATTAACCCTATCTTTGAAATCTTTTTGAGCTCTAATAATATTCTGTTGAGATTGGAAAAACTGATCTATAAATTTATCCTTTAGGATATTACGCCCTTCTGTATACTCTCTAGCTACAGTAAATCTCCAAGCCACAATAGGGTCAAGATATACATAGTAAATATGAATAATTCTATCCTGTTTCAAAGACTTGACTATTAACTTTTTCATAGTAGAGTAATTGCTAAAAGTACCATCATGCAAAAAAGAAATATCATTCTTAAAACAATATTCTCTAATAATATCCAATCCCTTATTCGCCGCTTTTTGTACCACCTCAGCATTACCTTTGATATTCTTATCTAAATCCGTCACCTGATATTGTGGGATAAAAGTTCTAATCTCATCCACATCAATATGAATAAATGGCATATGTAAGCTAGGGTCAAAACTATCTAAATTTGAATCAATATTCAATCTTCCCTCAAAAATAGCTGGAATATACCTCCTCACAAACTCAGTTTTACCAGCTCCAGGGGAGCCAGCCATAAACAAAGAAATTCCGCCCCCTATAGCCAGAGGATTATATCTTTTTACAAAATGATTTATCAAAGAATCTTGGTTATTTAAAACAAAATCCAAAGCCTCTTGTTCCAATTCTTTTTCTAATTCACTAAACTTTTGCATTTTGTTGTAATTAATATATTTGTATTATACCATAGCTTATTATAGTCCACACCCACCGCCAGCGGTCCCCCCTCGCCGGCGAGGCCTGCCTGGGGTAGGCAGGGACATTTTTGGGGGTCTAAAATTCCCCTCTCAATGGTATTGCTCCTGCCCTATTGTCTCCCTTCCTCCCTACGGGAGGTAAATGGAGGGAGTACCCGTAGGGGGAGGGTGGATAAGACACAAACAAAAACTCTGTCCACCTCCGGCTTAACAGCCACCTCCTCCAACTACCTACGGCAGTTAAAAAGGAGGACAAAATCTCCCTACTCCCCCACAGAATCACTACCTATCTTAGAAACTCCTACCCTCTTTTCGCCTGCGGTAAAAGTATAGCTAAGGTAGCTAAGGAACAAGATAATTAATGTCTATATTCAAAAAACAGGGCATTCAATAGACATCCTAAATACTCACATATTGACAAATTTCAATAAAAGATATATTATATATTTACATTTGGCGTTAGCCACGTCCCTCGCAAGAGGGCTCTTTTTTTTATTTATAAAGTTTTATAAATCCCTTTTTAACTTTATCAAAATCAATTTCATTCAAAGACCCCATTTTATTGTGCAACCTCCGATAGTCAATAGTTCTAACTTGTTGTAAACAAGCATTTATTGCCTTACCTTGGTATTCATAAGATATATACCAAGTTCCTGTTTTGTTTTTTGTAGTAGTAGGAATAACTAGATATGTCCATCTACTTAATCTCTTTAATATAATAACTGGTCTAGAAAACTTATCTCCCTTACCACTTACTTCTGTACCAATATTTTCACCCAACTGACACCACCAAATATCTCTTTCTTTAACAAATGGAGCCTTGTGATTACTCTGATCTAATTTAGACTTTAATATAATCCACTCCTGAAATCTTTTTATAAACTTTTGCATTTTGTTGTAATTAATATATTTATATTATAACATATTAATTCCACTCTCCACCTACGGTCGATAAATTGAGGGGTGTCAGGCTTCGCCTGACGGGGTGGAGTGCTCTGTTGCTCTTGCCATTCTGTCTCCCTTCCTCCCTACGGGAGGTAAATGGAGGGAGTACCCGTAGGGGGAGGGTGGATCAAACTTAAAATATAATACTAAAATAATAACAGAGTTATAAAATTATAATCTATCCACCACCGTCACTTCGTGACACCTCCTCCAACTACCTACGGCAGTTAAAAAGGAGGACAAAAACCCCCCTACTCCCCCACAGAATCACTATCTATCTTAGAGCGACTCACCTATTTTCTCTGGCGGTAAAAAGTATAGCCAATACATATATTTAATATTGTAAAATAATGTTATAATTTAGATATGTATTAATATAAAATATAATATGCAATACCACTTATTTATAGATGAATCTGGTGATCCTAGTTTAAATTCTATAAATTTAGAATTTCCTGTTTTTATCTTATTGGGTTGTATTTTTGAACATAATGCCTATATATCAATAAATAGTAAAATTTCTGAATTAAAAAAACAATTTTTTGACTCTGAAAATGTAATTTTACATAGTAGAGATATAAGAAAATGCGAAGGAGTTTTTCTAAACTATTTGATTTAGATATCAAAGCTCAATTTTACAATGCCCTCAATACTGTTTTAGAGCAAGAAGAATATACTGTAATTGCAGTTGCAATTAAAAAACAAAATTTTATAGATAAATATGGCAAAATTAGCGATGATCCTTATGAATTATCTTTGTCTTTTTTATTAGAGAGAGCCTTAATGCATACAGACCATAGTATTGATAATAATATTCATATAAAAATTGAATCCCGTGGAAAAAGAGAAGACTCAATGCTACAAAAAAGATATAATCGTTTATTAGATATTGGGAGTAGCCATATTACTCCTAGCAGATTCAAAGAAAGATTTAGTAAAATGGAGTTTGTAAAGAAAATAGATAATGATATTGGCTTACAAATTGCAGATTTATGTGCCTATCCAGTAGCAAGACATATTATTAACCCAAAGGAACCATATCCAGCTTATGATATAGTGAATAAAAAGTTTAGACAAGGTAAAAATAAATCATTTTTAGGATATGGCCTAAAAATATTTCCATAAAAGTAAAAAGTCCCTCATTAAAGAGGAACCTCGTACCGATCGGGGACACCCCGGTCCATATATAAATATTACCATAACTTTACATTTTGTCAATACAAAAACTCCCTACTCCCCCACAGGATGAATATCTATCTTAGAGCGGCCCCCCTGTTTTCGCTGGAGGTAAAAATTATACCCAAGGTAACTAAAATATCAGATAATTCAAAACTATTGACAAAATTCAATAAAAAACTTATAATTGAGATACAAATTGGGATTGTCCCACGACCTTATATAACTTGTAAAAGATATATAAGGGTAACTACTTAAGCTGATTTTATATCAGCTTTTGTTTTTGAATAAAGCTAAAAATTTTTTCTTTACAAGATTAAAATCCTCTTTTTGTAATTCACCCATTTTATAGTGTAATCTTTTAGCTGACATTGCTTTTAATTGAGAAACCATAGCTGAAACTTGCTTATCTTTAAATGAGAATTCAATATAAAACTTACTATCTTTTTTGTTTTTTGTACTCATTGGTAGACCATAATACAGATCTTTATTAAATTTTCTCAAAACAATAACGGGTCTATGAAAATATTTATTTTTACCACTAGACTCATGTCCTACATTCTCTCCCCAATAACTCATCCATACTTCTCCCTCCTTAAAAGAAGGTACTTTATATTTACTAATATCTATTTCTTCCTTTAATCCAATCCACTCCTGAAATCTTTTTATAAACTTTTGCATTTTGTTGTAATTAATATATTTGTATTATAACACAGCTCGTTATAGTCCACACCACCGTCACTTCGTGCCACCTCCTCCAACTACCTACGGCAGTTAAAAAGGAGGACAAAAAACTCCCTACTCCCCCACAGGATGAATATCTATCTTAGAGCGACCCCCCTCTTTTCGCTGGTGGTAAAAAGTATAGCCAAAGAAACTAATATATATAATTACAACTTACTATGCTATAATTAAAGACCATATTTACAAAATACTATGAACAAAAATATTAAAAAATTTATTAAAAGATTTCAGGAATGGTTTATAATAAAACCAAAACTGGATACCTCAGAACATAAACCTCCCTTCTTTTCTGAGAGAGATATTTGGTGGTGTCGTTTAGGAGAGAATATAGGAATTGAAATAAGTGGGAAAGGTCAAGAGTTTGCTAGACCAGTAATAGTATTAAAGAAATTTTCACAAAGATTACTCTTAATAATACCAACTACAACAAAACTTACATTTTCTAATGGAACAGAAAAAGAAGGAGAGAGATTTATAAAATTTATTTATAATGACATTGTAATGTTAGCTTGCTTAGAACAAGTTAGAACTATAGACTATAGAAGATTAAAAAACAAATTAGGTCAATTAGATAAAAAAGATTTCAACTTGATACACACATCTTTTCAAAACTTATTTATAAAAAAATAAGCCCTCTTGCGAGGGGCGCGGCTAGTGCCGAATACAATAATAATATATACCAAAACCTTACATTTGTCAATACAAAAACCCCCTACTCCCCCACAGAATCACTCCCTACCTTAGAGCGATTCCCCTGTTTTCGCTGGCGGTAAAAAGTATAGCCAAGGTAGCTAAAATATAAGATAAGTTAAAACTATTGACAAATTTAAATAAAAAACTTATAATTTAGTTACAAATTGCCATACGGCACGACCCCTATAGAGAGTAATCCCTATAGGGGGTTACTTTTTAAATACACTCAAAAAAGATTCTTTAATATTATCGAAATCTTGAGGAGAAATAATACCCTTTCTATAATGTAATCTCTTTACATCAAACACTCTCATTTGAGAGATTAGCGCTGAATACTCCTTGCCTTGATATATAAATGGAATGTAAAATTTGTTGTTTGGTTTTATCTTTGTACTAGTTGGAATACCAAAAAATAACCTTTTATTAAATTTATGTAAAATAATTACAGGACGATGAAATTTAGAATTTTTACCGCTCATTTCAAAACCAATATTTTCACCAATATAACTCATCCAAATTTCTCTTTCTCTAAAAGAAGGAGGCTTAGATATAGAAATATCTATTTCTTCCTTCAATCCAATCCACTCCTGAAATCTTTTTATAAACTTTTGCATTTTGTTGTAATTAATATATTTGTATTATACCATATTAATTCCCCTCTTGAGAGCTTCTGTCTCCCTTCCTCCCTACGGGAGGTAAATGGAGGGAGTACCCGTAGGGGGAGGGTGGATCAAACTTAAAATATAATACTAAAATAATAACAGAGTTATAAAATTATAATCTATCCACCACCGT
>JAULZW010000004.1:0-51422 GCA_032117235.1 Minisyncoccota bacterium | reverse complement strand
ACATATTCATTGATTTTTACCCTTTCTTCTATATTGATATGTTTCATATATTCTATTTCTTAGCTTATACATGCCACTACTTATTTAGTATATACCGTAGTGGTGCTTTTGATTATAGAATATGCGGGGTTTGAAGAAACTGAGGTTGAAGAAACTGGGATTGATGAAGATGATTGGAACGAGTGTAAATTAATAATTACTAGTCTTAAAAATGTAGCCACAACCCTCCGAAACTACTAACATCTACCCCCGCCCCCTCAGCACTTTGCTGGGGGGCTTTTTATGTACCCTAAAAATTCACAATGTATTTTATCCACCCTCACCCGTCGCAAATAGGATTTACTCCTGTGAAACCTCACGGTTTCCCAACCTTCCTCCACGGGAAAACTCCCGTTTTCCCGACCCCTTTCCCAGACTTCCAGTCTTAATTCGGGTACTCCCTCCAAAGAGAGACAATTTATTTCATACCTCCGCTATCATAAGGTCGTGCGAGATTACAAAAGAAGAGAGTTTTTAAGTTTATTTCTTTTTATTAATTAGAGGTTTTTTATTATCTCCCAAATAATTTTCTTTACTAATAACACTTTTACCCAATTCTTTTTCTGTTTCTTTTCTAGCATTACCAGCTACAGTTCCTCCCCTCTGGGCTACTTTTTTATTTTCGGTCATTCCTTTTGGGTTTTCTGTTTTGGAGATTTCTGTGGTGACTCGTTCTCCAAGCATAGTAAAAATAAGCTCCAAATCTGTCATATTATCTCTGAGATTGGCTTTGGATTTTGCTGGTATATTTTTGAGTTTTTTATATTCGCTTGGGGTTATACCAAAAGTTGCTTTGCTGATCTCGGCTGTGAGTATTGCATAATCTTTTTGTCCAGTGATGCCTCTTGCTTGCCATTCATCGGTGAGGTTTTGGCGAATTGCTATTCCACGAAGTCTCTTGTCTATCCAATCTTGAGGATATCCTTTTGCTTCATATAGTTTTTTCATCCTTTCTTGAGCAAGTTCTGGGTTTTCTATCTCTTCTATTCTCTCATACCCTACTTTAGCTAACCATCTTTTGAATGGTTCAGCTTTGGGGGAGGGAATAGATTGGATAATTCTAAGTATGTCTTCGGTATTAGCACAGTCGGTTTCTCTCATTTTTCCATCTGGAGCAACTAATTTCAACTGTCGACAAATTGTCGATAGTTCAATTCCTTCTTCATCAGTAGCTCTTTTTTTGATCCTATACCAATAGTCTTTTGGGTCTGCTGATTCGGTTAAAGCCCCGACTATATCTATTACCGAAAAATACCATTCATCATTATACCAAATTTTACGAATTTGTTTCTTTTCAAATAAAGCTATTTTATTGTGAGTGTTAGACATATAATTTTTTGATGTATTCGTATATTTACATTATAGCATATTTTTATACATTTCTTGTCCTCGTAGGGCTTTAGTCCCTCCATTATTTCGTAGAGTCGGCGACCCCGCCGACATTATTTTTCGTAGGGGCGACCTCTCGTCGCCTTTTATATAGAATAGTTACTAACTATTACTTCAATATTTGTAGAATCAAACCTATAATTTGATCTTTATTGTGAGGATCACTTTCAGCAACCAATAGGGTTAATGTAGTCAATACTTGGGGAGTTATTTTAGAAGTATTCAATGTTTTGGTCTTATTCAAAAGCCAAATAAAAGCAAAAGCACCTGATCTTTTATTTCCATCATTCAAAGGATGATTTTTAATAATAAAATATAATAAATGGGCAGCCTTCTCTTCAATAGAAGGATATATCTCTTCCCCAAAAGCAGATTGAAAAATATTACCAACAATTCCTGCTATCGCATTAGGTTGTTTTTCTTGTCCAAATAACTCAGTAGCCATCTTCTTTTTATACAAATCTTGCTTTAGCTCAACCAAAGCTTGTATTAATTCATCAGCAGTGAATTCCACTTGAGACTTATTGAGACCTGATTGTGGCAAATCAGATTTGTCATACGCATCAAGAGCAAACCAAGTCTCAGCAAAAAACTTAACCAATTCTAAAGCATCACCAGTCTTAACCTCACTATTTACAGGGATTAAGGTCTTAATCGTCTCAATAGCCTTGAGAAACTCATCATAATTCTGGGCCAATACTTTTTTATTAATACTATATCCTTTCGTAATATACTGTTTTAATGTTTGTGTAGCCCATTGACGAAAGGTAACTGCCATAGAAGATTTTGTTCTATAACCAACTGCCAGAATAATGTCTAAATTATAAAAAGTCACATTTTTTGTTTGCGTCTTACCTTTTAAAGCTCCGTGAGAAGTGGTCTGTGCAAATTTTGCACTAACCACTTTTGCATCCAATTCCCTATCTAAAAAAATATTTTTAATATGTCTTGTTACCACTGATCTATCTACAGCAAAAAGTTCAGCAATCTGAGCTTGACTAGCCCAAATCGTATCCTGAGTCCAGTCACCCTTCAACTCAATAGCACCATTTTTTGCTTGATAAATAATTGTATGCGGTTTTGTATTCATAATAATTTATATATACTCCATTATACCATAATAATAGCCTATATTTTAAAATATATCCGTATAAACCTACAGCCTAAAATCCTTTAACATATCTTTAGGATAATTTTTTTGAATCAGATTTTTCCACTCACTAGTTTCATTACCCTTACCTAGATGATCCTTATGATAAACCAACAAAACATTAACAGCATTCCTATCCCTATCCAGAAGCACAATACATCTATTCCCAGCCTTTCTAGCAGATTCAGTGGCAGTAACCTTAAAATCCATCTTAAAAATACCAAATTGCTGAGTACCCGCAACCAAAACCACTCGTTTTTTCAAATAAAGTTGGTCAAATCTTTTCAAAGACTCCTGAATACCAATCCATACAGGAGACCACTCCTTCTTATATTTTTTACTAAATTTTTTAATATAATGTCTTTCAGAAAAATCTTCAACTACAATATAATATTTAGTAGACATATTCTGAATCTTCCTGCAAAATCAGTTCATAAGGAATAAACTCACCATCACTACAAAGAGAATATGGAAGCTGATTATGAGTAAAAGCCACAATCTCATTCGTACGAGCAGACCTCCATTTATAAATAATTTTATCAATCAAACTCAAAGCCTCAGAATCAATTTTTACAATAGACTTATTATCCAAAGCCTTAGTGGGCTTGATACTATATGCAACACTATCAAGATAAGGTAATTCCTCCACTCTCAACAAACCATCCTCCTCCATCTCCTCCACAGCTCGAAAATATGAATCTGGCACAGGTCCAAATTTAATTTTACGATATTTCATACCACTCATACTCTCATAATGATTATAAAACCAAGCAAAATCCACCAAATAAAGTAATTTAGCCAACTTAGTCTTAGGAACACCCTTCGGGAATCGCCTAATTATATATTGAATCATCTCCTTATACTTCTCATAATCAACATATTGACCAGACTCCACCTCCTCCAGAGATATACCAAAAATATCCGCCAATTTATTAGCCTCTGAAATCTTTAGGTCATACTCCCCCTTCTCTAATTTGATATAAGAACTACGAGATATACCAATTCTCTGAGCAATCTCACTCTGAGATAATCCCAAGCTCTCCCTTAATTGAACTATATTCAAAGCCATATATATCTTTCTTAATTAAACTAATTGTACACTATTTAGTTTATAATGTCAATATTTATTGTTTATATTGTAATCATTTTTTAAACAAATTGTATTTATACTTGACATTAATACTAATATATCTTAGAATTACTATGTTATCATAGTAATTCCCTAGTCAAAGAATGAACTGGAACCATAGAAATTAATATTACAACCATGGCAACAAAAACCACTTCAAAAAAAGTAGCAAAAAAAGCTTCAGCAATACTTCGAGACAAAAGAACATCTAGTAAATCTAAAAGCGTAGCTGGATCGGCTCTTTCTCAACGAGAAAAAAGAAAAAAGAAGTAGGCTCGACACCAAACTTCTCCTTACAAGGCACTCGTTACAGCGAGTGCCTTTGTATTATACCATATTATTATTTCAACCACTTTGAGAACCAACCAAATAAGCTCGGTACTTTGCCCTTGCTCAGTTCTCTAGTGTGTTTGAACATAGGTTTATTATACCCTATATTGTATCTGATCTTTTGCTTTACTCGAGAAGGACTGAGAGATTGAATAGCAGAAATTCCTGTAGCCTTCTTTATCCTACGCTTCAGCTTTGTCACTCCGAGCAATGTTTTGAGCGATGGTTTACGGTAACGGAAGAGTTTCATATTTATTTATTATTATCTACTGCGTCAATTCCTTAGCCAATAGTTCACTCTGTTCCAGAACTTTATCAGCTTCTATTCTTGCAAGATCAGGTGGATAGCCATATCTCATGAGAATTTTTTTGACCGTAAGGCGAAGTTTAGCTCTAACATCCTCTCGTTTTTCCCAATCAACTGTAGCATTTTTGCGAATAATATCAACAATAACATGAATTAGTTCTTTCATTTTATGATCATCTAAAAATTTCGTAGAATCATTCTGAGCAAGTACACTATAAAATGCATATTCTTCTGGAGTAAGTCCAATATCTTCTGCTTTTTTGTCCTCCAATTTCATCGCCCGAGCAATTTCTGAAAGTTCCTGAATCACTTGAGCCGTATCAATTTGATTATTATGATACCTATTGATTACACTCTCAAGCATCTCAGAAAACTTTTTTCCTTGAGCCATATTTTTTCTTTTTCGCAATTTTACCTCATCATTCAGGAGCTTACGAAGAAGTTCAAAGGCAAGATTTTTTTGCTCCATATTTTTGACCTCAAGCAAAAATTCCTCTGATAGAATGTCCAGTGTCGGAGTTTTCATCCCCGCAGCCTCGAACACATCCACCACTCCATCACTCGCCAGAGCTTCTTCTACAATTTGTCTTACCGCCGTTTCGACCTGCCTGTCTGAGACTCCCCCACTAGGTGTAAATTTATTGATACGGGCTTTAACCGCTTGGAAGAATGCAACTTCATCTCTTACTTGCTCAGCCTCAAAACTTGGAACAGCCATCGCAAATAACTTAGACAAAGCAGTCACTTCCGTCAAAAACCTATTTTTTAGATTATCATTTTGCAAAATAAAGTTTGTAGCCCCCAATAAAATATGTAATTTTTCACTACTCTCAGCCTTAAAATAATTTTTATATTCAAAGCCACCTGCCAGACGAAGACTTGGCAAAGGCTGGTGGAACATTTGCTCCACAATCTCAAATTTGGTCTTCATACCAGCAATTGCCTCTGCAATATCCGACACAGCTTGACCTTCTCCCCCACTTTGAGTATAAACCCCCATTGCCTTTCTAAGATCCTGACCAATACCAATATAATCCACAATCAATCCTCCTGGTTTATCCTTATATACCCGATTAACCCGAGCAATAGCCTGCATCAAATTAGCACCCTGCATCTTTTTATCAATATACATCGTATGCAAACACGGCACATCAAATCCCGTCAACCACATAGATTGCACAATCACCATTTGAAGAGGATCATTGATATCCTTGAGCCTCAGAGCAAGTTTTTTTCTATCCTTCTTATTCGTATGATGAGCTTGAAAATCTTCAGGATCATCACTACTTGAAGTCATCACAATTTTGAGCTTCCCTTGCATCAATTCATCACTATGCCAATCAGGACGAAGAGCAATAATTTCCTTATATAACCAAACCGCAATTTGCCTTGTCATACATACCACCATCGCCTTCCCCTCAAAGGTTCTTTGCCTCGCCTCAAAATGCTCCACAATATCCTTAGCCAAATCCTTTAATCTATCAGGATGACCAACCACCGCATCAATTTGAGCATTTTTCTTTTTCGCCTTTTCCTTTTGCTCCTCAGTAGCACCTTCAATCTCATCAATAGCATAATCAATTTTATTGACCAACTCCTTATTCAATTTAATTTTAACCAACCGCGATTCATAACTAATCGGCACCGTAGCCCCATCATCCACCGCCTGTTTAATATCATAAATATCAATTTCATCACCAAACACATTTCTTGTAGATCTATCTTCCCTTTCAATCGGTGTCCCCGTAAATCCAATAAAAGAAGCCCTCGGCAAAGCATCCCTCAGATACTTAGCATTCCCATATCGAATTTCAGACCCATCCACCGTTTCTACCTCTCGCCCCTTGAATCCATATTGACTACGATGAGCCTCATCCGCCACAACCACAATATTCGACCGCTCAGATAAAGTCTCATACACATTCCCCTCACGAGGAGCAAATTTTTGAATAGTTGTAAAAATAATACCACCCCCAGCAACCTTGAGAAGCTCTTTTAAATGCTCACGACTTTCCGCTTGCATAGGAGTTTGCCTTAATAATTGCTTACAATTTCCAAAAGTCGTGAATAACTGATCATCAAGATCATTCCTATCCGTCAAAATAACAATAGTCGGATTCTTCATCTCTGGTTCCACCACAATTTGCCCCGTATAAAACACCATAGACAAAGACTTCCCCGAACCTTGAGTATGCCAAATCACCCCAATTTTCCTATTACCCTCATCAGAATGAGTAGCCCTCAAAGTTTCCTTAACCGCCTTTTCCACCGCATAATATTGATGATAGGCAGCAATTTTCTTAATCTTCACCACAGATAATAACCCCGTTTTTTCATCCTTTTGCTCCTCTTGTTCAAAAACCGTATTATATCGAATCAATCGAAGCAAAACCTCAGGATTAAGCATTTTTTCAGCCATAATCTGCATTTCAGGCACAATCCCATTCTCCTTTTTCTCAGGAGACTTCCAAGCAACAAATCGCTCAAAAGGAGCAGACACACTCGACATACGAGCATCAATCCCATCCGAGATAATACATAAAGCATTATAATAAAAAATACTCGGAACAGCTTTTTTGTAATTCTGAATTTGAGTAAAAGCCCTCTCCAAAGTAGCCTTTTCATCAGTAGCATTCTTCAACTCCACCACAACCAAAGGAAGCCCATTCACAAAAATCACCAAATCTAATCTCTTCTCATTATTATTCTCTTTGATAACGAATTGATTCACCACCCAAAAGATATTGTTTGAGACATTCTCCAAATCAAGAAGCTTAACATTGATACCCTTTGTAGCATTATCCCCGCCTGACTCATTGGCAGGTTTGACATATTCAACCGTAATCCCATCAGTCAAATAAGTATGAAATTTTTCATTATTCGCCATCAAATCAGCAGAGCCAAGATTTATAATATGCTGATAAGCCTCATGCCGAGCCGATTCAGGGATATCTGGATTCAATCTTTTGAGAGATTCCTTGAGATGATTTTCCAATATAACACTATTAAAACTTTCTCTTTGTGGACTTGCCGAATACGGAGCCTGTCTGCCAGCCAGGCAGGCAATATCCAGACCATAAAAATACTCATAGCCCTGAGCTACAAGGAGATCTATCAAATTCTGTTCTATATGGGATTCGTTGAGGGTAGGCATATTGTCATTTATTAAAGTTGTTAGGATGCAGAGAATCCATTTCCCAATTTATAGGGTTATTTATAATATATTCCTGTATACGAAATAAATCTTTATCATTTCTAATAATATGGTCATAAAAAGATTTTTGCCAGAAAGTTCCATATTTATTCAAAGTAGACTTCGTAGAGTCGGCACCCTTAAACTTCGTAGAGTCGGCACCCTCGCCGACATTGTACTTCACATCACCGAACTTCGTAGAGTCGGCGCCCTCGCCGACATTGTCATTCAAATCTTCGCCGACATTTTCCCTCACACCCCCGCCGACACTCTCCTTAAACTCCCTCAAAGAAACACTCTTAAACGAACTGACCACATCCCCCAAACTCACCTTTTTTCTTGTCACCGAAGAACAAGAATTCTCATCAAGTCCAATTATACCATGAAAATGGTTCGGCATAATAACATATTCATCAAGAATAATATCCGAATAACATTGAGTTGTATTCAACCACACTTTTTCAATAATTTTCCCCAAGTGATTAAGTTTGTATTTTTGACTTGATTGTGTCGGCGAGGGCGCCGACTCTACAAAAATACATTGCATATTATAAGAGCATAAGGTGATAAAATACCAATACCCGCCTTGATACAAATCATTTGATAAACGATTATTTTTCCTTTTCATATTCTGTCTTTGCAATAATTTGATTTATAGAACCCTCTAATACATAAATACATTGCTTAGCTGTATCTATGCTAGGATGAAAATCTTCTGTTAATTGCTTGGATGGATGTATATAATTTCTAAAATCTCTCAATATCATACTAAACTTTTTTTGATCTTCTTTTATATATCCCAATTCTTTTGCAACATCAATATAGTTCCCAAGTGTCCATTCTCCAAAAAATTTTACTTTATCAGAAATTTTAGGACTAGCATGTGCTCTATTAAATAACGGCTTATTCTTATGTGCTAAATCGAAAAATACAGCTTCTAATATTGAACCTACTAAAATAATAACTGATAAAGGACAATTATTTTCTATACCTCTTTGGATCTCTATTAAACGATATTTTATTATTTCAGTCAATTTAGGGTCTATATTTAATTGTTCTAAATTGATTGAAATTTGTTTCGTATAGTCGTCTCCCCAGTCGGCATCCTTGAATTTCGTAGAGTCGGCGCCCTCGCCGACATTTATTTTGGGTTGTAATTTTACTGTTTTAGTTTCCACTTTTAGCTCAAGATCCTCAAAAGCAAGATATTCATTCAATTCTTTAATTAAATATTTATATCCCTCTTTATCTTCAATAAAATTTATTGGGCTATAATAATGCTCTATTATTTCTTCAATCCTATCTAGTTGATTTAATTCAAATAATTTTCTCTTTGTATATTCCCACCTACTAGGAAACCCTTGTCCATATATATCTTGCCACCCAAGCTCATTAAAAAACTCCACAAGCTGGGGACCTGATAAATATCTAGTTTTCTTAGAATCTCCAGTGATAATGTCCTTTAGGTAATCTATTGTTTTTGATGAGATTCTCATAGTTTATCTTGATAATTCACCCTCACATGCCCACTCATCAATTTTGGTAAAAGCTCATCACGAGTTCGAGCGAGGAATTGGATTTGAACATTATTTTTATCTATTTTTTCGAATACTGGATTTATTGTTTCTTTGAACTTTTTCAATAATTCATTACTTGGAATTATAATCTCATAATTTTTCAAATCTGTTTGTGTAATAAGGGGCTGAACTCCACCTCTATTCATTTTTACATAATCAATACTTTTCAAAATTTGATATACAAAAATAAAATTATCAGATTTTAAAACTAGAGTATTATCAGATGGAAATATTTTTTCATTAAACCTTTGAACCTCCCCATGAGTTCCAACTCTTCCAATTACAAGTGTTTTTCCGTCAAATAAATATTTATCTACATATCCCATAATTTTTGTTGCTCCAAGTACCGGAATTTGTTGTATACCTATTTTTGTATCACTTATATTTTCTGGTCTTTTACCTGATGTAATTTCACAGATATCCCCCAACTTCCCGATTCTCCAGTCCTCAGGCAAGTCGTTAGGATTATCTACACCATACTTCCCACCTGCCTGCCCTGTCCGACCGACAGACGGGCGGCTAGGCAGGAACCATTCTTTGAATATGTTCTGCCCCATCTCTTCTAATGTTTTATTTTGCTCTCGCAAAAGCTCAATCTTATCATCAAAGCTACTTAATACTGAGGCGATGGCTTTTTGTTCTGGGAGAGGTGGGAGGAGGAGTTGAATATTTTGGACTCCATAAATTGGCAACTTCTTTTGTACAGCTCCAACTGTATTTTTAGCTATTTCTTCTTGCCCATTTTTTGAGATTAAAAAGTAATATAAAAATTTTGAATCAAGATTTTTTAGGTTAACGAATTTCACACAGTTTTCAGTTAAACTAGCATTATCCAAATCTTCATCAATGAAGGCAACAAAACCAATACTTCCAACAATAGAGACAATTACATCACCAGTATTTACAATATACCTCGAAATGTTTTGAAAAGCTTCATCAGTAACAAATTGTAATTGATGCTTTTTGATTTGATTATTTTCAAGATCAGTTATACGAATGTATGGATGACTTGTTTTTTCTAATACAAGGGTTTCTCCTTTTGGCAACCTCTTCCCACCTTTGATCTCACAAACCTCCCCCAAAGTCGTCTCTTGCCAGTCTTGAGGATATGTCGGCGAGGATATGTTGGAATATGTCGGCGAGGGCGCCGACTCTACGGGATTATTCAATGAAGACACATTGTTGTTTTGTGTTGGCGAGGATGTGGAGTTTACAAAATTACTTTTTTGTAGTTTATCTGTCATATTATTTTCCATTGTGAGATAAAAAATTCTCTATTTCTGCCTCTAACTCTTCTGGTTTTGGGAGATAGAGTTGATATTTAGATACAAACATCTGATTGCTGATTCCGCCCATTGCATATTCCATCTTGATGTCATTCTTTTCAGCACTAAGAATTATTCCGATTGGTTCATTGTCTCCTTCGGTGTTTTCTTCTGTCTTGAAATAATTGAGATACATATTCATCTGACCTACATCTACATGATCAGCCTCGCCGATTTTGAGATCAATAAGCACAAAACACTTCAAAATACGATGATAAAACACCAGATCTATATAATGATGACGACTATCAAAACTAATGCGAAATTGCTTTTTGATAAAAGTAAAACCTTTTCCAAGTTCTAATAAAAACATTTGCAAGTTATCAATAATTTTTTGTTCTAGTTCAGCTTCTGAAAAATTATGAGGCTCTGGTATACCAAGAAATTCAAGAATATATGGCTCTTTAATAATATCTTGTGCTTTTTGAATTGTTTGCCCCTTATGTGAAAGCTCCAAAATTTCTTCCTTATTTTTCCCAAGAGCAAATCTTTCAAATAACATTGATTGTTTTTGTCTTTTTAGCTCTCTGACCGACCAATTTTCTAAGATACATTGTTTTTCATAAAAACTACGAGCAAGCTCGTCTGAAACTCCCAAAATCTCCACATAATGACTCCAAGTCAATCTGCCAGACCTGTCTGGCAAATCTGGAAAAAATATATACAAAAGCCGCATATACTGCAAATTGCTTCTACTAAATCCTTTCCCATATTTTTTAAGTTCTTTGGATAATGAAATGAGTAATTCTTTGCCATATTCTGCCTTTACATTTCCTTTTTGCTCAAATTCAACAATACTTTTTCCCACTTTCCAATATGTTTGAAGGAGTATTGTATTTACATTTGATACAGCTTGATTTCTACCATTTTCAAGAATTTTTGTTATATCTTGAGCGAGATTTTGATAGTTTGTTAATTGAGGCATATTTATTATTTTTTAAATACTAAATCCAATTTTAGCAAGTTGCTTTTTGATTTCTACATTCATTTTTTCTTCTTTGGCAAATTGCTCAGCAAGAGTGGTAGTGAGTTTTTGCATTTTCTCTTCAAATGGTATTCCGCCTGCCTGCCTCGCCGATCCGTCTTCAATAATTTTTTTCAAATATCTTCTTCCATTGGTTGTTTTTAATTCTTTTTCTCGATTAACTGCATCTTCTCTTGTAGAGAATATTTCATGGTGAATAATAAATTTTGGTGGATATTTTTTTGTCCAGTCAGAAGCTTTTCCTAGAATATGTTCTTTCCATCTTTTCCTCAAATCTTGTGTTTGCCCAATATA
Source organism: Minisyncoccota bacterium (assembly GCA_032117235.1). Lineage (GTDB taxonomy): Bacteria > Patescibacteriota > Minisyncoccia > SW-4-49-11 > SW-4-49-11 > CALRBF01. The sequence goes on along the minus strand of JAULZW010000004.1, from coordinate 39,704 downwards.
TAAGGTATCATTACTACATTTGATAACATAAACATAAAATGTGTTCGGCTTCGGCGCAGGCAGGTCATCTTCTGCATCTTTAATCCCTACATAGCGTCCAGGAGTGAGAACAAAACCATGTTTCTCTACTTCATCCCTTTGTGCTGATTTACAAAAGCCTTTGATATCCTCGTATTGTTCAGGATTTTTTCGCCAATTATGATAGGTGTTGGCAATAGTGTCTATATCTTCTTCAGTAAATTCTCTATGAACTCGGTCTTTGAGGAATCCCATATCTGAGGCATCGATGAAGAGAATTTCTTTATTGCCTGTCTGACTGCCAGGCAGGCGTGTTGTTCTTTCTCTTCTCAATATCCAAATACAGGCGGGTATTCCAGTATTATAAAATAGTTGCTTTGGGAGTGCAACGATACATTCCACCAAATCATATTGAATCAAAGTTTTGCGGATTTCTCCTTCTCCTGAAGTATTGGAGCTAAGGCTTCCATTAGCTAGTACAGTTGCCATTACTCCATGAGGTGCAAGGTGATATAACATATGCTCCATCCATCCAAAATTAGCATTCCCTGCTGGTGGTTTTCCATATTTCCACCTTGCATCATCTTGAAGTATATCTACTCCCCAATCTGATTGATTAAATGGAGGATTTGCGAGAATATAGTCGGCTTTGAGGTCAGGATGTGCATCTTTGAGAAAACTTCCTTCGGTATTCCAAGCTACAAATTGTGAGTTTATATTACGGATTGCAAGATTCATTTTGGAGAGCTTCCAAGTTGTTTGATTGGATTCTTGTCCATAAATAGTGATGTCTTTGATATTTCCTGAGTGTTCTTGTACAAATTTTTCACTCATCACAAACATTCCTCCAGAACCACAAGCGGGATCATAGACACGACCTTTGTAGGGTTCTATCATTTCTACCATTAGTTTTACTATGGATTTAGGGGTATAGAATTGTCCTCCCTTTTTCCCTTCGGCATTGGCAAATTCTCCAAGAAAATATTCATATACTCTTCCAAATAAATCTCCTGCCTGCGCCGAAGCTCCGGTAGGCAGGTTGGATTTAGTATTTTCTACTTGTAATTCTGTATTAGAAATAAGGTCAATCAATTGTCCGAGTGAAGCTTTATCTAAATTAGGCTTTCCAAATACTTTGGGTAGTACGTTTTTGAGCTCGGGATTTTCTTTCTCGATTACCTCCATTGCCTCATCAAGCTCTTGTCCAATAGTTGGGAGTTTTGCTTTGGCTTGGAGATTTTTCCATCTTGCCTGTTCGGGTACAAAGAAAATATTCTCGGCAATATATTCATCTCTGTCTTCTGGATCACTGAATTCATCCTGAGCTAATTTGTCATAAAGTTCTTGAAAAGATTCTGAAATATATTTAAGAAAAATAAGTCCAAGAGCTACATTTTTATATTCTGCTGCATCAATATTTTTACGAAGTTTATCTGCTGCCTTGAAAAGCTGTGCCTCAAAATGGGAATTTTGACCTTGTGCCATAAAAAATTATTATTATATTTTGTATTATAGCATATTTTTGCCTTTTTGAGGAGGTTTTAGTTAAAATTTTTGGAGAAAAAGAAAAAAGCCACCGGAGCGGGTGGCTTGGGGGGTGTTTAGACCCATTCAATTCTGGACTTTTCCTATGAACACGAGAAAATAACTGTAAAAAAGTCTGGATGTTGTTCCAATACCCTACGGAGTCTCTCCCCCGTAGCAAGGCTCGTTATATTTACTCTACGAGATTTACCTAAAATATAGCAAAGAAGTTGGCGGGACTGTGTATACGTGATTGAACTCATGGGATTTACCCTAGAGATAGTTCCTCTACAAAATACCGTAACCTCATAATTTTGTCAAGCAAGGTATGGGAGAGAGGACAGAAATTCAAGTTGCAAAAAGTAATCCACCCCCACCTTTCAGGCACCCCCTCCAAAGGGGGACAGAAGTTCAAGTTTCAAAACACTTCCACCCCACCGTCTAAAAGAAGGCACCCCTCAATTTATCGACCGTAGGTGGAGATGGGAATTTGGCTAAATATAGATCTAATTGTTTTCAGTATGGGGTAATAAGAATTTTTCTATTCTAGCTCTACATTTAATGAGTATTCTCCTTGAGCACCTAGTGTGACTATGCCGGATAATTCTAAAATTGATAGAGTAGCCATCAAATCCATTACTTCTTGTTGGGTAAGTTGTGCTAACTGCTCTATCTTGAGTGGGGCTTGGATTAAATGTTGTAATATTGCTATTTGTTCTGATTCGAACTGGCTTAGGTCTAATTGTTTGCGAATGATTTCTAGCCCAAATACATTTAGTATATCCTCTACCTGTGTCACAATATAAGCTCCTTGTTTTATTAGCTGATTGGTACCTTCACTATTTTTAACATCTATATTACCTGGAATGGCAAAGACATCTCGGTTTTGCTCTAGGGCATATTTTACTGTTGTCATTGTTCCGCTTTTGATAGGGGCTTCAATTATAAGTATACCTCTAGCTAGTCCACTTACTATGCGATTTCTTAAAATAAAATTTTCTCTTCGGGGCTTGCTTTTTGGTGGGAATTCACTAATAAGCGCCCCTCCTCTAATTATGATTGCATTGGCTAATGATTGATTTGTCTTTGGATATAAGGCTTCTGGGGCTATACCTCCACCTAAAACGGCAATGGTTTTGCTTTTACCATCAAGACATCCTTTATGAGCTATACTATCTATCCCGAGTGCTAAACCGCTAATAATAGGGATTCCTGCTTCAGATAATTCTCGACTGAGTTTCTCTGCAACTCTAGCTCCATAGGGAGTATATTTGCGAGTACCTACTATTGCTAGAGCATTTTCTAGTCCACTGATATCTCCTTTTATATATAAAATAGTGGGTGGAGTGGTGATTTCTAATAAGACTTGTGGATAAAGTTCATCTTGTCTAGTTAAAATTTTGATATTTTCCTTATTTAGATAGTTCAGTTCTTGTTCTAAGACTTTTACTCGATTCAAATTACTAAATTCTTGATACCAATCTAATTTGGCTCTATTCCCTAGAGTAGTCTGAAATTCTGCTAAATTTCCCTCTAGCCAAAGTCGATGGGCTCCAGCTTGTTGAATTTTGGCTAAGGCTTTAGGTCCGATCTGGGGTAGGGTGTTAAAACAATGTAGGCTAAGAGTATTTTTATCCATTATTTTGATCTTATTGATATTACGTCTTATATATATTATACTATTTTAATTGTAGAATTGATATATGAAATTAGATTTAGAGGGAAAGATATTAGAGGCGGCGAATATTATCCAAAATGGTGGTTTGGTGGCTTTTCCTACTGAGACTGTATATGGTTTAGGAGCTAATGCTTTTGATACTGAGGCTATTGCTAAAATTTTTAAGCTTAAAAATCGTCCTGTAGATAATCCTCTGATTGTGCATATTAGTTCAATTGATATGTTATCTGAATTAGTAGATAATGTCTCAGAGTTTAATCAAAAGTTAATTGATAATTTTTGGCCTGGTCCTCTTGCTGTTGTTTTTCCAAAATCTAAACTAATTCCAGATATTGCAACTGCTGGACTTAATACGGTGGTAATTCGCTTTCCGAATAATATTATTGCTCAAAAGTTAATTGAGAAATCTGGAGTGCCTTTAGTGGCTCCTTCTGTTAATCCTTCTGGCAAGCCTAGCTCTACTAGACCTAAGCATATTCAAGATTATTTTGAAAAGCAAGTTTTTGTTGTGGAGGGAGATGAGAGCGAGATTGGTTTGGAGTCAACTGTAATCAATGCTATGGTCAATCCTCCAGTTATTCTGAGACAAGGGGCTATAACTCAAGAGCAAATTGAAAAAGTTTTGGCTTTAAAAATTAGTTTGGCTAAAAAAGAGACCAAAGTCCAAGCTCCTGGGATGAAATACAGGCATTATGCTCCAGAGGCTAAATTGGAATTAGTCCCTTTGGGGGGAGATATACTGGATAAAATACAATTTTACTTGGAGCAAAATTATAAGGTCGGAGCTTTAGTCTCAAGCGAGGTGTATAGGTTTATCCCAAAAGAAGTATTTGGTTTTGATTTAGGGTCAAAAGAGAATTATAAGAAGATATCGGCTAATCTTTATGATGGGTTACATTATTTTGACTCTCAAGAGGTTGATATTATAGTAACAGAGAGTTTTCAAACTCAAGGTTTGGGACTGGCTATTATGGATAGATTAAAGAGAGCTTCTGAGTGATTAAAATATGATATAATAAAATGTAAATTATAAAATACACTTATGATTAAATATATTCCCCTACATCGACGATGGAGTTTGCTCCTTAAAACTACTCCTTTTATTCTAGTTATACTTTTATCTAAGTATTTAATTTATATTTTAGGTTATGAGTTTTTACAATTCAGTGCTTTATTTACGGCTATTATCTCGGCTAACATTTTTTTGATTAGCTTTCTTATTTCTGGTGTATTGTCAGATTATAAAGAGAGTGAAAAAATTCCTTCAGATATGGCTTCTGCTATAATTTCATTGGCAGATGAGGGTATGATTATTTTACAAGATAAAACCAAAGATAATGAGGCGAAGAAGTATATAGAACATATTCAGGTCATAAATCAAGCATATATAGATTGGTTTTACCAAAAAGAAAATACTCTTAAAGTAATAGAAAATTTGAGTTTATTAAATATTCATTTTTGTAATTTAAGTAACTATATAGCACCTCCTTCACTAGCGAGATTGAAACAAGAACAGAATACTTTAAGAAAATTACTAAATAGAGCTGACACTATTAGGGAGACTTCATTTTTAGGGACTGGTTATGCTATTGTGGAGACTATTAGTGTAATTTTGATTCTAACTATATTATTCATTCAATTCACTCCAATTTATGAAGGTATGATTTTCACTGCTTTTGTGAGTCTAATTTTAATTTATATGATATTTTTTATTAAAGATTTAGATAATCCCTTTGGGTATTCTCAAGATGAAATCTTGACTGAAGAGGTTTCCCTGAGACCCTTGATTGAGAATAAAAAAATTCTAAAAAAGTATTTATCTTAAAATATTTTTACAAAAAGTAGCTCTATGTATTGCTGATAGTCCATATTTTTGAATTTCTTGTATATGCATTTTGGTGCCATAGCCTTTATGTTGGTAAAGATTATAATTAGGATATTGAGTACTATATTCACTCATCAAGTTGTCTCTATATACTTTGGCATAAATTGAGGCAAGGGCAATGCTAAGATGTTTATTATCTCCTTTTACAATTGCTTTATGTGGATATTCTATACCTATGGGTACTATATTGCCATCAATTAAAATGCCAGTTCTAGAATCTAATGGTAATTGTAATAGGCATTTATCCAAAGCTTCTAACCATGCTAATTTAGTAGCTTCTAGAATATTAATATTGTCAATAATATTAGCTGAGACAAATCCTACTCCAATTGGGTACAGATTTTGTATTACCTCATATATATCTTGTCGTCTTTTAGGAGTTACTTTTTTAGAATCTTTGGCGTATTTCAGTGGCGATTGTTGCCAAGTTTGGGAGACTAAAATATCTGAGTTAATTGCTATGGCTGATGCCACTACTGGTCCTGCTAAAGTGCCTCTACCAGCTTCATCTATACCAATAATATATTCTAATTGCCATTTTTCAATATAGGCTCTATCCCCTGCCTGTAAAATGGATATCATATTAAATAACTTTGAGCTCTTTTAAAGCTTGTTTATAAATATCAATAGATTGTTTAGCTTTATTTTCACTTATTATGAATTCTGTAGTATGAACTAAATGATTTCTTAATCTATGAACTTTCCAAACATTATCTATACTAGGTAATTGGGAAAGAGGTATAGCTTTTAGTCTTTCCCCCATTGTTGAACCTGGAATAGTCAAGTCTTTCAATACTGTATCAAGTAATTTATCAGCTTCTATAACAGCTAATTTATAATTGGCTTCATCGCCAGCATCTAATCTTTTGACAATATTTTCCCATTCTTTATTTACTTTAAGACTATGCACTGATCCTGCTTCTGGTATTTTACGAAATCCAATGAAAATATTGTAGATTTTTTTCTTCCAAAAATCTGTTTTTATAGCAAGATATATTATTAGAACAAACATTACCCAAGAAGCTATTCCTGAGATAATTTGTACCAATAAAAAGATATTATTGATTATTGAACTTATCATATCTAATATTATCTATAGCTTGAGCTAAAGTTAGTAATTTTTGTTCTTGGAAGTGATTCGTCATTAACTGAAATCCTATTGGTAGTCCAGAATTAGATAAAGTAGGGACTGAAATACCTGGAATTCCTGCTAAATTAGTCGCTACTGTAAAAATATCTTCAAGATACATAGAAACTGGGTCATTGACCTTTTCTCCAATATTAAAGGCAGTATTAGGGCTAGTTGGGGTAATAATAGCATCTACCTCTTTGAATACATTAATAAAATCTTGTCTAATCATATCCTGCACTTGCTTAGCTTTTCCATAATATGATGAGTAATATCCACTAGATAAAACATAAGTTCCTAGCATTATTCTTCTTAAAGGCTCATTTCCAAAACCTTTAGCTCTACTTGCTCTATATACTTCTTGTAAATCTTGAGAGTTCTGTAATTCCGACAAACCATATCTAATGCCATCAAAACGGGCTAAGTTGGTGCTAACTTCAGCTGGCATAATAATATAATAGGTTGGGACAGCATATTCTGTATGAGGTAAACTTACTTCCACAAATTCTACTCCCAAGGTTTTGTAAGTTGTGATTACTTCATCTATGGCTTTTCTAATATCTTCATCAATTCCATCTATAAAATATTCTTTTGGAATACCTACTCTCATCCCACTAACATCAGCTTGTCTAATTTTTTCAATATCTAAAAGTTGACTTGTATCTAATTTAGCTGAAGTACCATCCATATCATCCTTACCTTCAATAGCTTGCATAATATAAGCTGTATCAATAACTCTATTTGCAAAAGGTCCGATTTGATCTAGAGAAGATGCCATGGCGATTAAACCAAACCGAGACACTCTACCATAAGTTGGCTTTAGTCCTACAACTCCAGTCAAAGAAGCAGGTTGACGAATAGAACCTCCTGTATCTGATCCAATTGAGATTACTGCCATATCTCCAGCCACACTAGCTGCTGAGCCTCCAGAAGATCCTCCTGGAACTCTATTGGTATCAGCTGGGTTACGAGTAGCTCCAAAAGCAGAATTCTCAGTAGAAGCTCCCATAGCAAACTCATCTAGATTGGTTTTACCTATAAATATAGCTCCCGCATCTCGTAATTTTTTTATAACGGTAGCATCATAAGTGGCAATATAATCTTCTAACATCCTAGATGAAGCTGTGGCTTTATGTCCTTCAATTAGAATTGCGTCCTTAACTGAAATTGGCAAACCTTCTAATAAACTTAATTTTTCTCCTCTAGCTAATTTAGCATCTAATTTCTCAGCCTGAGACAAAGCCTCAGCATTAAAAACTTCAGTGTAGGAGTTGATTTCTGAGTCTTTGGTCTGAATAGTAGCAAGAATATCTTCTACTACTTTTTTGACTGTAGTAGTTGAGTTGTTATAGGATTGATTAAGTTGTTCTATAGATGGTAACATATTATTTTTTCAAAACTGATTTAACTACTAAATATCCCTCTTCAACTAAGGGCATTTCTTTAATAATATTTTCTCTAATAGCAGAACTAAACCTTGGATTATTGTCGAATGCTATATCTTCTCTTAACGTTTGAGTATGATAGGTAGGAATAGTGTGTGATTCTAAATCTAAATTAGTGAGGGTATTTACATATTCTAAGATATTGCCAAAATCTTGATTTAGCATAGTATTTCTCTCTGAAGAGAGGTTAATATGAGCTAATTTAGCAATACTATTTACATCATAATCCATATTAATCTTTCATTAATAACTTAAATTCTTCTACCATATCTACAGGTGTAGGGTCAATACCATAAGACAGTGCCAAATAATAAGCTGTCCAATCTCCTATCAATGTCATTGCTACTAAATTTGCAAGTTTATTTCCAAAGTCTGGTACGATTACATCGATAATGGATAATCCTCTACTCTCAAACAATTGTTTTAACTTGTTAAATCTCTTAATGTTTCTAGAGGTTTCTACTTCATTCTTCAACAAAATAAATTGAAAATCAGCCTGTGGATTAGTAAATCCAACCATTTCATTATGATTAAGCTCTGGCACATAATTCCAAAAACATGGAGTTTTGGCATTTTCATTAATCTTAATTTTCCATAAATGGGCCGCTAATTTATACTCACAGGTAGCATATATAACTGGAGTTTTACCTTTTATTATATTAGCTAAAGATTCTCCTTTGGATTCAAAATCTTGAGGTTTCACTTGATTGACTAAATCTACAATCTTATCTCTAGCCGTATCTGTCAATACTCCAAATTGAATCAAAGTCTCAATAATAGCCTTAAGAATATATAAAGTAGCATATCTTGGTTGAAAATCCGGATTAGGATTTGGAATTACCACATAAGGTTGCTCTAATTCTCGTGCTCGCTCAATCAAAGCACCACCTGCTGCCATTGCTATTACTACTCTATTTTCAGATATGGCAGTCTCATAAGCGGATAAAGTCTCCTCGGTATTACCAGAATAACTAATAGCAAAAATTATAGATGAATCTTTAATGTATTTTGAGCTACTATAATCACGATTGATATATACAGGATATTGAATACCGTTTTCAGCATATTGAGAAAATGTTTCCGATAATAGTTCAGCTGGAAGAGCTGACCCTCCCATACCATTGATTATAATATTATCAAAATTTGTGTGAATTGATTCTGTTAAATTTTCAACTTTATATTGATAATTAATCTGTTCTACCGCCTCAAGAATTACTTGTCTTAAATTAAATTTATCTAATTTATTATTCATATATTGTCTATATTTTTGATTATACTAATTTAGTATAGCACAAAATTTTTAAAAAGCCACCTTGTAGACATCATCAAAGTTATCTACTTGTACAAATGTAATGTCTTGTTTTACATTTGCTGGAATTTCTTCCAAATCTGCTTTATTCGCTTTTGGAATAATAATAGTTTTAATGCCAGCCCGATGAGCTCCCAAAACCTTATTTTTAACTCCCCCAATTTTTAGTGCTTTTCCTCTAATATTAATTTCTCCTGTCATTGCTACAGTTCGCTTGACTTTTTGCTTAGTTAAAGCTGAAAGAATTGAAGTTGCAATAGCAAGTCCAGCTGAAGGACCATCTTTTTGTACCGCCCCAGATGGAAGATGAACATGTACTGTGTGAGATTTTAGAATTTTCTCATCAATATTATATTTTTTGGCATTAGCTTTGAGATATGAGAATGCAGCTTGTACTGACTCTTGCATAACTTTAGTTGCATTTCCAGTGACCTGTAAATTGGATTCTCCTTTGAAAAGATTAGTTTCAATAAATAGAATATCTCCTCCATAAGGGTGCCAACCCAGACCAGTTGAGACTCCAACTTCATCTTTTTGATTAATTCTACTTTCCTCATATTTTTCACCTTTGAGGTATTTTTCAAGATTTTCAGGTTTAATAGTTACTATAAATTTTTTATCTCCTTGTAATAAGTATTCTTTGGCAACTTTACGAGCAATTTTATATAATTCTCGCTCAAAACTTCTAAGTCCTGCCTCAAAAGTATATTTAGTAATTACAGTCATTATAGCAGAGTCTGTGAATTTAAGTTGTTTTTCTGTAATACCACTTTTTTTCAAAACTCTAGAAACAAGATATTTTTTAGCAATATTAAGTTTTTCAATATCAGTATATCCACTAAACTCTATAACTTCCATACGATCAAATAATGGCTCTGGGATGGAACTAAGATCATTAGCTGTAGTTATAAATATAATATCTGATAAATCATATTCAACATCCAAATAATGATCTACAAAAGCATTATTTTGAGCTGGATCTAAAACTTCCAATAGCGCAGAAGAAGGGTCTCCTCTAAAATCTGAGCCTAATTTATCTATTTCATCCAACATAAAGACCGGATTAGTAGTTTTGATATTGCGAAGCCCCTGAATAATTCTACCAGGCATAGCTCCAACATAAGTTCTTCTATGTCCTCTAATTTCTGTCTCATCCCGAACACCGCCCAGTGATACTTTTACAAATTCTCTACCTGTGGCTCTGGCGATAGACTCTCCAATCGAAGTTTTACCTGTTCCGGGAGGACCATAAAAACATAAAATTGTCCCCTGTGGTTTTTTGGTTAACTGTTCTACCGCTAAATACTCCGTTATTCGCTCCTTGGCTTCATCAAGACCATAGTGTTCTTGTTCCAAAATAGACTCAGCCTCTATGATATTTCTTTTAACCCTAGCCTTTTTATGCCAAGGGATACTTACTAGTACTTCTAAGTAATTTTGTATATATGAACTTTCTGGCGAGAATGGAGGCATTTTTTCTAAACGAGATAGCTCATGCATTGCTTTTTTAGAAACTTTATCTGGCATTTTAGCAGATTTTAATTTTTTCTTCAAATCAGAAAATTCGCTTTGTTCTCCACTTACGCCTAATTCTTTTTCTATAGCCTTCATTTGTTCACGAAGCATTGCTTCTTTAGCAAAGCGCCCTACTTGTTTTTGAGTTTCTTTCTGTACTTTTTGCCCAACTTCTAGTATTTCTCTCTCTTTGGTTATATAAACATTAATATGCTTTAATCTCTCTACCAAATTAGTATTTTCTAATAAAGCTTGTTTTTCTGAATTTTTAATAGATAAAATAGAAGTAATCAAATAAGATAAAGTAACTGGATCGATATTATCATTAATAATTTCATTCATTACTGAAAGCGGGATAGATACTCCCATATTTACAATATCTCTAAAAACATTAGTAATACTCCTAATTAAAGCCTCTACTTCTATATCAGACTCATATTTTTGCTGTTCTAATAAACTATAATGTCCTTTAAATCCTAATTTAGTATCATCAATGTGATGAATCAAAGCTGGATCCAACCCTTCTACCAAAACTCCTGTAGGACCTTCTGGCATTCTCCAAACTCTAATAATTTTACCTACCGTACCGATTTTATATAAATTTTCAGGAGTAATATCATGATTATCGGTTCTTTGAAATACAAAGATTGGATTGATATCCTTATCCATTGCATTATTCAAAGCCAAAAGAGATTGTTCTCTTTCAAAAATTAAAGATACTACTTCATTAGGAAATAATACTTTATTCTTAAGTGCAATTAGAGGGGCTGATTTTAATACTGTATCTTTCATATAATAAATTTAGGAGTTAACTTTAAAATAAATGGCATAATCTTGATCTACGAACTCACAAAACTCTGTAATATATTTATGAACTAATTCATAATAATCACTAATCTCTAGTTTATCTTTAGCTACCACATATAACATTTCAGGCGAGTCAAAATATTTATTTATAACTACTGGGTTATGTAATATAGAAAAAACTTTTTCTTTATCTATATATTCTAGCTCAAAGTCAGTACCAGACTCCCAATCAAATTCTTCATCTTGCCAAATAGCTGGATCTATATCAGTCAATTTAGTATGAGACAAAAATACATCTGTCACGCCATTCGAAGGGTCTTCTAAAATATGAAAACTCATTACTTTCACTATTGTACTGTTATACTCATATGCTGTATATTATATCTTATATTGGTAGATAAGACAATAGTAATGCACCTAAATTTAATTTTGTAAACGATTAGATATATCCTTTACCCTGCGGCTAGCTAAAGTATCATTTGGCTTTAATTTTAATATATATTGAAACGCTTCTAGAGCATCTTTATAATTCCTCATATCTACGTATAAATCACCAAGTTTTTTATATGACTCTATATCCTTAGAATTAGAAACAATTCTATCAATATATCGTTTTTCCATATATTCATAGTAATATGTATCTGATATATCGTCTGAACCAGAGTCAGAAACAGCGTCTACTTCAGACAGTAATTGCTCTACAAAATCCGTTGCTTTAGTATCTGGACTAATTTCATCTTTAAGTTTTTTAGAATTAGAGTCCACTGCATTCTCTTTTCCACTGGTTTGTACAATATGCTCTACTTCAAAATAAGTAGTATCTATTTTATCTACAATATGTTCTTTTTTTTCCTTTGATTCTAATTCTTGAACTTCTAAATCTTTTTGAATAGCAGCTTGTATATCTTTTTCCTTAGCTTTAATTTTTTCAATTTGATTTTGCTTATAGTTAAGCCTTATTTGATTCAAGTTCTGCATCTGTTGATTGTAAAATATATATATTTTACTAATAAATACATCGAATTGAGCTTTAGGCTTAGATTTGTAATTATTATAATCTACAAGTTCTTCCACCTCTCTAGGAATAGAATTAAATTCAGTAATAGCACCTTCTTGTTGGTATATTTCAGGTTCTATATCTGAAACATGTGAAAGCTTTTTAATTAAAAAGAACAATCCTATACTGAGTATTACTATTAAAATAACAATAATTATAGCCGTTGTCATAGCTTATTTGATTGAAATTAATTTAGATTTATAAAGAGATTTTTCTAAATGACTTAATTTGAATATTTTCACCTAATACTCCAATCTTACTTTTTAATAATTCTGCAATCGTAAGACTAGGGTTTTTGATATAGTTAGAATCTAATATATCTTGAATGGTTGCGTCTTCTCCAATCATAGCAGTAATATGCAATGCTATGTTTTGAGCCAACTCTCTAAATTCATCATTACGAGCGACAAAATCTGTTTCACAAGCCAAAGCAACTAAAGCAGCTGATTTACCATTATGTACATAAGTTCCAATAAATCCTTCTGATGTTTCTCTATCTGCTTTCTTATCAGCTTTTTCAGCATATCTAGATTGCAACAGTTCTTTTGCCTTTTCAAAGTCACCAGATGATTCTTCTAGAGCTTTTTTAGCATCCATCATACCAGCACCTGTAATTTGTCTTAGTTTAGCAACATCTTGAGCAGTAATCATAACTATTATTCTTTATTAGTAGATTTATTATCTGTGGGCATAGCCACTCTTTTAGACTTAGCTTCTGTAATGGTCTGAGCTACCAAAGTATAGATATATTGAATTGAACTAATTGCATCATCATTAGCTGGAATTATATAATTAGCTAATTCAGGATTTACATTAGTATCAGCTAATGCAATAACTGGGATATTTAAGTCTTGTGCTTCTTTAATAGCTAAGGCATCTTTCATTATATCTTGAACAAATATAGCCCCTGGCAATCCTTTAAGGTTTTTAATACCTGCAAAAATTTTGTTACCTTTTTCTACTTTATCAGAAAAAACTTTTCTTTCTTTCTTAGTATAAGACTTAAGCTGATTGGCTTCTAATTTCTCTTCTAAAACAACTAGTTGTTTTACTCTTTTATTAATTGCTTTGAAGTTAGTAAAGATTCCTCCTACCCATCTCCTTACCATATATGGCATACCAGTTTCTTCTGAAATACTTCTTACAATAGGGATGGCTTGTTTTTTGGTAGACACAAATAAAATATCTTTACCTGAAGATACGGTTTCAGATATAAAATCAAGAGCAGTCTCTAACTTTTCTTTAGTAGTATTGAGATCTATAATATGAATAGAGTTTTTACTTCCATATATGTAATCTTTCATTTTAGGATGCCATTTAGAAGTGTGATGTCCAAAATGCACACCTGCTTTTGCCATATCTTCAAGAGAAATTGTGGAGCGTGTATTTACCATAGCTATTGTTAATTATTACTAAGTATATAAATTAAGTACATATTATCTAATAATACTACCATGTTTTATAACTTAAATCAAGTGTTTGTATTATATATAATTTAATTTCTATATTTACTTATATTGGCAATAATCCCAAATAGAGCGCAGAATACTATCATTGAACTACCACCAGCACTAACAAAAGGTAATGTTACTCCCGTAACTGGGGCTAATTGAATTGTTGTAGCTATATTAATAAAAGTCTGTAATGCAATCCATGTAGCTCCTCCAACTAAAATATATTGGCTAAACTCATCAGAGACCTTAATATGTAGCCATAAAATTCTCCATATTATGACTAAGAACAAAAAAACCAACCCCATAGCACCTACAAAACCTGTTTCTTCTGCAAAAACTGCAAATATAGAATCTGTACTAGCCTCTGGTAAATAAAAGAATTTTTGTCTACTTTCTCCTAACCCAACTCCCACAAATCCCCCTGAACCAACTGCTATTAAATTGTTCTCGATTTGTGTTTTTTCATCTTGAGTTGTATTTTCAGGCTGTAAAAAAGTTGTAATTCTAGTTGTACGAAAATTTGTTGTAGATACAGCTAATATTCCTGCTATTAAACACATACCAATAAACATCAAGATAAATCTGAATTTGATTTGGGACTGAAACAAAACACTAATTGAAATAGCTAACAAAACAATTCCATTACTTAGACTAGTCTGTCCAGCAATAACTATGACTCCTCCTATACCAATAATAGCACTTATTAATATAATAGACCTAATATTGTTGATTTTATTACCCAATTGTTTTAGAACAACCGCCAAACACAATATTATAGCTAATTTTAACACCTCAGATGGCTGAATTCTAAGAATTCCAATATCTAGCCATCTACTAGCCCCTTTAACTGAAACTCCAAATGGGGTGACTAGAACCATAATGTTCAAAGCTATTGCAAATATCCATCCTAATATGGCAAATTTTTTAAATAAATTAAATTTAAGATTAGAAAACAATAAAAAGATAATGAGTCCAGGTACTACTCCTTTTATCAATTGATTCACAAGCTCATAATATACATAACCATAGCTATTATTAGAGCTTGGTCCACTAGCTGATTGTAAAATAACTAGACCAAATAAAAGTAATATACCTATTGCTACTAGAAAGAAAGAGTCTATACCTTTTAATTTAGCTTTTTGTCTCATTATAGTTTCAATTATCTCCTTTTAGACTGAATTAAAGCTGTAAATTTGTCACCCCTATCAAATTCATTCAAAAACATCCCAAAACTGGTAGCCCCTGGTGAGAATACAATTCTCTCTCCTGTCTTTACTAATTTAAATGCTGTATCAACAGCTTCTTCCAAAGTAGATACATCGTAAATATTGATGTCAGAAATATACCTTTGAATTAAAATACTGGCCGAGCCTGGTAAAAGCACTATACCTTTTAGATTAATATGCTTATAATCTGCTAAATCAGAGTAATCTAGACCTTTGTCTTCTCCCCCACAAATTAAAATATAAGGTTTGTCTTGAAATGTATCCATCGCAACCATCAAAGCCACTGGCATTGTACTAGTAGTATCATTAATAATTTCAACTTCATTGATCAAACCTAATGACTGCTGTCTACCCTCAATACCATTAAAGGATTGTAAAGATTTAATTAAAGTATCTTTATCAACCCCCATAATAATAGTAGCTCCAATAGCTGCCATTGCATTATATTGATTATGTTCACCGAAGAGTGATATATCTTTTATGTGTATAATCCTATCATTTTTATATACAATATAATTATCTTTATCTATATGTATAGTGGCATTTTCTTTATGTAATGAGTATGTAGTTAATTGAGATTTAATTTTAGTAGACAAATTAGCAATTCTATCATTATCAATATTAAGCACAGAAAAATCATTTGAACTTTGAAAAGCAATAATATTAGTTTTTGACTCAAAATACTCATCAATTGATTTATATCTGTCTAAATGGTCTGCAAAAAATGAAGTAAAAACCCCAATATGCGGTGAATATTTAATATGATCTAATTGAAAACTAGATAATTCTAAGACAATATAACTATCTTTTTGTATTTCTGATATAAGATTAAGTATAGATTTTCTAATATTACCACCAAGAAATACTCTATCTTGTCCATAAAAATTACTAAGTATATTATGAATTAAAGCAGTTGTAGTTGATTTACCTCTAGTACCTGTAATTCCTATAACGGTAGGTGGATAATCTAAAGATTGAATATATTCAAAAAACAACTCTACATCACTAGTTATAGCTACTCCTGATTTTCTAGCAACCTCTAAATAAGGGGAATTGTTAGGTACTCCTGGATTTTTGATAATTATATCAATATTGGTATAATCCTCAATCTTTTGATCCCCTAAAGTATACTTGATGGGAATATTATTATGAGTTAAGATGTTAATTTGATCAATAGTTGGCTTTAGAATATCAGCACTTTTAGAATCTGTTATAACTAATTCTGAAACTTGCTTAGAAAGAGCATATTTTACAGCACCCAAACCGCCATCATTAAGACCCAATCCCATTACCATTACTTTTTTACCTTGTAAATTCATATACTTAAGACTTAATAGTTTTTCCTCCCAAATTAGTTACTTCTCCATTTGTTAATGCCACCTCTCCGTTAATAATGACAGTTTCTATTCCTGAAGAATATTGAATTGGTTGTTTAAAATCAGCACATGATACTAAATGAGCAGGATCTATAACTAAAATATCTGCTATCATATTCTCTCTTATTATCCCAATATTATCCAATTCAAAAGTTTTAGCTGGAAGAGATGTTATTTTTGGTATAGCTTTGTGCCAATCCAAATGTCCTGCAAGCACATAATCTTGTAAAAATTTAGTAAATGCTCCAAAAGAACGGGGATGCTCATAACTTTTATATTTAATTAAATTATCATCATATCCTGCAGAGTCTGAGCCTATAATACTATTACTGAAATTTATTAACTGATTTATATGCTGATTTGAAATTGAATCAACAATAACTCTGGATCTACCTTCTGAAGCAATAACTAGCTGTATAATAGCATCTTCTAAACCTAAATTCTGATTCTTGGCTATTTCAACTATACTTTTACCGATAATAGATTTATTCATTGGACTGTCTGAAACTATAATACGAGTATAATCATAAGCATTAGATTTCATTTCCTGAATTAATCTAGACCTGATGTTTAAATCTTGTAAATTTTCTAATAAAACTTTACGCCCACCTATTGAGGCCCAGCTTGGCAACAACAAATATGCTACAGTATTATTAGCAGTATACGGAAAGATGTCAAAAGTTAAAGGTAGCTTGTCTAATATAGCCTGATTCAGTATCTCATTAATTTCTTTAGCATATTTCCAGTTTTTTCTACCCAGAATTTTCAAGTGATTAATATGAGTTTTTACTTTTGTTTTATAGACTATATCAATAATTTCTTGTATAGATTCTACTACTTTTTCTCCATCATTGCGACTATGAGCTGTTAAAATTTTATTATATTTTTTAATAATATTAGCCAATTGCAGTAATTCTTTCTTGTCAACTGATTGCATATGAGAGAAAGCCAACCCTACAGAAACCCCAATTGCTCCCTCTTGTAAAGATTGATGAATCAACTTAGCTATAATTTGCAATTCAGACTCAGTTAATGCCCTATTATCATCTCCAATCAAACCCCTTCTGACAGTATCATAACCAACTAGACTAGCAAAATTAGGAGCAAAAGATTTACTCTCTAAAACCAACATATATTCTTTAAATGTACGCCAATCAACATTAATATTAGACATATCGGTCCATTTTTGAATGGAGGAAATGGCTGAATTACTAATTAAAGGTGCTAAAGATGCTCCGCAATTACCGCCTACAATAGTGGTTATGCCCTGAGTTATTAAACTTTTTTGAGATGGTGCTGAAAATAAAGTTAAATAAGTATCTGAATGATTGCTAATGTCAATAAATCCAGGGGTTATAATTTTACCTGTAGCTTCAATTTCAATATTTGCTTTATAGTTATCGTTCCTAGAAGTTATTTTAATAATTTTACCATTTTTTATAATAATATTACCCTCGTAAGGCTTACTGCCTAAACCATCTACAATGAGTCCGTTTTTTATAATAATATCATACATAATTATAACCCTAGTAAGCCAATCGTAAGTCCAATTACACTCATAACTAGAGATATTATCCAGAATCGCATAACAATTTTAGTTTCAGGCCAACCAAGTGCTTGGAAGTGATGATGAATGGGTGCTGCTAAAAATATTTTTTTCTTAAAAAACTTTTTAGATATAAGTTGCAAAATAGAAGATAACCCTTCTACGAAAAATAGGAATCCAATAATTGGCAAGATAACTAAAGAATTAGTTAACATTGCTCCCACCGCTAATACAGCACCTAGAGAGAAAGCCCCGGTACCCCCCATAAAAAATCTAGCTGGGTGAATATTAAACCACAAAAAAGCCATCAAAGCTCCAATTAAAGTGCTCATAAATATAGCTAAAGATATATTACCTTGAACTAAAGACAAGGCAGATAAAACGCCTAAAGGAGGAATTATAGAACCAGCTAAAAGACCATCCAAACCATCAGTAATATCAACTGCATTCATAATAAATACTACCAATATAATAAATACAGGGATATACCAATAGCCTAATTCTATATCCGTAGGTAGTCCTAATATAGCCCCCCCTGGAATATGGAAAGATGTCCAATTCAACTTAAAAGTAAACCAATAAGCTCCAAAGCCTGCTATTAATAATTGTAGACTTAGTTTGAGTTTAACTCCTAAACCTTTAATTTTGCCTATACCACGAATATTAGCAATGTCATCAATAGCTCCTAGCAATCCAGCTGAAACTAAAAAAGTTAATGGAAGAAAAGTTTCAGCACGAGTAAGATTAAAAGCTAAAGTGAGTACCAATGTAATAATCCAAAACAATATACCTGCCATAGTTGGGGTTCCTTGCTTATGCTCATGAAATTTACTAAACACTGGAGTTTTACCACTATCCCATGACTCTTCTCTAATATTTTTACCTAATTTAGTTCTAAAAAGAAAGTCAGTCAAGAATGGTGTTAAAAATATTCCCATCACAAAAGACAGGACTGCAAAACCAAATATTTTTATAACAGCTATAACAGTATTAATATCTTGAATATAATCCATATCTATTTATATTAAGTATTAATTATATTGTATCAAATATATACTAAAAAAACAAGATTTTATTATTTTAATTGATCTATTTTTGTACGAGCAATTTCAGCTGTAGAATCTAACTCCAACACTTTTTGATAATTTTGTATTGCTAAATCGATATTTTTCTGAGTTTCATATATTTCACCCAATTGAAAGTATACATTAGTATAGTTAGGGAAGCTTTCTAATAATTTACTGTAATAAGAAATGGCTTCATTATATTGCTTATTATTCTGATAAGCTAAAGCCAAATTATATACTAAATTCTGGTCAGTTACTAACTTTTTATCTATAGTTTCATTCACATATTTATTCAAAATATTAATTTGTTCATTATAATCTTTGGTCAAAGATAATAAATCATAGTAATTTTTGTAAGCATCTATAAAATAAATATTTTTTTCTAAAATAGAATTTAGAATAGACTTAGCCTTGTTGATATTGTCAATATTTAATTCTTTGTCTTTTTGTGCCTGTTTAATATAATACTGAGACTCATATAAATCCCAATATAATGAGCTTGGGTACAATTCCTTACCCCGAGATATATTATACAAATAATCACTTTCTTTTACTGCTACATATTGATCTGCTGTATAATATAATTCTAATTGCCAATATATAACTCTAGTGTCTGATGGAAATTTCTTTTTATACTCATCTATTAATTCTTGAGCTTGAGTTGTATTATTTTGTATATTGGTTTGTTTCTCAGCAATAATATCTTTAGAGTCAGCTTTCTGTGATACAAAATATAATTCGACTATCTGTTGTCTAATTTCTTGAATTAGATTAAAAATATAAAAATCAGCATATTCAATATAACTTGGAGATAGTTTTGTAGCTTGATTCAAAAGATCTTGTTTTTGTACTTGATTATCTGTAACCTTACTTGCTTTTAAAATCTTGGCTTGTGATTGAGTTAAGTTAAATACTTTAGTTGTAGCAAAGACAGAAATAGCAATAATAAACAGAATTAAGAAAGTGAATAAAGAAGATACAGATGCCGGTACTTTATTTACATCAAGCTCAAATCTAATCAAAGGTCTAAAATATTTAGTGAATATATTACTCCACAGTATTAAAATCAAAATAAATAAGACCTTAGAAACAACTGTAAAAGGTATAATAAACAAACCGATAATACCTATAATTAAAGAATAGGCTTCCACAGGAATATTTTTTTGTATAAAAAACATTCTTAAAAATGAACCTATAATCCATATCCCTAAAAGTATTAATAATATAAAACCTAAGATACCATTTTTTGTTGTTAAGTTAAAAATTTCATTATACAATGTTTCAAAGCTAAAGTCAGATATTTTACTTTCATTTGACACAGGATTAAATTTGTTCCAAGCATACATTATATTTCCACTACCCAACCAAGTATATGATTGTAATGACTGCCTAGTAACTGCTATAGATGAGGTGACATTTGGTACACTTAAAGTTGTGTACTCTGGAAATTTACTATTATTATGAAAAGGTTTTATTATCATTAATGATAATAAAAATATAATTATACTACCATATACAAAAGATATTCTGTTAGAAATTAATTTAATATTGACTTTATCTCGATTATTAGTTTTATTTAATTTAATAATATAATGTAAACTATGAATAATCAAAGTCAATATAGTTAGAATATACATAATATATCCTGGCAATCTAATAAGCAGAACTATATGAGTGAAAATGCCTATATAAAATAAAATTTTTACAATCCAATTGATAATATTATTTTTATATAATTTGTATATATAGATATATATAATATTTATTGATAATAATGTCAGAAACACTAATTCTTGAGGAGATTCTACAATCAAACTATTGGTGGGTTGTAATTTAGTTAAAATTGAAATTTGCTTTAGTAAATCTGGTATATATATTGCAATTGCAGAAAATAATCCACTTATTAAAATTAAATTAGCTAAAAATAACATTATAATTGTCAGTGATTTTTGGTCTAAAAAGAATTTATTTATTATATAAAATAAAACTAAAAACCATATAAATACACCCGAATCAAACAATCTAACAGTACTTCCCCAAAAAGCAATTTGATTAGGGTTTAATAAAGATATAGTAACTATAGAAAACTCTAAGGTTACAAACAAAACATCACCTATAGTAATATTAACTGTGTTTTTAATTATTCCAAATATCCAAAGGATACTACTTAAAAATAATAATGCTAAAACACCATATATAAATGATATTGACTTTGGTAAATACCAAATGGAGTTCCAATCCGGTACAACTAAAAGAGTTATGGTAGATAAAAATATTATGCTATAAAAAATCAATATCCAATTAACTTTAGAGTCGGTTGGTTTAATATAATTTGTATTTTTAATATCAATTGCCATAATAAATATTTAATTAAAGTTGATTTTATAATATCAAATATATTGATTCTAGTCTAATTTTTAGAATTTGGTATTATTTTCTGTGTCTACTGTATATTTAGTCTTACTTGGTACTACTTTTACATATTATCTTTTGTACTCCATATATTTCTTTTAAGGATTTATCTGTATCTATTAATCCCTGTTGTATTACTTTCTCTACTATTTTTCTCATCTTATTAATCATAATTTCCACTAGTTTTGTCAAAATATTGTTTTCTATATAACAATATTTGATGACATAGAATTAAAATACAAGATGTCAGTATACAACCTCTGTTAAGAAAACCTCATCTAACTTATTGTTTTACTAAATAATTCCTTTTCCTAGAATTTGTAATAATTTACTATTAAATCTAGAATCCTGTATTTTATATGGATGTCGCATAAGTTGGTATTGAGAGATACAATAAACTTCATCTATTTTAATTCTTTCTAAAAAGTCTAAAGAATGCGACACTACAACCAATGCTCCATTGTAATTTAATAGACCTTGTATAATTGCATCTTGAGTTGAAATATCTAAATTATTAGTTGGTTCATCTAATAGCAACATATCTACTTGACTTAAGCTTATCATAGCAAAAGCTAGCCTAGCTACTTGTCCTCCAGATAAATCTGAAGCTAGTTGATTCACTTGATAATCATCCCAGAATAAAAATTCTCTTAACTTTTGTCTTATAATCATCAAGGATACTTTGGGGTTATAAGTTCTCATATTTTCTAAGATAGTTAAATTTGGTATAACTATGCTATAGTTTTGATCCATATAGACTATGTTGGTTTTTTTATGAATATCAATATTGCCCGCTGATAATTGTTTATTAGCAAGCATTCTTAATAATTGACTTTTACCGGTGCCGTTAGCTCCTAAGATAGCAATTCTTTCTCCTTCATTTAAACTTAGTCTGAAATTAGTTATTAATTCATTGTTATTCACCTGTAAAACTCCATCTCTAATGTCTAATATTATATCTGTATTTGGTCTTGGAGTATGATGGACTATATATTGAACTGTTTTTCTAATCTCTGGCTCTAATTCATTTAGTAGATCTTTATTATCTTGTAGTCTGGAGTCATACATTATTTTCTTCTGCCCCGCTCTTAATTCCGCCTTACTTTTTAAGTAACCTCGGTCCATTCGAGACATACTCCTATCTTGTCTTGCTTTTATACCTGTTTGAATATTTTTATCTTGTCTTTTAGACTCTACTTTTAATGATTGATCTAATCGTTTTTTATCTTTGAGAGCTACTTCATATCGTCTAAGTCTAGCCTCATTTTCTAATCTTTTTTGATCTCTATAAAAAGACACATTTCCTCCAAACTCTCGAATATAACCATCATCTAATTCCCAAACTCTATTGACGACTCTATCTGCAAATGAAGTATCATGTGAAGCAATAACTACACTGTCTGGGTAATTTATTATTCCTTGAATTAACCATTCTTTAGCTTCTATATCAAGATGGTTAGTAGGCTCGTCTAATAATAAAACCTGTGGCTTAATATAAAATATCAAACCTAAATGCAATTTCACTAATTCACCACCACTTAAACTAGATATTGTTCTTATAGGTTCAATTGGCAAGCTAAATTCGTTTTCTACTTTTACAAGCACATCCCACCACTCCTCAACTAAATTAGAGAGATATTCGGATACACTTAAATTTGAATGAAGCATATCTAGATGTAATTGAGGAAAATACCATACCGTACCTAATTCCTCAATTTTACCACGGGTTGGTTTAATTAAATTAGATATTATTTTAAGCAAAGTAGTTTTACCAGAACCATTATCACCAACTAAAGCAATCTTGTCTCCTTTATGTATTGTGACTGAGATATCCTTTAGTATATGCTTTAGACCACTTCTAAACCCAATTGAATTAGTAGCTATATATAGTTTTCTAGACATAAGTTATGTTATTTCTGGCTGATTATAGCACATAATATTTAAAAAAGCTATTTATTGTTATAAGATTGTGTTTTAGGAATTCTTATTATAAAAGCACTACCCTTATTCAGTCCCTCAGACTCGACATTTATTTCACCGCCATGTTGAACTATAATTTGCTTAGCCAGATATAAACCTAATCCAGAACCGTTTGGATTAATTTGCGGAGATTTTTTACCTCTTTCAAATTTTTTCCATATCTTTTTGGCATCAGATGCTGTAATACCAACTCCATTATCTTTAATGGATATTTCAAAAAAATCATTAATTTCATAATTTATCAGTATATCTATCTGACCTTTACCATAGAATATTGCATTATCAAATATATTATTAATAGCTTCTTTAACTTTATTTGAATCTATCTTTACAGTAGATTGATTACCTTTTACTATTAAATTTACATTTGTATTTTTATCAGATAATAACTCTTTTTTTTCATAAATTATAGAATTAATAAGTTGTTTTAAGTCAATGTTATCTTTAATATCAACACCAAATTTTCCTGCATTTACATCATTTACAGTTAATACATCATTTATAATGTCATTTAAATTTTTTGCACTAATATACGCTTTATTTAAATCATCTTTGGTAGTATTATTTAATTCATATTTGGGATTCTCTTTATTAACAATCATACCTAGATATCCCAGTATAACTGTAAGTGGAGTTCTAAATTGGTGAGATGAGTTCTGTAGAAAACTGTTTTTAGAAGCTAATACAACTTCTAATTCTCTTTTTTTATTATTTAATAAAATTTGATTTTTAAAACCAATATAAACTTCTCTAGTCAAAAATATATAAATCCAACTAAAAATAAAGGTAAATACTATATTAGCTTGCAATTGATGTAAAATATTATTATCTATAATAGAAAATCTCATTAAAAATAAAATTAATGTTATCATTAAAGTAATCACAAGCTTATCTACTGGAGTGCTTATATAAATTAGTTTATATTTAAATATTGACACCAAAACTGTAAGCACAAATATCAACATAAATACAGGGCCATAATAAATTGAGGCTGTATTAGATAAAATTGATGGGATGATAATATTAGTTATCAGTACCATAAATATACTTATAGAGGTTAAAGTTAGAAAGAATTTTATACTTTTTTTGATTTTTTGATTATGTGTACTATTATATTTATTAGTTAATATCTTAATATATAAGATTAAATATGAAATAGAATATAATAATAGAATATAATAAGCTATTGACTGATAAGCAATAGGGTTTTCCATGTTTAACTGTAAAATTCCAATTTTTGGTATCAAAATTAGAAATACAGTTAATATATATGGATAAATTAAAAAATTATATTTTTTCGAAAGCCTTGTATCGTTAAAAGATATCGCAAAAAATATCAATGATTGAATAATGCTT
Organism: Minisyncoccota bacterium; assembly: GCA_032117235.1. Lineage (GTDB taxonomy): Bacteria > Patescibacteriota > Minisyncoccia > SW-4-49-11 > SW-4-49-11 > CALRBF01. The sequence continues at coordinate 14,920 of JAULZW010000004.1, read as the reverse complement.
ATAAAAGAAAAATAAATTATAACATTTGCAATATATATTAACCATATATTCTCTAAAGGGAATATATATTTATTTTGTATAATAATCCAAAATATCCAATTAAATATCGCAAAGCAAACATAAGATATGTATTTAGCTGAAATATAATGATTATTAGATAGTTTATACGCAAATATATAAATATATATGCCTAATACTAGAGTAGACACTCCATTAAATATTATAACTTCTATTGGTATAATTGGATTTATATACTCCATATTATTTTTATATTAATTATTTTAATTATACCATAAATAAAGTTATAGTCATAAACTATCTCATCATTTCTCTTTTTACTTTATCTCTCATCACATTAATTATAGCCTGACTTGAATCTAATGAACTTAAGATATTCTGCTTCAATATTTTACAAGTATTACACTGATGCACTACATATTTAGGGTCCCCTCCTTTAGTTAATATTTCTATAGGTTTCATTAATCCATGACACTGTTCTTGTCTATCTCCTGGATTTTTATCTATATGTAAAGAAGTCAAACAGTCTGGGCAATGATTAGTATAACCATTTCCTTCCACAAATTTTCCACAGTTTTTACAAATAAAGTTTTCTTTATTACGAACAAACTTTCTCATTGAATGAGATTATATACTAAACTTTTTTAATCTGAAGGGAGTCTAGTTCAACGGGGGTATTTCTACCAAACATATTAACTAGTACTTTTAATTTACCTTTTGACTCATCAACTTCAGACACCTTGCCTTCAAAATCTTTAAATGGTCCATCAATAATTTTTACTAGATCATCTACATCTATATTAAGAGTGTATTTAGGCTCATCTTTAGCATTATTTTTAGTAATAAAACTCATTTCATCTGGAGAAACTGGAATAGGGGTTGTGCCAGCTCCTATAAACCCAGTTACATTTGGAGTATTTCTCACTACATACCAAGAATTATCTGTAACGATCATTTCTACAAAGACATAGCCAGGATAAATACGCTCCTCTACTGTTACTCTTTTACCATTTTTTACTTTAATTTTTTTCTCTTTAGGAACGATTACATCAAAAATATAATCTTCCATAGATAAAGAATCTATACGCTTTTTTAGATTTTGGGCAACATTGTCTTCCAAACCAGAGACACTGTGAATAACGTACCAGTTTTTTGCTGTACTAATAGGATGTTGTTTTGCCATATAGAGAAAAGATTAGTTATAAAATAAATTGAGTTAGAATATAATTTAATAATACATCTAAGCCTCCTAATATTATCGTAGAAGCTACAGATATAACAACAACAATAGAAGTGTGCTGTAATGATTGCTGTTTACTAGGCCAAGTGACTTTCTTAATTTCTACTTGAGCTTCCTTGATATATTGTATAGGCTTAATGATCATCATATTCTTTAATAGTATAAGTAATATTACCTTATATTTTGAATCTTGTCAAAATATCATAAATTTTGGGAAATAGCTTAGTAGTCTCTTAATTTTCTAATATTAATATGTTCCCTTATTTTCTCTAAGGCTTTCACCTCAATTTGCCTAATACGCTCTCTAGTGACATTAAACTCTGCACCTACTTCTTCTAAAGTATGAGTAATCCCATCTTCAAGTCCAAAACGCATTTGTAGAATTTTTTGTTCTCTATCGTTTAAATCATCTAATATCTCTTGTAAATGTGACCTTAAAAGATTTCTACTAGCTGTCTGAGTGGGACTTAAAGAGTCTGTATCTTCTATAAAGTCTCCTAAGGAACTACCATCCTCATCACCAACTGGAGCTTGTAGAGAAATTGTATCTTGGTTAATTTTAATAATCTGATGTACTTTCTCTACATCTAAATCCATCTCTGCAGCAATTTCCTCTGGCAACGGTTCCCGTCCTAGCTCTTGGACTAGATTACGGACAACTTGAGAATATTTATTTATTGTCTCAACCATATGTACTGGGATACGGATAGTTCTTGATTGATCAGCTAAAGCTCTGGTAATAGCTTGACGGATCCACCACGTTGCATAGGTTGAAAATTTAAAACCCTTAGAATAATCAAATTTTTCTATTGCTTTAAAGAGACCTAGATTACCTTCCTGTATTAAATCTAATAAGGTTAGGTTTGGACTACGTCCAACATATTTTTTAGCAATAGAAACAACTAATCTCAAGTTAGCTTCGGCTAATTCTCTTTTGGCATCTTCATCACCCTCTAAAACTCTTTTAGATATATAAATTTCTTGTTCTTTACTAAGAAGTGGAATATTCCCAATTTCTTTTAAGTATATATTAACTGGATCGGCTAACTCTTCTTCCCATTTCTCAAGTTGAGTATGTGACTCTATATCTTCTATACCATCTACAGTTACTAATGGTAAAAACTCTACTTCATCTTGTATTTTTATACCTTTTTCTTTTAGAACATCGTATATCTCTTCTAGCTGTTCTAGGTTATCTTCAATATTTGGTAGAGCATACATAATCTCTGTTTCTGTTACAAAACCCCTTGACTTTCCTTGAGAAATAAGAGACTTTATAATTTTTTCTAGAGATTGATTAGTAGATTTTTTCATATAGTTAAATTAATTATATTTAAGTGAATAACTTATATTTTCTTAGTATTTCTTGAACTGTGTTAGTATCCCCATTTTTTTTAGCCTCTTTTAGTTTTTTGAATAAAGTTTTACGAACAAGAGCTTTATATTGATTTTTTAAAAGAGTAATATTTTCTTTAATTGTTTGTTGTATTTGATCTTCACTAGATTCCAATTGTTCAATTTTATAAAATATTGGTAACAATAGATCTTCAAGTGTTAAATACTCAGCGTCTAAAAGAATTTTTTTGCAATCCCCTAAATTTAACTTTTGCGGGGAGTTGTTTTTGCAATATTTTCTTAATTTAATAAATAATTCTTTTAGTTGAGGCTGTGTAAATAAAGATTGTTCCAATATAAGAATATCATGATTTGTAGGTTTGTAAAGTAGATAAGCAATAATTTGTTTTTGTAACTTTATTAAAGGTGTATCTTGTAAATATTGTTTGGAGTTTGAACTTGCTATTGTATTACTTAATTTTAATTGATTATAGATGTCCTTTTCTGCCATATTCAACAAATCTGCTAATCTTTTAATATAATAATTTTTAGTTATGGGGTCAGATATATCTTGTATCCAAGATATTAAACTTTGTAAAGCCTTATTTTTTGCTGGAGTATCTTCAGCTTCAATTTTAGAAACTATATGATTAATATAATATTCAATAAAATCTAAAGCCTTATGAACACTATCCACCCATAATGACGGGTTTTCTTTTACCAAATCGGCAGCATCTTTACCTGTATCAATATTAATAACCTTGACCACACCACCCTTTTTAGCTATCATTGCAGCAGAGCGCAAACAAGAGTTAATGCCCGCTTTATCATTATCAAAAGCTAATATAAATTGATTGGTATATCTTAACAAAGTAGTTATATGATTTTCAGTAAGAGCAGTTCCTGAGACTGCCACCACCTCTTTAACACCTGCTTTATGAGACATAATGACATCCATCTGTCCTTCTACTATAATTACCCTGTTATTACTTTTAATATCTATTTTAGCTTGAGAAAGCCCAAATAATAGTTTGCTTTTATCAAATACAATAGTTTGAGGAGAATTCACATATTTACCCATCTTACCATCATCATATTCTGGTAAAACCCTACCTGTAAAACCCACTACCCTACCTAGAGTGTCTTTAATTGGGATCATAATTCTACCTCTAAATCTATCGTAAATATTATTTTTATCACTACTAATAGCCATACCTGAAGCTTCAATATCATTATTAGAGTATTTTTGAGATAGTTTTTTACTCAAAGTATGATAATTTTGTGGAGCCAAACCAATTTCAAATAAATCTATTAGTTCATTAGTAATACCTCTAGAGACTAAATATTCTAATCCTTTTTGACCATATGATATATGATTTAATATAGAGTGATAAATCTTTGTACTATCACTTAGAATATTCAATAAAGTTTTTTTATTATCTATATTAACTTGACCATCTTTAGAATAAGTTTTAAGAGATATACCAGCCTTTTGAGACAGTATATTCAAAGCTTCTGGGAAAGGCACGCCTTCAATATCCATAATAAATTGAAATATATCTCCTGCTTTATCTCCTCCAAAATCTTTATAAATTTGCAACTCCGGACTAACTATAAAAGATGGAGTTTGCTCAGTACGAAATGGAGATATAGCTTTATAATTAGACCCAGCTGGAATTAAAGTAATATATTCACCTATAATATCTACTATATCTAGTTTTTGCTTAATTAAATCCTTAGCATCATTATTCATATATAATTCGCAAATATATTATAAAAGAAATCCAACAAATATCTATTCTTTAGATGAATTTTTAGTTCTTACAAATATTAATCCCACACTAATTATTAATATAGTTGCTAAAGACATTAATTGAGTTATAGTAAGCCCACTAATTCGTGGTAATCCATATTGTAAGTCTGTTGTTTGCCAAAAGTCAGTTATAAAATGAATTAAAGATATTCCTATTAAACAGCAATACGTAAGATAACCTGGTTTTCTAAATTTATTAAATCTATCATATAATATAGATATAATACTAAATAATAACAAATATCCTAGAGCTATATATAGCGCCCATGGATGTACATAATTATCATTAAACATAATTGACCACGGATACTCTACTGATGAGATTGCACCTTTATTAACAGTAATAAAAAATATCCCAATATAAGCAAATATCATACCTATTAAAGCTATAGGTAAAAAAGCATCAAAAAACCTTAACCATGACATACCAGACCTACGAACAACATCAAAACCTTGCAAATAAAACCAGCCTGATAAGAATCCAGCCAAATAACCTCCTACTACACTTAATTTGCCATCATAAAAAATATCGCCAAAAGTGAATACACTGACCCAATCTAAATTTGTTTGAAAAATAAGAAGATATGCTACTCTAGCACCAATTATTCCACATATAGATACAATGCTTACTAGATTAAATATATCTTTCTTTGAAACCCCCTTTCTAGTGGCTTTTTCTAAAGAGAAAATTAAAACTAAAATATATGCCCACAAAAAGGATGTTCCCCAGATGGGTAAATTAAGATTGTATTCACTCAAAAACTCCAAAGATTGTAAGTTGAGCATAATAAAATTTATATTTTAAAATATTATATCTAAGCCGGGAAGACCTGATTTCCATCTTCATCATAAAGATAAATAGCAGCAGTCGGGCAGGATTGAGCAGCAAGAAGTAGAGTATCATCATCTACACTACCAACATCAAGAGCAGTAATGTCAGTTTTAACTGAAGTAGTTGATCCTCCTTTTAATTTTAGAACCGCTTTTGCCTCTTCGTCAATTTCAAAAACATCCGAATACACAGCCACACAACTAGCAGCTCCTATACATTGATCCCTATCTATTGCTAAAGTTTTAATTGCCATATTTATTTACTTAAATGATAATTATTATCTGGACTATATTTATTATAATATATATTTTTAATTTTGTCACCACAGGTCTCTCGAAGTTTATTTTCTACAACTACTCCAAAGGTTATAGATGACATAGGGCATCCTGAGCAAGCCCCTAACAAATTAAGAGTAAGATTACCATCTTGAAAATCTAATATCTCAACACCTCCCCCATCGGACTCTAACATAGGAGTAATTTCTTCCAAAATATTTTGTATTTGAGTATAAACATCCATAATTAGATGTAAATATATATATTATTATAAAGTAATATCTGTAACTTCAACTTCAGTGTAAGGTTGACGATGTCCATTTTTTACACTATATCTAGTCTTATTCTTATATTTGAAAATGATTTGCTTTTTACCTCTACCTTGAGATAAAACTTTAGCTACAACTTTAGCGTTTTCAACTCTAGGAGTACCAACAATTATATCAGATTCATTTTCTAATAACAAAACATCATCAAATACCACTTCTGTTCCTGCCTCATTATCTAATTTTTCAATCTTTAAAACAGTCCCTTTTTCAACTGAATATTGTTTTCCACCAGTACGAATAATTGCAAACATACAAATTAATTATCTAACATTAATATTTAGTATACAGTATTTAAAGCTCTCTGTCAATATAACAATTTATAAAATTTATTTAAACTTTTTGTGGATTAAGTCTATTTCCAAATTAACTTCATCATCTGAGAGAGATTTATCCATATCCCTAAATTCAAGATGGAAAGTATAATTAGTAAAGTCTCCATTTTGGAACTTATCTCTAAACCCTATATAATAACACCTTGGAGAAACTAAATCTTGTATTTTATTATATACTTCTTGAGCAGAGCTACTATTTGAAACTGTTATTGTAATATCTCTTTTTACAGCTGGATATTTTGGAATTGGAGTATAATTTTCTGACATTGGAGATAATAGATTTACTAAAACTGATAAATCTATTTCAATTACACCTGATATATCCACCCAACCTACAACTTGTTTAGAATAATTAATAATATTATTATCATCTACTATTTGAGTTGAGAATTTAGTATAATCAAATCCAAGTTGAGCAATTACTCTGATGAAATCAACATAAGCCTGATTGGTATTTGTAATTATATCTGTATCTTTATCATAATAACTTAAGCTTAGATGTAAATGTTGTTCTGCAGTAAATACATTACTAATCTCAAACAAGCTTAATGTATCTCTATATTTGGAACTATTGTCTATAGCCTTAGCCATAGAATCTATTAAATTCTGTCTAAGGAATGGCTTTGAATCATCAACTGGATTTAATAGTTGCAATGTACCTTTTTCACTGTATGGATATGTAAGCAATTCATTATATCCAATTTTAGATAATTCTTGAGATAATTTACGTTTAAAATTAAACAGCAAATCAGAGTTTGCTTGCATTTTAGGAATATCTAATTTAGCAGAAATATTATCATATCCGTAAAGACGAGCTATTTCTTCAATATACTCTTCTGGAGTATTTAAATCTAGTCGCCAATATGGAGATGTGAGGTTATGCTTTTTAGACCCAAATGAAGTATGTATTTCTATATGTAATGATTTTAAAATTTGACTAATTTCATTATCACTAATATCTGAGCCTATATATTTTCTAACGTAATTGTAATCTAATTGTATACTTTTATGTTCAGTTTTATTATTCCCGCTATTGATATAGTCCAGAATTTGTAACCCTGATTTTTCTACTAAATTTATAGTTCTCTGAATTGCAATATCAGCAAACTCAACTGGAATCGACCTCTCAAATCTCTTAGCTGATTCAGTTAAAAGCTTTAACCTTCGAGCTGTTTGACGAATTCTATTGTTATCAAAGTTAGCACTTTCAATAAAAACACGGGTTGTACCATCCCCTACTGCTGTAGAAGCTCCTCCCATTATGCCAGCTAAAGCTATGATTCCTTCAGCGTCACAAATAACAATATCTCCATCTTCTAATAAAATTTCTATATCATCTAAAGTTATGAAGATTTCTCCTTTCTTAGCCTCTCTTATTGTAATGTTATTGCCTTTGACTTTTTCTGCATCAAATACATGCACTGGCTGCCCCGTCTCAAACAAAATATAATTTCCTAAATCTACCGCTGGATGATGAATTTTTTGATTTAAAATAGCTAAAGTTTTATGAATACTAGAATCAAGCTTGAATATATCAGTTTGTACATATAGATCAACTCTATAAGTGCCTTTGCTCAAAATATTAGAATCAAATTTATATTTACTAAGTCCTGATAATTCTAATATTGAGTAATATTTACATAAATTAGTTTGAACTATAATATGTTTTTTTAGATTTTTTTTAGCTGGAATTGGTGATATTTCTAATGGTTGCAATGAGTTATTAGTAATTAAAGCAATTTCTCTTGCTACTCCATAAAATGAAGATGAGTCACTAGCTCTAGTACCTAAACCTTTATTGTCTATATCGATAATTGCTTCATTGAGCCCTAAGACATCAGCTACCGGCAGACCTACTTCTGCAATACTAGGTAAAACTAAAATCCCATCTGACACTTCCTGCAGACCCAACTCCTGAGAGGAACAAATCATACCAAAAGAATCCTGTCCTCTTAAATTGACGGCTTGAATATTCAATCCATTAGGTAAAGTAGTCCCTATTTTAGCAACTGCTACTTTTTGACCTAATTCAATATTTTTAGCTCCACAGACAATAGTTAAAACCTCACTATTATCAACCAAAACTTCTGCAATATTAAGCTTATCTGCATTGGGATGTGGGGTAACTTTTTGAATATGACCTACTACTACATTTTTTAAAGACTCACCTGGGCTATATACCGAGTCAACTTCATAACTTTTAAGAGTGATGAGATCAGCTAATTCTTTTGGAGATTGGGTTAATGCCGGAATAAAGGCTTTGATAATTGAATATGGAATTTTCATAATTGTATTTTACCTAATTGAGATGTAAATCTAATATCAGCAGAATGAATTAGTCTAATATCATCAATTCCATATAGTATCATAGCTAATCTTTCTACTCCGAAACCAAAGGCAAATCCTTGTATATTAGGGTCTGTAATTCCTCCATTTTCCAACACCCTACGATTGACCATACCAGCTCCAGCAATTTCTAGCCACTTATCTTGTAGCCAAATATCTATTTCAAAGCTTGGTTCAGTAAAGGGGAAATAACTTGGTCTTAGCCTAAAATTGATTTCTTGTTGAAATAATTCTTTGAAAAAATAATTAATCACTCCTTTAAATGTAGCAATACTAGCTTTATCATCTAATAACAAACCTTCAACTTGATGAAATACTGTCTCATGCGTAGAATCAGTAGCTTCATAACGGTAAACTTTTCCAGGTGCTATAATCCTGATTGGAGGCTTATTATTTTCCATATAGCGAATTTGTACTGGAGAGGTATGAGTACGAAGTAATGATTGTACTCCTGCTGGATTCTGAACCCAAATAGTATCCCAAACATCCCTAGATGGATGAGATTCAGGAATATTTAGTAAATCAAAATTATACTTTTCAGATTCTAACTCTGGTCCCACTGCAATTGAAAAGCCTATTTCTTCAAAAATATCTTGAATTTTAAATATTAATCTTGATATTGGAGATAAACTACCCCCACTAGCTTGTATGTCTAAAGGATGAACTGGGTAAATCTCTAATTTAGACTCAACCTCTTGAGTTTTATTTTTTTTATTTATATACTCTTCTATTTCTTGCTTTAACTTATTAAGCTGTTGTCCATAGGCTGATTTTTTTTCTGGTATAACATCTTTAATTGATTTGAATAACTCAGCAATATAGCCTTTTCTAGATAGATACTTATGATCTAATTTAGCTATATCTAGAGAGTTTTTTATATCTGATTTGTATTCCTTGATAACTTCTTCGATTGATAACATATTCTAAAGTTTATTATTTATTCTCTTGAGCGATGAAGAAAAATTCCAGTAAAAATATCGCTATTATTAGTATTGTAGCACTAAGTATATTAAAAAGCAAAAAACCCTGCAATGCTAATTGCAAACCAAACAAAACTCCCAATAATAAGCCCTGTCTTTCAGATCTCATTAAAATATAACTAATATCTTTATTTTTAAAAATTTTATGTGATAAAAACAATCTTACATAATAACCTAAATAAGTAGTAATAGACCAGACTATAACAATAACAGATACAATCAAAGTCCAAACAATAGAAATCGAAATTTCAGTAGGGTTTATATTAAATAATATATAGTAAGCCGTCCCACTGGCGATTAGTAGTAATATGCTATTTAACCATAAAAATAGCTTTTTCATGATTTTTATTTATCGTCATAAGATTGAGCTCCTTTAATCAAAATCTGCTTTGCCTCCTCTTTACCACCAAAACCCTCTATCTTAACAAATTCATATTTACCTGGTTCTAATTTTTTATAGTCAGCCATAAATAATTCTATTTCTTTGATAAGGTGGGATTCAATATCTTCTAACTCCTTTATATGAGCTAATCTAGGGTCTAATTTAGCCACAGGAGCACAAATTAATTTATGATCTATCCCAGCCTCATCACTCATTTTTAATACTCCTATTACTCTAGATTTTACTACACAACCTGAAAAGGTAGGTCTAGTAGCTAATAAAATTACATCTAGGGCATCTCCATCTTCACCATGAGTTTTTGGTACAAAACCATATTCAAATGTATATACTAAAGGAGAGTATAAAGTACGGTCTAACTTAAAATATCCACCTTTTTCATCATATTCAAACTTAGAGGTAGAATTCATAGGGATATCAACAACCACATTGAATTCTTCTGGTAGAGATTCCAATCTTGGGACATCAGTATATAGATTCATATTTTTATTAATTAAATTTAATAATAATTATATATCAGACTCTGTATTAGTAACATTATCTTCAATAATCGCTTCTTGAACATCATTGTCCATAGCAACTTTAACTGTATCAACAGCTTTAGAAGCTTCATTTTTAGACTCTGGATTCAAGTTAATATCATAGCCAGTTAATCTAGAGGCTAATCTAACATTTTGTCCAGATCCACCAATAGCTAAAGACAACTGATCTTGTGGTACTATAACAATAGCTTGTCTATTATCCTCATCAATAGTAATACCTTCTACTTTAGCTGGAGCAATAGCAGCTTTAATATAATCCTCTAAATTATCAGAGTATTCTATAATGTCAATTTTTTCTCCACCTAATTCATTAATGATAGACTGTACTCTAGTTCCCCTCTGTCCTACGCAAGCTCCGACTGGGTCAATACCATCTCCGTTAGCTTTGACTGATAACTTAGTTCTAACACCAGCATCTCTTGCAATAGAAACTATCTCAACCGAACCTGCAAATATTTCTGGAACTTCCAAGGCAAACAATGTTTTGACAAAATCAGTACTTCTTCTAGATAAAACAATATTAGGTTCTCTCTCGGTAGTCTCTACATTTTGAATTAAAAATTTATGTCTATTACCTATACGATAATTGTCAGCATAAACTTGCTCGGATGGAAACAATAATCCAACTCCTTTACCAAGATCTACGAATATAATCCCCCTATCCATTCTATGAATGGTTCCAGCAATAATTTCCCCCACTCTATCTTTATAAGCCTCAAAAGCAGTAGTTCTCTCAATTTCACGTATTTTCTGCATCAAGACCTGTTTAGCAGTTTGAGCTGCCACTCTACCAAAATCTTCTTTTGGCTCTAATTCCTCTACAATTTCTTCTCCCTCTTGTATTTCTGACTGGATAGACTGAGCGTCAGCAATAGAAATATGCCTGTCTGGATTAAATCTGATTTTTCTAACACCATCTGTAATCTCCTCTTGAATAGGTCCTAAGTCGTCAGTATTTTGATCCTCACTCAACACAATAAAACCTTCTTCATCAACATTAACCACAGTTTTATGTCTAAAAATGGAGAAAATACCTGAGTCTTTATTAAGCTTAGATTTAATGATCTGACTTTTTTCACCATAGTCTTTTTTATAAGCGGCAGCTATGGCAGTTTCAATTACTTCTATTATTTTTTCTTCTGGTATATTTTTTTCCTCTGCAATTTGGGTTATGGCAAAAGTAAATTGTTTAGCATTTAACATATCAATATTCTTAGTGTTAATATAATGATATCATATTAACTAAAATAGATCTACTTTTTTATCTAAAAAGCAGATCCATAATAAATTACCCATATCATATATACACTATATTATATATTCATTGTTTGAATCTGTCAAATCAAAATATATTAACATAACTAGTATAAAATATAAAAATAATGTAATATACATACATAAATTATTTAAACATAATTGGTATTATGAATAAAATTACTGTAGATGAAAAAATTATTGATGAAATACTATCCCGTAGTATTGTTGAGATTCTTCCATCCAAAGAGGATTTAAAAAAAGAATTGATGTCTGGGAGACAAATGAAACTTTATATTGGAGCAGATGCCACTGGCCCAGCTTTGCATATTGGACATGCTACAAATTATATACTTTTAGAAAAAATCAGAAAATTAGGTCATAAAATAATACTTTTAATTGGAGATTTTACAGCTAGAATAGGAGATCCCACAGATAAAACAGCTACAAGAGTACAGCTGTCCCGCGAACAAGTAATTGAGAATACTCAAACTTGGATTAAACAATTAAGTCCAATTATTTCTTTTGATGATAAAGATAATCCTGTAGAAATTGTCTATAATCATGATTGGCTGTCCAAAATGAATTTTGAAGATGTTATAGACTTAGCTTCAAATTTTACCGTTCAGAGAATGCTTGAGAGAGATATGTTTGAAAAAAGATTAAAAGAGGAAAAACCAATTTATGTACATGAATTTTTTTATCCTTTAATGCAGGGCTATGATAGTGTTCACTTAGATGTAGATGTTGAAATATGTGGTAATGACCAAAAATTTAATGCTCTGTGTGGAAGAACTCTTTTACAAAGATATAAAAATAAAGAAAAGTTTATAATAATTACAACTTTATTAGAAAATCCAATTACCAAAGAGAAAATGATGTCCAAGAGTCTAGGTACCGGAGTGTTTTTGGATATGAATAATATTGATATATATGGAAAAATAATGGCTCAGCCAGATGAGAATATATTTCAGCTTTTTGTGGATTGTACTTATGAAAGTTTAGAAAATATTGATAAAATGCAAAAAGAATTAAAACTTAATCTTGTAAATCCAAAAGACTTAAAAATGAGATTAGCTTTTGAAATTACAAAAATTTATCACGGTGAAGAATTAGCTAAAAAAGCTGAAGAATATTTTATTAATACTTTTCAAAATAAAGATATACCTACTGATATCCCAGAATTTACTACTACTAAACAAAGTTTATTTTTAACTGACCTTTTACTTGAGACAGGCTTGGCAGGAAGCAAAAGTGAAGTAAAAAGAATTATAGAACAAAATGGAGTCAAAATTGATGGAGATATTATACATTCCAATCAGGAACTTACAATAAAAAAAGACGGGTTTGTCTTACAGAAAGGTAAGAGAAATTTTGTGAGAGTCATACTTAATTAAAATATAAGACTTGTGTTGGTTTTTAGGAATTATATGACACTTACATCTAACCTCAAAACAAACAGAGTAAGTCTATATCAAAGCTCTGTTTGTACCTATTTAAAGCTAACTACATAGTATATTCATTTAAATCTATCTGTAAATCTAATTTTTAAAATTTAGTTACAAAAACTTTAAAAGTATTAATTGCAGGATCCTGAGCTGTTGTTGTAGAGTTATTCGTGTATCTTACTGTAACTGTATTTGCGGCACTAACCCAAGCTGAAAAATCTCCAGTAACTGGAACACTTCCGTTAGGAACTCCCAAAGAAACCACATCATTAATATCAGCCCCAGTTACTGTTAATGTCAAGTTACTAACTGCACCAACAGCAGTAGAAGGAAAATCTAATGAAGTTGTAGCTGTGAGCCCCTGATTAATTGTTTGTCTAACATCTCCAGATTTAGTTAAGAAAAGATTAGTTCCATCCCATTCTATAGCCCCAGCTTCAGGAGTTGTCAAATTAGTACCAGCTGTTAATTTAAGAGGAGCTGTGTTAGCTGAAAAAGTTCCCGCAGCTAATTGTAATCTTGCTGTTGGGTTAATTGTCCCTATACCAATATTTCCTGTACCTAAAATTCTCATTCTTTCACTAGCTCCATTTGCGCCTGTAAAAAATATTATATCTTGAGCTGTAGCATTAGTAGTTGCTAATACTAATGGCTGAGTACTTGTTGTACCTAGTCTAGTACCAGTACTTCCATTCCAAGCATCTGTAGTAGGATTACCTACACCTCTCCAAAAACCTAAACTATCAAATCCTGCCTGACTAAATTGCCCACTACTATTAGCCAATAACACCCTATCATAGCCTGATGTTACAGATGTACTTGCTACCCCACCTAGAGAAGTTGCTATTATTCCACCACCACTTAACAACCTAAATGTTGTAGTATATCCTAATCCATTTCTATCAAAATTAAATCTCAAAGATGATGTAGGAGGATTTCCACTTGTAGGAATATTTTCTATAGCCCAGTTCATAGTATTAGAGGCTGGAGTACCACCTGTATTCCATGCTGTACCAGATAATCTAAGTCTTGGTGATATTTGAGCGGGTACAGCAGAAGTAGAAGCAGTTGTATTGGTATTAATAATTCCATCTGTTGACGTTGTTACAATATTATTTCTTGTATTAGTCAAAGTTGTAGTGGATGAAATAGCGGAGGTAAATGTTCCTGTGGTAGCTGAAATAGCAGAAGTGAACGTCCCTGTGGTAGCTGTTAGTCCTCCTCCTACCGTTAAAGCACCACTACTATTCAATGTAAGTCTAGTAGTATAAGCACTATTATTTATGGAGCTAGCAAAAATAAGATTAGCAGAGGGATCAGTAGTACCTTGTACTGGTTGAAGATATGATACAAATGATGTGTCACGACCTGCAACAGGAGTTGTTGCAAAACCAGAACCTCTCCATCTTAATGTAGGTGAGAATTGCTGATTACCAGTAGTCGCTACTGTAGAGTTAGAAAGGGAAATACCCGATTGTGCATAAGTGGCATTAATGGTTGGATTTACTAAAGCATTTGTATTTACATCTAATTTTGCGACTGGAATCGTAGCACCAATACCAATATTTCCTGTACCTAAAATTCTCATTCTTTCACTAGCTCCATTTGCGCCTGTAAAAAATATTATATCTTGAGCTGTAGCATTAGTAGTTGCTAATACTAATGGCTGAGTACTCGTTGTACCCAATCTAGTACCAGTACTTCCATTCCAAGCATCTGTAGTAGGATTACCTACACCTCTCCAAAAACCTAAACTATCAAATCCTGCCTGACTAA
>JAULZW010000003.1:0-72890 GCA_032117235.1 Minisyncoccota bacterium | reverse complement strand
ATATCCTATTCTCTATACAGAGAGGAGCCTCACGGCTCCTCTCTGTATTACTATCTATTACTATCCTCTATGTCTACGATGTTTCTCATCTTATTCATAGTTTTTGTGATTATTGTATATATTTTATTACAATTATATCTATTTTATAGCTTTATTACTTACTTTTATTAATATTTTTATTTTGTTATATATTTATGTTTTTATTTAGGCTTGTTTAGTTCATAAAGCCAGTGAGGTGGAAGTGTTTTCCCTCTTTCGTAGTGGAGGGTTTATCCCTCCACTTCCGTAGGGGCGACCCCTCAATCGCCTGTATTATTTTTGTCCCCCTTTGCCTGCCTGCGGTAGGCAGGGAGGGGGTGCCTGAAAGGTGGGGGGGGGGAGTACTTTCTAGGAAATATTATAATAAATGAAAAAGCCCTACCTCAGAAGAAGTGGGCTTTGTAATTATTTTAACCTCAAAGAGGTCAGTCGGCGGTAACCAGAGCACGGCGGCGAGACACCCTCTCCCTCTCATATTGGCGGGGAGATGAACTTGAAGGAGTCCCTCCTCGCAACGCTGTCGCGTTTCGTCCAGGGTGCCATGAATAGCCTTCGTACCATGGCATCCACCATACTCCCTTTTTAGCGAAACCTACCTGGGTATACGCCCCACGGCCAGGGTGGTCTCGATTTTTGGGAATGGAAACCAGTACCCCACCTTCAAACACCTCGACGGTGGTAAAGGAATGAGTGTAATACACCCCCGTGTCTGGGTCAAACTCGGCGTTACCGCCATTGCTTGATTCATAGTCCTCACCATGCCAGTTCTGAACAGTAGCCCAGAACTGGTCGAAGGTAGTCTTTTCTTTCCACAGATGTGAAACAAAAATATTTGCCTCATCCATAGTGAGGCGATAGAAGCTACGCTTCCAGCCTCCATCGAGGGCAGCTCCGAGTTCGGCGGGGGTTGGAGTTGTGAGTCCCATGATAAAGTGCTCCTAAACTGGATTGCAAAAACAACTATATCACATTTTCCTATTTCTGTCAAGTAGTTTTGTGATTATAGCTTATTTTTTATTTGTATTATATCTATTTTATAGCTTCATAGCTTAGTTTTATTGATATTTTTATTTTGTTATAGATTTATGTTTTTATTTAGTTAATATGGCTGATTTGGTAGATAATACTTGTATTTCGTAGGGCTTTTATCCACCTCCGCCGTCGCAAATGGGATTTGCTCCTGTGAAACCTCACGGTTTCCCAACCTTCCTCCACGGGAAAACTCCCGTTTTCCCGACCCCTTTCCCGTGCCACCTCCTCCATTTATCTGCCGTAGGTAGAAAGGAGGACAGTATATTTTTCCACCCCGTCCAGCGAAGCTGTACACCCCTCAAAAGGGGAATTTAGCTCAGTCCGCCTCCGGTCGCTCCTAACGTGAACAAAACACCTCAATCCCTTCTAACCAAAAACACGGGCGACTGCAAGGTCGCCCCTAAGAGGATATTTGATAATAATTTTGTAAGAAATAAAAAACCCGTCTGGCGAGAGACGGGTTTAAATGAAATTTTGATTATAGAATATTAGCTAGGCTGGAATTATTTGTATTGCATAGGGTTGTTGATCTCTATAATTTTTTAAAACCTTAATTTTAGGTTTTACTTTTAGACTATTAAGAACTAGTCTAATATGTTGTTTTATTTCTCTCCATAACACATTATATGAGCCAAAATTAATTATCTTTCCAATCCCTTTTTTAGAAACCTCTAAAATAGAGGTTTCTAAAATCAATTTAAAAAGGTGGGTTGCAGTCTGCTTAATCTCAGCCATACAAAACCTTAAGTAATGTGGACAAAATAATATATATCATATTTGATTTTAGAGGTCAAGAGTAAATTTCACTTTTACAAAAAATATATTTTATGTTATAATTTTTAATATGGCTAATAAAAAATCAAATATTAAAAACAAGCCGGAGACTAGTACTCAAAAGTACTTATCTATCGACACCATTCAAGACAGTGTAGTGATTCTCAAAGACGGTGGTTTGAGAGCTGTTTTAATGACTTCTTCTGTGAATTTTGACCTTAAGTCTTCAGATGAGCAAGATGCTATTATTTATGCTTATCAAAATTTTATTAATTCACTTGACTTTCCTCTACAAATTCAAATTAGCTCTAGGGTATTAAATATTAATGGATATTTAAAATATTTGTCAGAATTTCAACAAACCCAAAAAAATGAGCTTTTAAGACTTCAGATTGGGGAATATTCTCAATTTGTTAAAGAACTTGTTGATGGATCCAATATAGTAAATAAAACTTTTTATGTAGTCGTACCTTTTGATCCTGTTGAGATTAAAGAGGGTTTATTTGATAAGTTAAGTAGTGCTATTAATCCTAAAATTGCTATTCAATACAAAAAAGAGGACTTTGAAAAATACAAAACTCAGCTTTGGCAAAGAGTTAATGGAGTTATGTATGGACTTAAAAGAGCTGGAATTTATATGACCCCTCTCAATACTCAGGAATTGATTGAATTATATTATTCTTTTTATAACCCCGACTCAAAACCAACAGAATCTCTACATAATTTAGAAGACTTAGATATTGCATAAAATATATGGATAAACAACCTCAAAATAGTCCAGAAATTTCAGAATACCTAAAAGGTCAAAATAGTCTCAGAGATTTATTGGCTCCAGCTAGTATTTTAGTTGACCCTAAATATATACAAATTGGCTCCAAATTTGCTCGCACCATTTTTGTAATGACTTATCCCAGATTTTTGGTTACTGGATGGTTTAGCCCTTTGATTACTCTTGATTATGTTTTGGATATATCTATGTTTATGTACCCAATGGACAGTGGGGTGATTTTGAAAAACCTACGAACTCAAGTAACCAGATTCCAAGCTCAAATTTCCATCGCTCAAGAAAAAGGTTTAATTCGCGACCCCTTAATAGAAACTGCTTATCAGGATGCGGAGAATCTTCGAGATCAATTACAACAGGGTACTGAGAGGTTTTTTCGCTTTGGATTATACATTACAATTTATGCGGATAGTGTGGCACAGTTGGAAAAGAATATCACTCAAATTGATGCGATGTTGCAAACAAAAATGGTATATTCTAAACCCTGTTTATTTCAGACTGAACAAGGGTTTCAGTCCACAGTCCCAATTTTGAAAGATGATCTAGCTATTGCCAATAACCTGAACACTTCCCCCTTATCTACTACTTTTCCATTTATTTCAGCTAGTATTTCCTCTAATAAAGGTGTTTTGTATGGGATCAATAGGCATAATAATAGTCTTATCCTATTTGATAGATTTTCAATGGAAAATGCCAATGAAGTTATTTTTGCTAAATCTGGGGCGGGTAAAAGCTATCTTGCGAAATTAGAAATTCTAAGACATCTTATGTTAGACATTGACGTTTTAGTTATTGACCCAGAAAATGAGTATTCTTATTTGAGCGAGGCAGTTGGTGGAACTTTTATCAAAATTTCCCTTAATTCCAATCAGCATATCAACCCTTTTGACTTGCCGACTCCTCGCGATGATGAAAATCCAGCTGACTTACTAAAATCAAACATTGCTGATTTATTGAGTATGTTGAAACTAATGTTGCAAGGAGGAAATGAAGAAGATAAGTTTCACGCTGAAGAAGAGGCTATTTTAGATAGGGCTTTATATGAAACCTATGCTAGTAAAGATATAACCCTTGAGACAAAAGATTATACTAACAAACAAATTCCAACCCTTTCTGATTTAGAAAATATACTTAATAATATGGAAGGGGGAGAGAGTTTAGCTATTCGTCTTTCTAAATATACTACTGGTAGCTTTAGTGGCTTTGTAAACGAACCTACCAATATTAATTTTGACAATCAATTAGTCATTTTTAATACTAGAGATATGGAGGATGAGCTACAGCCTCTAGCTATGTTTGTAGTTACTCAGTACATTTGGAAAGAAATTCGACGAACCTTGAAAAAAAGAATTTTATTTGTAGACGAAGCTTGGGTAATGATGAAAGATCAATCAGTAGCCTCTTTTCTTTTCTCTCTTGCTAAAAGAGCTCGTAAATACTACCTAGGACTAACTACTATCACTCAAGATATTGCAGACTTTTTAGCATCTGAATATGGAAAAGCTATTCTTACCAACTCGTCTATCCAAATTTTACTAAAACAGTCTCCAGCCTCTATAGATATTATTAAAGATACTTTTTATCTAACCGAAGAAGAGAAGTTCTTGTTACTTGAATCTGATGTAGGTGAAGGAATATTCTTTGCTGGACTAAAACATGCTGCAATCAAAGTGGTAGCCTCTTATGGAGAAGATCAGATTATAACTTCAGACCCTGAACAGCTACTTAAAATACAGGCTGCCAAAGCTCAAATTGATGAAGAGGCTGTATCAAATGACATATTTACATTAAATTTATAAACTTATGTCTAAAACAAAATTATTAATTATTATCTTTGCTACTATTATCCCTTTAGGTATTATTGGTTTTTTGATTATTCAGTACACAAACAAGCCTGTTGAGAAAACCGATGCTTCTAGTCAAAAAGAATCTGAAAATAAAAACTCAGCTATAAGTGCTATTAAATTAGTAGATGATTCCGTAATTAATGCAACTATAGATGATAAAAATAACATTAAATATTATTCGCTAGATAAGGGACAAACTTTTCGTACTCCAGCTAGCGGAGGAGATGCCACTCTTATAGATGAAACTGTATTAAACGGATTAACTTCTGTAGAGTGGGCAAAGTCAGCTCCTTATGTATTAACCAAAATTCAAAATAGAGTTTATAGCTATAACTATATTGAGAATAAGTCCTATAGTTTCCCAATAGATGTAACCTCTGCACAATTTTTATCAGATAATAGAGTCTTCTATACATTCCAAAATAAAGATGGAATAGTTGACTTATCTGTCAGTCAAGCCGATGGATCTAATTGGAAAAAAATTATAACTCTTACTTCTAACGCTGTATTTTTGAAGAATATACCTTTCAAAAATAGTATTAGTCAAACTTTAATGCCTAGTAGCTACAGAGCTTCTGCTCTTAGAATTATCAACATTGATACAGGAGAAGCTACTTCAGTATTGGATGAGAAAAATGGATTAAACATATCTTGGGCTCCAAATGGAGATATAGGAATTATATCCTATACTACAGAAAGAGGTGGAGGAGTATTAGCTTTATCTATTGTAGATAAAAAAGGATTTGAAATAGCAAAAGTTCCAGATGTGGGGACTATTGCTGAGAAAATAGTATGGAGTCAAGACAGTAAAACTGCTTACTTTACCAAACCAGAAGTCTCTAATACTAAAATTTTACCCGATGATTATTATACCTCTAATCTAGGAGATTTTAATGAGAGCTTATATAAAATAGATATAGATACAGCAACTGCTAGTCAATTATCTAGTAATATAGGTAATGTAGACTCCAGAGATTTGTTCCTAAACTCAGCTTCTACAGAATTATTCTTCATTAACCGTAAAGATAATAATTTGTATAAAGTGCCGTTGAAATAGCGAGGAACAGTTTTTTGTCCTCCCTTCTACCTACGGTAGACGAGTGGGGGAGCTTTAAGTCCCTCCTATATTTATTTAGGAGAGGGTGTCACGAAGTGACGGAGGAGGACAGTTTGTTTAAATTTCAGTAGCTGAGGGTTTGCCCATTCATAATCTGAATAAGATGAGATATATTGTCTATTACTATTGACATTTTGTAATTTTTGTGATATATTCTTTTCCACACATTGCAATTGGAGCCGTTATGGCTATCCATAACATCAAAAATCTTCTTGCTAAAATCAATGGGCAAGAAAGAAGGCAAAGAAAGGTGACGATAATCCGCTTCCGTGATCATAAAGTCACTGCCAGACTATTGGCAATTGCCCTAGAAAGAGGTATGGAATTTGTTCCAAATTTTCTAGACCTTACTGATTATATCAAATATTTAACTTTGACTTTTAAAGACAACAACAATACTCTCAGTATCTTTCTCCTACCTGAATTAAGAAAATTTGGTTTTGAGAACCAAGCTGAGGCATTAGAGTCTTTGATTGGTAATTCGTATCTACCAATGTCTAAAAATCAGTCCGATATGAGAGAATATATCAACCTATTATGGGATCTTTTTCACACCCCAGATCCCCTATGAGCTAGACTTAGCTCAAACTCCAAAGTCGTAGTAATACTACGACTTTTTCTTTTTCCCCACAACTCCATACAAAATCACGAGGAATAATAGAGCCAAATCATTTTTCCAAAAAGGCGTATCCAATAGCCCATACAAGAATATAGAGATAAGGCTGAGGCTTAGCCAATACAACTCCCATTTACCATCGCGAATTGCACCAATAAGCCTGGATATAGTAAATCTCAACATTGCAATAAGCCAAATAATCCCTCCAATACCCAGATGTAACCAAAAGGCAAAATAGAGATTATGGGGTTCAGGAACTAGCCATTCATAAGGGGGGAAGTATTTCTGAGGAATTGTCTCGGTATATACTCGCTGAAAATCAGCAAGCCCAATACCAAGAATAGGTGCTTGAGCTATCATAGTAGTCGCGGTATCCCAAATTTGTATTCTGGTTGTAATAGAATTCCTATTATCCATATTCAGTAGGCTCTGGAATTTCGGAGTATTAATTTGCCAAAATCCGAACAAACTAACTCCTATAATCAAAGCCATGCTAATTGGTATCAAATATTTTCTTAGAACTGGGGCAGTAATTAGTTCTTGTTTATTTTTACGGCTAATCAATATTCTAGTTAATATCCAGATTATAAACACCCCTAAAAGGGCAAAAATGCCTGCATAGGATTGAGTTGTTATGATACCGCTAAATAACACTACTATCACAAACCATCTTAACTCTAAAGGTACATTTCGCCGAGACAGACTTAGGGTAAAAATTGGCACCAAATACATTGCAATATAATTGGCAAAACCTCCCTGAGAGACTGCCTTGTCTAAGCCTAAAGCATATAAAGCTGTCGGTCTAAAACTACCATCCAAACCTAATACCACTACCTGAGCAATGGTGATAATAGACACTCCGACTCCACTACCAATAATTCCTCTTATTAGTGATAGATAATATTTTGATTTAATTTTAGACAATATACATATCAGCAGAATTGGCAGTACAAAATAAGCCTTCCAAATTCCCAGACTTGATCGTAATTCCTCACTCACCAAAACTCCTAGGCTAGCCAGTACTAGTAAACTTCCAAAAACTAAACTCTTTCTATGCCAACAATTATCTGGTTTGAATAGGCTTTTATAATCCCTAAATTTGAATAAAAAGATTATAAATATAAACACAATAGCAATTTCCAAAATATTAGTCGGGATACCAAAAATTTTAAATCTAATTACATATAAAGGTATAATCAAGCCTAATCCAAAAAACAGTCTACTCATAATAAGAAAAATAAAATAAATATAAGAATATGCGGAAAGAAAATACTATTCACAAACATCGAATGCACCAGAATCAAAGCCCAACCAGCAATAATAGCCACTCCCCAAACTCGCTCCAGACCTGATTTAGACAACTTTTGCCAAGATTTAATGATAGAATTAAAAATAATTATTATAAATATCCCAAGTCCAATAATCCCACCTGTCAACCAAAGAGTGAGTAAACTACTGTCCCTTCCAGAAGCTGAATTTAATTCTGAAGGTACAATTGTCTGATATTTAATCGTATTATATCCAATACCCCAAATTGGATTTTTATCTATATCATCCAAAGTCTCCCGCCAAGACTGAATTCTAAGAGAAGCTGTCACATCTACCTGAATTGCGCCCTGAATACGAGTTTGTAATCTAGGATTAGAGATAACAATAATAGACAAAATTATAAGCACCAACACAAAAGTTCTTCTTGAAATCAAAATCGTAACAATAGTCACACCGATTAAAAAAGCTAGTAGAGCACTCCTAGAATAAGTTAGTATCAAAGCTCCTAACACTACTCCTAACCCAATTATCCAAGCAGATAATAAAATTATGTTTTGCTTTTGCCAAGATTTATTTTCTTTCAAAAAAACTAAAACTCGACTCAAAATAATAACTGATGCAAGTCCCAAAAATCCTCCTAAGAAATTTGGGTCATACCAAGTAGACAGTAATCTGCCTTGATGCGGATCCCAACCATATTGAGCCATAAAAGAGAAGTCTGGAAATAAAACTAATTGAGCAAATCCAAGTATAGATAATATGACACTAGATACAAAAACCATATACCATAGCTGATTGTCAACTCGCTCTGGATTTTGAGATCTATAATCTATCAAAGGAAGCAATAGAGACATATAAGACGCCAGTCTCACCCAATAAAGAATAGCTCCAATCTCACCACCGACCGCTGGTATAAAGTTAAGATTAATCAAAAGATTGCCCAAAAGATAAAACAACCAAACTACTACTAATAAAATAGACTTAGAAAAAGGGAGTGGTCTTTTTTTATCTCTAGTCAAAAGCCAATATCCCAAATAAAAAGGAATTAGTAAATCCGTCAAAACCCCCAAATTCCCAATACGAGTAATTTGCCCAGTGATAACACTAATAATCAAAACCCAATATCCAAGCATATCAAATGAAAATTTATATCATTATTATACTCTTTTCTAAATAAATAATCTATATTATAATAAAAAGGTATCAATAAATAATAATTATATGCCTAAAATGATGCCCAAAATCTTCACTTTCATCATTGCAGGAATTGGAGTTTTTCTAGTACTATCAATTGTTGGAGGTGTTATTGTGTTCAACAGTTTTATCAAACCCAATTTAGCCACAGTCACACAACCAGTAGCTGAAATCTCTCAACCAATAGTAGCTGAAGGTGAGAAAATTGTACAGGAAGGAATAGAACAAGGACAACAAGAAGCTGGGAACATAGTCTCGGAGATTATCCAAGCCAATATTGCCGCCTTAAGAGAACAAATTATCTCAACTTTCACCATCGGAGGAGAAGGAGAAAGTTCCGAACAAGAGCAGGAGTAAGAGTAGAAATATCTTTAATTATTGTGATCCCTTACTAGCTGAGGTCAGTAAAAAGAAAAAGAGCTCGCACTATGTACGAGCTCTCAACAGCTTTTATGAAAAAGGATTATAGCACCCGCTATTGCGAGTACCAAACCAACCCAGTAGGGTCGGCCTAATAAAAATATTATCCCTAGTACTACAAAAAGTGTTCCTATAACAGCCTTTGTAAAAAAGTATCCTAGAATTACAATTATAATTACTACTGTCAATGCCAGAAATGGTGGGTTTTCTAGCAAAAATATAACTCCGGCTCCAACCCCACACAATACCAACAACCATAAAATGATTGTTTTGGAGGTTTCCGGAAAGGTAAAAATTAATAGGAGTATTAACCCAGATACCAAGATTGCTATACCTCCCTCAAATGTTTCTGATTCATACCATTTAACATTCTTATCCTCTTGGTTTTGAGCTGGTTGAGATTGATGCACTGGAACCTCCTTGTAAAAGTTCTAATGAGCGGAATTGCTCATTACGCAAAGACTATAGCATATTTTCTCATTTTTGTCAATAGCGATTATCTTATTTTTATAACTTATTATATGTCATTTACTTTTCCCCCTTACCAAACCTTAACTCTAGTGCCAATTATGTGGGTATTGTAATCACAGCGGTGAGGAGAATAGACCCCGAAAATTGTTGTGAGGAAGAAGAGCTTGAAGAAGGTTACGGAGAATCAGACGGTTAATCCCAGCCCTCACAACATACCCAACCCCGCACATCGCGGGGCTTTTTTGTTTTTAATTACTCTGAGTATTATTCCTAGATATTATATCCTCTATTTCCTGTATAGTAGGCTCATAAGGGATATATTCTAATTGAGTATCAACAGCTTTATTCATCATATGTACCATAAGATTATATTTATCTACCAAAGATAATATATCGGTATTATCAGTTGTGCTTTCAATCAATGTATCGGGCTCAAGCTGAAGCTCAGCTATTTTATTCTTTAATTTACGTATCACCTCATCTTTTGTCATACTGACTGGTAATTATTAAGGAAGAGGTATAATTAAATTTTTTTGTTTATCTTCACAAGTAGTTAATTCGAAATTTGACCATAGTGCTATCCAGGCTATAAGTATTAATCCTAAAAGTCCAGATAAAAAAATACTAATAATTGGCTTCCAATTAATCTTACTTCCATTAACTGCTTGTAGTATAAGAATTGGTACGGAAACAATTATTGCGCATAATAGTGCAATAATTGTCATAAAAAAAACAGCCTCTACTCCAGTTTTAACTTTTTGAAAAATAGTTATATTAACAGAAATAAATATAAATACTGTAGTAAATATTGCTAATAGAGCAATTGATTGTGAACTAGAGTTTTGAATTTTTTGATCAAGATCACTTGTTAATTTTTCGCTAACACTACCTTTTTTATTTGGATCCAAATCATTAGTTAGCTTTGTTAGTTCTTCATTTAGATTTATAAACTTTTTATCAAACTCATAACTTAGATCTACAAACTTTTTATTATATTTTCGAGTATATTTATCTATATTTTGTTTAAAGATTGTATCAAGCTGTTGAAAAGTCAAATTTTTACTTTCTGGTTCAGTACTTGTTTCAGGCTCTGAATCAGCTTTAAATCTTAATTGTGAAGATCTGTTATTCTGAACTGTTGATGACTTTTCATTCCAATTATTACTTCCCATAAAAATACATCTATTCTAGCTCTGGGATATGGTGAGAATATTTTTGAGTAATATTCCAAAACTCTTTAATCTCCTCATTAGTAAGAGTGTTTTTAGAAATATCTGTATTAAAATCGTTTTGAATTCTTAAAGCCCTTATGTCAGTACTAGGATCTATCACCCCTTCATAATATTTTAAGTTATTATATTTAATACTATTCTCTTCAATGGGGTTATTAAATCGAATTATTAAATCTTTATATGTATTATTCTTATCTTCTAGAAATAGTGTACTGATTTGTTGTTCAGGATTATCACATTCAAAAATAAATGTACTAATATTAGTGATACGAGAAATTTTTATTATATGATCTTCTAAGTCTCTAACTATATCCGCCATAGCAAGAATCATTTCTTGTATCTTATTGTTTTCACTAGTTAAATTCTCATATCTATATTGTTTATCTTTTAAAGGAGTATATATGATATCAGCTCTCTTTCTTGATATATTTAACTGCCATTGAGTATTAGTGGATCCTGCTTGAGCAGTCACAACTTCATCTAATCCTTCTATAAATGGAAAAATAGTGGGTTGAGTATCAAAAACATCACTATATTTATCAGTGATTGGAGTTATTAGTTTATCTAATCTATCTAAGGGTTTACTGAAGAATATTCCATATTGAATACTTTCTAAATATGGTTGTGATTTCATAGATTTACTCATAATATTATACTTATTTTTGATTATATTAACTTTAATTAAGTATATAAGTAGATATATTATACATTATTTCAGCTTATTTATCTATATTAGGTTTTATATTACTTACCCCCAACAATAACCCCAAATGTATAGGCATAAGGAGAAGATTCCAAAACCTGCCATACCATTTGGCGATATATTTTCTCTGAGCGGTATAATATCTCTCCTTGGTTCTCTTAATATTGCTCTCTGATCCTCCTTCTTGATGCCAGACGGTGATTTGTTGAGTCCACTGCACATCTCTGCCTATTTGTTTAGCTCGGTGGCATAAATCTATATCTTCATAATACATAAAGAATTGCTCATCAAAGCCTCCAAGTTTACGGAATAAGGCAGTCTCTATACAGAGTGAGCCTCCACTTACCCAGTCGGTGTTTATAGTCTGTTCTGTAGGTGTTTGCCAGGTCTTTTTAGCTGAATTGGTGATTATACTTTGTGGTGTGGGGAAATTGCCATACTGATAAGCTTGTATTCTTGTATTGTTATCCACGAGAGCGAGTCCAATTATTCCTGTATTTTCACTTATTGTGGATATCATGTGGATATCTCCTTGTATCTTGGTATCTGGGTTAATAAAACACAGCCAATCTCCTATAGCTTTAGTCGCGCCTATATTCACTCCAGCACCAAATCCAGCATTTTTATCAGAATACACAATATGTATTCTTTTTGTGGATAAGTCTCGGAGGATATCGAGATTTTCTCCCGAATTATTCTCGACAAGTATTATCTCATATTCTTCTGTGGTAGATGAGATTATAGCTTTTATACAGTCTTCAAGATAATGCTTAGTCTTATATGAGACTATTATGAAGGATATGGTTTTATTCTTGAATATTGATGACATAATACTGTTTTATTCGATTAATTCCAAGGTGAAGAAAAGTAAACCCAAATACTAATACTGCTATTATGCTTTGGAAGAAAATATTCCAGTCTCTGATAAAGTATAATACGACACCCATCATTGTGGTGGCGATGATAACCAGTATATGTACTAGTTGAAATCGTGGGAACCATTGTATATATCGCCTCACCAGATACATATAGCTAATGAGTACCAATCCTTCTGTGATAGCGGTGGCAATAGCGGCTCCAAGATAAGAATATTTAGGAATAAGATAAAGATTAAGTCCCACATTAAAGAATGCTCCAATTATTGCAATATACATACTTTTATTCTGGAACTGGGCTCCTATCAGAATATGTCCCATAAGGTTACCAAGGAATATAAAACCTATTCCCACAAATAATACTTGTAATGTGGTGGTAGCTGGGAGGAATTCTGATCCTGCGATAAGGCTTAACATATTACTAGATAATAATATCCCTCCTATACTTAATGGTATGGCGATGGTGATAAGTATATTAAAGGCTTGCTGGAATATATGTTTAAATCTCTCTTTGTCCTGTTTATAATATTTAGCAAAGAGGGGGAGTAATAATCCCATAAACATTCCTGGGATGGCTATTGATATTTCTAAAACTTTATATGAAGCCCCATATAGTCCTACGGCTGTTTGATCCTTCATCACAGATAGCATTATAGTATCTATTCGATAATAAATAAGATTAAAGGTAATAATAATAAAAAGGGGAAAGGCTTTTTTGAATATGTATTTCCAATAAGGCCAATCTATAGCGAGTTTGAGAGGATAATATTTGTAGGTAGCGGTGATAACAAAAATAGCCTGAGCTATTCCTGCTATGCTATATATCACCATTACCCAGAATAAATTCACCGTACCAAGTAAAGCGAGGAGAATAACTCCTACTGTTAATGTTATTCGAGAAATAAAATCTCCTATGGTAATTTTGTCTGTACGGAGTTTGGTCTGAAATACTCCTACCAAAACCTGCGATAATGATGATCCTATTGTTCCTATTGACCCGAGAGCCACTAGCCATTTCACTTCAGTAGAATAGGATGGGATAAGCCATACTGCTAAAGAGGCAAATATCCCAATTATGGATATTGCCATTACGAGGCGGGCGGTGAATAAATTATTGACAATATGTCCGGCTTCTTTCTCATCTTTGCCTGCGATTTCGGTGGTAAGAAGTGCATTAAATCCATATTCAGCGATTACGCTAGCGATAATGAGATAACTCGTAATAGTAATATAAGCTCCAAATCCTTCTACTCCCAATGTAGTGGTGAGTATTCGTATAGAAATAAACCCAACCACTATCATCACAAATTTACCTAAAATTTGGATAATACTATTCAGGGCTAATTTCTTATTTAATGTCATAGATGAGTATTATTTTACCCCCTCTGCTTTGTCAACTTTTTTTATAAGGAAAAATTCTTGTACTATTGTGAATACGGTTGTAGTAATCCAATATAGACTCATAGATGCTGGGAGTGAATAAGCAAATACTGTTACGAGTACCGGCATTAAGAATAACATTTGTTTATTGAGTATAGTTGCAAAATCTGGCTCTTCTGGTTTGTCAGATTTTTTCTTTTTCTTATTTTCAACTTTTTTGGGTTGAGTTCGCTTCATAATCAGCTTAATCTGATAATATTGAGATATACCAACGAGAAGAGCCAATATAATATTCTTTGTATCAGCTATATTCAAAACACCAAATATTAAGGTACTAAACCCATTTTCTGGTAAAGTGACAAAAGAATAAAGGGCGGGATAGGTTTCTGATTTAAATAAATTAAGAGAGACCTGATAAATAGCAATAAGTACAGGGAGTTGCACTAATAATAATACTATTCCCGCAAATGGATTTACATTATGCTCTTTATAGGCTTTCATTAACTCCTCGGAGAGCTTTTGTTTATCATCTTTATATTTTACCTGTAGCTCTTTAATTATAGGCTGTATAATAGTAATTTCTCGCTGACTTTTGATACTAGCTCGATATAATGGTATCATTAAAATTCGAACCAAAAGGGTAGTAAGTATAATCGCTAAACCAATATTAGCTCCCGGAATAGTGTTATAGAAAAACACCATAGAATTAAACAAAGGTCGATATAATACTTCATTGAATAGCCATCCCATAGCAGATTGTTAATTTAAATTATTAATATAATTATGCAGTTGATGTAAAAAATCAGCTTTATTTTGATCAGTGATTTTAGTCCGCACTAGTACAAGTATATCATATTTGTTGTTTTTTGTAATAAGACTTCTGCGACATAATTCTCTAACTTGTCTTTTGAGACGATTACGCTTCACTGCTAGAGGAATATTTTTTTTTGCAATAATTACTCCTAATCTATGGTCAGATAGGTTGTTAGGATTGCAATATATCTGAAATTTGTCCAGATATTGAGGTTTTACCTGAGCAAACATAGTGGCTATATCTGATTCCTGATGAAGCCTTTGCATTAAAAAAGATTTATTTTATTTGTATAAAAAATTAAACAGAAAGCTTAGATCTTCCTCTAGCTCTTCGTCGATTAATTACAGCTCTTCCCGCTTTGGTAGCCATACGAGACAAAAATCCGTGACGGCGATTTCTTTTACGATTCTTACTTGCTGCTCCCTTTATCATAATTTATAAATACATAATTAAAGAGTATTATAAACTATCTTAATCATAAAGTCAAGGTTTGGTAACAAGTATGAAGTATTTGTTTTATATAGATATATAGTATGGGACACGGAAAAGTCATCTAATATGATTTATATAAAATACAATTAACTATATTGTAACTCTTAAGAGAAGCATCTACTTGCTAAAATTATATTTTTATGTTATTGTTATTTTGAAAATTTAACAAAATGCATACATGTTAAATCCTTTGTTAGAAGAAAATGATTTGCATCTTAAAGAAGGAATGCCTGAATCTAGGCACCCTGATTTTGAAGAAAAGTATAAAAAAGAACTTACACACAATCTAGATAGCATCTTAAAAGAACGATATCCCTAATTAAAATCCTAGTGAAATGCTAGGATTTTTTTCTTTAATCTCAAAAGTGAAATAAAAGTGAACTATAGCTAATACTCAATCTTTAATAGGGGTATCTTTGCAAAAATTCTCTAATAGAGTATAATGAAATCAACTTATCCACAGTTTATAAACATCATCAATTAGACGATTGCAATGGACGAGAAACAAAGAGTTTGGAATTCTGTATTAGGTGAAATAGAACTTAATATTAGTAAACCTCAATTTAATACCTGGATTAAAAACACTTATCCTATTAGTATGGATGAAAGTGAGATTGTAATTTGTGTTCCTAGTGCTTTTACTCGTAATTGGCTAGAAAATAAATTCAACCTTACTATTCTTAATTCTATTCAAAAAATTACTGGTTCGGTAAAAAAAGTTAGATATGTAGTTAAAAATAACCAAAAAACAAACTCTAAATCTATTAAATCAGTTATTAATCTAAAGGATCAGGAGCTTCAATCTCAGAGAGAAGCTCTGTCTGAAGTCAATATAGCTAATGGTAGCTTTACTTCTGAGACTAATAATAATTTTGTAAAAGTCACAAAATCAACTGGAATTTCTTTATTAAAAGACAATTATACTTTTGAAAACTTTATTGTAGGTTCATCTAATGAACTCGCTCATGCTGCTGCTCAATCGGTAGCAAATGAGCCTGGTACTAGATATAATCCTTTATTTATTTATGGTGGTGTGGGACTTGGTAAAACTCATTTGATTCAAGCTATTGCTAATAAATTGGTGAAGAATAATAAAAATATTCTGTATGTAACTTCGGATGTTTTTATCTCAGATTTGATGAATTCTCTCAAAAATGGGAAAATGGATGACTTTAAAGCTAGGCATAGAGCGGTGGACTTGCTAATAATTGACGATATTCAATTTATTGGAGGGAAAGAGGCCACTCAATATGAGGTTTTTAATACTTTTAATGAATTATATGCTCATAATAAACAAATTGTTTTTACTAGCGATAGACCACCTAGTGCTATTAAAACCCTTAATGATAGATTAAAATCTCGCTTTGAAGGTGGAATGATTGTGGATGTAGCTATTCCTGAATTTGAAACTAGAGTGGCTATTTTGAAAAGCAAATGTATTCAAAAACATTTTGATTTAGATGACGAGATTATTTATGTTATTGCTGAGAGAATCAAAAGCAATGTGCGAGAGTTAGAAGGTGCTTTAAATAAAATTATTGCTAGAGTACAGTTACTTAATACTAAAATTACTCCTGAATTGGTAGATAAACTGATTGAAGGTGGTCAAATTCACTCTCAAAGAATTGTAAATATAGATATGATTTTGGAAATTGTTTCTGGGCACTTTAATATTAAAAAAGAGGATATATTATCTAAAAGCCGTAAAAAAGATATTGCTGTACCACGCCAAATTGCTATGTATTTAATCCGTGAAGAGTTGAAATTAACCTTTCCTAATATTGGTGAGGCTTTAGGTGGTAAAGATCATAGTACGGTTATGCATGCTTGGAATAAGATCAAAAAAGAATTAATTTCCAACTATACTTTGGAGCAGGATATTACTATGATTAAAAATAAACTCTATAATGAAGAAAATCCGGTAAATTCTTAGGGATTAGTAGCGTTATACTTACATAAAACTACTAATTGACTTAATATATTAAACAAAAAACACTCCGACCAAGATGGAAGGAGTGTAGGGAGAGTTTAAAATATGGATTTAAATGAATGAATTGTTTATACCTCAACAATTTTTGCATTTATTGCTCTCATTATAGACTCGCCTGGTTGTGTTACCAAAACAGATGACCCTGTGCTTAAATCTATCCTGGTCCTGTTGTTCGAACCGCCGACATATTATTCTGAAACAGCCACTATCAGATCTGGTCGAATGTAGACAGGCCCGTCATGGCTGGTCAGTGAAAGAAATTCAGTTTCGGTTGATTCGTCCATGGAAAAATCGGCGATGTTTACAAAACTATATATACCACATTTTCCTAATTTCGTCAATAGTTGTTGTTATTTATTTTTAACATTTACTATTGTCTATAGCATTATTAATTAATTTATTATTATATTTTGTTATGATTTTATATTTTTTATAGTTGTGACATTATGTTTTTGTCCCCCTTTGCCTGCCTGCGGTAGGCAGGGAGGGGGGAAGCCTGAAAGGCGGGGGTGGGTAAAAGTAAGTCCATATTCTAAAATTTAATATTATTAGAAAATATAAATAACTTTTATCTCTATCCACCTCCGGCACTTCGTGCCACCTCCTCCTAAGGAGGACAATCGTTTATTTACATTATATTTTACCATTGTGTATAACCTGTGTATAACTTATACAGAATCCCTCTATTTCTGTGAATAATATTGTGTATAAATAGAACTTAATCCACAGAGATTTTCTACATATAATCTTATCCCCAAAGTTTACAGATACTTATCCCAAATGATATCCCCACTTGACATACACTATTTATGCGGGTAAAAACCAGTTTTAAGCTTTTCCACAGATACTACTATCTACTATTATATATATAATAAATAAAGAACAAAAAATACAAATCTAGTAAAAACAAATTATTCAGGGTATAATTAAAGTATAGTTTAAGATAGATAAGATATGAAATTTACCTGTTTGCAAGAAAATTTACTAAAAGGTTTGAATATAGCTCGTCAGAGTTCTTCACGAGCTACAACCTTACCAGTTTTACAAACTTTTTTATTACAAGGTAAGCAAGGATCGCTTACAATAAGCTCAACTAATCTTGAAATTGGAATAAGAGTTCATATTCGTGGTAAAGAGGACTCTGAAGGGGCAATTTGTATCCCTCAAGATACTTTACTTGCTTATATTAGAAACCTACCACAGGATAAATTGAATTTGAGTGTAGAAAATGATGAATTGACAATTGAACAAGGACAAGATATTCAAGCTCAATTCAAGGGAATTATTGCTGAAGATTTTCCTAATTTACCAGAAATAGAATTAGAAAATCAAATCAGTATTACTAGCACTGATTTGAAACAAGGTTTTAAATCAGTTTATGGGTCTTTGCCTAAAAATGAATTCCGTCCAGAAATTGCCGGTGTTTATTTAGCTAAAAAAGATAATCAATTAATTTTTGTAGGTACAGACGGTTTTAGATTAAGTGAGAAAAAAGTTAATCTAAATAATTTGGAAGGAGATAATTTTTCTGTGATTATTCCTAGTAAAACCGTAGCTGAGATTATTCGAGTTTTGGATGCAGTAGAGGAAACTAATGTTAATATTCAATTTGGAGCTTCTCAAATTAAATTAGTTGCTGATACAGTTGAAATAGTTTCTAAATTAATTGATGGTAATTTTCCTCAATATGAAGGGTTGATTCCTCAAAACTTTAAAACTAATTTTGATTGTGATAGTCAAGAATTAGTACAAGCTATTAAATTAGCTTCTGTATTTTCTCAAAATGCAGTAAATGATGTAAAATTAAATTTACAAGATGATAAAAACTTGAATGTTAGTTCCTCAGATTCTCAAACTGGTTCTAATAAAACTAAAATACCAGTTCATATAAATGGAGATACTGGTATTACAATTACTTTTAATTATAACTATCTTTTAGATGGAATACAATTATTCAAAGAAGGTTCAATTCAATTTCATCTCAACGATACGGATTCTCCCGTAATTTTGAAAAGTGATGACACTCCAGACTTTTACTATCTAATAATGCCTATTCGAGATTAAATTTATGTTATCTAGAGTACAATCAGCTTCAACTCTTGGACTTAATGGTAAAAAAATAGAGATTGAAGTAGATATGACTCAGGGTTTACCTGGAATCACTATTGTTGGGTTACCAGATACAGCTATCAATGAAGCTAAAGAAAGAATTAGATTGGGGTTAAAAAATAGTGGCATTGTTCTTCCCCAAAAGAGATTTGTCTTAAATCTAGCACCAGCGGAAGTCAAAAAAATCGGAACTGCTTATGATTTACCCATGGCAATTGCAATTTTGAAGGCTTTAGAGTTAATTCAATTTCCAGAAAAAGATTATGTAATTCTGGGAGAATTAGGTTTAGACGGTAGTATAAGAGCAGTGCAGGGAATTTTGCCTATTACAGTTTATTCTAAAGAGCAAGGTATACCAAATTTAATTATTCCAGCAAGTAATGCTAAGGAGGCTTCTTTAGTTGAAGGGATTAATATTCTTGCCATCAATCACATTCAAGAAGTTTTAGACCATTTTGATACTAAAGTTTCAAACACAATTACACCAACCGCTTCGTATGATTTTGTGCCAACTTTTCATACGAGTGATATAGATATGGCCTATATTAGGGGACAAAAATTAGCTAAAAGAGCCTTAGAAATATCGGCTGCTGGAGCTCACAATGTCCTTATGACTGGCCCACCAGGAGCTGGCAAAACTTTATTATCTAGGACAATCCCTACAATTTTACCAATGATGGATAGGGATGAAGTTTTAGAAGTATCACAGCTTTATAGTATTGCAGGGAGTTTAAATAGTGAGCAACCATTAATTCTTAATCGTCCATTTAGAGCACCACACCATACCGCATCATCTATTTCTTTAATCGGAGGCGGGAGTTTTCCTAAACCGGGAGAAATTAGTCTTGCTCATCGTGGAGTACTCTATATGGACGAATTTCCAGAGTTTCCGCGATTAGTCTTAGAAAGTTTACGCCAACCATTAGAAGATAGAATTATAACTATTTCTAGAGCCCAAGGATCGCTAACTTTTCCTGCTGACTTTATGCTTATTGCTAGCCAAAATCCTTGTCCTTGTGGATATCTTACGGATAATGATAGAGAGTGTATCTGTTCCCAAGCTCAAATTGTAAGATATCAGCAAAAAATATCAGGACCACTTTTGGATAGAATAGATATGATTATAAATATAGAAAAAGTTAAAACTGAAGAATTAATTCAACCATCTGAAGTACTAGAAGAATCATCAGAAGTAATTAGACAAAGAGTTGAAAATGCAAGAGAAATTCAAAGGCAGAGATTTCAAGATTTAGATATAAAAACTAATAGTGCAATGAATATAAAACAAATTCAAGAGATTTGCATTTTGGATAAAGCATCTCAGCAACTTTTATCTCAAGCTGTCAGTAAAATGAATTTATCTGCTAGAGCTTATAATAGAATTCTGAAAATTTCTAGAACTATTGCTGATTTATCTAATTCTAAAGATATTAAAATTAATCATATTGCTGAAGCTTTACAGTACAGAGAAAAGACTGCTTAAAATAAAAAAAGAAGTTTATAATAGACTTCTTTTTTATAACTTTATTTACCTAGCTAAAGGGTTTCTAGCTCCTCTAACTTCAAAGTGTAAATGACATCCAGTAGAGTTTCCTGTAGTTCCCATAGCTCCAATATATTGACCTTTAGCTACATTAGTTCCAGCTTGTAATTCTCTAGAACTAAGGTGAGCATAAAGTGTTACAACTCCATTTGGATGAGTTATTTTGATATAGTTACCATAACCACCATTCCAACCATTTTGAGAAGTTGTAACTACACCATCTGCAGAAGCATAAATAGGAGTTCCACAAGAGTTACTAATATCTACCCCATTATTAGAGTGAATCCTACCATAATTATTACCAGTAGTAGGGTAAGCAAAGTAACCATCATTGGTAGGTAAATTACTAGCTCGAGCTACATTAGTTTTTCTAGGTAATATTCTAGGTTTAGGCTCTTCTACAGGATCAGTAGGGAATGGTTTCTCTTTATTTGGAACCTGTGCATCAGGAACAATAACATTAGTACCCATAGCTATATTTCCTTGCAAATTATTATAATCTCTAATAACTTGTTCAGAAACCCCATATCTATTAGCAATTTGATTTAATGATTGAGATTCATTAATACCAATTTCAATTCCATCTTTAGGTAAAATAGCAAGGGTAGTATTTACTGCTGGATTTTGTTTTAAATCTTTTAATCCATTTGCAATAGCGATAGTCTCAATTGAGATACTAAATTTCTTAGAAATACTTTCTAAGGTATCACCTTCCTGTACAATATACTCTCTAATTATTGGATTAGAACCCTGTTCCGTATAACCTTGAGGAGCATTAACTACATTAATAATATTAGAATCTGTAGTTGGTATATTAGAATTCAAACTTTCATCACTAGGCAAGCCCAAAATTCCATTAGCCTGTAAAACTCCTACAGAAGCTAAAGATGCATCTAATGGACCTCCTAAATTACTGTTATTTATAAGAGTAGAGCTAATTGGAAGTTTGCCAGCATAGGCCATATTACTGAAAACAACTATACCTACCACAGCAGTAAGAATAATCCAACTAATTCTATCTTGTGTGTGCTTAGTAGCACTTTTTATGAATCGAGTCACCTGGTTTTTGGATAATTTAAAAACAACGGTACTAATAGGATTCTTAACTAAATACAAGGAATTCGAACTTCAAAACGGAACAAACAGACATAAGTCTTGACTCAAAATCAACCTTGTCTAATGATTTTAGATTCGAAATTATTATATACTATCTATAAAAATTTGTCAATAAAAACACCAATAAATGGCTTACAAATAATGTTTTACAGGGATTATATATATAGATAAGAAAATATGTGTATAACTTGACAGGATTTAAGATAATTTATGAATGCTCAAATCTCAATCTTAATAGCTAAAGCTAATCAATATAACTTTATATTAAGTTTATCTTTTTCAAAATAATTAAAACAAACTAAATTATATACTTTTGACAAAACTTAGTAGCAAAAATAATAGTATTTTATAACTTATCAATAGCCTTAGCTAAGATAATATCTTTCTCAGAAATACCTCCAATATCATGAGTGCTAAGATAAACTTCTACATAACCCCAACCAAGATTAATATCTGGGTGATGCACTTGTTCTTCTGCAATTTTTCCAATTTTATTCACTAAATCTAAAGCCTCTGAAAAAGTATTGAGTTCAAAACGACGAGATAATAAATCTTGATTCTCGGATAATTGCCAATTAGAGTTGATTTGGGATATAATTTCGGTAGAATTTAATTTAGTCATAGTATGTAGTTTTAATTATTTATATTTTAACAAAGTATTAAAGACTTTACAAACTGTGTGAATTAGTGTATTGTATTTAAGGTTTTTTCAGCCCATTCAATGACATCGACCACACAATTAGTTTCCACCTCATACTCAAAATTGCATATTAAAAATTATGAAGAGATACAAGTTTTAGGAAGGTCTATCTTAAATCAAAGACCAGAATTACTACATTACAACCTTGCTGCGATGTTAGAAGGAAAAAAAGTGGTCTTTCAGTCAGCTACTCCATTACCTGAACCAAACACAGAGTATACTGTACTTTTTGTAGATGAAAGTAGAGGACCTCAAGTAATCACTACTCAGGGAATAAACTTAATTGATGCTATTCCAGTGTAAATAGTTAATAAAAAATAGTTTCCTTTCTTAAGCCCGCGCCACTAGGCTCGGGCTTTTTTCTTTTAATCCACTGGCTCTATTCGGAAAATCTGATCACTTTTATCGGTTGGATTACCTCTTCCATCTTGATTGGAGGTGGAAAAATAAATATATCCATCAGGTGAGACGGCTATATCTCGTATCCTACCTTCGGCTATAGTTAATTTCTCATAAGACTTTACCTCTTGTCTTGATTCATCTAGATAAATTACAAATATACCCTCGCCTCTAAGACCGCCAAATAAGAAAGTATTTTTGAGCTCAGGATATTTATCTCCAGTATAAAATACTCCAGAAGCTGGAGCTACGGCAGGAGTGAAGACTAGAAGGGGATCAATAGCCTCAGGAGTAGACTCGGTATGAGAGACTTTTGGCCAACCATAGTCTTTACCAGGTAAAATTCTATTAAACTCATCTCCTCCAGCTGCTCCGTCAAATAATGAAGGTCCATGCTCGGTAGAGAATAAAACTCCAGAAATAGGATCAAAATCTATACCCTGAGGATTGCGATGCCCATAAGAATAAATATAAGAATTGCTAAAAGGATTATCCTCTGGTATACTCCCATCTTTATTCATCCTTAGAATTTTACCACCTAGTGAATTAAGATCTTGAGCAATTTCTTTTTTAGTGGCATCTCCAGTGGTTACATATAGTTTTTTGTCTGGTCCAAATCTAAGTCTGGATCCAGCGTGAAATTTGGCAGCTGGAATTTTGTCTAGGAGTATTTTAACCTCTTTAGCTTGATTATTTGTATCTGTTAATCTTACTATTTTTACAAACATCTGATTATTCTCTTCATAGGCAAGAGAAGTATAAATATAAGGAGAATTTGGATAGTCAGGATCCAAAACCATACCCATCAAACCTTCTTCATTGGTCGCGCTAATCTCAGAAAATTTATAAAAATTAGGTTGAGGTTGAGAGTTTTTGTAATATAATATCTCGCCCGATCTCTGAGCAATATACATACTATTCTCAGTCGGGAAGACAATACTCCAAGGCACATATAGATTGGAAGCTATGGATGTGTATTTATAATCTATGCTTTTGGAAATAGTACTACTATCTACTTCTAGTTTAGATCCAGTTTTAATTTGAGGAGTCTTAAGTATAGCGGTATAGTTAATCAGAAAAATTGCTAAAGTTATTACAATAAGTACAATAATTGATATTATAATATATTTTTTAGTTTTTGATTTATATTTAGACATATTTTTAATTTTATAAATTTATAACTAATTATATTTTAGCATAGAAATATGAAAATTATGAATTAAACTATTTGAAATGTTCTATCTACAGTATGGGCTGTGAATTTTATATTATTCTATAAATTTACTTTATAGGCAATTGATGTGTGAAAAATGAAGGCACTTCGCCCAGTTTGTAAGGAGATCTCTTGTCTTTTTTTGACACTATGATAATTTTTATAAAATTTAAAACTATAGTTTCTAGCCTTCTAAAATTGTATAAACTAATTCTAAAGGATAATTTTTGTCTTTAATTTGTGTTAATACAGATTGAATTTTAGACATAGATAACTTATCTTTTTTAGTGATAGCGAACAACAGTATAAAAGGATTGTCTTGATTGATATACTCGCAACTAAATCCTTCAGAGCTAGAAGCTATGTCTATTGCTAATTCTATATTTTGCATAATCTGTTTAGCGTCTTGCCCACCGGCATAAATGTTAAACATCGGAACTTCTAAATTTTCTTCCAATTCAGCTCCGTTGAGTAGGGGGTTGAAGTTTACAATTGCTCCAAAAGCATGATGTAAATGTTTGGAATGTAATTCTTGAAAATTGAAGTGATGGGTTCGGACAGAGACTTGAGAATTTTGCTCTTGTAGTCTAGTAGTTAGAATACTAGCAAAGCCAGAAGCATATCGCTCACTGGCTGAATCTAGGACTTTATCTTGATTTTGGAATTTATCTAAAATTTTACTCAAAACTGGCTTAGAACTTTTTTTAGCTAGAGTATGAGCTACAGCTCCACATTTGGAGTGAGATGAGACTACAATTTCCTCAATAGTTGGATTATCTTCACACACAGCGATTATATTATCTGCCATTTGTAATTTTTCCTCAACTGACATTAAACATTCACAACCAGGAATTCCAAGTGATAAAGCATGGTGAGAAGCGGTCAAATACTGTATTCTCTCATCAATACAAGGTAGCCAAATCATCTTAGGTCTCTTAACTAGACTATCCTTTAGAATTTTATCTAAATTTAATTTATATTTATATTCTGACTTATATTTTGTTCCATCAAGATGTAAAAAATTTTTCACTCCCAATACTTCAGATACAGGATTGCTATAAAGTAAATTATGATAAGTCTGAGAATATTTTGACCACTCTATATTACGATAAGAATCACAAGAACTATGAGAATCATTTTTCTCTTTGGTGGATAAAATTTTAGACGTTAGATTAATGACTGAACTTATATAAACATTTCTTGACATAAAACAAAAAATAAGGCAGGGTTTATAGTTAACAATAACAAATAAGGTCTAATTTAAGACTAAATCGTATTATAAACTAAAATTAAATTTTTTGCAAATAAAATTTTACAAAAATCTAAATATAATTTATAATAGGCTTATATATAATATATTTTAGGCTATGCAAAATTTGAAAGTCTATAACTTTCTAGAGAAATTATTTGGAATGGTGGGGAATATCAGAATTCATCCAGTAGACTTTAATTTACCTTGGTATAATGTTTATAAGAGATATTGGGTGAGATTGGGAATTTCTTTAATGGCGGAAGTTATAGTATGGGTGTTTTTTACTACCCTACCTTTGATTATAAATTATGCGATTAAAACTCAGGACATAACCTTAGTGGTATCTTTGGGAATTATTTTTATAATGTTATCTATAATAGTTCAGACACATATGAGAAGCTATGTTTTGGCCGAGGCTGGTATTATGGGAAGCGTCTCAAATTCAGCTTATATATTCTTTGTCAAAGTTGACCCAATTCACCACAGTACTAGAGAGTCTGGTAAAATTATTTCCAAAATTAATAGAGCCGTAGGTGCTTATGAAAACACCACTGATATCCTAACATTTAATTTACTACGATTTATAATTCAAATTAGTGTAATTCTAGTCTCATTTATATACTATGACTTCACAATAGGTATTATAGCTGCTGGTAGTTTAATAATAATGTTAACTATATCTACAATAAGCCAGATTTTTATAGCTAAAAAGGTAACCCCTAAAGACAATGATCAAGCAGATATACAATCTCAAGTTGAGGTGGAGAGTTTGCAACAAGTTGCTCTGATTAGGTCTAGCTTTGCTACTCCAGAACATATTAAGAAAATTAAAAAAACTAATATTAGAACCGGAGAAGTACAAACAACAGTTTGGATGAGTTTTATCTCAACAGCTTTTATCCCAAGAGTTTTATACGGGATATTCTTTATGGGCATAGCTTTACTTATTTTAAATCTGGTTAAGATAGGAGACTTAGATGTAATTACAGCAATTGCTTTAATTACTATGTATATCTCAACTTATAGTATTGTATTGGCGGGTAGAGATGTTGAAAGGTTAGTTTCTAATATAGAAAAAATCAAAAACCTATACACCTATAT
Organism: Minisyncoccota bacterium; assembly: GCA_032117235.1. Classification (GTDB taxonomy): domain Bacteria; phylum Patescibacteriota; class Minisyncoccia; order SW-4-49-11; family SW-4-49-11; genus CALRBF01. The sequence goes on along the minus strand of JAULZW010000003.1, from coordinate 46,408 downwards.
TCGAGAATATGGAGATTCTAGTTATCCAGTTTAAGATAAAAATATGCATTCAATTCACGTAAAAAAATTATATTATTCCTATGAGAAGACAAAAGTATTTCAAAATAATGCTCTTGTTTTAGAAGTGGCTCAAAGTCAAAAGAATAAATTATATGGAATCATTGGACCCTCTGGAACAGGTAAAACTACATTATTATCTATATTAGGAGGACAATTAAACCCTAAAAAGGGTCAAGTTTTAGTAGATAAAGTTAATATATATAAAGTGGGGGATAAAGAGCGACGAAATATCATAGCTGTACAAATGCAAACAGCTACTGCTCTGAGAGGAACTTTACGCGAGAATTTAGTTTTTGGAATTCAAGAAGATGAGGTTTTAAATAAGGATGAGTATTTGATTGATGTCTTGAGGCGAGTAGGTTTATGGAGTCTTTTTGAGAATAAAGAGGGTCTTGAGACCTTAATAGGAGAGGGCGGAGTAAATTTATCTGGAGGCCAAAGACAAAGATTGAATTTTGCTGGATTATATTTAAGAGCTAAACATTATAAACCAAGTTTAATCTTGATTGATGAGCCAACCTCATCTCTGGACGAAATTAGTGAAAAAGCAATTACCCAAATGATAGATGAATTATCCCAATCTTCTATTACTTTTGTAGTAGCTCATAGACTCAAAACTCTAGACCAAGCTGTGGGAATATTAGACACCTCACTAATCTCATCTTATCCAGAGTTAAAATTTTACACCGAGTCAGAACTATTAGAAATTTCTCAATATTATAGAGATTTGAAGGCTGGTAAAGCTGAGTTGGAGGAGTAATCACTCCGGATTATTCAAAATATATCTAATTCTAGCAACTAATTCATCGGAATAATGGACTGAGAAATTAGTGGCTTTGACTTGCATTTTTGGGGTATTATAATTGGCGATGAGGTAGACTGGGCATTTGCCACGAGCTTCACGAGTTAATATATCTTTAACTTTTTGTAAAGCTTCTGGTGTGGCGTATGGGGGTATGATTATGTTTATCCCGACTATTTCAGCTCCGTCTTGGGTGGTGGGGATATTGTCTTGAGAATCTTGTTCTGTATACTCTGGAGTATCAAAACCAATCTCCTCTACAGAATTACTGAGGGATGTTGAAGATTTGGAAGTAGTCCATTTTTGAATGTCTTCAGCTTTTAAAACTTTGGCCTCTGAGGCTATAAATTGAGACACTCCGTCTTTATCTTGCCTCTTTCCTTTTATTGCAAAACCAGCTCCTGTATTGAGTTCCTCCCCAAGAGTTCGGTATATACTAGGGAAAATGATTACCTCTATATTATCTGAGATATCTTCTAGATTGAGAAAGGCCATCTTAGCCCCACTTTTAGTATTGATAATCTTAATATCCTTAATTACTCCAGTTAAGATTAGATTAGATTTTCTTTTAGCTTCTTTAATTTCTTTTATATTGAGTAATTTTAACTCTTCTAGTATGTTTTTGTATTCATTAATTGGGTGAGTAGATATCCAAAGCCCTAAATATATATTTTCTAGCTCTAGAATTTGATTTAAGTTCTCGGTTTGATTTGTTTTTATATTCTCTAATTCTAATTTTGGAGTTGTTATTACAGTAGATCCGAATAGAGAGTTTTGGGGTATATTATCAGTATTTTGATTGGCTAAGGTTTTTATAAAACTTAAAATATTATCTAAATTATGAATTAGAATATGTCTAGGCTCAAATTCATCTAAAGCTCCGGCTTTGACAAGAGCTTCCAGATTCTTTTTATTTAATTCTTTAGCTGGAATTCGGTTAATAAAATCCTCCAGAGACTGAAACTGTCCATTTTTATTTCTTTCCTGCTCAATATATTCAGCTAAATTACTACTCATATTCTTGATACTTCCAAGCCCATAGAATATAGTATTATCACTACCTGTAAAGTTAGCTTGGCTAACATTCACACTAGGAGGCTTAATTATAAGTCCTAATTGTCTTGCCTCTGTGATGTCAATAGCGATTCTTGTCATATCCTTAGCATCACTATTGAGTAGAGCCACCATAAATTGTAGGGGATAATGAGCTTTGAGATAAGCCGTCTGATAAGCTATCATAGCATAACAAGCTGCATGAGATTTATTAAATCCATAATCTCCAAAAGGTTCGATTAATTCCCAGAGTTTTTCTCCTATTTCTCTTGATATACCTTGTTTTACAGCACCCTCAATAATATTAATTTTTTGTTCTTCCATCAATTCTTTAATCTTTTTTCCGACAGCTTTTCTCAAAGTATCGGCTTCTGGTAAAGAAAATCCAGCCACGGCTTGAGAGGCTTGCATCAATTGCTCCTGATAAATCATAATACCGTAAGTTGGCTTCAAAATAGATTCTAAATTTGGATGTAAATAAGTCACCTCTTCTTTTTTGTGTTTACGAGCAATGTAGGTTGGTATAAGCTCCATAGGTCCTGGTCTATATAGAGAGACCATAGCAATTAGGTCATTAAATTCAGATGGCTTTAGTCCAATTAGAGCTTTTTTCATACCTTGGGACTCAAATTGAAAGACTCCAGTAGTTTGACCTTTTTGGAATAATTTGTAGGTTAATTTGTCGGTAGTGTCTAAATTGTTAATATCTATGTTTGTTCCAGTTTGAGATTGAATTAAGTTAAGGGTTGTTTCAATAGTAGAGAGGTTAGATAGTCCTAAAAAGTCCATTTTAAGTAAACCTAAATCTTCAATAGCATGCATTTCGTATTGAGTAGTTATAGAGGTTTTTCCTCCCGACTCAGAGGTTTGTAAGGGAGTATAATGTGTTAGTTTTTTAGGAGAAATCACTACAGCACAAGCATGAGTGGAGGTGTGCCGGATGGAACCTTCTAATTGTTGGGCGGTATTTATAAGGGTTGTTACTTTTTCTTCCTGTTCATAACGACCTCTTAATTCTCTAGAATTTGCTAAGGATTTGGCTATAGTTTTCTGCTCAATTAATTTAGCAATAGAATCACATAAACCATAAGAATACCCTAAGGCTCTACCAGTATCTCGAATTGCAGCTTTAGCAGCCATAGTTCCAAAGGTACAAATTTGGGCTACATGATCTTGTCCATATTTTTGAGCTACATAATTTAATACTAATTCTCTTTTATTATCTTGAAAATCAATATCTATATCGGGCATAGAAACACGAGCAGGATTAAGAAATCTTTCAAACAATAATTGATAGGCTAAAGGGTCAATATCTGTAATCTCGAGCAGATATGCTACTAAGCTACCAGCAGCAGAACCTCTACCCGGTCCAACTAAAATATTATTATTTTTTGCCCAAGTAATAAAATCTGAAACAATTAAAAAATAGTCAATATATCCAGCATTTTTAATAACTCCAAATTCATAGTCTAGCCTTTCCAAAATTTCTTTTTTATCTTGTGAAACATATCTTTTTTGAATACCTTTTTCACATAAAAATTTGAGATATTTTTCATTGTCTAAAATTTCTCCATTTTCTAAAGGAGGTACGTCAAATTTTGGTAACTGAATTTGGTATAATGGAATTTCCACATTACATTTATCAGCAATTAGACTAGTATTAGTTAGGGCTTCTTCTGGTATCTTTAGCTCTTTAGCCAGTCTTTGCATTTCATCAACTGACTTGAGAGAATAATCCTCTCCCACAAAAGTGACTCTATCCAGATTTTGAATATTAGTTTTATTTTTAATGGCCAGCATAATATCATGGGCAGTCCTTTGATTTGGCTCAAGATACATACTCTGAGCTGTCAGAACTATTGGTATACTGTGTTTTTTACCCAGATCAATTATAAGGCTATTGACTTTAACTTGATCTGGAGTATTCACGAGTGGCAGAAGTTCCAAATATAAATTATTTTGAAAAATTTTACTATAAATATCCAACCAATTTTGGACTAGATTGGGATTATGTAAAAGATAATCTGATATTTCAGACTGATAATTCCCTGACAAACAAATTAAATCCTGACTATATTTGGTCAAATTCTCTATAGAAACTGGTTGATTAGAGTTAATCCGTACTAATGATACTAATTCAATCAAATTAGTATAGCCCTGATAAGATTTAGCTAATAAAGTTAAACTATAAGGCTTAGAAATATCTCCGTCTAGACTAGTCACAGATAAATTGACACCCAAAATTGGTTTTAGGTTTGCTTTAGTCGCTTTTTCATAAAATTCAATCGCCCCAAACATATTATTGACATCAGTAAGAGCAATTTCCTTAAACCCAAACTCTTGAGCTTTATTAATAATATCACCAATAGAACCGATAGCCTCTAAGATACTGTAATGAGAACGAGTGTTGAGATGAACAAATTCTTGCATATAAAATAAATATTTCCTTTTTAATATTATAGCATATTCAGAATGTGTTATAATATTAAATATGAATATACACACTTTTACTCAAGAACAAGATTGGATACAATCTAGCACTGAAGTTATAGCTAAAAGTCTATATGAGCAAATTAAGTCTATAGGTACGACTAATTTAGCTGTATCAGGTGGCGCGACCCCTTTTATGATTTATAAGGAATTAGCTCAGCAAAGTTTAGATTTCTCAAAAATTAACTTAATCCAAGTGGATGAGCGATATGTATCCGAAACTGATCCAGAGTCAAATTGGCAAAGTATATCCAATAGTTTTGATAATGTAGGTTTTAGAGAAATTATTAGATTTGAATATTCAGACCAAATTCAAGATTCATTAGCTAAAACAAAATCCCAACTCCCACCAAAACTCGGCATCACTATACTCGGTATGGGCATAGATGGTCATTTTGCCTCACTTTTTGCAGGAGGAGAGTACTGGCAGAAACAGAATTTAGACAAAGCCATTATTACCCAAGCTCCAGAAAATTACCCGACTAGAGATAGACTAAGTTTAAGTCCAGAATACATATACAATTCAGAACAAATTATAATTTTAATCAAAGGCAAAGAGAAGTATACACAGCTACAAAACAATCTAAAAAATGTAATTGAATTTCAAAACTGGCCACTAGAATACTTATACTCACATAAAAACTTAAAAACATACTGTTATATTGAATAATCTTTTATAACACAAAGTATAAAATATTGTTTATTAATTTTATTTCTCTAGGTTTTTAATCAAAGTAATTTCATCTCTTAAATCTTTTGCCCTCTCAAAATCCAATTCTTTAGCTGATTGATTCATTTGTTTAGTTAATTCTTCTATCATAAATTCTCGCTCAGATATATCTAGAGCTGCAACCTTTTGTTCTTGCAGTTCTTTTTTCTTATCCTTTACAATACTTGATCTTATATCTTTTTTAATCCCCTCAGGTACAATATTATGTTTAGCATTATAATTCATTTGAATAGCTCGCCTACGATCTGTCTCAGCAATAGCTCGGTCAATAGACTTTGTAATTTTATTTGCATAAAGAATAACCTTTCCATTTTTATGTCTGGCCGCTCTACCAATAGTCTGAATCAGAGAAGTTTCATTTCTCAAGAAACCTTCTTTATCTGCATCTAGAATTGCCACCAGAGATACTTCTGGTAAATCCAAACCTTCTCGTAACAAATTAATTCCAACTAAAACATCAAATTCACCTTGTCTTAATTTGGTCAAAATTTCAGGTCTGTCTAAGGTGTCAATATCTGAGTGTAAATATTCAGTTTTAATATTCTTTTCTTTCAGAAAGTCCGCAACATCCTCAGCCATTCTTTTGGTTAAAGTTAGGATTAAAACTCGCTCATCTTTGATAATAACATTACCAATTTCATCAATCACATCTTGAATCTGATTATCGGTAGGACGAATTTCAATACTAGGCTCTAAGAGTCCAGTAGGTCTAATAATTTGCTCGGCAATCCCTTCGGGCAATTCTTTAAAATTTTGTAACTCAGGAATTGAGTGAATTAAACTATCCGTAGAATGAGTTAATTCATATTCTCCAGGAGTGGCAGAAACATAGACTATATGGGGGATTTTAGACTCAAACTCATAAAATTTTAATGGTCTATTATCAGCGGCTGATGGCAATCTAAAACCAAAGTCAATCAAATTCTTTTTCCGTGCCGCATCCCCATTATGCATACCTCTAATTTGAGGTAAAGTAATATGAGATTCATCAACTAAAGTTAGAAAATTAGTATCAGCTTCTAGAAAATAATCAATTAGAGTGTAGGGAGGCTCTCCTGGAGCTCGTCCAGTCAAATATCTAGAATAATTCTCAATACCTTTTGTAAAACCTACTTCAGATAACATTTCAACATCATAATTTACTCTTTCTTCAATTCTTTGAGCTTCTATTAATTTATTATGTTTTTTAAAAAAATCTACTCTCTGTAACATTTCATCTTTAATCAAAGGAATCATATTATCAACCTTGCTCCTTGTAGAAATCCAATGAGTAGCTGGAAAAACCCTGTATCCATCTATATATTTTGCAGGTAGTTGTTCTAAAATTGAATCCTGATATTCATTATAAGAAATAGTCTCAATAGTATCTCCCCAAAAACTAACTTTAACCAACCTTTTTTCTCCAGGTTCATGAATTTCTACAACATCTCCTTTAATTCGAAAACATCCTGGTTTAAAATCAATATCATTACGACTATATTGAATAGCAATCAAACTTCGTATAAAGTCATCCCTTAGAATTTTTTGGCCAACCTCTATTATTAAAGATAAATTACCATAATCTTCTGGAGACCCAATACCATAAATACAAGATACAGATGAAATTATGATTGTGTCTTGGTTTGACAATAAACTTTGGGTAGCCGCATGCCGTAATCTCTCTACCTGAGCATTAGTCATTGACTCTTTCTCAATATAAGTATCAGATGAAGGTAAATAACTCTCCGGCTGGTAATAATCGTAGTAAGAAACAAAATAATGTACATTGTTTTCTGGAAAAAAATCACGAAACTCCTGATATAATTGAGCCGCTAAAGTTTTATTATGGGAAATAATAAGGGTGGGTTTTTGATATTTTTCAATCAAATTAGCCATGGTAAAGGTTTTTCCGGATCCTGTCACTCCTAGTAAGGTTTGATGAACTCTCCCTTGAGACAATCCGTTACTTAGCTTGTCAATAGCTTGAGGTTGATCTCCTTTAGGTGTATAGTGAGATGAGATTTTAAAATTCATATATTACTATTATATCATTAAATTTGGGGATTACAATTATTAAAATAAATACATTGATAATGTAAACTATTGTATTTTTATAAAATATGTTATAATCAAATTAATAATAAATTAACATAATATGCCAGAACAAAATAAAAAATCATTGCTAATTATAGAGGATGATATATTTGTCCGAGAATTGGTGAGTATAAAGCTTAGAGAGTCTAAGTATAAGGTTACAGAATCTTCAGACGGACAAGATGGTCTGAATAAACTTTTATCAGAAAAATATAACATCATCTTATTAGATTTAATGATACCAAACAAAACAGGTCTAGAAATATTATCTGAATTTAATGAGAAAAAAACAGATAGTTACAGTCCTAAAATTATTATTATGAGTAATTTAAGTGAACAAGATAAAATTATGGAATGTCTCAAACTAGGGGCTGTAGATTATATTGTTAAATCGCACTACTCTCCTACTGAAATAGTCTCTAAAATTAATAAATTAATTCCATAAAGATATGAAGACATTCTTAAAAAGATGGGATACATTAACCAAAAAAGAAAAATACATAGTTGTCGGTGCGTTTTTTATAGGATTTAGCATTATTGGATTGGTAGTGTATGCTTTTAGCGGAATTAATAACAAGGATCAAGTTCAGATTGATTCAAAACAAACACAAGAAGTAAGCTCCTTAGACAATGTTTTGGAACCTAGTGAAGAAAAATTAAGCAATACTAGTCCTTTAACCGGGGTACAATGTGATAATTATAAACAAAGACCAGTGGCTGTGATGATGGCAGGAGATGCAGTAGCTAGGCCATTATCAGGATTAAGTCAAGCTGAAATTGTGGTTGAGATGCCTGTAATTACGGGTAGTGTAACTAGATTGATGGGGGTTTTTGTCTGTAATCTACCAGATGAAGTAGGTTCAATTCGTAGTGCTAGACATGATTATATTAGTTTAGTTAGAGGTTGGGATGCTATGTATATTCATTGGGGAGGATCACATTTTGCACTAGATGAGCTTAAGACTGGTAAAAGATATACTGGAGAAGATTTAGGTAAAATTGCAGACATTGACGCTTTGTCTTCAAGCGGCCCATTTTTCAGAAAAAGTACCATCCCAGCTCCACATAATGGCTTTGTTTCCTTGCCAAAAGTTATTGAATTAGCTAAAGATAGGGGGTATGCTCTGGAATCTAATTTGGAAGGATATAAATTCTTGAATAAAAAATCTATTGAAGATCAAAAATCTAATGCTAAAAATGGCAAGCTATATGTTGGATTTGGAGGCATATTTGCTACTAGCTGGGAATACAATAAAGATGACAATACCTACACCAGATATTGGTCTGGACAAAAAGATTTAGATAGAGGTAATAAAGACTCTGAGATTAAGTCTAAAAATATTGTGGTAATGAGAGCTTCTTCTAAACAGATCGAAGGCCAGTACAATGAAGTTTCAATTTATGGTGCAGGAGAAGGTAAAATTTATCACAATGGACAAGAGAAAAATATAACCTGGAAAAAAGAAGGGTTTAAAGATACTTTGAGATTTTATGGGACAGAAGACGGACAAGAGATGTTATTAGTACCAGGACAGACTTTTATACAAGTAATTGAGCCAAACCAAAGTTTAAAATGGGAGTTAAATTAAAGCCTAACATTTATATAGAACTAAGTATTTATGATTATATCTATTTCAGGACCAGATACTTATCGCTCTAGGGAGAAACTAAAATCTATTCAAAAACTTGGTCTGCAAAAACAAGCTAAACAAGAAATATTTTCTTTTAACGATATTGAATTGCCAGATACCGAAGAGACTCTATTGGCTAGATTAAAGCAAAGTTTTAATACAAGCTCTTTATTTGTAGACAAAAGACTGATTATTATTAAAGACTTAATCGCTTTACCTAAGACTTTACACACTAAAGTTAAGAAAACATTACAACATTGTAAGGATAGTCCAGATATCATTGTGCTATTTTATGATACAGATAACATACCAAAAACTCATCCATTAACAAAAGTTTTAATAGATCTTAAAGCCAAAATAACTCAATACGAGTATTTACCAGAGTCAAAAGCAATAGCTTATATTCATCAAATGAGTTTGGATCAAAGAATAGATATTTCAAGAGAGGCTATTATGTATTTATTAAACTATCAGAAGCAGGAACATAAAAGCTATTTAGAAAAAATTGGCAATAAATCTAAATCACAAAAATCTATGTTTAGAATAGATTTTTATAAAATAGAGTTTATATTTAATCAACTCTATAACTATTATGGAGAGACACAAAATATAACAATCTCAATGATACAATCTATACTACTACAAGAAAGTACAGATAGTGTTTTTTCATTAGCGGATCACATATATAGACAGCATTACGGAGAGTATTTAGTTGCTTTGAAAAATTTAGAACAAATGGGCATAGAAGGAATAGCTTTGTATGGATTATTTATAAGCCAAATTAAAACAGCTTTGATTATAAAATTAGCTCAAGAAAAAGGACATCAATATACTGATTATGTTAAAGGCAATCCATATATTTTACAAATAACCGCCCAAAATATCCGTAATTGGAAGTCTCAAGACTTAAAAAAAATATATCTAGACCTCATCGAAGGAGATTATACTATCAAATTTGAAGGTAAGAATCCCTATGATAAGCTAAAAGAGTTGGGGATAGGGTATGTAACCTAAAAAGCTCCCAGATTATAATGAGAGCTTTTTAAATGAGGGGCTTATTTCTCAGCTAATGCTTGATTAAGCTTTGCTGTGAGTCGAGATTTCTTACGGGCAGCGGAGTTTTTCTTCAAGATCCCTCTTTTAGTAGTCTTATCAATTGCTTTATAAAGTTTAGGAATTAACTCTTTAGCCTTATCAGCATCTGTAGATAAATAACCTACAAATTCTTTAACAGTAGATCTTAGTCTTTTTTTGACTATATTATTCTCGGCATTCTTTTTAAGTGATTGTCGATGTGCTTTGATAGCGGATTTTGTAATAGGCATAGATTTATCTGGTTACATAAGGGATAATTGATAAAAATCGAGCTCTTTTCATAGCTTTAGATAGATTTCTCTGGTGTCCAGCTCTAGTACCAGTTCTTCGTGATGATACTATTTTAGCTTGAGGAGTTATAAACATTTTTAAGGTAATTGCATCCTTGTAGTCTATATCTACATTATTAGTGCTAAAATAGCATACTTTAGGAACTTTCTTCTTGTTATTTCGCATAAGTATATAGTTAATTAATTAAAATGGAATTTCTTCTAAGTCAATTTCATCTTCATCTAGGTTAACAGTTGGTAAATCCTCCTGTTGATTGCTGACTTGAGATGGTTTAGAGCTTGAATTATTTGTATTTGCTGACCTTGGTTGACTAGATGTATTCCCTGCACCTGATCCTTTCGGTCCAAATTGAAATGTATCTACTATAATTTCAGTTCTATACTTTTTTTGTCCATCCTGAGCTTCCCAAGATCTTGTTTGTATTCTTCCTTCCACAAACAAGAGAGATCCTTTTTTTAAATACTGACTCATGGTTTCAGCTTGCTTTCCATAAGACACAATATTGTGATATTCTGCAGTTTCTTGTCTCTGTCCTTGCTTGTCAGTCCAAGTTCTATTAGTGGCTAAACTAAAGTTAGCAACTGATGAACCACTAGGTAAAGCTTTGAACTCAGGATCTTGAGTTAGATTACCGATAAGATAGACTTTGTTAAGATACATATAATTTGGTGTTAATAATTAATCTTTTTTGATTGACTGCTTATCTTTATAAGATTTACCTTCAAATTTTAAAGGTTTTTCTTCTTTAGAAACATCCTTCTTTTCCTCTACAGGTATCTCACTGAGGTTGATAAATTCTTTTACTATCAAAAACCTTAGAATATTAGCTTCTCTTTCTAATGTTGAGTTTAACTCTTTTAACCTAGTAGGTTCTAATTCAAAAGTACTGGTATAATAATAACCTTGTCTATAATGCTTAATTGGATAAGCAAATTTACGAAGATTATTTTCATCAGTCCCACCCCTCTCTACTGAAAAAGTCCTTTCGGTAGTATTGGTGCTTCCTTCCAGGGACTGAATTAAATCAGCAACTTTAGAGTTAATACTAGACTGCTCTTCATTGGTTAACTCGGGCTTTAGGATATAAGTGATTTCGTATAACATTATTCTATACAATAATAATAAATGGACATTAAATCTGTAGATACTCAGATTTAGAAACTTAGGTCAATCAAGGACTAGGCGAAAGATTAAATTGATAATAGCATAGAATTAGCTTTTTTGCAAGGTTATATAAATTCTCAATTCATTTCACAAGCAATACCATCCTCATCGCGGTCTCTGGATTCAGTATAATTAGGGTCTCCTCTTTCAAAATTACCTAAACCTAATTTTATCAAACTCGCACAACTACCTTTGATAAACCCATCTTTATTTATCTCATGGCTAATCGGTAGGGGAATGGCAGTTTTAGAACTCACCGAAACGGCTTGAATAGTATCTCCATTACAAGTATTAGTCGCCCAAAAACCTCTATTATTCTCTCTAGCCTCTTGCTGATAAGTATTGAATTCATCTAATCTAGGGTGGGGGAATTGTACATAAGAATGAGCATACCCCTGTTTAATCATCTCAGCATTATAGAATAATCCATCTTCACGATAAACATAAGCTAAAGTTCTTCCATATTTATCTATTTTGTTGGCAGGGTCATATTCTAGATATATCTTTTTACCACTTAATAATTCCTTAGCCTTATTACTAGCCTCCTTACCAAAACATTGTACTGGTTTACGAGGATCTCTTGTTTCAGGAGTATCTATACCAATTAATCTCAATGTCCCAATCGTACTAACTTTAATCGTATCTCCATCTACAACTTCAGTTACTTTGAATAAATCTCTAGTCGGATTTTGGGCAGAATTTGACTCTTGCTTTACCTCGGGCTGTGGAATACTAGACTGCTCTTCAGTAGGGCTTAGAGCTGGTAAAACAGGCACCACAGACACACTCTCAGGCTCAGGAGTAGTAGTATTGTCCTCCGCAGGCGCGACATCTGTAGTTTCCACCGTCTTCGCTACTGGTTCAGGTTTTATATCTTGAGATACCTCAGGAGCAGGACTAGCCCCTATTACAACAATAGAAATAAAAATCAAAACCCCAAAAAGCACTCCAGTTTGTTTCCTCTTAGGCTTATCACGAAATAACTTAGTAAATATTGCTGGCCGAATCAAACCCAACACCAAACAAACTAGTGATATTAAGAATATAAAAGCGAATAGTTCAGCCATAGATTAAACCTTAAATTAATTCTGAGAATTTATCTCTAAACTCGGCACTTAGATTAGTATTAAAGAAAGGTAGTCCAATCAATCTATAATTAGAGTTTTCAGCTTGAATTATATTCTCCAATTTATAATTATATTGAATTTCAGCTAGAAAGTCATTTTTCCAAGCATCCAAAGTTGCTAATTGAGCACCTTTTGGCTCAATAAATACCTGATAGTATAGTTCCGTCTTAGACACTCCTACATTGTGTTTATCCTTAGTTTTCAAAAATAACAAAAAGTCCGGCATAAAAGTTCTACCTTTGTCAAAATCATAAATCCCATACACCTCTTCATTTCTTAATAAATAAATCTCACCGTATTTTTGCTCTAACTCAGACATAGAGCTTTTGATAAACTCCAGTAAAGACTGCTCCTGATCTGTGCCTACAAAATTATTCAAAACATACCAATCATTTTGTTCAGCCATCTCGGTATGCTCATTCAAAGTGTCAATCGCCTTAGCTTTCGGAGCTCCAAAAATACTCTCCAAACTCTTTGGATAAAACTCCTTACTACCAATATATTCACTAATAGACTCCGCTAATCTTCGCTCAATATCAGTCAAAACTTGCATCACTGCCTGTAATTTATGCTTATTATCCAAATCCTGATAAGTCATTTTAGCTGGTAGCTTAAAAGGTATCATAATATCTCCCAAAAACTCCGCTTGCAACAAATCCTCCATACTATCAATATTCAATTCTTGCCTCAAATTATCAAAACGATATAAAGAATTGCTTTGTTTAGATAAAATATGAATCGCTTTATAAAAAATATGTTTCTCCATCTTAGCTAAAGGAATCTCAAAGTTAGAGTTTGGATTAGCCATTTGATTCAATCTATATTCTTTTTCCTCCTTCTCAAAGTCCACTCCGTCTTCTCTTACACTATAAGTTGGCACCTGATAAGCAGACATAAAATAATTTTTATCTTGCTTCAAATCGGCTAGAGTATTCTTCCGTCTATTTGGATTCGGGATTTTTTTATTCTGCCAAACTTTAACCTGTTTATAGAAATTGGTTTTCTTAAAGCTATCCTTCAATTCAAAGGTTCTAATATTACGATTCTCATCAATAAACCCATCCCTCTTGAGCTCGGTTTTTAACTCCGAGATATACCTACTTTCATTGATACTATAAAAGAATAACTCCTCCAAAATTCGCTCTCGTTTTTGAGTATCATTATCAAATTTTCGCCGATGCCTCTCTTTTTCTGGATAATCAAAAGGATAATATCTCACTCCACGACCAATTAACTGCTTTTCTTTGGTGGTAGATTCAGGAGGTTTATTACCTTTCTGATAAGACCCTCCTGTATTCTGCCCCTCATATAACCGTACAATATCATATAAATTCAGCACATCCCAACCTTCAGTTAATCTCTCCACTGTAAAAATAGCTCGAATATGATTATTTTTGTCCTCCAAATTATTCAATAAATTATCTATTTCCTCATCAGTTTTTTCTTTTTTAGTTTTATTACTCTTAGAGTTAGTAATAATCACATTTTTAGCTTGGAAATTCTGCTTCAAAAAGTCAATAATCTCACTTCTTTTAATTTTATTAACTTGAATATAATCTACTAATTGCTCTGTCCTATTCTTACCTTGTTCATACAAACTATGATTAGCAAACTTAAAGTTCTCTAAAATATAATCCAAAAATTGTAAATCATCCAAACTCAAATTCTGAATCATATCCAAAAACTCCTCATAATCATACTTAGACTCCTCAATAGTCTTGCTACGGAATAAAATCACCGGCTTAAAATTAGGAATACCAGCATCCAGAGCAACTTTATGCCGATACCAATGAAATAATAAAGCCTGCAAAATTCTATCCCGCTTATTCAGATTAGAAGAAATCAGATTAATCTGCTTCGTAAACCCAGCTTGCAAAAATTGCTTCAAATCAAATTTATAAATAATTTTATCCTCATATTTCTTCGCCACACTGGCAGTAGCTGGAATAGTCGCCGTAAATTCTAATAAGACATTACAGTTAGAATTCCCCTCTTGAGGGGTGCTGTCTTTAGACAGCGGGGTGGATTTTTTATTATTTTTATTCAAAATCAATTCAATCACCGTATGCTCCCAGCCTAGCTTTTCAACCACATTTTCACTAGATTTATTGTTCAGTTCAGTGTCAAGTAAAGCGGTCTGTAATTTCGCTTTTTTAGTATCCGTATTGAGATGATGAGCCTCATCAGCCAACATTACAATATTTTTATTCCATAAATCCGGTAAAGTAGTCTGGTTTTCTCTTTGTAAATGAATATCATTATATAATTTTTGTACCGAAGTGAATTTAATCTCAATACCAGTCGGATTATCACTAAAAGCCTCCACTTTTTTAATCTCCACCGTCTGATTATCAATCACAATTTTGTCTTGAAATAAATACTTATTATGCAAATTAGCAATAAAATTATTCTCTGTCTTACTAACAATATTATTTTGATTCACAAAAAAGATAAAATGCCGATAACCCTGTTTATAATAATACAAAATAGAAGCCGCCATTAGCATAGTTTTCCCCGTTCCAGTCGCCATATTGAACATTAGATGAGTAGGGGATTTAGCTAAATTTGATTTTGGATTTTGATAAAATAAAAAGTTCTCCAAAGCCTCCCTTTGCCAATCAAAAAAACTATATTTCAAATTATTAGAAATATAATCTGGGATTTCAAAAATTTCAGGATTAAAGTTTTTTAATCCTTGCTTTTGAGTGTTGATTATCTCATATAAGTTTTTGATCTCAGACATAGTTTATATTAATTGTGAATTGTAGAAATAATAGATTAAACCTTGATTTTATTACTATTATAATATTATATTCTTGTAGTGTCTATAATGTTTTATACTCTTTTAATTAGGTTAAGAGAATGATGTCTCCCTTTGGAGGGAGTCCCCGTAGGGGGAGGGAGGACATTTGCAAATGAGAATTATTAACTAGGAGTATAGATGATAAATTTAAAAATATGTATAGTCCTCCTCCGTCACCTACGGTGCCACCTCCCCCAAGGGAGGACAGTTAAAAGGATAATGTTGTAGTTTAAACATAAGATTATTAATCCCTGTTCCATCTTCTGCTTTCATTTTCAACCGTACGATTTTTTCGTACACTTCACTTCCTTCTTCTTTTAGTTTATTTTTTAAGTCACTCCAATATCTTTTCGGAATACTAGAGCCTGTCAAAATTTCAATCACATCCACAACCGAAAAGTACCACTGCTCTTGATCCGCATCCCAGTATCTGCGAACTTCTTTTTGATTAAATAAAATAATTGAATTATCTTTTTTATCACCAGTAGAAGTTATTAAGTTTTTCTTAATACCTGAGCTAGACTCTATTGTTTGATTAGATGATTTTTTTAATTTATCATTCATAATTCACAATTTATAATTAATTATAAAACTCCTCAGTCAAAGCCTGCTCCTCCTCACTAATACCAAATTTAGCATCTGACATTTCAGAAGCATTCACATACATCTGATTATTATCCAGCATAGCTATAAAAATCTGTTTTTGCTCCGCTAAAGGCAGATTCTGAAAACTCTCCTCCTGTATAATCTTATCTCTAAACTCTTGAATTTTGAGATTATAGTTAAGGAAATATCTCTCATACATCTCATCAAAAAACTCAATCAATTGCTCTAAACTCTCAGCCTCTAAAATTCTCTCTTTGGCAACTTCATTCCATTTTGCTAGTTCAAAGTAGATAAAATCACCACCACCTTGCCAATTTACGGCTTTACTAATACCTCCAGTATCAAAATCTTGTTGTGATGCAACTTTGCTAGTTTCCAACATTTCCTGTATTTCCTCTTGTAGATTCTGTGAATTTGGGTCAAAACCTAAACTTTCCAAAAGTTGAATTTCAAATTTGCTTAATTGTAGATGATTATTCTTCATAAATTAATCTTATTTAGTTAGTTTTTTAACATCTTCTTTGAGTAAATGCTTATTTTCTTTCCATATTTCTTTAGCTTTACTATTAGCAGTTTGACGATCTATCTTGGATTTAGAATAATCAAATAAAATTTCATATCCATTTTGTTTTAATAAATCATTTATTTCAAAAAACCATTCTTCCATAGTTATTTTACCACCTCTTAATAATCTTAATTCGATTTTAAGTAAAAGCTGTTCTCCAATATTTTCATACTGTTTTAACTCTAATTCTTGCAAATAATTTTTACCTACTTGTAAATCTTTTAACTTAATTTTTCTATATTGGTCAAATGCAATCATACCAAAATTTGTTGCTGGATCTGTTTTTATTCTATTATATATAAGTTCAGAAGCTATATTTTTGGTAACCGCATAATGAATTTTATCTTGAGCTAAAGCATAAAACTTTTTGGCTAATTCAGAATCTTTATCATAATCTTTACTCCCATATTCAAAGGCTTTTTTAACTCTCTCCCATAAACTCCTTTCACTAGTTCTAGCTTGGCGAACTTTGCGGTAAATATAGTCTTGTAATTCAATATCCTCCTCTAATCTATTGACATCAATACTTGCACCTTTATTAAAATATTCATATAAAACAATATAACATTGCTTTTTATAATCAATTATTTTTGGCCTAATTGCTTCTTTTACTCTCGTATCATCAATTCCAAATAACCAACCATTGAGATATTCCAGTGGTAAAGCTAGAGTTTCTTGATTTATAAACCCTGATCCTGAAGGGTTTTTTTGCGGTATTGGTATGACACGAATTGCGTCCTTTAAGACACTGTCTCTTTTAATTTTTTCAAATTGACCACTCCATGACAACCCTAAATTCTCACAAATCTGTTTTGGTACTACAAACTTTTTACCATCTTTGGTAATTGCCATTATTTCATCTCCATTAAAAGGTATTAAGCTGTATTGGATTTTACTTTTTTTAGTCATATCTTTACCCTAAACTATTATTAGAATTTTTTATTTTCTCCAAAATATCTTGCAAACTTTGCCTTTTTTTTGCTGTTAATTTCCTAAAATTCTCCTTTTGAGTAGTACCCGCTTTAGCGGGGGAGGTGGATTGTCCTATCACTTTTTTGAGCCTCTCCACCGCAATAGTCTCCACATAATCCATCTGCTCAATCCCAATATATTGCCGCCCCATTTTATGAGCTACGGCGGCAGTTGTGCCAGATCCGAGATGATAGTCAAGGACAATGTCGTTTTCATTTGTTGAAAGTTCAATAATTCTTTTTATAAACTCTTCTGGTTTGGGATTATCAAATACAGCTTTATTGAAAAGCTTTTTTATGTGCTGAGTTCCATTAGTAGTTGTTCCTACATCATCCCATATTGTTTTTGTAACTTTACCTCTTTCTTCTGCTTCAAATAAAAACCTTTTTCTTTGTGGACCAGCTTTTCCATCCACTCCAAAAACAATTCTATTATCTTTTAATAATTCTTGAAATTTGTTAAGATCATTTTTCCAACTACAATTTTCATTTGGTTTATAAATGACTCCAGTATTTGGGTTTTTTATTTCATATTGTTGATTTGGTCTCCAGCCTCCAACTTGAAAAGGATCGGATTTCCAAACTCCACGAGGATCATTGTCAGGATTAGAAAATCCTTCCCCATCTTCATCAAGTCTAAATTCTGTTCTGTTCTTTACATAATAATCTTTGTTTTTGAAGTAAACTAAATTATGTGTATGTGAAACAGATATGATTGCAGTATTTGTTACTGATTTTGTTGAGTTCCAAATGACATCATTCAAAAAATTATTTTTCCCAAAAATATCATCACAAAGTACTTTTAGATAAGCAAATTCTTTATCATCTAAACTTATCCAAATACTTCCATCCTCTCTTAACAATTCCCTTGCTACTTCTAATCTATTTTTCATAAAAGTCAGCCAAGTGGAATGATTAAAATTATCATTATACTTAAACCCATCATTCCCAGTATTATAAGGCGGGTCAATATAGATAAGCTTCACTTTACCTGCAAATTGCTTCTTGAGACTATGCATAGCTAGTAGATTATTACCTTTGATAATCATATTCTCAGCAATAGTACCATCAATTCCCCTCTTGAGGGGTGGCACCGTAGGTGACGGGGTGGAGTGTTTTTGGGTTAAAGAAACTTCACCATTATCTGTAAACCTTTTCCAATTCACCAAGGCCTTGGGGTCTAATAATCTATCAATTTCATCAGGAGCAAGAACGGAATTAAAAAATATCTCTTTTCTTTTAGCTTGTTTTTGTTCGTACTGCTCTGTCTTTTCGGAGTATTCAAAATAATTATCCGTGCCTTCCTCATTACTTTGCCCACCTTCCAAAATACAATCTTTATACGGCCAATTTAGCACTATATCATTACTATCTTTGAGGAATTTCTTCCCATCTATCAGCCCTATTCTGTTTTTATAAGCTGTATAAGAATTATCTATTTTATTCTCCTCCATAAAGAATCTAAAGTCATTCATCTTGAAGACATAAGTAGACTGCTTCTCAGTAGTATCTGGACTAATTTTAGCAAAAAACTTCTCTCTCAAAGCCTCCTCTTGTAATAATAAATTAATAATCTTATCATCAATCTTTTCTACCAAATCCAAAAGCAAAGTTTGATTTAATTCCTTCTCTCCCTCTTCATTTTGAAACCAAATTCTCTCATCCGCCTCCAATACTGATAATATAATTGACCTAAAATTAATTCCTGGCATATATTATAATTTATTATTCTATATATCTTATATTATACCTTGTAATCCCATAAAAATACAGAGTATGTACTCGATTAGATGATCGTAGACAAATTACGAGATAAAAAGTCAATAAATTAAAGATTTGCATAGAATATAAGATAATTACTTGTCCTCCTTTGGAGGAGGTGGCCGTAAGGTCGGAGGAGGATAAAACCTCACCATCAACTATTGACACTATCACTAAACTATTCTATAATTATCTTACTTTTGGGGTTACCTACCGATCCAGAGCCTAGCTCTGGTGATTATTATGAAAGCTCGAGCAATGTCTCGAGTTTTTGTTTTACTTTTCTTAAAGTCATTATGTATTGAAGTTAAAATGTTTTTAATACAGATTTTTGTATTAAGTTGACTTTTGTTATTAAGTATTGTAATATATATGTACAATAAATTTATAATCTATGATTCGTAAAATTTCTTTTAAAAATTTTTACTCTTTTCAAGATTCTTTTGAAATGTCTTTTTTAACTTCCAAAAAAAATACTTTTGATTATATGCAGTCAAAAGTTGATAAGTATCAAATTAGCAAAATTGCTACAATTATTGGAGGAAATGCTTCTGGTAAAACTAATATAGTTCGTCTATTTAAATTTATACAAGACTTTATTACAAAAAGACCTACAGATAAGCTGGAAAATATTTCTCAAGAAACATCATTATCTTATAAAACTTTTTTCAATAATGATAATATATGTGAAATTAAGCTAGAATTAGAAAAAAATCAAAAAATATTTTTTTATACTCTAAAAATTCAAAAAAATATAGTATTATTGGAGAAAATGCAAGTCAAAACTAAGGGAAAAAGATTACATAATATTTTTGAAAGAGATAGTAATGGAAAATTACAGTTATCTGAAATATATTTTGATAAAATTAATGCTCTGGAGTTAAAATTACCTGATATAAAAAATAATGTGTCCGTAATTGCTTTTTTTAGTGAAATTTCATTCAAAATTGATATTATGGAAGAGATTAAAAATATGTTCAGTGGTTTGTTATGGCAAGTAAATATGAATGAAAGTTCTCTCAATGATAAAAATATTTATCTAGCATCTTGGATATATACCGAAATACCTGAGGTTTTTGAAGAAATGAAAGAATTTATATCTAAATTTGATATTGGTTTAGAGTCTTTTAACATAGATAAGAAAGATAATGGAAGTTTTGATATTAAAGGTATTCACGGTAACAAATCTCTTGATTTTAAGTATGAATCTCGAGGTACTAAATCTCTTTATGAACTATTAGGACCAATATTTCTTGCGATGAAATACAAGGGTTTAGTTGTAATTGATGAATTAGAAATGGGATTACATCCTGAGGCTGTTGAAAAACTAATCTCTTATTTTTTATCTGAGAGTGAGAATATAATGTGTCAGTTTATTTTTTCTACCCATTCAATCAATATCTTAAATAAATTAGATCGTGAACAAATTTTTATTGTAGATAAGAATAATAAAGGTGAAAGTGAAGTCTATAGGGTATCAGATATTGAAAATTCTCGTCCCGATGAAAATTTTGTAAAAAAATATATGTCTGGAAAATATGGAGGTTTTCCAAAAATTAAAGTTTAGCTTATATGGTCAAACCTAATACCAAAAGTAAAAAACAAACAATAGGGGTTTATACGGAAGGATTAAAGGATAGCAAAATAATTGACTATCTTGTTGAAATAAGTCAATTTAAATATCATACAAATAACTGTCAATCTTATTTTAATTCAGGTAAAGGTGGGGATCCTCATACAATCTTAGTTGGGTGTAAAAAATGGAAACAAAATACAGAATTTGATGCTATGTTATGTGTTGTCGACCTTGACAGAATATATAATAATAATGACTTAAACAATGATTTATATATAAAAAATTTAGAGTTAGATGCAAAAGAAGCTGGTATTTTTATTGTCTGGCAAGATAAAAATTTAGAGGATGAGTTAAAGTCAGCATTAAAACTTCCCAAGAAAACATCTAAAAGTAAAGTCTTTAGTGTAGTGAAGAAAAACCCAGAAGCATTATTAAATACTTCTTATTATAGTAAAATATTAAAAGTGTATAAATTAGCTTTAAATTTGTAAAATTGGTAAAAACCATGCAAAAAGAAAAAACCCTCGCTCAGCGAGGGGTGTGATTTTGATGAATTCTCCTTTCGAGAAATCTCATCATAAAAATGATTATGTCTATTGAATATAAGCAGAGAAAATATAATATGACACTTAACAGAATCTTTATGCTATAAAAATAAAGTGGTGTAAAAGCTAATATAAAAATTGCTACCACTATAATACTCCAAAATAATGACATCTCATTAAAAAGAAGTATTATGTTTCCTATCACTATTAATAATGCTATTATACATAATTTAACTAAATTAGCCTCTTGAGGGTGAATATAAGGTGATTTTAGATTATAAAAGTCTAATAAACATGAATACACTAAAGCAGCCAATATAGGCATTATAATTATTTTGCCAGTTACTAATAATTTTTGGTTAGCTTTTGAAAGAGCCATAACAAAAAGCCTCCGAGGGCTTGTGGGACTCTCAAAACACAGCATATTTATATATTTTTGTAAAGTTTTTGTGCTTTTCGTAGGGGCGACCTTATGTCGCCTTAACCCTCCCCATAATTAATCATTCATAACTCATAATTTATAATTTTTGTCCTATGTACTATCTAGTAAAACTGCTAATTTTATGGTATAATTAAAGTTAAATATTATATAATTTATTAGAATATGTCTTTATCTATTGGGATAGTGGGGCTCCCTAATGTAGGGAAATCTACTTTATTTCAAACTTTGACCAAAAAGCAAGTCTCGGCTGAGAATTATCCTTTTTGTACTATTGAGCCGAATGTCGGTGTGGTAGCAGTACCAGATAAACGATTGAAAGTTTTAGCTGAAATTTCTAAATCAGCTAAAGTTATCCCAACCACTATAGAATTTATAGATATTGCGGGTTTAGTGAAAGGGGCTTCTAAAGGGGAAGGCTTAGGCAATGCTTTTCTTGCTAATATTAGGCAAGTAGATGCTATTTGTCATGTAATTAGAGCTTTTCATAATGATGATATTACTCATGTTGAAAATAGAATTAACCCAATTGAGGATGCGGATATTATCAACACTGAATTATTATTAGCTGATTTAGACCAAATTCTAAAAGCCCTACCTCAGGTGGAAAAAAAAGCTAAATCTAAAGACAAATTAGCTCTAGAAATTCTACCAATTTTACAAAAAGTTTTACCTTTAATAGAAGCTGGAACTCCAATTAGAGAAGCTAAACTAAACTCAGAAGAGCTAGAACTTATAAAATCCTATAATTTTCTCACGGCTAAGCCAATGATGTATGTAGCTAATACTGATGAGACTTATACTCTAAGCCCAGAACTGCAAGCTAAATTTGATAATATTATTCCTTTATCTATTAAAATTGAATCAGAAATTTGTTTAATGGAGGCTGAAGAGCAAGCTGAATATTTAGCAATGTTGGGGCGAGAAATGAGTGGGCTTGATGTATTGATTAGGGCCGGATACGATTTGCTTAATTTGATATCATTTTTGACTACGGGGCCTCAGGAAACCCGAGCTTGGACTGTAGAGAGAGGAACTTTGGCTCCTCAAGCTGGGGGAGTAATTCACTCAGATATAGAGCGAGGATTTATAATGGCGGATATAATTTCTTATCAGGATTTTGTAGATTGTGGAGGAGATGCAGGAGCAAGACAAAATGGCAAATTAAGACAAGAGGGAAAGTCATATATTATCCAAGACGGCGATGTCTGTCATTTTAAGTTTAATGTGTAGATAATTTATAATTTCTAAATCTATGTTATAATAAAAATAAATAAATTATAATTTTATGACTATATCTAAATCACGATTCGATATTATTCTCAAAAGATTGTATTTTAAGGGTCCAAGTATGTTTTCATCTGGAGCTACTAATGAACAAAAAAAAGAGTATATTAAAGTTCTTTTTGATGATGCTTTTGAGACTTATAGTCAAGCAAGAGAATTGATAACTAAAGAGGAATGGGAAGAAATTAAAGTTAATATATTAGCTAATAAAAAAGACATATTAACTGAGCAGGATATAGAAATTCTGTCCAAAGCTATAGAATTAGAATTAAGATAAAATATATGAGAACAATGGAAGATTATGCTAAGGAAGTTCTAAGAAGTGCTGGCATATCTGGATTTAGTGAAGACGCAAAAATTGTACAGGAAGAAATATATAAGGTTGTAGGAGGTTCATCTGAAGGGGGAAAATACAAGTCTTTTAATCCTAATGATTTACGTAATTATGGTAGTCAAATCTCTAATAATATAAGAAGGATTAATCCACGACTTGGAGCACAGGTTTCGTCCCATCTTTCTAGTGTTTTAAATAAATAAACAATGACTCAAGAACAGGTTTATAATCTTTTGGGTGAAATTAAAGAAAAGTGGAATCAAATTGAACTTGGTATTGATATAGAAGAGTTAAAAAAAGAGATTAACTTATATCTTGAGAAGTCGGAAAAACCTAATTTATGGGATAATCCAGACCAAGCTCAAAGTATTTTAAAAAAACTATCACATTCTCAAAAAAAACTTCAAGATTTAGAAAACATTCCAGAAAATATAGATTTTTTAGAACATTTAATTTTGGAGCAGGACTCTGATCTGGAAGCCGATCTTCAAAACTTAGAAAAACAAGTAAATACTTATTGGCAAGAAATATTCTTTAATGAAGAGTATGATTCTGGTAATGCTTTGCTGTTTATTCAAGCTGGTGCTGGAGGTGTGGATGCTCAAGATTTTGCCGAAATTATTACTAAAATGTATATCTCTTATGCAAAGTATCGAAATTTTGAAATAGATGTGATAGAATATATACAAGGCCAAGAGGCTGGTATAAAGCGTTCTTTGTTACACATAAAAGGTCAGTATGCTTATGGAATTTTTCGCCAAGAGCGTGGAGTTCATCGTTTGGTAAGAGTCTCTCCATTTAATTCAGCGGGCTTACGACATACATCATTTGTAATGGTGCAGGTTTTGCCAGAGATGGATGAAATTAGTTCTAATGACATTGTAATCAATCCAAATGATATAAAAGTCGATGTTTATCGATCTCAAGGTGCTGGAGGACAAAGTGTTAATACTACAGACTCAGCTGTTAGAGTAACTCATATACCAACTGGAATTGTAGTTGCTATTCAAACAGAAAGGTCTCAGTTACAAAATAAAACTTTAGCTCTTAATATCTTAAAATCTAAGTTGTGGGAATTAAGGCAATCTGAACATAAAAAGGAGAAACAATCTCATACCGAAGATGTCTCAATTTCATGGGGAAATCATATTAGATCTTATGTAGTTAATCCATATAAATTGGTAAAAGACCAAAGGAGTAGTTTTGAAACTACTGATGTAGATAAAATTTTGGCAGGAGATTTGGATGAAATTATCACCTCTGTACTTATAAAAAAAGATAAACAATAATTATAATTATGATTTTATTTAAGAATGTAACTAAAGCTTATGGTGAAGAAGAATCCTTTGCTATAGAAAACATAAATTTAAAAATTGAGGACGGAGAGTTTTTGGTTTTAGTGGGGCAAAGTGGTGCTGGAAAATCTACTCTGATGAAACTAATTACGGGAGAGCAGAACCCAGATAAAGGGGAGGTTTTTTTAGGTAAAACTAGAGTGAACGACCTAAGGTATAGTGATATGCCTAAGCACAGAAGGTCTCTTGGGATTATTTTTCAAGATTTCAAATTACTGCCTAGTAAAACCGCCTATGAAAACATAGCCTTTGCAATGGAAATTTTAGGTAAAGACAATTTGGAAATAAGTAGAAAAGTACCTAGATTTTTGAACATTGTTGGTATGGGATCAAAAGCCAATAAATTTCCAAATCAAATGTCTGGAGGAGAAAGACAAAGAATTGCTATTGCAAGAGCTTTGATTAATGAGCCTAAAGTATTGTTGGCAGATGAGCCAACTGGAAATTTAGATGTCTTCAATAGTTGGGATATTGTAAATTTATTACTTAAAATAAATGAACAGCTTAAAACTACTATTATTTTTGCTACTCATAATAAAGAAGTTGTAAACAGTATTAATAAAAGAGTTATTAGTCTTGATAAAGGTAAGATTATTCGTGATAGTCTTGATGGTAAATATATTATATAAAACATAAACATTAATTATATGGATTTATTCTTTTCTACTATTATACGCAGTATTAAATATGGATTTCAAAACTTTGGAAGAAATATCTTTCTGTCCATTGCCACTACTAGCATAATGGTATTAACTTTATTTGGATTAGGGTTTTTTATGGTTATCAATCAGATTAGCAGTGATGCTTTGAGTGGTATTCAAAATAGAGTAGATATTAGTGTTTATATTAAAGATGGAGTAGAAGAAACTAAAGTTAATGACTTTGTAAAATATGTAAAAGGTATAGAAGGGGTTAAGGAAGTTAATTTAATTACTAAAGAAATGGCTTTAGAGAAATTTAAAGAAACCTATAAGGACAACCCTTCCATTATTCAGTCTCTGCAGGTTTTAGATGAGAATCCTCTTCCTAGAACATTGACTATTAAAGGTGAGAATAGTAAATTTTATCAAAATATCAATGATACTTTGATGAAGTCAGAGTATAATGAATCAACTATTCAAGAAACAGATTATCAAAAAAGTACCTCTAAAGAAATTATTGATAGATTAAATAATATAATTCAAGTTACTCGCAATGTGGGTATTAGTGTAATAATAGTTTTGGCTACAATAGCTGTGTTGATAACCTATAATACAATTCGTTTGACACTATACTCATATAGACAGGAAATTGAAATTATGAGATTAGTGGGGGCTAGTGATGCTCAAATTAAAGGACCGTTTTTCGTGGAAGGTGTATTATTTGGAGTTTTTGGAACCTTTATTAGTTTTCTTATATTATTTGTTGTTGTTCTATTAATATCATCAGGTGTAAGAGAGTTTATAGCAGGATCACAGCCATTAAGTGAATATGTGCTGACAAACGCTTTCTTTATAATAGGTGCTCAACTAATAGTCGGAATTATTTTGGGAGTAGGAAGTAGTTTGATCGCTATTAATCGTTATTTGAAAGTTTAACCTATAATTTATATGCAATTATCTGATGTCGATATAAAGAAGGGAATCGAATTAGGAGATATTATTATCAATGATTTTGATGAGGCTCGTCTTCAACCTGCCAGTTACGATGTTTTGCTAGGATATGAATTTATGATATTTAACAATCATAAATTTGAATATATTGACCCCAAGAAATCGGTTCATGAATTTATGGAAAAAGTTATATTAAAAGATAAAGATGAATATTTTGTTATTCATCCAGGTCAATTTGTACTTGGTGTAACAAAAGATTATTTTGGATGCAATGAGAAATATGCCTGCCAAATTATGGGTAAAAGCTCTCTTGCTCGATACGGACTAATTGTACATACTACGGCAGGTTTTATTGATCCAGGAAATAGGCTTAATGCTACTTTAGAATTTGTTAACACCAATACTGTACCAATTCGGCTTTATCCAGAAATGAAAATCGCTCAGATTGCTTTTTATGAGCTCAAAACTCCTGCCCAAAATTCTTATGGCTCAACCTCTCTAGGTAGTAAATACTATGATTCTAGAGGAGTTCAAGCAAGTGATATGCATAAAAACTTTGAAATTAAAGAAGAATAAAATATATTATTATGGATAAATCACATTTTCAATTTAGTATTTCAGATCCTGATAAAACAGATTTAGTCATAGTCTCGGTTACAGATAATAGAACAGGATATACCGTCAGAACAGCGCTACCAAATTCTGGCAAACAAACAGCATCTATTATGGCTTTTGCAGGAGCTAGATTTTCTCGCTCCGCTTTATCTGCCGAAGAGTTATTTCAAGAGATTCGACAAGCTGGCAGTAATGCTAATGAAAAATTGGCTAATATATTTAGGAATTACGGTCATTCTTCGGTGGCAGATATGGCGCAATTATTTGCCTATATTGAGCAAATTCCAGATCATTATTCTACTATTTTCTTTAATGAAACTAGTGTAGGAGGGGGGCAACAGCGTTCAACTAGATATCAGGATTTCGGTAATATTAAGCCACTCGGTTTGAATAAGTTAGGAATAAATTCTAACTTAGATAATTATGATAAAATAAATCAGGGTTTATTAGACTTACAACAATACTCTCTAGATAAATATCACTATTGGAAAGATAAATTAAATGCCGAATATATTAAAGTTTATAAGATAGATAAGGATAATAAGTCTGAAACAGGAGCTTTATTGGCTAGAGTTTTTGACTCAATTAGATATTTTTTACCATCAGGTTTGATGAATAAAACTTCTCTAGCTTATATTACCTCTGCTCGCGAATGGGCAAGGATTATATCTGTATTCAAGGCCTCTAATGAATATAATGTTGTTTGTTTAGCCGAACAATTAGAAATATTATTCGCTCCAGATGATTTTAAAGCTAAGCAAATTGGCTATACTCCAGAAGCACCTGATTTGATTCGACATACAGAGTCCGATAAAATTACTAATAATAATCTGTTGGCATTACAACAATATTTACAAAATGAATTGCAAATAGAGCAAAGTTTAGAAACTTCAAAGACTATAATTTATCATAAATTAGATGCGGAATTATTAGATACTACTCTCAGTGCTGGATATAAAATTTTATTACAAAACATAATAACTTTGTATCCTAATGCTAGTATTAAATCTATTTTAGAATTTATATCTAATTTAAGTCAAGAACAAGAAATCCAAATTTCTAATATTTTATTTAAAGATTTTAATCATCATCATCAGATGGGTAATTTGTTTAGAGTGAACACACATAGTTTTGTATTGACTTGTTCTAATTCGGAACTACGAGATTTGAATAGACATCGAGCTTGGGGTAGATATATTCCAGCTTTTAGTACAAATAAATATAAAGAAACATTATATACAGGTTATACTTTACCACTTTATTTAACTGAGAATCCAGATTTACAGACAATTAGACAAAAGTTCGAACAAGATCTACAACAATATTATAATAGACTGCAACAATTTATTGATATGAGTTCAGAATATGAATGGTTTCCTCAATATATTTATATTCAACTATTGCCTTTTGCTCATATTTTGACAAGTTTTTTCCATGCATCTCCAAAAGAAATTAGCTATATGACCCAGCTTAGAGTTAGACCAGGAGGGCACATTAATTATAGATACTTAGCTTATAAAATAGCAAAACTGGGTTCACACAGTGAGTTTTTACTAAAGTCAATAATGCCAAATAACATTATTGAGCCTAACCCATGTTCCAGAACAGAATTTATAGATAGAAGTTAATTTCTAATATTCTTAATTAAAAACAATAATGCAGAAATCCAATATTGACTTTAAATTTATAAAACCATATATAGGCTGGTCAGTGCTTTTAATTATATTTATATTTTTATCTAATGGAGCAAACTTACTTATACCTAGAATATTAGGAAATAGTATTGATAATCTTAGTCAAAGTGGGAGTGTTTATAAATTAGCCCCAGATATCTGGATATTAGCAGTCATAACAACATTTGTTCTGATATTTTCATTAGTACAAACTATTATAGGAGTATATGTTGCTGAAAATGTGGCTAGAGACTTTAGAGATGCTTTAATTAAAAAGATATTATCACAACCCATTAGCTTTGTTAATGAACAAGACTCCTCAGAGCTTTTTACCAATATAACCTCAGATGTAGAGCAGGTGAAAGATATAATCTCACAAGGTTTTGCAAGTATATTCTCAGCATCGATTATTTTAATTGGTAGTGTTATTTTATTATTTTCAATCAATGTTAAACTAGCTTTAATTGCTATTATTTCTCTACCAATTATTATAGCTGTTTTTGCTTTTATATTTAAAAATATATCCAAATTATTCCGATCTTCACAGGAGGTATTGTCCAAAATTAATAAAGTTATAAATGAAAGTGTCTTAGGTGCTATGTTAATTAGAGTTCTGAATTCACAAAATTATGAAAATGCAAAATTTAAAACTGTAAATCAACAGGGACGAGATATAGGGTTTCAGATAATAAACTTATTTTCTAGTCTAATACCTACAATAAATTTAGTCTCTAACTTTGCCATTGTTACTATTATATGGTTTGGAGGCAGGCAAGTGATGATAGAAGGATTAACTTTAGGAGAGTTTAGTGCTTTTATTTCATACTTTAATCTTTTGATTACTCCAATTTTTATTTTAGGATTTGTAAGTAACTTTATTTCCAGAGGAATGGTATCTCTATCTAGAATACAGCAAGTATTAAATGCTCCAGAACAAACAAAAACTAACAACAAAAACTTAATTACAAAAGAAGTAAATGGTAAAATTACTTTTGACAAAGTGTCGTATGAAATTAATGGTAAAGATCTGTTAAAGGATGTTTCTTTTGAAATTCAACCTAAAACTAAAAATGCTATTATAGGTCCAACGGGATCAGGAAAAAGCCTTATATTATCTCTTCTTACAGGCCTTATTCACCCCACAGGAGGACAGATTTTGATAGATGACATCCCCCTTAATCAATGGGAGCCAAAATATATATTTAGAACAATGGGATTAGTATTTCAAGAAAGTATTTTATTCAATTCTTCACTTACGGATAATATAATTTTTAATCAAACAATACCAGAGCCAGAATTACAAAAAGCTTTAGATACAGCTAATGTTTCTGAAATTATAGAAAATTTTCCTAATGGGCTATCTACTCAAATTAGTGAGCGAGGAACAAATCTCTCAGGGGGTCAAAAACAAAGAATTATGTTAGCTAGAGCATTAGTTAGAAACCCAAATATACTGCTACTAGATGATTTTACAGCCAGAGTAGACATTAGAACTGAAAAAGAAATTATCTCAGCCTTATCCCACAATTATCCTAATTTAACCTTAATCTCAATTACTCAAAAAATTGAACCAATTCAAGACTATGATCAAATCATAGTAATTATGGAGGGAGACTTATTAGCCACGGGTAAGCATAAACAGCTTTTGCAATCCTCGATTGAATATGCCCAAATCTGGCAAAGCCAACAAACAACTTAATATGAATAACCTCTATAAATTATCACAATCTAATAACAATAAACCATCGTTTGAAGAATCTCTAGCTACTATCTTACCACTTTTTGTAGGAGAGACCAGAAACCTAGTCGTTATTGTAATTACAGTTTTAATCAATATTGGAACAGGAGTTGTAACCCCTTATATCATTACTAGAGCCATTGACGGACCAATTGCTAATAAAGATATTCAGACACTGGCTCTAATGTCTTTAGGGTTGGTAATACTATTTATCATATCAGCAATTGCAGCTTATGGACAAGCTAGAATTATGGGGTATGTTTCACAAAGAGTTTTATTCCGTTTGAGAGCTAAAGTTTTTTCTTCTTTACAGAGCTTACCAATAGACTTTTTTAATCGTAATAAAGCTGGAGATTTAATTTCAAGAATTAACAATGACACTAATAAAATTAATCAATTTTTATCAGAAGGGGTATTAAGATTTACTTCCCTCTTTTTCTCTCTAATTGGAATAGCTTGTATGATGGTATACCTAAACTGGCAATTAGCTAGTATAGTCTTTAGCTTAACAGCTTTAATTCTGATTACTACAAGAATAGCCACCCCATTTATAGAAGGAATGAATAAAGTAGGTTTAGAAAATCAAGGCTCCTTATCTTCAGAAGTACAAGAAGGTTTATTAAACTTCAATGCTATAGTAGCTTTTCAAATACAAGATTATTATAAAGCTAATTTCGATAAAATCAGTGGAGCTGTATACAAAACTAAAATTCAAGTTAATATTCTTAATGATAGTATAGCCCCACTATATACTTTTGTAGCCAACTTATCCCAGATTATTCTTCTATCAGTAGGAGTAAATTTCATTCTATCGGGCAGTATTACTATTGGACTTCTGATAGGTTTCCTTGCCTATGTTCAGAAATTTTTCGAGCCACTGAGAATTTTAGGTACAATAGTGGGTAGTCTTCAAGGAGCCCTAGCAGCCTGGACTAGAGTGCAAGAGATTATTAGTCTAGAGAACAATTTAATTTTAGAAGATGACAAATCAGGAGTTCAGAGGAGAAAAACCAAATATATTTTAGAATTCGAAGATGTCAGTTTTGGATATGATGAAAAAGAAATTATTAAAGATATGAATTTTACATTAGAACAAGGAAAAACCTATGCTTTAGTAGGCCCAACAGGAGGAGGTAAAAGCACCACAGCATCATTGATGGCAAGATTATATGATCCTCAACAGGGTATTATAGAACTCAAAAATAGAGATATTAGAACATATACTGATGAAGAGCGAACCAATAGTATTGGATTTATTCTCCAAGAACCATTCTTATTCACGGGTACAATAGGAGATAACTTGAGATATGGTAATAGCGAATTACTCAATAGTAATGATGAGGAGTTATTAGAAAAACTCAAATCTCATAATTTGACTGAACTGATGGATACTTTTGATAATGGTATAGAGACCATAATCGAAAACAATGGTATTAGTATTGGGCAAAAACAAATTATCTCCTTTATTCGTACTCTTTTGAGAGAACCCGAACTCCTTATTCTGGATGAGGCTACCGCCAATATAGATACCGTAACCGAGCAAAATCTCCAATCCATATTGTCTCAATTACCAGATACAACTACCAAAGTTATTATCGCTCATAGACTTAATACTATCAAAAAAGCTGATCAAATATTTTTTATTAGTGGGGGAATATTAACTCCAGCCGAGAATTTTGACTCCGCCCTTAATTTAATACAAAATCAAGAAGGGAGTAGTTAGAGGGTTATATTTTCTAAGACAAAATAAAAAAGGGAGTGTTAGCTCCCCTTTTTTAGTAGCTAAGATTTATTTTAATATTCTAATAGAGCCTGACCAGTCTTCACTCCCAATTCCTGAGTAAGCTATACTTTCTTGACCAAGGATTACAAACACATATTTAGAAGGAACTCTAGTATCCTCGAAGAAATATAAGGAAGCATTTGTTCGGACATAATCATGTATTTTCTCTGGACAATTTTCTATACCATTATTTATACCAACCTCTTCTCCTTGAGTTGGTGTATAGAATATTTCAGCATATTTATACTGAGGATTTTCTTTTTCATATTTTTGGGCAAAACATTTTTTGGAATCTACTCCTTGCAAAAATTCTTTAGTAATAGCTTGCTCGAGAGTGTCTTTGGGATCTTTATTAAATACTTGTAGACTTTTTCTTCCAGATGCGGGAGTTCCCTTCTTTTCTGGATAGCCTATGACAACTCCATTTCCTTGTTCAGATACAGGTACTTCATATGTATTAGGTGAAAATCCTTCTAGCAAATTATAAGTAAACCCAACACCTAATTTAGGAGAATAAAAGAGTTTAGTGTCTTTAGACTTCTTATCCATCTCAAAGATAGTATTAAGTTCATCTTGAGTATAAACCTTTTCTTTAGGTGTCTCTGGAGTAGGTGTAGATTCGGGAGAAGGGGTAGATATTTCTTCCACAATAGGCTCTGTTTGAGCAACAGGCTCCACTACATCCACAGGAGTGGGTTCAGCCTTTGGGCTAAAATAGTCAATGCCATAGACTACAGTAATAGTAATCAGAGCACCAATAATTACAAGAAGAGTAGCTTTAATTAACTCATAACGATGTTTTGGAGAAGTTCCAGGTTCAATCTGCATAAATTTATGTTTATTTATAACTAATATATTATATCATACACTTACTATAAATTACAAAATATGCTAGTATTGGCATATAACTAGTATTTTTATGAGGATCAATAAGTATTTAGCAAGCCAAGATATTTGTTCAAGACGAGAAGCAGACCGATTAATTCAAGAGGGAAAAGTTTTCGTCAATGGAATTGTCGCTGAAGTTGGTGTAGATATCAAAGAAGGGGATAAGGTGGAAGTAATAGGATATGAGAAGCAATACAAATATTATGCCTATCATAAGCCAGTGGGAATCGTATCCCATAGCCCCCAAGAAGGAGAAAAATCCATACAAGATATTACGGACTTTGGAGATGAAGTATTCCCAGTTGGAAGATTAGATAAAGATTCTCGAGGACTTATAATACTTACTAATGATGGGCGTATTACCAAAAAGCTCCTAGAGCCCAAAGTTCAAATGGAAAAAGATTATATAGTAACTCTCAATCGCCCCATTTCTCAAGCTGACATTGAGAAATTAAGAGAAGGAGTCAAGATTGATACCGGCTATCATACCAAACCTTGTCGTATCAAGCGTATGAGCAATGACACTATCAAGATAACCCTAACTGAGGGCAAAAACAGGCAAATACGGCGTATGGCGAGGACTCTGAGGTATAGTGTGTTAGATTTACTCAGAATACGTATTGGACATATAGAATTAAACGATATCCCAGAAGGAGGATATCGTAAACTCAGCGAACAAAAATTATTAGAAAGGTAGGTTTAATTAGCTTCTCCAGCTTGTGCTAATACTTCATTTAAGTCAGGATAAGTGTGAGTGTATTTATCTAACTCTAAAATAAATTTATCAGTACTTGATGTAAAGTTTTCAAATAATTTTTTACCTTCTGCTGGGGGCACACTAAGGTCTCCTTTATACACAAATTGTCTTACAGGAATAGTAACTTTAGGAGCATAAGTTGTAGTAGGAAGAATATCTCCAGTAAATCCACAAAGTATAGAATACTGTCTCTCACACATACTTTTAATACTACTAAAGGTGTTGATCAGTATTAATTTTTTGGCTTCTGGTCTTTGGCTAGCTACATATACAGCAGGAGACCCTCCCATAGAATGTCCCATAATCACTATATTTTTAGGATCAACACCCTTAGTCTTTACTAAGTTATCATAGGCTAACAAAGCAGCTTCATATACACCCTTTGTATCAGGAGACCCCTCTGACTCATGGTAACCAGGATAGGCAGGAGATACTACTGTCCCATATTTTTTCAAGTCAATAAAAAAGTCATTAATTCTACCAGAGTTTCCATGTAAATAGAGTATAACTTTATTGGACTGGGTATTGTCAAATGTCCAAACAGATATAGCCCTATTCTTAGAATCTCTCAAAAACTCTAGCCTGTATCCAAAATTAGGAATTGGAGCCCAACTAACCTTATTGTCGAAAATTAAAGCAGTAGATTGGCTAGTCAAGTATAGAGAGGCAAGTAGCCATAGTACAATTAAAGTTATAGGAACAGCTAGTATTATCTTTAATTTACTAGAGTTTGAGTTATTCATATTTATTTTAATATATTCTTCTATTGTTCTATTGTGAAATTTTGTTGATTTTGAACTGGACTTGGGTTTTGTGGCTGATTTTGAGACTCCTCTAACATTTCGTTGTATTTTTTAATATTCATATAATATAACATATGAAACACCAATACAATTATACTAGGGAATAACCAAGCTGTCTGAAATATAAATAATTTTAAGGCAGAAGCTCCTTCGGTATTAAAAGAGAGATCAACCAAGATATTAGAAACTGTAGGGAATAGATAATAAACTATTGTCAAACCAACAAATAAAGAAATATTAGTAATAGGTCTTAGCTTTTTAATTCTATTAGGAACATTAGATGACCAGAATAGTAAAATTATACCTAGAGTTAAAGCTATAATAGAGACTATAATTCTGAACCACCACTCCAACAATTGTGCATCATTGGAATAGCTAGATATACTGAACTGAGCGTAACTAGCAAGTGTTGTAAATCCATTTATAATCGCCCAACCCACAACCCATAGCATTAAAAATGTACGGAAAGCTGATTCAAATCTTGGACTAAATTCTTCAAACATAAGTTTAATATTAATTTTTTATAATCAGGTCTTGTTTAAGTATAGGTATTATTTATTTATTTGTCAATATGAGTAATTATTTCTTATCTTTCATTTCTTTCATTAGATGATGCAGATATAGGTCCAAACTCTGCATTAGGAGCGGTTATAATAATATTGTTAGAGCTTACAGTTATACTATAATCTGAACATCCTAACGACTTAGAATTAGGATCTTCTGGCATATAATATCCTATTTTCTCTGCCCCAATATATTTCACTAGCTCAAAATATAATACAGAGTCAGAATCTCTGATGGTAGATGAAGAACAATCTCCAAATCCACTAGTTCTTATGTTTTTAGTTAATCCATTTATACTATTAAAAATATCTGGTCTCTGTCTCCTCAAATCTATTAATCCGTTCAAAATAAAGTTAACATCACTTCTTCTTATGTCATCATTTGCCGAAGACACTCTTTGTTTAGTTGTAAAAGACAATTCATTGCTGTAATTAATTCCTGACCCAGTAATTGCATAAGCTCTTACATAATATTTGGTTTCAGGGATTAAATTAGTAGCTGTGGAATTATTTTTGTCTTCAGATATCTCTACATAAGTTCCTGTAAACTCCGAGTAATTATAATAGCCATTAAATAAATTATAAAACGGACTGGAATTATTATTTTTAGATTTAAGCTCAGGATTACTAGATGTGCTATATACAAAACCTTTTTTTTGAATTTTATCTTTGTCCCCCTCAATATCTACACTAAAGGTAGTAGAATTATCTGTAATCCCAGTCGGCTCAGATAAAGTTAATTTGATATCAGGTCTATTACTAGTCATTACCATCGCTATTACAATCATTGTCCCAAAAACAAACAAAATAGGAATTATAATCAAAACCATAACAACAGGTAAATTATTGGACTTAGAGGTTTTTTTATTTGTATCCATAAAATTTAATTATCTATTAATTTCACATATAAATAATATATCATATATAATCAACTATTGTCTAATTTAAAGTAAAAGTCCCGTCATTGGCTAGGGTTTTTATAAAATAGTTTAAATTCTGTATGAAAATCGTAATTATATTACTGTATAAATTACCATAAATTTACTCTCAACTCAACCCTTCTACCAACCTCTTGACAAAGTGTACTAAATGTATTATACTATATGTATAATAATTAAGTTTATCTATTATGAACAACTTCACCAAAGTTCGTCTGATTAGTAAAGCTACTTTGCGCACCATCAAGGACAATCCTCGTATTATACTACAAGCAATATTTTTCTTTACCCTGATGTTAGTCCCAATCATAGCTTTATGGGGTTGGATAATTTCTCAATATTCTAGTGCAGATATAGATGCATTTTTTGCTGGTAATTGGAATGGAAGTTTTTCCATCATTACTATTATCGCTTTGATTATATCCATTATTTGGGGTGCTATTGTAAGTACTTATTTTGAATTTGTAATTACTAAAATTTTGCTACAATACTGGAATTATCAAGTAAAAGGTGGGATTTCATTCTCAAAAGTGTTAGCCTATACTGGATTTAGTTTTGGTATTGGTACAATCGGGTCTATTTTACCGGGATTATTTAGTGGTATTTATGGAATTGTGGTACCAGCCATAACCTCTTTGATACCATCTGCAATTTTAGATAATCCCAATAAGTCTATCAAGCAAACTTTACAAGAAAATAAAGATATTTTTGGTAAAGTAGGTGGTTATGCTGCTATATCTCAATTGTATCAAGATTTTTTTATAGTATTTGGATTGGTGTTAGTAATTTTCTGTGCTCTATTCATAGGAGGGTTTTCAATATATGCTGGATTAAATTTGAATGTAATTATTGAGAGTGGAGTTACAAGCTGGGCTACTAAATTATGGGATGTATATTTACTCTTTGCTATTATATCATTTATAATGTCAATTATAATTATATTATTTTACAGAGTTTTATCATATATTATAATTTCTACATCATTATATGTTTGGTATAAGAATGGTAATAATCCAGCAGAGTTTCAAAAAGTTTTCTTAGAAAGAGCTCTAAGTGCAAAAAAATCAGAAGTATTTTTTAAGTAAATTAGCTATAATATGGAATTGTCACAGCAAGAACAGCAATTATTTAATGGTTGGAAGCAAGTATTTATGAAAAGTATGTCAACCTTTTGGATATTATTTAGCCTAAAATCCAATCCCCGCAAAGTAGAGGAGATAGAAGAATTTATGGCGAGTTACAGTCAAAATAATTTTCAAATAGACAGAATGAGCTTATATAGAGCTTTGAGAAAATTATATGAATCTGGTCTCGTCACTTATGAGGACAAACATAACCCCTCAGGACCAAATTGGAAAATATATAGTCTCAACAACAGAGGAGCTAATTTATTAAGGGAATTCATTGCAAAATGTATTAAAGAATCTCTACTAAACCCATTGATGCTAAAAGAATTAGATCTTAATCTATCCAAATAATCTACGAATATTATTTAATCACTCGCCTGAGATGGGAGGGAATATGAATTAGAATTTCATAGGGAATAGTCTGGCAGGTTTTGGCAATATTAGCAGCAGAAATAGGGGAGGAATTGTCATTGCTGATAAGAGTCACGATATCTCCAATTTGAATATTCGGCATATGAGTAATATCAATAGTAGTAATATTCATACTAATGCGCCCAATAATGGGGCATAATATTCCTGCTATCTCCACCTGTCCGGTATTAGATAATCTACGATCTACTCCCTCAGCATAGCCGGCGGGAATAGTTGCGATTAACCTATCATTTTTAGCAATAAAAGTATTATTATATCCGACCGTATCACCTTTTTTGACAACTTTTATCCCACTAATGATAGAAGTAAGTGTGAGAGCGGGTTTCAGTGAGAGTTTATTATTTTCAATCATACTAATACCATATAATCCCAAACCTAATCGAGCGAGATTATTTGATAATTTCAGGCAGAATATACCCAATAATGAGAATAGGGGATTTGATAGCATTTTGCCGCAGGGTTAAAGCCTCATAATAAGAGTCCACAATAAGGAAGGGGATCTTAGGGGAGTCCAATATGCGGGCAATAGGAATAAGTCCATGCCCATAAGCATTGCTTTTGAGTACAGGGCAAACTGTATATCAGGATAGGCTTGTCTATATTCTCTCAAATTATGTAATAAAGCCGCCTCATCAATATGTACCGTAATCAATGGGCTTATACGGGGGTAAAATAAACATTTAATATAGCGAAAAGGGGATAATATATTCATATAAAGTAGTATTAGTATAGACTTTTTGCTACTCATCTGCAAGCATTAATCGTAAAGCGATTTTGTCACATATTGACAAAATAGGTAGTTTTTGATATATGTAATATTGTATGGTTCATTCTATTCATATGAAACTTCTAAAATCCAGCCTCATCTGGATTCTTGTACTCATCATCTCGGGGAGTACAGTTTATGGGGTGTTAGGTATAGATCCTACTGTTGGATGGAGTACTCCATCCAAGGGAGCCCCCCCGTAGTTTAAGTGAGTAATTTATTTTTCAACCCAGTCTCCGCATTTACCGGGGGCTTTTTCTTTCTAATGATTTCTCATTACAATTTGTTTGTCTATTTTAGTAGCTTGGAATATATGGGCAATTTCATCAAATAAAGCTTTAGCATTGTCATCATTATCTTTCGTATAATTACAAGTAAAAACATTCAAACTTACATATCCAAATTCCGGCCAAGTATGAAAAGCAATATGGGATTCAGCCAATACCACCGCTCCAGTAATACCAGGCTCAAAAGAATGATAATAACTTCCAAGCTCATGAAAGCCATATTTTTTAATCAAACCAGAAATTTGTATCTTTAATTTCTCAGTTTTCAAATGAACCAAAAAAATATTATCAATACCTTTTAAATCTCCAACAATCTCTATACCCAAATTTTTCATATATTTAGTATATTATTATTTTCACGACCGCTTTATCATAATATATTATAAGTAAAATAACAATATATTATTAGTATTATATAACAGATAATGTAAAAAATAAAAACCCCCATAAGATTGGGGGTATAGTGTAAATTGTGGGAGAGTTACCTAACCACAGTAAAGGGGCTATTATTGCCAATTTTGCGGAACATATAGTGTCCCACATTGACAAAGTCCGACTCGAAGGCTCCAATACAGAGAGTTAGGTAGAACACCCATTCCCTGTAAAATGCTTCCTTATCTTTGTAAGGCATAAAGGGCTCAATACTATCCCAGTTGGTTTGGAAGTTGTGAAGCCAGCATCTAAGTGTCTTGGCATAGGAGTGAATATCTGTCTCTAGGTTATGAAAGTCCGTCAGCTGGAATCCAGCCTTCTCAGTTTCGCTAGTCATTATACTGGGAACAGCAAGCTGAGAATCGGGAAATATCTTGGTCATTATGTACGGGTCAGCCACAGGTAGTGGCTGATATGAGCCAATCGTGTGGCAGAGAATTTTACCTTCTGGTTTAAGCAAAGCATTCAGTTTCCTGAACAATGTTTCATAGTTTTTCCAGCCTACATGCTCAATCGAGCCGATAAATGTCACGGCATTAAACTCTGTAATCCTGTATGGCTTGAGAATATCTCTGAGCTCGGCAACACTCTGGGTCACGAGATTGAAGTCCAGATATATTGCTGGAACTTCCTGATTATTATGCTTACGAGCATAATCTAGTTGCTCTTTGCAGATATTAAGGCCAACGACCTTAATACCAAGAGCTCCAGCATATCTGCCTAGTGATCCTGCGCCACACCCAAAGTCCAGCACGGTATCTCCTGCTTTGAGACCAAGTTTTCTGACAATTAAGTCAAACTTGGCATTTTGGGCTTCATCTAGAGTTTTAACCCCTTCTGGCCAGTAGCCAGAGCTATAAGCTCTAGACTCACCAAGCATCGCCACATAAAGTTGATGGGGCAATTCATAGTGAATATCAGCAAAGTACTTAGCTCTGATGCGTTGCCAATTTATAATCTGGGTGGCATTCATCAGCTGATACAGCTTATGGAATCTCAAAGTTTTGAACCCAGCATAGTCATCACCCTGTATACAAGAGCTAAAAGCTCGGAATACTTTTGTAAACATATGAATTAAAGCTTCATCGTCAATCTCAAAATCTCCTTTGATATATCTATTGCCCCAACCTAGTGTAAACAGGTTATTAAAACCACTATAGAAGCTAGGCTGAGCAGTAAAAATACCTTTATCAACTCCAGCTCGATCCAGAAATTGTTCAACTTTGAATCTGGAAGACATAATAGCCTCTGATGATTGTGAAAGGACAGTACCCAGATAAGGATACCTATTAGCACAGTAGCAAGAAAATCAAGATAAGTCAATATTTAAGCGGTATAATAGTAAGTTTATTTGAAACAATCTCCTATCTATAATATACTATAAATAGTTAAATATAGATTATGCAAACAATCCAAACTACCGAAGAACTCCAAAAAAGAGTCAATAATCTAAAACTAGATGAAGTCTTACTAGATGTCAGGACAGAAGCCGAATATCAGCAAGGGCATATAGTGGGGGCTATTAATTTTGACATTAGCCACTCCAATATAATGCAAGAAATTGTCAATTTAGACCATTCCAAAACATATATAGTATATTGTCGCAGTGGAGGTAGGTCTCAGATGGCTTCAATTATTATGCAACAAAAAGGACTAAAGGTAATCAATAGCCAAGTTGGGATTATGCATTGGAATAAAGCAGGACTAGAGTTAATTTGAAATTATGCAATATTTTCTAATTCATGGCTATGGTAAAGCCTTAGACATACAAGAGCCAGATATACCCGAGAACGGGGGATTCTATATCTTTGACAATGAAATCACTCAAAATCAAGCCTATCCATATATCTGGGCAGAACCAGTTCAGAGAAACTTCCTCACACCCTATAATTTAATAGCCCAAATACAACTATACTATAGAGAAAGATACAAAACAGAAGACACAAAAGAACATCAAAGATTATATCAAGAATTAGAGTCCCAAAAGCCTAAAACCATCATCGCTCATTCCTCAGGAGCTAGATTATTAGTCAATTATTTAGTAGACTATAAATTACCACCATCAGTCCAAACAATCATATTCGTCCAAGCAGATATCAGTAGGGAAGAATTAGATTTGGCAAATTTACCGAACCAAGCAAAATTTATAAACTTTTGGTGCTGGTGGGATCCAGCCCTTATAACCTCCACATTACTCAATAGATATATCCCAATCGGACTATGTCCACCACAAAGACAAGAAGCTAAATTTTACCCGTTATACAATTTACCCAACCCACATCAAGACATCTGGCGAGACCACCAATTCAAGCAAGCAATAGAAGATATATTATGAAATTATTCCAAAAATCTAAACTCTGGCTAGAAGGACTACAATACGCCTTTAGTAAAGATAGAAATTTATTTATACAAACCTTTATAATAATAGCCTTACTAATAATCTTAGAAATATATCTAGAAAGTTGGGATCTAATCAAACAAACCATACTATTCGGTAGCCTAGTCATAATCCTAGAACTCATCAACACTACCATAGAACTAATTTGTGATTTTATACATCCAGAATGGAATATACAAATCAAAAGGATTAAAGATATAGGTTCTAGCATAGTCGCCATCGCCATACTCACCACCCTCACCATCACCGCCATAGATATTTGGTT
Organism: Minisyncoccota bacterium; assembly: GCA_032117235.1. GTDB lineage: Bacteria > Patescibacteriota > Minisyncoccia > SW-4-49-11 > SW-4-49-11 > CALRBF01. The sequence continues at coordinate 4,593 of JAULZW010000003.1, read as the reverse complement.
GCTGGTGAGGGGGTAGGAGGGTGATTTTATTTTTCTTCTTCTACTATAACTTTCCAATCACCAACTCCATTAACATTTAAGTAATATCTACCTTCAGTTTTTTGAATTGAACTTTCACTTTTTACACTTTTTGAAGTCATAACTTCTGGAAAAGCACCTTCTTTCATAATATCTTTTCCTTCATCAACAACATATATATTAAAAGTACCAACCACACTATCAGATGGACTTTGATATTCGTATTTTAATCTTGAATTACTTCCAGTCAACTCGAATACTGGTGATTTTTTAATTCCATTTCCATTAAACTCATAAACAATGGCCCATTCTTTAACTTTATTTGGGTTAGTTTGATTTACTGACAGGTTGCCAGTGTTTCTTGAAAAGTTTGTTAATATTACTAAAAAAACGACTATTGATAAAATAATAAACCATAATTTTTTATAAAAATGTCTTTTAGTTTTTACGGTATCTGCTATAAAATCAAAGTTTTGTGTTTTAGAATGATTATTTGGATTACTAACTTTGTTGTAATTCTGTAAGTCTATAGATGTCTGAGATGAAAGAATTTTTGAGGTTTTATTTAGAATTTCTTCAATATTTTTTCTATTTTTCTCCATATCTAAGGCAGTACCGAGAACTATACCATGCTTAGGTGCAGAGTTAATTTGTACCTTTGTTAATTTTTCATTTATAGAAATTAATTGAATTGTTATGTATTCTCCCCAACTAAATAAGCTAATAGATACCCTCACACTTATTCTACCTTGCAACTTATCACTATTTTTAATTTCCATACCTTTAATAGTAGGAATAGCTTTACATATTGCATAGTAAACTACTTCTTTAGGTAGTGGAAATTCACTTTCTTCATTATATTTTACAAATGCCATAATTTTTACTTATCAAAAATTATTCTTAATTTAAAACAATTATACCATATTCTGTGGGGTATGGCCAAAACTGTAATTCAAAATATTGTATTACTTTTTTAATTTCTTCTGAGCAAACTCAATTCTTTTATCCCAATCACCAGCCCAACCTTCTTTTTTAGCTTTTTTACTAATTTTTATGACTTCTTCAAACTTACCCTCCTTTTTTAAGATTATAGCTAATTGCTCATATCCTTTATGTATAGGTAGGGACTCGTTTTTTGTAAGATATAGTTCTTTTCGTAAGTAAGGAATTAATTCTTTTGAAATCTCAATTTGTTTATAACAAAGATCAATAATTTTTTCCATAACTAACTCATCAGCTCTATCTTTATAATAAATTGTAATTGCTGAGGTTAGTGCATAATGTAGATCAACTAGGTTTTTAGATTTTTCTAACAAGGATAATGATTTATCAATTAATCTTCTAGCAATATCTCTATCTCTTGGGTTATCAAACCAACCTGCTATATTAGATAAAAAAGTTGCAGCTGATTCTGAGGAAGAAGAAATGTTTCCCTCTACCAAGCTGTTTTTAGGTTGATTTTTTAATCCTAAACCTACTCCCACTCCCACTTCCATCGGTTGATAAGTTTTTACTATATATGTTCGTTCTTCTTCTGAAAAGTCATTTAACCAAAAATCCTCTAGAGAATAAAATGCAATCAGTCCCTTAGGTTCTTTACTAATCTTAAAAAAATTAAACATATAAATTATGATATATTAAAATTAATTTTACACATACTTTATGTATAGAATATACAATTTATATTATTTAGTCAAAGATTTACAAGATGAAACCCACCGTAGACATTAGAATATGTGTATGTTATCCTTATTTTATATAGGGAATTTATCTGTTAAAATTATTTATATATTTTATATAATCCTCTCAAAATAGAATTTAATAGAAAAATGATATGACTATAACTCCTGAGCATAATGCAAGAATGGCACAAATAACATTTGGTAAAGTCTATCCATTATATTTAAATAAAATACTGAAAAAAGGTAGAACTAAAGATGAGTTAAATCAGGTCATATATTGGCTTACAGGTTTTGATAACAAGATAATAGAGAAGCTGATTGCAGAAGATGTTTCATTTGAGACTTTCTTTGAGCGGGCAACACTAAATCCCAAGGCTCATCTTATAACAGGAGTTATTTGCGGATATAGAATAGAAGATATTGACAACCTATTGACCAAAAAGGTCAGATATTTAGATAAATTAGTAGATGAATTGGCAAAAGGTAAAAAGATGGAAAAGATTTTACGGGATTAAGATAAATATACAAATACTTTTACGAAACAACTCAATATGCACCACCCATATCAACCAATACATACCTTAAAATCAATTAGTGACAATCTGTGGATTGTGGATGGCCCCATAATCCATTTTTTAGAATTTTAGCCTATATAGGCGGGGCTTTACATCCAAATGGAGGGACGACAAGAGACCAGAGAACATTATTTTGGGGTAATCATCAGCTATTAAATAAATCTATAGACAGAATTAAATTATTGAGTCCTGATAGAATTATAATGGCACATGGTAAAATATTAGATTCAGATATAGCCTCTGAATTAAATATAATTTTCGCTTGGGTAAATATATGATATAATAAAGTCATATACATAAACCCCAAATTAATCAAGAATTAAAATGAACATAACTATCATAGGAGCCTCGGCTGGAATAGGATTAGAAACAGTAAAAAGAGGGTTAAATAGAAATCATTCGATAACCACACTTTCTCGATCTGAAATTGAAATAGAAGATAAAAAATCGTTAAAAATGATACTTGGTGATGCCACCAATAAAGCTGACCTATTAAGTTCAATTCAAAATGCAGATGCTCTCATTATAACATTGGGGACTAGAAAGAGTATGAAGGCTACCACGCTTTTTTCAGATTTTGCAAAATTAATTGTGGAAATAAATAAGGAGAACAAAATAGATATTCCATTTATTGTTGTGACCGGATTTGGAGCTGGAGAAAGTAAAAATTATGCTTCTTGGCCTGTAAAGATATTTTTAAAATTATTTTTAAAAGATGTTTATGATGACAAAACTAAAATGGAAGAAATTATCACTAATTCAGATCTGAATTGGACAATTGTGAGACCAGGCAGGCTATTAGACAAAGAATTAACAAAAAAATACCATATTGAAGATAAATTATTCAAAGGAATTAAGATTGGCGGAATTAGTAGAGCAGACTTGGCAGACTTTTTGATAAAACAAGCAGAAAAACAAACTGAATTAAAAAAATATATTACTATATCTGAAAAATAGGATAAAGTAGAACTATAAAAGAGGAGTTTAAAACCTTTGGGTGTTAGGGAAGAGGTGCAAGTGAATCACTTTAATTTTACCATATAATATTTTTTCTTTAATAAACTCATTTTACCTCTATATGCACTTCATTTCTAAGCATAAATGGTATTGTAAACGGCGTGTTGTAGCGCGCCACATTGACGGCTCCCACAGTCTCTACTCCATCACGACTAAGTGCCTTCAATAGTTCCTCCTCGTTTTTTTTAAAAGCTGATTCGCTAGTCGTCCAACTAAACCTCCTCACTGCCACCTTATGCGCTGGCACTTCACGTAATTTTACTCTCTTATCATTTGGCTCTGGTAAAGTCTCTAGCGTGTATTTGCTTGGCATGACAAAAGAGACATTGTATGCGCCGCTATCTGCTTCTTCCTCAGTATTAACCGGCATAGTCATCTCTATTTTCTCAGTATTAACCGGCGCTGTCATAGCGATCTTTTCTGAAGTACTCTCCTCGGTATTAACAGGTACTGTCATAGAGATTTTGTCTTTCTTGATATTATCTCCAAAGATATACCCAGCGATTATAGAAAAACCTTTTCTTGACGCCTCGTCTCTGGTCTCTGCCCCGCTAATTGTGGTTTCGGCGAGTATATAATATGCATATTCTCGTATCTCATAGCCATCCGCCTTGCTTATCAGTGTATATTTTGGCTCTTCAATATTATCCACTGTAAGCCAGGTATACAGAAGCCACACAACTAACACAATCCCGACAATGATCAATATAGTGTTCATAGTTTTTTTATTAATATTCATAAAATTATTTTACTACTTTGTTTCCAAATAGCTATCAAAATAAATAGCATGACAAGTGTATCCCCCTGGATTTTTTTGCAGATAATCTTGATGATATTCCTCAGCAGGCCAAAATCTTGTAAACTCTTCCAGTGTTGTGACCACAGGAGAGTTCCACCTTTGTGAATCATTTACTATTTTTATGAAATCTTGGGCTTGTTTGAGCTCCTCATTGTTTTGATAAAATACGGCACTTCTATATGATGTGCCCTTATCGTTCCCTTGTTGATTTAAGGTGGTTGGATTATGAATTTGAAAAAAGAAATCCAACAGATTCCAAAAGCTAGTTAGCTCAGTGTCATATTCTATCTCCAATGCTTCAGCGTGGCCAGGGTGATTCTCATATGTTGGATTTTCATTTATACCACCAGTATATCCTGCTATTATAGAGATAATTCCAGACTGACTTCTCATTAGTTCTTCTAATCCCCAGAAACATCCACCAGCTAGATATGCTTTTTTAATCATATTATTTCCCTTCGATAAATTTTAATGAAATAGAATTTACACAATGACGAATATT
>JAULZW010000002.1:0-29033 GCA_032117235.1 Minisyncoccota bacterium | reverse complement strand
TGAACTTAATGTTATACTTTCTTCATGGCTTATTGAATATTTATCTGTTCGTCCTCATACTTCTCTTAACTATCTTACTCCTCTCCAATTCCTTGACTCTATGTCTACGATCTCCTCATCTTATACATATAATAGTAAATATAAAGAAAGTATGATATAATTACAAAACATATAATATAAATTTAAAATAATCAGTATGGAAAACAGAAGCATAAAAAGAGGCTTCACTCTGCTAGAGATACTGTTAGTAATAGCAACGATAGGGATATTAGCATCTGTAGTGCTAGTAGCTATAAATCCAACAAGACAGATAAATCAAGCTAGACAAGCAGTAATACTTGGGGAGAAGAATACCATAGAGAAAGCAATACAACAGAGATTAATAGAGATAGGTAGTTATCCGACAGAAATAGATGGAGTACAGAGAAAAGTATGTAATAGTACAGTTACAACAGACTGTGTAAACTTGAGTAGTTTAATACCAAACTATGTAACAGCAATCCCAAGTAGCACCACCTATACAGTAAACATAGGTAATAATAGTAGAATATATGTAAATACCACAGACACAGCAGCAAATTTCAGATGTCCAACAGGATATATAAGAGTACCAGGGAATAGTTTATACGGAACCAAAGATTTTTGTGTAATGAAATATGAAGCAAAGACAGGATCAGCAACAGTAGCAGCAACAACACAAGCAACAGGGTTGCCGCAAGTAAATATAAATCAAACTAATGCTATCTCAGCCTGTAGTTTGAATGGAACAGGATATGGCTTAATTAATAATAATGAATGGATGACTATAGCAAGGAATATAGAAGCTCAATCAAGTAACTGGAGGAATGGCACTATAGGATCCACATCTTTAACTGGAGGATTATATAGAGGCCATAGTGATGCTTCTCCATCTGCTACTCTTGCAGCCAATACAGATGATAGTTTAGGCTATGAGGGTACGAATAGTTTTGCTCCTAGCGAGCAAAGAAGAACACATACCTTAAGTAATGGGGAGGTTATCTGGGATTTAAGTGGCAATGTTTGGGAGTGGACTGATGATACAATAATGGGATCTAATAAACCTACAGGTGGTGGACAATTCACATCCATAACAGGATATGGGAGTCTAAGTTATGATTTAATAAGCCCAAGTAATAAAGATTGGAACAGTAGTTATAATGCTGGAACGTACTTTATAGGATCTAATTCAGGAGGACCTTATGCTTTCTTGCGAGGTGGTAGTTTGGGAGATAATTTTGATGCAGGAGTCTTTACATTTAACTTTCAGTACCTACCTTCTTCTACTAATACCAGGCATGGCTTCCGTTGCGTATTGCGCTGAGGAGGAGTTACCTCTTAATGGTGGTAAGTAATTAGTTTATATCGAATGATACTTAACTTTCTATTTAATTTAGCAATGTTTTGCTAAAATTGGAAATTATTTAGGTATTATGTTAAAATATAAGTAACAGTTTAATATTTTTTATGAAAAAAGTTGATGCCTTAATTTTAATTGGAAAACCAGGATCTGGGAAAGGAACTCAAAGCGGAATTTTGAAACAGAAATTTCGTATGGAAGATATACCTTATGGAGAGTTTTTTCGTAACATAGCTTCAGATAAAGGATTCTTAGCAAATAAAGTTGCCTCTTCCATCAATAAGGGTGAGTTCTTACCTTATTGGATGCCTAGCTATGTTTTAATTGATTATCTGCTTAAACATCATAATAATAAAACAGGAATTATTTTAGATGGAGCTGCTAGATCAAAAGAAGAGGCAATTATTGTACATAAAGTCCTAACTTGGTTTGAAATGGAATATAAAGTTATATATATAGATGTTCCTGATGAAGTAGTAATAAATAGGTTGTCCGAGAGACTAGAGCTATTAGAAAGAGAGGATGACAAGCCAGAGCATATTAAAAATCGTATAGATACTTACAATGATTTGGTTATTCCATCAATCGAATATTTTAGAGGCAAAGATAAGCTTATTACCATTAATGGTAATCAGTCAATGGAAAAAGTATCAGCAGATATCTTAAAAGCTTTATAATAATTTATGGAAAAATATAAGATTAAGACTAAAGATGAAATTCAAGCTATGCGAGAAGGCGGTAAAATCTTAGCTGAGACTTTACTTTGGTTAAAGGAAGATAAAATCAAATCAGGCATTAGTACTCAAGAAATAGATATTTATACAAGAGAGTTTTTTGAGAAGAAAAAAGTAAAACCTGTGTTTTTAGGTTACTATGGCTTTCCAGCTGTTATTTGCACCTCGCTTAATGATGCTGTAATTCATGGAGTTCCCAATCTTAAAGTTATAATTAAAGAAGGAGATATTGTATCTCTGGATTGTGGAGTATTGCACAATAATATGATTGTAGACAGTGCAATTTCATTTGGAGTCGGAACTATCTCAGAAGAGGCTAGATTGCTTTTGGAACGAACTCAAAAATCACTAAATAAAGCTATTAAAGCTATTAAAGCAGGAGCCACTACTGGGGATATTGGATATGCAATAGAATCTTATATTGATCAGTTTGGCTATGGTATTATCAGAGATTATGCAGGGCACGGAGTTGGTCATAAATTACATGAGGAGCCTACTATTCCTAATTATGGACAAGTTGGAGCGGGGAATAAATTAATCTCTGGACTTACTATTGCAGTTGAACCTATGATTACACTTGGATCAGAGGATGTTTTTACCGATGCTGATGATGGTTGGACGGTATATACAGATGATGGGTCTCTTTCTGCTCATTTTGAACATACCATTCTAGTTACAGATAAAGGAGCCGAAATACTAACACAATTATAATATGACAAATTCTACACTTACAGCTATTGGAGTTGAGCGAAATAATCGTATAGAAAAAGCTAAATTATTGCAAGCTAAAGGGAATAATCCATATAATGAGCAGGTCAAAAGAGATATGCCCTTACAAGAATTAAGTCAAAAATTTGATTCTCTCAAGGGGGAGTCTGTGACTGTGGTTGGCTATATCAAGTCCCTCAGATTATCTGGTAAAATTGGGTTTACCACAGTAGAAGATGATTCTTTACCTGAGGGTTTTCAGTTTATTTTTAAGTCAGATTTACTAGAATCAAGTCCATTAACATTTGAGGATTTTAAGGAATTAGTAGATAGGGGAGATTATATACAAGTAACTGGTACTTTGGATTTATCTCAAAGAGGAGAGCCTAGTGTCTTTGCGACTTCATATACAGTTTTGACTAAGTCTCTGAGGTCTCTGCCAGAAAAGTTAGATGATATTGAGCTAAAGTATCGCAAAAGATATGTAGATATGAAGTTACATCCTGAAGTCAGAGATATATTTAAAATGAAAAGCAAATTCTGGCAAGCTACTCGAGAATATATGCTCAAGTATGACTTTCTAGAATTACAAGCGCCAACTCTTGAGCATACTACCGGTGGAGCTGAAGCTAAGCCATTTTCCACACATCACAATGCTCTAGATGAGGATTTTTATCTCAGAATTAGTTCAGAATTATTCTTAAAACGATATATTGCAGGAGGGTTCGAGAGAGTATTCGATATTGATAAAAATTATCGTAATGAAGGCATAGATGATGAGCATTTACAAGAATATACTGCGTTTGAATTTTATTGGGCATACTCTGATTTTGAGGAGATGTTGCAATTTTCTGAAAAATTAATTAAATATGTAATTCAACATACTTTTGATACTTTGGAATTAACATATCAAGATAAAATTATAGACTGGAGTACAAATTGGCCTAGAATGTCATATTATGGATTTATAGAAAAATTTGCGGGAATCTCTTTACAAGAATATGACACAGTGGAAAAATTGAAATCTTTAGCTGATAGCCTTAATCTTAAATATAGCGAAAGTGATGGTTATGGTAGAATGCTAGATTTAATCTATAAAAAAACTGCCAGGCCTAATTGTATAGAGCCCGTGTGGTTAATTGATCATCCGGTAGCTATCTCGCCTTTAGCTAAGAGAAATCCTAATAAGCCTGAATATACTTTGAGGTCTCAGCTGATAGCTTATGGATCAGAGCTGACTAATGCCTTTGCTGAGCTCAATGATCCAGTTGACCAATTAGCTCGATTTGAAGAACAACAAGCCCTGAGAGAACAAGGAGATGATGAAGCTATGATGATAGATATAGATTTTGTAGAGGCTTTGGAATATGGTATACCGCCGACTTGTGGTTTTGGATACTCAGAGAGATTATTTAGCGTATTGATGCAAAAACCAATTCGCGAAACTACCGCCTTCCCATTGATGAAGAGAGAAAAATAAGCTATGAAAAAAAATATTAAAATAGCTTTGGTGCATGAATATCTAACTCGTCTTGGGGGGGCTGAGCGAGTATTAAAACATATATCTGATATATACCCTGAAGCAGATATATATAGCTTATTATATAATCAGGATAAAGTAGGGGAAGTATTTCCCACTAATAAAGTGTATACTAGTTTTGTCAATAAATTTCCTAATTGGATAAAATCTAAAGTTAAATTTTTAGCTCCAATTTTACCATCAGCTATAGAGTCATTTGACTTATCTAAATATGATTTGGTAATCTCTAGTACAAATTCTTTTGCAAAAGGAGTGATTACCAAGCCACAAGCTATACATATTTCTTATTGTCATGCTCCAGCTACTTTTTTGTGGAATGCCTTTCATTCTTATCGAAAACAACAAAGAAAAGGAGGTCTTTTGAACTTTATGATTTTGTTACTAACTCATTATTTGCGTCAATGGGATAGACAGGCGGCTGACAGAGTAGATTATTTTATTGCAAATTCCAAACTTACTCAATCGCGTATCAAAAAGTACTATCGCAAAGACTCAGTAGTAATTTATCCCCCGGTAGATGTGAATAGAATTAAAGCCACAAAATCACATAAAGATTATTTTCTTATTGTGTCTCAGTTAACTCCTTACAAAAATATAGATATTGCAGTAGAAGCTTTTAATAAATTAAAAATTCCACTTATAATTATTGGGGATGGTCCAGAACGTCAAAGATTAGAAAAATTAGCAGAATCAAATATAGAGATAAAAGGCTTTTTGGATGATGAGACCACAGTAGAATATTATCAAAATTGTAAAGCATTTATATTTGCTGGGAGTGATGATTTTGGTATTGCTCCAGTTGAGGCGATGGCAGCAGGAAAACCAGTTTTAGCTTTGCGAGATGGGGGTGCTTTAGAGACTGTTATTGAGGGAAAAACAGGAGAGTTTTTTGATGCTCCAATTATAGAATTATTAGCTGATGGAGTTAGAAGAATTACTGAAAACACTTATGATACTGAATATATTCGTAAACATTCAGAGCAGTTTAGTACTCAAAGATTTATAAATGAAATAGAAAAATATACTAACCAAATTATTGATAAGAATAGCAATGACAAGTAATCAAGCTAAAACAATTATTTTAGATCAAATTCAAAATAAAAAAAGTCAAACATTTTTAATAGAAGGCTCTTATAAAGTTGGTCAGTTAGCTTTAGCTAAAGATATTATTAAATCGTTTAACAAAGATAACTCTAATAATAATGATATAATCTGTATAAAAAAAGATAAAGATAAATCTAGTATTGGATTAAACGAAATTGATATCATAAAACATCATATAAATCAAACTCCATTATATAGCTCATATGCATTCTTTGTTATTGAAGATGCAGATTTTTTGACTAAAGAATCTCAAAATGCTTTATTGAAAATAATTGAGGAGCCCTCTAAGCATAGCATTGTTTTATTATTAGGTACATACCATAAACTATTATCAACAATATATTCAAGATGTTTAAAAGTTTATTTAGATGCCATAGATTCAAATGATATTAGTCTAGGACATTATGATTTGCAACTTGATATAAAAGAAAATCCAGATTTACTAAATACAATAGAGCAAATTTGGGAATTATATTTAGATTCATTACAAACTGATGAAATTGAAATTTTTAATTATACTCAGAAATTATTAAATTATCCAATAGATTTAGTGCTATTTGTTTTGGAAAGCATACATTTTATGATTTCACTTGCACATAATGATAAGACCAGATATACTAATATTAGACTATCACAAAGTTTAAATAAAAAACTAAATAATATAGTAAATAATACTAATGTTACAGCTGGCTGGAATTATAAGGTTTTGATGAGTTTGCAAAATATAAAATCAACTATTTTGTTTAGTAACCGTAAAAATATATTGGCTATGGAAGAATTTCTCCTGAATAATAAACTATATATATGAAAGTGTTTCTTTTACCATTAACTATATTAATTGGAATTTTAATTATTACAGCTATTATTTTTAATAATTATTCTCCTATTTCTATCCCTTCTGGAGAGGATAATAATAAGAAAACCGATGAAGTTAAGGGTGCTATTTGGAAGTCTACAGATGCAGGACGTACTTTCGAACCAAAGTCAAAAGTAGCATCTAATTCCAGTACTAATTTAAGTAGAAATGTTATAACATTATCAAAAGGTGCAGATAAAGATATTATAGCGATTACGAGTAAAGGTAGTGTATTTAGAACTTCTAATTGGGGTAATGAATGGAATCTTATATTAAATTCCACTATAATATCTACTACAGTTGGAATTAATCCTAATAATACTAATGAGATATATATAGGAGCAATAGAGTCAAAAAGAGCCCGCTTATATCGTAATCTTAATTTAGATAAAACAAATGATCTTAAGGAGGTATATACAGAACCTAAAAATGGACCTTCATTTGTATCTATTAAAGTAGATCCTAAAAATAATAATATTATATATGCATTACTATCCAGTGGAGTGTTATTAAAATCATACAATAAAGGCCTAGACTGGATTTTAGCTAATAATATCAAAAGCACGGTAATTGGTCTAGAAGTAGATCCTAAAAATCCAGATAATATACTAATTTGTGGAATAACTAGTATCTTTAAGAGTAAAGATGGAGGGTTTTCTTTTGAGGAATCTATTCCAAATCTAAAATCTAGAGCAGTTACAGGTTCACAAATTACATCTTTTACAATTAACCCCAATGATTTCAATGAAATATATATTGGAAGTACTGGTGAATTATTGAGGACCAATGATAATGGTAAAACTTGGAATAATGTCCGTATATTAACTCCTAATTTATCATTACCAGTAACTAATATTAGAGTTAGTGAGTCTGACCCTAATGTTATTTATTATAACGTAGGTACTGTTTTATATGTTTCTTCTAATAAGGGGGAGACATGGAATACAAGTGATTTATCATCAGTATTAAACAATATTACAGATCTCTTAATAGATAGAGAAAAAAGTGATATAATATATATCAGTAGCAATTAATTTATATTATATGTTAAATACAGTTGAGATTAAAAGTAAGTTCAATAAAACAATAGAATCTTTTAAAAAAGATATTCAGTCATTAAGAACTGGAGAGGCAAGTATAGATTTAGTAGCTGACTTGTTAGTTTCCTATTATGGGACCCCAACTCCACTCAAACAAATTGCAGCTATTAGTATTCCAGAACCAAGAGTTATTTTAATATCACCTTGGGATAAATCTAGTATCTCAAGTATAGAAAAAGGGATTCAACAAGCAACTTATTTAGGTTTAAATCCAATTTCTGAAAGTGCTGGAGTAAGACTAGTCATCCCAGTACCAACTGAAGAGAGAAGACTATCTTTAGTTAAAGAGCTAAATAATAAAGCTGAAGAATTTAAAACTGAACTAAGACAAGTCAGAGATGAAGCAAGAAGTAATGTTAAAAATCAACTAAAGAATAAAGAAATCTCAGAAGATGAGCAGTATAAAGATTTTGAACAAATTGATTTATTTACCAAAGATTATCAAAACGAATTAGAGCTTATCTCAAAGAAAAAAGAACAACAAATTTTAACTATATAATATGTTGACAACACTTGTATTATTTATTGGGATACTCGTAATAGTAGTAATAGGACATGAATTTGGACACTTTATTGTAGCAAGGTGGAATGGAGTAAAGGTGGAAGAGTTTGGATTTGGACTACCACCTAAAATTTGGGGATTTAAGCCAAAGAATAGTGATACTGAATACAATATTAATTTACTTCCCCTAGGAGGCTATGTAAAATTATTAGGAGAAGAGGGGGATAATAAAGAAAATCCTCAGTCATTTGCATCCAAAAAACCATGGCAAAGAATAGCTATACTCTCAGCTGGAGTAATTATGAATATTATAATTGCTGTTGTGGCATTTACTGTAGTTGGGATGTTGGGGTCTCAAGTAGTTATTAATGACTCTAATATAAACTCTGATAAATATAGTAATGTTGCAGTTAGAATAGCTAAAGTTTCTAAAGATTCTCCTGCTGAAAAATCAGACTTAAAATTTGGGGATGAAATACAAAATATTGCTGGAATAGAAATTGCAAATCAAGATGAAGTGACAAATATCATCAAAGATAACACTGGTAAATCTATAGATATAGTAGTAAAAAGGGGAGAGCAAACTTTGACTAAAACTTTAGAACCTCGTGAAAATCCACCAGAAGGACAAGGTGCAATCGGTATTGCAACAAATCTTACAGGAATGCAAAAACTTTCATTTTTTGATTCACTCCAGGTATCATTTGTTCGTATATATGTAATTATAACTAAGACCTTTTATATATTAGGACAAATGATTATGAGTTTATTTACTCAAGCTCCATTACCAGCCGAAGCAGATGTGACTGGGCCAGTTGGTTTAGTTCAAGTTGTAGGTGATGTTAGAGATTTGGGTTTTGGATATATTATTACTTTTATAGGATTTTTTAGTACAAGTTTAGCCTTCTTTAATATACTACCAATCCCAGCTTTAGATGGAGGGAGAATAGCCTTTGTAATTATAGAGTGGATTAAAAAATCTCCAGTAAATCAGGAATTAGAAAATAAATTTCATTTTATAGGGTATAGTTTACTTTTGGCATTGTTTTTAGTAGTAACAGTTAGAGATATTATCAAGCTATTTTAGAATATGGTGTTATATAAGTTAAAAGAGGATTTGCGAACACAACTCTATAGTATATTTTCTATAGATAATCCCATAGAAATTGAATTTGAATATCCTAATTCTAAATTTGGAGATTTAGCTATTCCTTGCTTTCAATTTGCTAAAATTTTAAAGAAATCTCCTCAAGATATTGCTAATATATTACATATTAGTTTATTAAAAATAGATTATATTCAAGAAATCAACATAGTTGGAGCTTATGTTAATTTAAGACTTAAAAGTTCATATTTAGTTTGGCATGTTTTATTAGATAAATTACCTCAATTAGATACAAAAAATAAGAAAAAAATAGCTCTAGAGTTTTCTTCTCCCAATACTAATAAGCCATTACATTTAGGACATATTCGGAACATTGCTATTGGAGAGTCTTTATATCATATACTTACATCTCAAGGTCATCAAGTTATTAAAACTGAAATTATTAATGATAGAGGAATTGCAGTTGCTAAAATGATGTTAATTTATGATAAGTTTCATAAAGATGAAGTCCCAAGTATAAAATCTGATCATTATGCTGGTGATTTATATATTGAATTTGATAATAAACTAGATGAAAACCCTGAATTCATCGATGAAGCGCAAGAAATATTAAGCAAATGGGAAAATGGAGATAAATATTGGTATGATATTTGGCTTAAGTTAAGAAACTGGGTTATAGAAGGACAACAAATTACCTATCGCAAACTAGGAACTTCTTTTGATGAGCATATTTATGAATCATATATTTATAAACAAGGCAAAGATATTGTGCAAGATGGTCTTGCTCGAGGAATATTCAAGAAACATCCGGAAGATGGTTATATTTATGCAGATTTAGAAGAATTTGGTTTACCGAATAAAATTCTCCTAAGGTCTCAGGGTACAGCTTTGTATATAACTCAAGATTTATTTTTATTACAATATAGACTATCCGAAAAGTCAAAATGCCATAATGCTGATAAACTGATTTATATTACAGCTTATGAGCAAAATTTACAGTTTCAACAATTATTTGCCATTGCTAAACAATTAGGTATTAAACAAGATGGTCTATATCACATCGGCTATGGGCTATTTCGTCTTCCAGAAGGTAAAATGAGCTCCAGAAAAGGGACTATAGTCAATGCAGACCCTTTAATCCAAGAAATAGAAGATAAAGTCAGAGAAATATATTTCAAAGATACTCAATTAGAAGAGGCTGAGATAGTAAGTAGAGTAGATATAATTGCCAGAGCTAGTTATATATATTATATTTTGGCAATCTCTACTAAAAAGGATATTATTTTTGATATCAATTCTTCAATTAGTCTTACTGGAAAAACAGGACCATATATATTATATACCTATGCTCGTTTACAATCTATTCTGAATAAATCAGGTGTTATTCCTGAATATAGCTCAGATGTAGATTATAATTTTATAGAGCATAATATAATCTTAAAATTAGCTAAATTTGTAGAGTTAAGAGATCAGTCAGCCAAAGATTATGACCCTGCTTATATAGCTCACTACTTATATGAATTAGCCGAGATGATAAACTCATATTATCATACTACTCAAATTTTAAAAGATAAAGATATTAAGGCTAAAAATAATAAATTATATTTATTAGAGCGAGTAAATTTGGTAATAAAGACAGGTCTAGGTTTGCTGACAATTCAGACTTTAGATGAAATGTAAATAATATGGCAAGAGAAAGAAAAATAGCTAAAGATTATAAAGAAAAACCACAAGTTTTACATAATAAAATCCCACCCCAAGCTGTCGATATGGAAGAGTCTGTCTTGGGAGCAATTCTAATTGAGTCTGATGTTTTGATAAAAATTGTAGATATTTTGACTCCAGAAGACTTTTATTATGAAAAAAATGGATTGATTTATCAGATGATATTAGAATTATTTAATCGTAAAGAACCGATAGATTTACTTACAGTTAGCCATAAATTAGAGTTGATCGAAAAATTAGAAGAAATTGGAGGTGAGGAATATTTAGTATATTTAGTAGACCTAGTACCATCTTCAGCTCATATTGAACATTATTCATATACAGTTAAACAAAAATCTACTCTGAGAAAACTAATCGCAGTAGGATCTTCAATTGTAGAGCTAGGATTTGATGAGACACAAGAAATTGATCATGTTCTTGATCAAGCAGAACAAGCTGTGTTTAGTGTAGCCCAAAAAGTAATTAAGCAAGAATATGTAAAAATGAGTGATGCTCTTCATGATGCTTTTGATAGGATAGACGATGTTCATAATAATGGAATTGGGATGAAAGGTGTTAAAACTGGTTTTGATGCTTTAGATAATTCTCTAGGTGGGCTACAACCATCTAATCTAATTATTCTTGCGGCTCGTCCCTCAGTTGGTAAAACTTCGCTTGCTTTAGAAATTATCAAAAATGTAGCTATTACGTCAGGTAAAGGAGCTGTATTCTTTAGTCTTGAGATGTCCAAGGAGGAAGTCGTAGACAGGCTAATCAGCTCTGAGGCAAAGGTAGATTTATTCAAGATGAAAACTGGTAAATTACATTCTCAGGATTTTGAATTATTAGCTCCAGCACTTGACTCTCTATCAAAGTCTCAGCTATTCATCGAAGACAGCCCAGGTAGTAGTGTGATGAAAATAAGAGCCGTAGTAAGAAGAATTATGTCTGAGGTAGAAGAATTAGGATTAATTGTAATAGACTATTTGCAACTTATGGAGTCTAGCCTCAGAACAGATAATGTAGTACAACAAGTCTCAGAGATTTCACGGTCTCTCAAAAGTCTAGCCCGTGAGTTCAATGTCCCAGTTGTAGCTCTATCTCAATTATCCCGTTCGGTAGAAAGTCGTTCCCCACAAATTCCTAGACTTTCAGATTTAAGGGAATCTGGATCTATTGAGCAAGATGCCGATGTTGTATTGTTTATCTATAGAGAAGAGCGAGAAAATCCAGATACCGAAAACAAAGGTATAGCTGAAATTCATATTGCCAAACAAAGAAATGGACCAATTGGAAAAGTAAAGTTAGGATTCAAAAAAGAATATGCAACCTTTATTAATTTGGATTATCGCCATCAGCAAAACAACAATGAATAAATATGAATCGTAAAATCAACCCCCCCGCCTCAGTCAATGAGCTAATTGAAGATATACGTCAATTCCCAGGAGTAGGACGGAAAACAGCAACTCGCTATGCCTATTGGTTAATCAATCAAGAGCAGACTTATCTTACAAAATTAGCTAAAGAAATACATAAGATAAAGACTTTAGTCAGACAATGTAAACTTTGTTATAATACCGCAGAAGGTGAAATATGTTCTATATGCAATAATGAAATCAGAGATACTGGAAGTGTTTGTATAGTAGAGTATGCTGAGGATATTTTGCAAATTGAGCGAACAGAAGTTTATAATGGTAGATATCATGTACTCGGAGGAGTTATAGACCCACTCAAAGCTTCACAACCAGAAGATTTACATATCACAGAATTATTACACAGAATCAAAACTGAACATATACAAGATATAATCATAGCCACCAGCCCCACCGCACAAGGAGATAGAACAGTTCAATATATTCGCCAACAACTTAAATCATTCAAAGGCAACATAAGTAGCCTCGGTAGGGGGCTCGCCAATGGAACCTTGCTCGAATATGTCGATCAAGACACCCTCATCGCTGCTTTTCAGAATAGGAAATAGGGGAGAAGTATTATGTCCTCCTTTCTAAACTACGGTAGACAAGTGGAGGAGGTGGCACGAAGTACCGGAGGCGGATAGAGCTAAATTCCCCTCTCTCCCTACGGGAGATAAATTGAGGGGTGGCAGGCTTTGCCTGACGGGGTGGAGTATTTTGGTAACTTGAGCTTTTGTACCCCTTTGCCTGCCTGCGGTAGGCAGGGAGGGGGAAGTCTGAAAGACGGGGGTGGATAGAATCAAAACTGAAGTATATTTGATAATCATATTGAATTTGAGAATATAGGTTTTTAGTTATCCACCTCCGCCCTAACGGGCACCTCCTCCGAAGGAGGACATAATAAGGCAGGCGACTGCAAGGTCACCCCTACAATTCACCATTCATAATTCACAATTTATAATTTTTAGTCCTATACAAACCCTTGCATTATTTTAGATTATATGTAATAATACATAAGCACTATATAAATCGCGGGATAGAGCAATGGTAGCTCGTCGGGCTCATAACCCGGAGGTTGTAGGTTCAAGTCCTGCTCCCGCCACAAAAATGCATCTTTCTCATATTGGCGATATAGCTCAGCTGGTTAGAGCGCGGGACTCATAAGCCCGAGGTCGGAGGTTCGATCCCTCCTATCGCTACCAAGGTGAGTTTATCCTTGAGAACTTTCATTTAAGCTAATAATAAGGGCGATTGGCTCAGCTGGTCAGAGCATCTCGTTTACACCGAGAGGGTCGTAGGTTCGAATCCTACATCGCCCACCCCAATTAAGATTATAAGGGAGAATATATAAGATAATGATATGAGTACACTAGCAACACCTACAGAGTTACCATTCGAACCAGTTAGTATTGGAGATACCGTTCGAGTACATCAAAAAGTTATTGAAGGTAACAAAGAGAGAATTCAAATTTTTGAAGGAATTGTAATCTCTAGGCACTTGAAAACTGATATTTCAGCTACCTTTACAGTAAGAAAAGTATCCCTTGGAGTAGGTGTTGAGAGAATTTTTCCACTATATTCTCCTAATATTGCCAAAGTCGATATTCTAAAACATAACAAAGTTAGAAGAGCTAAATTATTCTACTTAAGAAATGGAGTAGGTAAGAGATACCGCCTTAAAGAAAAGGCTAAAAAAGTCATTACTACAGAATCAAGTAAAACTCAAACAGTTGGAGCTACTCCATCAACAGAAGTACAGTTATCTGAGTAAATTGTAAATTCACAATATTTGGAGTCAAAACAAAACTCTAATCAAAGCGCAGGTGGTGGAATGGTAGACACGCAAGCTTGAGGTGCTTGTGGGAAAATACAAAGTACCGTGGAGGTTCAAGTCCTCTTCTGCGCACTATATAAACAATATACCTAGACTGTAGTTTAGGTATATTGTTTATAATAAGTATTAAAAGAAGGGGCCTTGATGGGAAGGGGTGTCAATCCCCCTGGGCAGGAAGGCAGCGAGGAGTTTACTCCGAATGTCGGAAACCGTAGGTGTCCGAGATGGGGCGTGGGGGGATTGATGGAAATGGTAGTTTCCCGTGGAGGAAGTATTGAAACCGAGTGGTTTCAAGGAGCAAATCCCATTTGCGACTCAAGTCTCCCTTCTGCGCACAATGTAGTAAATCCCTCTAGATTACAATCTAGGGGGATTTGTTTTATATTCAATTACAAAAATTCTAAATTTATGGTAAAATTTTTATACTGAAAAATAATTCTTTTAATAATATGGCATTACCAAAAATACTTGATATAGGATTTAAAATAGATGATCATAGATTATGGGAATTAGATATTCCCATTGAAGAGATTAATATATTAGATATAGATTATAATTTGGATATTCCTTATTTAGAAAAGATGGGGACTGATGATTGGAATTTATCTCCAAGAATGTTAATTGAAAATTTTGATAAAGAACAATTACATGCGAGTAGAACTAGAAAAGTAGATTTGAAATATCCAATAGAGATTTATAAACATCAAGATAAATGGATAATTCTTGATGGAGTTCATAGATTTACTAAAGCTGTCCTTGAAGGAGATAAGACAATAAAAGTCAGAAAAGTCACAGATGAGATTATAGCTAAAAATAGAGAAATTATAAAATTATAACACCACCATGCAAACAGACTATATGGTAATTGGGAGGACAAGGAATGCTCATAATATACAAAAACTTGTAGATGGAATAGAATCAAAAGGCTATAGTTGTTATAACTTCCTCGATATACCTGCAACTCCAGAAACTCCCGATTTACCTTGGGAGGAACAAATGGATATATCAGAATCTGATCCTAACTTTTGGAATTCTTCACACTATAGAGAAACTTTTGAGAGGGATATGGAGAGTCTTAAAAATGCAGACATTATTGTATTGTTACTTCCTGCAGGACTTGCTGCTCATATGGAAGCTGGGGTGGCTTTTGGACTTAATAAAAAACTGATATTAATTGGTGAGGTAGAGAAGCCAGAAACTCTATATCTTATGTTCAGCGAGAGATATCCTGATATTGAAAGTTTTTTGGCTTCGATTTAAGGGTATTGTGATATAATTTAATTAAACACTAAAGCCCTAAAATGAAAGAAGAATATTTAGACATAATTGATATAAATAATAATATAATCAATAGAGCTACAAAATCAGATGCTCATAAAAATGGACTTAGACATAGAGTCAGTGCTGTTTTGTTAAAAAGAAAAGATGGTAAATATCTTTTTCCTACTGCTTCAAATCTAAAAGTAGAGTCTGGTAAATTATTTCATTCCTCAGCTGGACATGTTTGCTCTGGTGAGTCGTATATGCAGACTGCAATTCGTGAATTAGAGGAAGAATGTGGGATTAAAGTGAATCAAGTTAAATTATTAGATAGCTTTTGTTTTGAATATGATTATGAAAATCGGATTGAAAAAGAGAGATTTGAAATATTCGAAGCAGAGTATATTAAATCTATGGGTGAAATTATATTAAATAGTGAACAAGTAAATGAAAAATGGCTTAGTTTAGATCAATTACAAAAAATATTCATTGAAAATCCAGAACAAATTTCACTACCTTTACAATTAACTTGTAAGCAAATATTCAATTTTAAGTAAACCTATAATTATGCCCCAATAATCATTAAATAAAAAACACCCCGCAGATTGCGAGGTGGAGTGAGTGGAGCATGGTTAGTGTTTTGTGATGATTATCTCATAGGAAGATGGGGAGGCATAGATGGTAATATCTGATGGATGAGATGTAATCTTAGTACGAGCCTGAGATTGTTGTAAATTAGCAAATATATTAAATATACTCTCTATCTCTGTATCATCACCCCAGTCCTCACAGGGTTTAGTTTTACCAACTGCCATATCATTGATCCAATGAATATTGAGGCTATTATTCCCCTCAAGCACTCGAATAAATATATCCATAAAGAGAATTACTGCTGCATAAGCATCAGAATTACCTTCTTTCACCCCTATTGGAGGGAATATTTTTTGCCCTCCTTGTTCTTTTGTCGTGATATAAGCTGTTCTAGTCGGTAAATTAATGAAGAATGTATAGGCTCTTAATTGGCGTATATTAATAGATCTTCTCCAAGTTGGACTGCAATTCTCCAGAATATTTTCAAAATCAGAAAGCTCCGTGAGAATATCAGAGCTAGGCCCCGCTATCACCGTTACTAGTTGACGTAGACTTCTTAGGCGTTTCAGTACCTTGACCATATCAGAACATTGAGACAATGCCCAAGTTCTCCCTTTCCCTTTTTGGAGTTTTGCAATGAATTGAATGGAATAACTGTTCATTTGGGAAAATGCAAGACAGAATTATATAATCATATATCAGCAATATAGTCAATATGCTATACTATATATAATGTAAATTAACAATATATGAATTCTATACCTGAATATATATCACAATTCCCGGAATCAACTCAAATTATTTTAAATAAACTCTATTATTTGGTCAAGACTTTAGCTCCAGAAGCTGAGGAGAGTATTTCTTATGCAATGCCTGCTTTTAAACTCAATAATAAGCCTCTGGTATATTTTGCTGCTTTTGAACATCATATTGGATTATATGCCACTCCTAAAGCTAATAAACAATTTACACAAGAATTATCTCAATATAAACAAGGTAAAGGTTCCGTACAATTTCCTCTTGATAAACCCATTCCTTATGATTTGATTGAGAGAATTATTCAATTTAAAGTTAATCAAAATTATAACGAATAAAATCACTACCATATTATTTGTAAAAGTTTTTTTCTGAGAATATTTGCTTTCTCTAAATTTGAGATAATTTTTTAAATTTATGTTATTATATATTCAGTATTAACTTACTAAATAAAAATATGTATATAATGATAAAAAAGTCTATGGCCATGATATTGGTACTGGGTCTATTTTTAGCTAATTTTGGGGGGATTGTCTTAGCTCAAAAAGCTAATTCTGTGGCTCCAGATATAGCTCCTATTATACCTATACCCCCTGATACTTCCAATTCTCTTTTATTTGGGCAAAAGCATTCCTATAGTGTGGTTTTTCGTGGTAATGGGGAGGCTATTACTTATTCTAAATTAGTTATCCCTAATCGAGAGGAGCAGGCTTTCAGTGAATTTAGTTTTGAAATCCCAGAGGTAGACCCTTATGAGATGATAATGTATCAGATGAAATTACCTCTAGAGTGTGTAAGATATAATTATACTGATCCTAATAATCCCTGTGTAGAATATCGAGACCCAGATTATGGACAAGATTATTATTACTATGGTTCAGGTCAGACAGCTGAATATACCAAAATCAAATATACTCAATCAGGCAACACCTATAACTTGACTTTACCTAATTCAGTAGAGCCATCCAAATCTACCGCTATTATAATCTCTTATGCTGCTAAGGGTTATGTAGATAATAGTTTTGGATTATACAAATTTAATTTTGAGACTATCAAAGTCAATTCTAGAATACAGTCTATGAGAGTTGCTGTAGATGTAGATAGTGATTTAGTGCTTAAAGGTAAACAGTCCTCGGTTAATTATAATGAAGGTGTTGAGTCTATGCCTATGGCTAAATTGGGAGATTCCTCAGCTGTATCTAGTAGAGAATTAGATAGAGTAGTGAGCAATATCGGAGTCTCAGGAGCTTTGATCAAAGAATCCAAAAGTCTAGCTCCTAATGAGAGCTTCAATGTCAGAGGAGAATATGCCAAGAATTGGTTTAGGCTTTATCTCAATGAAATTATCATTACAATTCTCGTGATTGCTATCATTATTGTATTAATTTATCTAATTTCAAAACATATAAATTCTAAACCTAAGAAGGGTTCAGATGACTCTCGTAAAACACAAAATAAGGAGCAGAATATAGTTAATAAAAATTATATTCATTTATTTGATTTGACTAATGTTTTAATTAGTCTGGGAGCGGTTATTGTAGTTATAATTGTAAGTATTATATTAAGATTTTTAAATTATAATAATGTATTTCAATCCATATCTTATGACCCTACATTTAGCTCTCTGATTTCAGTTATCATAACTCTATTATATTCTCTCATTCTCCTAGCTCCAGCTATTATGGTTGGCTTGAGAAAGGGGTGGGGTAATTTATTGTCAATTATCATTCTGCAATTTATTTGGTTTGTGATTATCTTAGCTTTGTATTTATTGTTTTTCCAATCAGGATTGACCGAGATAATGCCAATGCCAAGACCAGTCGCTTACTAATTATAAATTTATGCAATATACCCCCGAGCTATTAGACAAAGTTATCAAAGAGAGGTATGAGGATAATAATATTGATTTCAAAGAAACTTTTAACTGGCATAAATTCAATGATTATAATAAGACTAAATTAGCTAAACATATTGCTGCTATATCCAACACTCCCAATGGTGGTCTTTTAATTTTTGGAGTCTCAGATTCTAAGGTAATTGTAGGACTTAGTTCAGAAGATTTAGATAGTGTAGATAGAACTTGGATAGATAATCACTTAAGTCAATACCTAGACCCATTGCCTAAATATAATATGAAAACCGTAGATTATAATGGTAAAAAATTACTAATTTTTGAAGTTGATGAATTTTTGACAGTTCCTACAATTTGTAGAAGAGATTATCCAGATGTATTGAGAGCAGGAGGAGTTTATCATCGTAATCACGCCAGTTCTATGCTGATCCAAGATTCTAATAGTATGCATGATTTATTGGAGCTTGCAGTCAAGAAAAAGAAAGATGTTTTGTTAAATTCTATAGAAGATATTTTGGATCAATAATAAGTGTGACTTTATACTTAAAAGCAATATTTATAAATATTGCTTTTTTGTTTTAAATTACATATATAATCATAATCTTTAATTAACTTTTGTCAGCTATTGACAAAAGTTAATGTTTATGATACTTTTGAATATGTAGCTTCATTAATAGTAATTTATGATAGAAATAAGCAATGGTTAATAATATATTAAGTATACTAAATCAAACAATTTGGATAGGTGCATTTGCTCTTTTAATGATTGGGTTATTAATTGGGCTAAGTAATACATCTTTTCCCAAGGAGAAATCACTTCAAAATAATTATATATTTTCAAACAAAGCTATGTTAGATGCTTTATGGGAAAATTATAAAGATGATTATATTGAAGATTCATCTTTTAGAACCTTAGACCCTCAGAGAAATGATATTACAACTTCAGAAGGTCAAAGTTATGCTATGTTAAGGGCAGTTTGGCAAGATGACAAAGAAACTTTTGATAAAAGCTGGCAATGGACAAAAGACAATTTATGGAAGAGTAACAAGTTATTCTCGTGGTTATTTGGTAAAAAAGAGGATGGTAGCTATGGAATTCTAACCGAAATAGGTGGAAATAATTCAGCCACAGATGGGGATGCTGATATAGCTATGGCTTTATTGTTTGCTTATGCTCGTTGGGGTGATTCTACTTATCTTTTGGAAGCTGACAGTATTATTAAAGCGATTTGGAATGAAAGTGTTGTGATGATTAATAATAAACCATATATTACATCTAATGATATAGAACAATATAATCCAAACTCTGTTTTATTAAACCCATCTTACTATGCTCCCTATGCTTATAGAATGTTTGCTATTATAGACAAGGCTAATGATTGGCAGGGGGTTATAGATACTTCTTATGAGATAATTATAAAATCTTCAGCTTTTCCTTTAGATAAGGAGGAGGGTGTCGGAATACCTCCAGATTGGGTGATACTGGATAGAAATACTAGATTGCTTAGTGCGCCTCAGAGTTCTGATATTACAACAAATTATAGTTTTGATGCTCATAGGGTTATGTGGAGGCTATATTTAGATTATTTATGGTATAAAGATAGTAGAGCAAAAAGTTATTTAGAAAAGAATAAGTTCTTATTATCCATTTGGAATTCAGAGAAAGATATTTATAATACTTATTCACATGATGGAAAAGTACTAGACAAGGGTTCATCTCCAGCGGTAATTGGTACTAATATTGGGTATTTTTTAATTGCTAATCCAGATGTTGCAAAAGATATATATGAACAAAAACTATTGCCTTTATACAATAGGGACACTCAAACATGGAAGGATCCATTAGGTTATTATGATAGTAACTGGGCTTGGTTTGGACTTGCTATATATAATAATTTACTTCCAAATTATTTTGCCACTTTGTCTGATAGAGACATAGAAGAAGGTTATAAATAAGCATATATCTATGAATTATAATTCACGTAAAATTTTCTTACAAAACACTCAGGTCTCTAAATTATTACTCATAGGAGTAGCTTTAATATCAGTTATTTACTTTATCTTCATTACATTTTTCATCACGCCTAGTAACTATTGGCTATATGGTATTTTGATTGTAGGAGAAATATTTCATTTATGGCAAATAATTACTTATATTATTACAGTCTGGAATACTCAAAGTAATAATATTTATGATAAAAAGTTTTCTCCAGAGGTGGATGTATTCATCACAGTAGCAGGAGAACCAATTGAAATTATCAAAGAGACAGCTATTGCAGCTAAGAATATGGTATATCCAAAATTTAATATTTATTTATTAAATGATGGGTATGTAGCAAAAAAAGATAATTGGCAAGAAGTTAGAAAGTTGGCTAAAGATTTAGGTGTCAACTGTATCACAAGAAGAATTCCACATGGAGCCAAGGCAGGTAATATAAATAATGCTTTACAGAAGACAAAAAGTAAATTCTTTGTGGTATTTGATGCAGATCATGTGCCGGTGAAAGATTTCTTAAAGAAAACCATGGGATATTTTATTGATACTAAACTAGGTTTTGTACAGACACCTCAGTATTATAAAAACCACAGCCAGAATCTTGTCACTGAAGGGTCTTGGCGACAACAGGAGTTATTCTTTGGGGCTATTTGTAAAGGTAAGAATACAACTAACTCAGTCTTTATGTGTGGTACTAATATGGTCTTAAGAAGAGAGGCTATTATGGAAGCTGGGGGAATGTGTGAGACTAATATTGCAGAAGATTTCTTAACCTCCTTATTTGTACACTCAAAAGGTTGGAAATCTATATATGTCCCAGAGGTCTTAGCAGAGGGGCTTGCTCCAGAAGATTTTATGTCATATTACAAACAACAGTTTAGATGGGCAAGAGGTAGTCTAGAAGTCATATTTAAATATAATCCATTATTCAATAAGGGTTTATCTTTAGCTCAGAAATTGCAATACCTAGCCTCAGCTAGCTATTATTTGTCAGGAATTATATTTCTCTTAAATATGATTGTCCCTCTTATATTCCTATTTACGGGTAGTGTGCCATTAGTAAACTCTAGTATGATTATTGCTCTAGTCTTTATCCCGTATATTTATCTAGTGATGTATATATTACAGAGAAGTAGTAATTTCACTTATTCTTTTAAAGGCCTTGCCTTCTCAATGAGTTCCTTTATGATTCATATTCAAGCTTTAATTGCAGTACTGACTGGTCAAAAAAATGGATTTAGCATTACTTCTAAGACTGCAGTCTCTGGAAATTTCATACATCTTAATTGGATGCATCTTACTTATATAGGAATTGGCTTACTTGGTATATCATACTATATATATTTTGCTGGTATTACGGTGTCATTATTCGCCAATGTTTCTTGGATATTCCTAAATATTATCATTATGATACCTTTTATAAGGTCTTCATTACCATTAAAACAAAAGAGTATAGTTATCGCGAATGAAGAATCTTTGGAGGCAATACCCGTAGTATCAACATTAACTATAGATAAATAATGAAGAGATTAGCGACCAAAAGATCAGAATATAGTTGGTGGAATTTAGATTGGATTAAAATATTGTTCTTTACATTTATTAGTATAAGTATTTCCATCCCGCTTATATATTTAAATAGTATTAGGCTTGATGAAGCTCAAAGCATTTGGCAAGTGAGTCACAGCATTTCAGA
This sequence comes from Minisyncoccota bacterium, assembly GCA_032117235.1. GTDB lineage: Bacteria > Patescibacteriota > Minisyncoccia > SW-4-49-11 > SW-4-49-11 > CALRBF01. Next base: position 6,905 of record JAULZW010000002.1, on the reverse strand, counting down.
GATATTAGATATTGTAGGACAGGATGTTCATGTCCCTTTATATCATATTATATTACATTTTTGGCAAGGTATATTTGATAACAGTATTATTTCTGCTAGATATCTATCTTTATTAATATATATAATCTCAATCCCATTTATCTATATTCTATCCACTAAAATCTATTCTAAAAGAATAGGTCTTATGACCACGATTATATTTGTAATATCTCCCTTTGTAAATTGGTATGCCAATGAGTCTAGAATGTATAGTCTGTTACTATTATTAGCTTTATTAAATAGTATATTTTTTATTGATATATTAAAGAAAAATAAGAGAGGTAGCTGGGTTGGATTTGTGATAACGGGAATACTAGGAATATATACCCATTATTTTTATTGGTTATTTTTATTCTCTAGTGCTTTGTTTTATATAACTAATTATAAGCAATTTGCTAAAAATCTATTTCCAAAATTTATTATTAGCTCGGTTATTTTTATTATAGCCATAGCTCCTTGGATATATTATGTAATAAGCTTAGGATCAGCCGCTAATACAAAGCCTATGTTAAAATCTCCAACTTCAATTGATTTTTTCAATATATTTTCTCAATATATATTTGGTTTTCAACCAGATATTGTGAATAGTATTATTTTATCTAGTTGGCCAGTTATTGTAATTATTATATTTACCTCACTACAAAGAAAATTAAATTACCCAGTTTTTAATACATTTGTTATATTTCAAATTTTAATTCCAGTGGGATTAGCTTTCATATTAAGTTATTTTAGACCGATATTCTTATCTAGGTATCTCATTATAAGCTCTTTATTCCTATATATATATATGATATACATAATTAATACTTATTTCAAAAAACAAATTAAAATCTTATATATCGGAGTTATATTTGTAATAGGATTATCTTTGTTATTACAAATTTTTAACCCTAATACTCCAGTAAAAGAGAATTTTGAAGATATTAGTATTTACCTAACAGAAAAAGCCACTGCTAAAGACGTAATTGTATTATCTGCTCCATTTACTATATATCCGTTTGAATATTATTATCAGGGTATTACTAGTGTAGAGACATTTCCAATTTGGGATAGAAGTAAGATATCGTCAATACCTCAATTTGATAGTAATACCATTTCAGAACAAGTGGATAAGATTAAAGGAAGTCATCAGTATATGTATGTAATCTTATCTTATGATCAAGGTTATGAAAAAGAATTTAAAACATATTTAGATAATAATTTTGAAAAGGTCGACGAGAGAGAGTTCTCTCTCGATCTCACTCTATATCAGTATAATCTTAACCTATAATATGAAGTACTTATCTATTATCATCCCAACCTATAATGAAGAACTTAATATTAAAGAGTTGATTAAGAGAATTCACTCTAGTATGACTAAAAATAAAGTTAAATATGAAATTGTTATAATAGATGATTTCTCTGAAGATAGGACATTGGATATAGTTAGACAACTTAATGGAAGATATCCTATTAAAATATTTCTAAAAAAGGGAGCAAAAGGAAAGGCACAATCACTATTAGAAGGTTTTAGTAAGGCAAAATATAGTTCTGTAGCAATGATTGACGCAGATTTACAATATCCACCTGAATTACTATATGAGATGTTAGTGGGAATAGAACAATATGATATTATGGTAGCGGATAGGGTAGTACAGAATATTAAGTGGTATAGAAAATTATTAAGTCGAATATATGCTAAAGTTTTCGGTAAAATTTTACTTGACTTACCTTATGATATACAATCAGGAATGAAAGTATTTAAGAAAAAGATTCTAAAAGATGTAGATTTAAACCCAACTCCTTGGGGATTTGATTATGAGTTTTTATATGAAGCTAAAAATCAAGGCTATAAAATTAGTCAAACTCCCATTCAATTTGATGATAGAAAAAATGGTAAAAGTAACATTACATTATGGTCAAACTTTGAATTGTTATTTGGAATTTTGAAATTAAAATTTAAAAGATTTTTAAAATAATACTATACAAATTAATTTATATAAAAGTACTTTTATAATCCCAAACTAATTTTTAACATTTGTATAAAAATATGTTATAATGCAGAATATAATCAATAAATTATAATTTACATTATGTCAACAAAACTGGATACAATTGTAAAATATGCTCATCGCAATGGGTTTATATTCCCATCTTCCGAAATTTATGGAAGATATTCTTCTGTTTATGATTTTGGACCTCTTGGAAAATTATTAAAAGACAATCTCGTGCAAGCCTGGCGAGATTATATGGTGACTTTCAGAGATGATGTGGTAGAAATTGAAGGAGCTATATTCTTACACCCTAAAGTTTGGGAAGCAAGTGGTCATATTGGAGGATTTGCGGATCTTTTGGTAGAGGATACAGTTACTAATAAACGCTATCGGGCTGACCACTTGATTGAGGATGCTGGTATTATGGATAATGCAGATAGCCTTTCTCCAGAAGAGACAGATAAGGTGATTGCAGATAATAAAATTCTATCTCCCGATGGGAATACTCTCACAAAAGCAAAACAATTCAATCTCCTTGTACAAACGCATCTTGGAGCAACTGTGGATGACTCTACTGTGGCTTATCTAAAAGGGGAGGCTTGTCAGAATATTTATGTGAATTGGAAATTAGTACAAGAGACGAGCCGTCGCAAATTGCCATTTGGTATTGCGCAACTTGGTAAGGCTTTTCGTAATGAAATTACGGTAAAACAATATATTTTCCGTACTCGTGAATTCGAACAAATAGATTTACAATTTTTTGTCAAACCAGGTCAGGAAGATAATTGGTATGAATTCTGGAAAGACTATCGCTACAAATTCTATACAGAGTATCTGGGTTATAATACTGAGCATATCAAATTTCGTCAACATGAAAAGCTGGTATTTTATGCAAAAGATGCTTGGGATATAGATTATGAATTTGGAGCTGTAGGATTCAAAGAACTAGAAGGTCTTCATAATCGTACAGATTATGATACCCGACAACATAGTGAATTTAGTGGTAAAGATTTACGCTATCGCGACCCTGAGACCAATGAGCAATATTTTCCTTATGTGATTGAGACTTCTCTAGGAGTAAATAGACTTCTCTTATCTTCTCTCTTTGAATTCTATAATGAGGAGAAAATTGCAGGAACTGATGAGTCTCGCATTGTGCTCAAATTCCCTTATCATATTGCTCCATATAAAATTGCTATACTCCCATTGATGAAAAAAGATGGCCTCGCTGAGGGCGCCAAAGAAATCTATATGAATCTTCGTAAAAAGGGGATACTTGCGGATATGGATATTGCTGGATCAATAGGGAAGAGATATCGCAGACAAGATGAAATTGGGACTCCTTGGTGTGTGACTGTAGACTATGAGACTTTATCTGATGGTACGGTGACTATCCGACATAGAGATACTATGGAGCAACTGAGAATAGATATTGAGGATATTGGGAAATATCTCAATAGTGAAACTTTTGGAGAATTCTAATATATAAAAATATATGACAGTTATACTGAGTTTATATTATTTGGCTCATTCCAAATCTGCCAAAAATATGTTTTGGTTTTTGGTGGGGTTGTTCTTGATTCATTTTATCATTTCTGGAGTTATTATTTGGGGATTAAAAGAGGAAGTTGATGCTATAAAAAATCATATTAAGCTTATCAATAGTTATGTCTTGATACTCATAGGAAGTATATTGATATTGTATTCCATAATTCCTAAAAAACCCAAATTAGATAAAGTTAAAACTTATCCCAAATATTATGGGACATTACCTTTTTTAATGGGAGTGATAGCTCCTTTTATAGATTTTCCAGCTTTAGTAGAATATGTATTCTTAGCTATTCAAATTAATATTTTATTTGATAAAACTATTTATAGAGTGATAGCTAATACCGGACTCAATATTGCTTTTCATATTCCCATCCTTATATTCTGGCTCATTGCAATTACTGAAAAGCATGAAATTATAACTAGTATAAAAGATAAATTACACAGATTGGGGGAAAAAATTGATGCCAAACAGCCCTATGTTAATCTGGGTATGGGATTTGTTTTGATTCTTATCGGAGTATTCCTACAATATTAAAGTTATTCAAAATTTTCTAGGAATTTTTGTAATTCAGACAAAGCAATTTTGCTCTCTCCCATATGAGTACGGACACTTACTTGACTCGCCTCTATATCTTTTGGACCAACAATAATAATTACTGGGATTTTTTGTAATTCTGCATTTCGGATTTTCTTACCCAAAGACTCAGAGCTTTTGTCTATAGTATAGCGAAGTTCATTATATTTGAGAGGGGAGGATAATACAATAGTATCTAATTGTTCAATAATATTCTTAGTATATTCAGAGACTTCATCCGAATCATTCACCGTCAATACCGATACTTGAGTTGGAGCAAGCCAATACGGGAAGCGTCCTGCATAATGCTCGATGAGAATAGCAAGGAATCTTTCATAAGAACCAAGAATAGCTCTATGTATCATCACCGGAGTTTGTGCATTTCCTTCCTCATCAATATATTCGAGTTCAAATCGTTTAGGAGTTGCAAAATCTAATTGTATTGTCGCAAGTTGTCTTTTATTCCCTAAAGCATCATAGAACATAAAGTCAAGCTTTGGTCCATAAATAGCAGCTTCTCCTTCGCATTTTTGGGCTTGTAGACCATTTTCCTCAGCAATAGACTCTAACATAGCTTCAGCCTTGTCCCAATCCTCTGGTACTCCCGTATATTTAGATAAATCACTATAATCTCTTACTGAAAGAGAAACCCATTTATTCTCCCATAATCCAAAACTGTTATAGAAGTCTGAAATAGTTTTGATAAGTAAATTCACCTCATCTTTAATCTGGCTGACAGCTAAGAAAGTATGTCCATCATCTACGGTAAATCCTCGAGTACGAGTAAGTCCTCCAATTTGTCCTGGCTTTTCATCTCGATATTGCATAGTGGATTCAATATACCGAATAGGCAAATCGCGATAACTACGAGGCTCAGAAGCAAATAGTTGTGTATGATGAGGACAATTTACGGGTTTTAATACAAAATCTTGCTGATAATGACTATGTACGGTTAAGAGTTCTTCTGAAAACTTTTGAGCATGACCACTAATTTCATATAATTCTCTTTTAGCAATATGAGGAATAGAAACTTCTTCAGCTCCATATTTTTTACTAATTTGCCGTAATAATCCCGCAATATTATTTTTGAGTGTTGTCCCAGCAGGAGTATAAAGAGGAAGGCCTGAACCTACGAGTTCTGAGAAAGTAAATAAACCTAAACTTTTCCCTAATACACGATGGTCTCGCTTCTTTGCCTCTTCTCGATTATGCAAAAATTCTTTTAATTCCTTTTTGGAATGGAATAATATCCCATAAATTCTCTGCATACTTTCTCGACTTTGATCTCCACGGAAATAAGAAGCAGATATACTATCCAAAGCAAAAGCCGTAATATCTAATTGCCCCGTAGTCTCAATATGAGGACCACGACATAAATCTACAAAATTACCAATTTTATAGACACTTACTGTCGTGACTTCATTCTCGTGAGGGACAGATTCTCCTTCTCCATATATTTCAGAGAAATTGGTAGTCCCATGAGTTTTGAGATCCTGTAATAATTCCACCTTCAATAATTGCCCTGCCTGTTGGAAATGATCAATAGCATCATCAATAGCGAGTTTACTTCTCTCAACAGGTAAATTTGCCTTAATAATAGCCTTCATCTTATCCTCAAGCAATGATAAATCCTCTGGGATAAGAGTACGAGGAAGCAGAATATCGTAATAAAATCCATTCCCTGTCGTAGGCCCTACTCCAAATTGAGCTTCTGGGAACATTTCATATACTGCAACTGCTAAAATATGTGCACCAGTATGTCTTTTGGTATCTAGAGGTAATTTTTCACTCATATAATGTATTGTAATATATGTATTATAGTATCATAAGAGACTATGGAGAGCAAGGTAAAATATATATATATGTATATTGTTTTGATTCCATTAACATATTATGCTAGTATAATTATGTTCTTTGATATAAGTCCAATGTCGAGTTCCACTCCTAAAAGTGATCAGGTCTCTCAAGTGGAGTATTTGACAATGGCAAAAAAAATTGCAGATGCACATAAACTTTTGGTGCTTTCAGTAGTAGGGGGCGTTATTTATCTTCCCTTTGCTCCTTTCGGGTTTCTCATTTTTTATACTATTTTCTTTAGTGTAGTCGCAGTCACACCCTTTTTTTACAAAGGAAAGTGTCCTCTAACACTCTGGGAAAAAGCGTATATGTCTAAAGGAGGGCAAGAACCCTATGACACTTCTTTCATACCTCATTATTTCCGATTTATAAAGCCATTTTGGGTGCATATTGGGAAAATATTGATTGCTTTAGTACTAATTACAGTATGGGTACTTCAATAAAGCCGTCCAACTTGGAGGGCTTTTTTCTTTATTACTCTTTATGAAATTGTTTAAAAGTAGCTACAATAGCCATAGCATGACCACGTCCTAAATCAAAATCTTCATGCAACCAATTAATAATAGCCGTAGCCTTGGTCTCTGGAGTAAATAATCCTTTAGCTTTAGCCAATTCACGAAAATCCTCAGGAGTTTTACCTGTTTTGGTATAAATATTGTCAAGATAGGCTTGGAATGACATAATAAAATTATTTAATACTATAAATGTATCCTATCATTATCTTGAAATAATCACAAAAATAGACCATAATACAAAGCATTGGAGAGATCGCATAGTCCGGTTTATTGCGCTGCATTCGAAACGCAGTATAGGGGAAAAGTCAAGGAACAAACGCACCACATTAGAGTTTGGAAGGTTTAGAAATAGAGTGGAGGAAATCGAGAGGAGATTTAAAGCCAAGCCTGGCTCTA
>JAULZW010000001.1:0-81949 GCA_032117235.1 Minisyncoccota bacterium | reverse complement strand
AAGTCCAATTCCTTATTAATTCTCGTCCTAGAGCCAGGCTTGGCTTTAAATCTCCTCTCGATTTCCTCCACTCTATTTCTAAACCTTCCAAACTCTAATGTGGTGCGTTTGTTCCTTGACTTTTCCCGGAGACTCATCTTCTACCGAGTAAAGCCCTTGGAGATTTGCCTTTTCTAGATATATTCTTCTCAGAATTGTGACCCAATCAGAGAGAGAGTCATCTACCAACACAACAGTGATCCGAATCTCATCCTGAATCAAAGGAATAGCACTCAGCCATTCCGAAGGTTTTTTGAATTGACGTGGAGTGAAAACATTAGAAAGTGCCTTCAAAAGTCCCATGATAGGAGAATTGCAAAGTTGCCCCCTATATATAGCACATAATTACTATTTTGTCAATAGTAATTGACTCCTTATATAGACTAGATATGCTATTCCCCCTATTATCAAATACCAATATCCAAGCCATCCTGCTATGGCAATCCAGAATATCAGACTCCATATACCAGACAAACTTAGCCAATAGGCAATATTATTATCCAGGCTTTTGCTTTTTGGAAATAATAAATAAAACCCCCAAAAAGCTAATAAACTTGTCACCAGCCATCCAAAGAAATTCATCAAAGGAACGCCGTAATACCATCCATCAATTTCCCAAATCCAAAAGCCTAAAGCCGTAGCCCCAGGATCAAGCACCAAATCAAAAGCTGTCATCAAAATAGCTCCGATTACAATCTTAAGCCAAATGTAATTAATTTTAAGTCTACTCACTAATACCAAGCTCAAGAAAAAAATTGGTGTCCAAGACAAACTAACTGTCCATGGTACTAATCCAAAGAGTTTAATATTCCCGAGAAACTCACCATATACAAAATTGCTATATGGCCAGCCCGTTATAATAGCAAAGGATTCTATCAAGATTGGATATGAGAATATAATCAGAATTTTCCACCAAGATTTCCTCCAATCCAGCCAAAGCCATAATCCATATATCAGAGGTATGGCGAGTAATATATTGGTAAGCTGTGAAATCACTTGAAATATCACAAAATTAAAAGGTAAAGCCTCGGGATTAAGGCTAAAATATACGACAAAAAACCCGCTCAGAATCAAAATAATAGATGGTACAATTACTAATAATCTTTTTTGCATATGATATACTATATAGTATATTATATTATATCATATGAGTATTGCTAAATTATTGCGTATTTCCCGCCCTCGCTTTTGGATATATCTCCTCGGTCCCTATCTTATTGGGAGCATACTTGCTTTTGAGCCTACTCAGCTTATATTACAATGGCCATTTTGGCTTGGATTTATATATTTTACTTTTCCGGCTAATCTCCTGATCTATGGAGTAAATGATATTTTTGACTATGAGACTGACAAATTAAACCCCAAAAAACAAAGTTATGAAACTCTAGTCACTCCTGTTGAGCATACTTCAGTTTGGACTTGGATTTTGATCACTAATATCCCTTTAGTTCTGGCTCTATATTGGATTAACCCCTTAACTCTGTTTGGTTGGTTAGGATTTATTATATTGGGAGTAGAATATTCAGCTTTCCCAATTCGAGCTAAAGCTAAGCCATTTTTGGATTCTATTTTTAATATTTTGTATATTTTTCCTGGCGTAGTTGGCTACGCTTTGTTTGCTCAGAGTTTAAGTTTGGATTGGAGATTATTATTAAGTGCTGGACTATGGACAATGGCTATGCATACTTACTCAGCCATCCCAGATATTAAAGCTGACCGAGCGAGCCAGACTTCGACCATTGCGACAGTACTCGGCTCAAAATTAACCCTCATTTATTGTTTTATCTGTTATACCCTATCCGGGATATTATTAGCTCAATTTAGCACAGCTCTTGGGGTTTTGATTGCCATTGTATATGGATTTATGATTGGATTTAGCTGGTCTACTAATACAGCTAAAATATTTAAGTTATATACTTATTTTCCCTTACTCAACGCTATTATTGGTTTTATTTTGTTTTGGAGTATTGTGATTTGGTATAGGTAAATTGTTTGATGAGTTAATTATAAGTTTATGGAGGGGCGACCTTTCAGTCGTTCGAAAGTCCTCCTTAGCCGTCTCAAATGGGATTTGCTTTGTGGAAGCCTGCAGGGCGGGGGTGGATAGAGTTTAATATAAAAGTTAATTAAGGTACAATTCTAAATTATAGATTGATAATTATCCACCACCGGCACTCCGTGCCACCTCCCCCAAGGGAGGACAATCCTTATTTTGTCTCCCTTTGCCTGCCTGCGGTAGACAGGGAGGGAGTACCCGTAGGGGGAGGGAGGACATAAATTCAAGAGGTATAAAACATCACTATGTCGGCGAGGGCACCGACTCTACGAAATGTATCATTCACCACTCACCACTCACAATTATTTACCTCTCAGCGGGCTAGCGGGCTGTCTTGTTTAATATCTGCGATTCTTTTATATACCATTTCAGCGCTGATGAGTTGGATTGGGACTCCAATACCAGGATTGGTTCCAGCTCCGACATAATATAGATTTTTGACCTTTTTAGAATAATTATTAGGGCGGAATATTGCTGTCTGATTAATTGTATGAGCAAGTCCCAAAGCTGTACCCTTATAGGCATTATAATCTTGTTGAAAATTTTTCACACTGTATAATCTTTTATATATAATTCTATTTTTCAAGTCAGGAATATTCATTTCCTTTTGCATAATAGTCAAGATTTTATCCGCATAAGATTCAAGATGCTCTTCGGTATACTCGAGTCCTGCCGCAATAGGTACTAATACGAATAAATTTTCATCCGCTTCTGGAGCTACATTTGGGTCTGTCTTAGATGGAGCGCACACATACATAGATGGATCCTCCGGCCACATCGGATCATCAAAAATTTGCTTAAAATTAGTCTTCCAATCCTGAGAAAACAACAGATTATGATGCACCAAACTATCTACTTTTCCCTTTACCCCCAGATACATAATCAAAGCAGAGGGAGCTAAGATTTTTTTATCCCAATACTTCTCATCATATTGACGATACTCTGCGGGTAGTAGATTTAGCTCGGTATGAGTCATATCAGCATTAGAAACCACAATATCCGCCCTCACAATTTCTCGCGATTCAAGCTCTACACCAACCGCTTTACCATTTTCTACGATAATTTGTTTTACCCCATTAGAACTCACCAAATTTACTCCGTTTTTCTTGGCAATATTCACCAAAGCCTCTGTAATTGTATACATACCACCTTGCGGGTAAAAGACCCCCATATTAAAGTCAATATGATTCATAATACTATAAAGAGCCGGGGTATTGTAAGGGGAGCTACCGAGGAAAACAAGCGGATATTGTAAAATTTTCTTCACCAAAGGATGTTTGAAATATTTACTTACATAAGCATCCATATCACTAAATACCGACAATTTAGACCCCTCAATCATAGTCCTAAAATTGATAAAATCAAAAATGGAATTATAATTTTTATACATAAACCCATCTTTCGCAATTTCATATTGCTGGCGGGCCTTGTCTAAATATTCTCGAAGTTTATCCCCCGCTCCAGGCTCTAATTCTTCCAAGACAGGAATATCCCGCTCCAGATCAGAGAACATATCTATAATTTTATTATCATCTTTGAAAAATATCCGATAAGATGGGGCCAGACGAATCAATTCCAAATGATTTTCAACTTTTTCTCCCATAAATTCAAAGAAATTCTCAAATACATCCGGCATAAGATACCAAGAAGGCCCCATATCAAAACGAAAGCCTTCAGCCTCAAAGACATTAGCCCGACCACCAAGAGATTGATTCTTTTCATATAAAGCCACCTTATAACCTTTACGAGCTAAAATACAAGCTGTGGCTAAACCACCAATCCCCCCACCGATAATGATGACTTTTTGCATATTTTTACTAATTTAACTAATTCTAGTTGTATTATAGCATAAATCTAAATAGAAAAGTATTATGTATTTGTGAGTGTCTTTATAAATTAAAAAACTGGGCTCTTGGGTAAGCCCAGTTTTAATAGAGATGATAGAAAGGGACTATTATATTCTAGACAGGGTATCAAAAGTAGCCAAAGTTTTAGATTGATGCTATAATTACATCAATAATTACAAGTCATGGTTAAAAAATTCATACAAAAACAATATAATAGCTCGTTATTCAGGGGGGGTCTGATTGTATTTATGGGCTCTTTCGGGGTAGGTGTTTTGAATTATGTTTTTAATATTGTAGTAGCTCGTATTTTAGACAAAGAGCAATTAGGAGCTTTTGCTAGTCTTTTCTCTATTTTAAGTATTTTACTTATTTTGGGTGGAGGCCTTAGCTTGGTAATTATTAAATTCTCAGCTGTATTATATGCTAAAAAAGATTATCCAGCTCTTGCCTCCTTTATCCGCATATTATTTTATTATTTAGGTTTATTTTCACTTGGACTAATCTTTATCTTTGGCTTGGCTAGTCCTTTTATTTATAATTTTTTGAAATTAGAGTCTTTTGGACCTTTGATTATCTTAGCTTTATCTCTTGGACTGGCCTTAACTGGCTCAATTGGAGGTAGTGTTTTGCGAGGAATTCAACATTTCACCCAATCATCAGCTTCTAGTCTATTTGGGGCTATTATTAAAATTTTAGCTTTAATTATATTTACTCTACCATTTTGGCCAATGTCTGCAGTGACTGGAGCTATGCTATCTGTACCTACTTCAGCTATTTTGATGGTGAGTTTAGATTTATTTTTTTTAAGAAATATCTTATCTAAGTATAATCCGAAGAAACCTAATTTACCTCATTTTGAATGGAAAGATATATTAATATATAGCATACCTGCAACTACAGCAGTATTAGGAATTACAATGCTAAATTCAATCGATGTAATTTTAGCTAGAAACTATTTGTCTCTGGAAGCCTCTGGAGATTATGCCGCATTGGCTACTTTGGGGAAAATTATATTTTTTGCTACTTCCGCTATTCCTATGGCTATGTTCCCAATAGTGTCCGCTCGCCATGCAGTCAATGAACCTCATAGAAAAATGTTATTTGCTTCTTTAGGATCAGTAACATTAATGAGCTTGGTAGCCTTTTTGTTTTATCAGTTTTTTCCTGAATTTATTATAAACCTTCTAATTGGAGATAAGTTTCTATCAATAGCTCCCCTATTAGGTAAGTTTGCCCTAATTATGGGTATGTATTCTATAATCAATGTAATAGTGAATTATTATCTATCTATTCAAAAATATGCTCTTAGTGTTTTACCACTTTTAGCCAGTATTGCTTTAATAGGAATGTTATACTATAAGCCTAACTCTATCGAGCAAATTGTAAATACAGTTTTTTGGAATATGACTGGATTATTTATCATCACTATAATTGCTAGTATTTATCAGAGTAAAAGGTCTAAAAACAAAATTTGAAAAATTATTTTTTTATGCTATAATTAATTTACACTTTAGCTCTTTAGGAGGTTCTATGATTTTAAGACCTTTGCGCTCAATTAATAATGTATGTAATTTTACAATAAAATTGGTAGAAATTATTATAAGAAATAATAAAACCATAAGTGTAAAGGAACTTAAGGAATGCTTTAGAAAATCTATATACTTTCATCCAGATAAAGAATTTATAATTTACTATATAACCTGTTTACAATTAATGACAATTAACCTATCTGACCAGAATATGTTATTTATAGACGAAAACAACAATATCATAATAATCTAGCCCCGTCAGAACAATCTGTCGGGGTCTTAAATTATAAAACCCTGTCGCCCTATCAAAGAATAAGGGGTGAGATATCCCTGCGTAGCTCTTATGTCTTTATACAAAAAACCCTCCAGAGTCTACTGGAGGGGGGGCTTTAGTTCTGACATTTAATATTAAATTTTATATAATAACTACAATATTTAGGATTTTTAGGTGGGAAATATATAAAAAGTGAAATTATTCCTACTGCGCTTATTAGATGAAAGATTTGCTTTGACATTGATGGCCTTGATGGCATGACATATTATGTAAACCTTAATATTAATACCATATTTTTAGACCTTTGTACAGCTTTTTATTTGACAAAAGCTAATATTTTAGGTATTGTAGTTGAGTCTTTATAGGTATATAATATGACAAATTTAGAAATTAAAATAAATAGTTTTTTAATAGATATAAATCATATTTTAGATAATTTATCCATATTAGAAGCAGAAAAATTAAATGATAAAATTAAAACTGTACTAAATCGAATACAGGAATTAAGAAAAAGATATAGTCCAGTAAAGGAAACTGTCGAGATCAATCAGCTAGATGAGATGATTGATAGTATAAGGAGTATTTTGAATCAATATTAACCCCACCCCCGACTTTGGAGGTGGGGTTCTAAATTTTATATTGAGGAATAAAAATACTGTCCTCCTTTGGAGGAGGTGGCACAAAGTGCCGGAGGTGGATAGAGCTAAATATTAATTATGTTTTATAATAATGATAAAATTTCATATTATAGTTTTCTAACTATCCACACAAGCCTTACAGGCTTCCCCCTCCGAAGGGGGACAAAATCTACAGCGGGCGACTTACAGGTAACCACTACAAAATATCAACTATCCTAACTATACTCTCTATGCCTCTCTAGATAATCTACTAGTCTCTTTACTATATATTGGCTAGGGTCTAGGATTTGCGTGGCTTGGAATATGTTTTGAATTTTGATTGAGATATAGCCATAATGGGTACAGGCTAATACTATATAATCTGGTTTTATTTTAATATTTTTGGCTAAATTTTGTAATATTTTGACTGATTCGGTATAAATTATGTCTTGATTGTATATATCTTTTTCGATACTATCTGCTAGATTCGGACAAGCTAGATAATCTAAGTTATAATTAAAGTGGGATAAATATTCCTGATAAAATCCAGTTTGTATAGTAGCTTGAGTGGCTAATAATAGTCCTTTTTGAGACTTTAATTCAATAAACTCATCTAAATATTCTCTCAACGGTACTGTCACCCCTAAAACTTGCTTTTTTGGGTAATTTTGTGGGAGCCATATTGATTGTATATATCTAATAGTGCTGACTGAGGCGGTATTACATGCCAAAACTACTAAATTACAATCTTGTTTGAATAATTTTTCTACTCCAGCTATGGCTATATTTCTAATTTGCTCTGGTGTTTTATCTCCTAGCGGTAGAGATTCTCTGTCTTGATAGCAGATATAAGGAATATTAGAAATTTGACCAAACATATCGGCTATTCTCTGCCCCCCAATACCACTATCATAAAACCCTATCATAAATTTTTTAATACTTCCTGCATTCTTGTCTCGGATTTGATGCTATTTGGCTCGGGGTGAAATTCTAATTCTCTATCATCTATTCGTATTCTATTATGTGAATTGGATTGAATTGTATTAGATTTAATTTTTTGACTTTGAATTAATTTGGCAATATAATTCCAAAAATACACTGAAAAATGATTGAAAAATTTTTCAGTCCAGCTCTTGATTAAATATGGTTGAAGCTGGCTTAAAACTGGATATTCTCTAGATATGGCGTATTTTAGATAGTCTTGTCTCCAAGGATTAGCTTGCCAAAATTTTTGCAATAAGACTCTTGAGTCCGATCCTATAGCAACATAATCTGAATATAATTGAGCTGCATATAAAGTTCGATCTAAGCGCTCCAGATTATTGGAGGTAATATAATGATTGAGACAAAATCTATTTTCTTCTAATTCACCTGATCGTCTAATACCTAAAACCTGAGTGATGATTGTTAGCCAAAACCTAGCAAACCACATTCGGTTGGGATCGGTTACTATAAATATATCTATATCACTACTTTTTTTGGCATTTCCAGTACTAAAACTAGAGGATCCAGCTAAGAATATCCCTTTAATATAGGGGATGCTAATTAATAATCTAGCATATTTAATAATTCTTCTATAACGCCTAATGCTTTCTCGCCCTTTTTCTTGTCTTAAATTTAATAATTCGTCAAAGTTTATATTTAATCCATACAGCCCGTTTTCTGTTCTAATTTGAGGAATTTTTGTTATTTCAAAGACCAATTCTGATATTGAATAATTACTTCCAATTTGGTATCTATATATTTCCTCTAATGTTAATAATCTCTTTTGAGAATTTGCATAGGCCAAGGTATAAAGTAATGGATGCATACCTAATAAATTTTAATTATTTTTATTATATCACATTTATAAAAGTGGCTTTAGATATTTTCCTGTATGACTTTTTGAGTTTTTAGCAATATCCTTTGGGGTGCCTTCTGCAACTACAATTCCTCCTTTAGCACCACCTTCTGGACCAATATCTATAATATAATCTGAACTTTTAATAATATCTAAATTATGTTCAATGATTAGAATAGTGTTTCCTTTATCTGCTAATTGATTCAATACTCTTAATAGTTTTGAGACATCTTCAAAATGCAACCCAGTAGTTGGTTCGTCTAGTATATATAAAGTTTGTCCCGTGGCTCGTTTTGATAATTCGGTAGCCAACTTGATTCTTTGAGCTTCTCCTCCAGACAAATGTGGGGCTGGCTGTCCTAATTTCATATAACCTAAACCTACATCATACAGAGTAGCTAATTTGTCTTTTAGACTTGGGATGGATTTGAAAAACTCTAGGGCAGTTTCTACATCCATATCTAAAACATCAGCTATACTCTTATCTTTATATAGAATTTGTAACACTTCTTTGTTATATCTTTTACCATGACAATCTTCACAGTCTACATAAATATCTGGTAGAAAGTTCATCTCTATTTTCAGTACTCCATCTCCTTTACAGGTCTCACATCTTCCTCCTTTAACATTAAAACTAAATCTACCTGTTTGATAACCTTTCAGTTGAGCCTCGGGTGTTTTAGCAAACAAATCTCTGACTACCGTGAATAATCCAGTATAAGTAGCTGGATTAGATCTTGGAGTTCTACCAATTGGTGATTGGTCAATATTTACCATTTTATCTATATTCTCAAGACCGGTAATATCTTTAAATTTACCTGGTAAATCTTTAGCTCCATATCTAGTATGTGCAATATGTTTATATAAAATATCTTGTATCAAAGTACTTTTACCAGATCCAGAAACTCCAGTTATACAAACCATTTGTCCTAGTGGAATTGTAACATCAATATTTTTAAGATTATTCTCAGCGGCACCTTTGATAGTAATAGCTTGCCCATTATTTTTACGATATTTTTTAGGTGGAGCAATTACTCGTCTACCCGATAGATATTCTGCTGTTATCCCCTCTTGATTTATAAAATCTTCTGGATGTCCTTGAGCAATAATTCTACCCCCAGCTGCCCCAGCACCTGGTCCAACATCAATTACATAATCTGAAGCCCTAATAGTATCCTCGTCATGTTCTACCACAATAACCGTATTTCCTAAATCTCTCAAGTTTTGTAAGGTTTGGATTAAACGATTGTTATCTCGCTGATGTAGTCCAATAGATGGTTCATCTAGAATATACAAAACTCCCATTAGCCCCGAGCCAATCTGGGTAGCTAGACGAATTCGCTGAGCTTCTCCTCCAGATAATGTATTACTAGCTCTATCTAATGTGAGGTAATCTAATCCAACATTGAGTAAAAACTTTAATCTTGATTGAATTTCTTTAAAAATTGGAGTGCTAATGGCAATATCTCTTTCATTGAAATACTCTCTATTATTTTGCACCTTGGAAACATAAGCAGATAGTTCATCAATACTCATATTGACAATCTGGTCAATTGTTTTGTGGGCTACTTGTACAGCTAGAAATTGTTTTTTTAACCTCTTTCCGTTACAAGTAGGGCAAATTGTGTTGAGCATATATTTCTCAATTTCAGCCCGAATAAACTCCGAATCAGTTTCCTGATATCTTCTTAACAAGTTAGGAATTACTCCTTCATAAGTAGCTTCTACTGTGTGAGAACCTGAATGAATAGGAACTTTAATTATAGTTTCAGAACCATATAAAACAAAATTTAAATCTTCTGCCTTGAGGTCCTGCACAGGGGTTGTCAAGCTAACACCTCTCATATCCGCCACCACTTCCAAGACTTTCATATACCATCCAAAAGCTCCTTTTTGTTTCCCAACGCCCCAAGGTTTAATAGCTCCTTGATTAATGGTTAATCTTGGATTGGGAATTACTAAATCTGGTGAAATTTCTGGAGTATATCCAAGACCATCACAAGTACTACAGGCTCCATGGGGACTATTGAATGAAAAATTTCTAGTTTCTAAATCACCAAAACTCTCACCAGAGTCCATAATATATTTCTCACTCATTAATTCATCGTGATAAATATTTTTATTTCTATCCAAAATTTCTGATACTATAAGCATTCCTTCACCCAATCTCAGAGCTATTTCTACTGAGTCAAGAACTCTAGAGCTTTCAAATCCTGATGGTTCTAAAAGTCTATCTATAACTAATTCAATGGAATGTTTCTTTTGTTTATCTAAATTAATTTCTAAAGCTTCTTCAGTTAAATAAATAATTCCATCTACTCTCACTCTCATAAAACCATCTTGAAAAGCCTTTTGCAAAATACCTTTATGTTCCCCCTTTTTATCCCTAATTACTGGAGCTAAAATTATTATCTGTTTATCCTTAAATCTAGAAACATTATCTGCCATTTGTTTAGCATCTTGCATTCTAATTAATTCTCCTGTATCTGGATTAAATGGGATACCCACCCTAGCATATAGTAATCTAAGATAATCATAAATTTCAGTCACTGTACCTACAGTGGATCTTGGATTTCTAGAGACGCTTTTTTGATCAATTGAAATGGCTGGCGACAAACCTTCAATAACATCTACATCTGGTTTATCCATCATACCCAAAAATTGCCTGGCATAAGCTGATAAACTTTCTACATATCTTCGCTGCCCCTCAGCATAAATAGTATCAAAAGCTAAAGATGATTTACCTGATCCAGACAAACCTGTTATTACTACAAGCTTATCTCTTGGAATTGTAATATCTATATTCTTTAAATTATGAACTCTTGCTCCCTTAATACGAATTTCATTCATAGACTATTTTTTAGAATTAGTATTAGTGCGTACTTTTGGAGTTACCCAAAATCCCAAGTATTTACCTAGAAACAATCTGGTTTGAGCTTCTAAAGCCGGTAATGCGCCAAGTGTTAAAGCCACCACTGGAATAAATATCCACTGTAAATACATCATAGCTGTACGCCAATAAGAATATCTTTTTGGCCTTGGAGGTAATAATAAAATATTAATATATGCTGTAATTATTAGCCCTAATAAAGTAATATTCATAATAATACTAGCATATCTAGGTAAATTATTAGAAAAAACTGTAGATTTAAAGGAACTACCACCAAACCAAATTGGAAACCAAATAAATATAGCTAATATAAAGGCAGAAGTTGCCCAAGTATAGTGTCCTTCAATCATATTCCATATTCTACGAATTCTGTCCCCCAATGGAGCTTTAGAATTAATAGCATAAGAACGCATTGTAGTAGCTAAGTTCTCTATCCCATAAGCCCATCTGCGCATTTGAAAGTATTGATTTTTAAAAGCCTGAATTGGATTGTGAGCTTGTACAGCATCTAGAGAAACTGGAATATGAATTGGAATAACGCTATAATCTCCATTATAGTAATCTACGCATTTCCAATAAATAACAGAATCATCAGATACCATATTTATTGGCCAATAATTAACTTCAACCAAAGTCTTGAAACTCATTGAATGACTAGAAAAAGTAACCATACGGTCAAATCTTACAGATTCCATCATATGCCAAAAGCTGGAGCTAATCGCTACAACTCTAGTAAAAGCGGGGGCGTCCCAAATATTATTATGGTACATTGGCAGTGGTTGATAACTATGCTTATGAGGATTATCTACGGTCAAAAATTCATAAGTCAAAGCAGCAAAGTATTTCTTATGGCTAACAGTATCACTATCAAAAACCGATATAATAGTTTGATTTAAAAATATATTATTCTGTTCTAAATAGTCCTTCACCTGCTTTGCGGCATATGTAGCATTAGCTCCTTTAGCCTTCATTTCTCCCTCTATTCCATCTGGATGTGTGGTAACAATCAAATCTTTAAAAACACCTTTGAATTTTGTAATTAAATACTTTTCTTTTTCTTGTCTAGCCGATCCTTCTCTTTCCTCAGTAGCTACTACCACAATTATTTTATCTAAGGGATATTCCGTCTTAGCAAGTGATTCAATACTTTGAGCCAAAACTTCTGGAGACTCATCATAAGTCAAAAACATTACGACATGATGAATACTATCAAATTCAGCTTTAGCTTTAGCTTTAGCTAGCCAATTAATCTGAATATCCTTCTTCATTTGGCGATAAGCCACTATTAGATGTACGCTCAAATATATAGCCTTAAATAGCCAGTATAAATCAAATATCAAAACAAATAAAGCTACTTGAAAAGGCAAAACAAAAGACAAGCCAATCAAAGTTACAAAAGTTCCCCAAGCTAAAACAGCAGGTAAAATTTCAAAAAATCTTTGCCAAAATCTTTGAGTGTTATTCTTAGTCTTTGGATCAGGATAAATATACATAATTAACTGTTTATACTCAAAACCAAAAGTAAATAAAAGACTAATAGAATTAAACTTAAAATGCTGGAACAAAATATCCAGTAAACTATTATATCTTGAATTTCTGGTTTAGTAAACCTTTTTTTAACATACCAAATTGAAAATCCATTGAGCATACTAAAGACAATAGCATAAACTAAGTATTGCCAAACATTAGTAGGAGAGCCAATAACTGTTACTCCATCATAAAAGCTAGATCTCAAATTAATTAAAGTTCCTGAATATTTAGTTTGTATTCTCAATATAATTAATAAAATTCCAATACAGAATATACTAACCAAGCTATTATAGGCTATTTGTAGAATAAATTTTTGTTTAAACTTAATAACTTGTTTCATCTAATTCTAATTTGTAATCTTTGGACTTGAAACTTTAAAGTATCAATGGTTTGATTTAAGTTTTGAATAATATCAAATTCATATAGTTTTATTTTTTGAGCTTCATAATGAGAGTTCACAACTATTGCAAGAGACCCATTTTGAATAGACACAGCTTCTGACAACTTTAACATCTCAAAAGTAGTCTGTACCAATTCATTATACAACATACAAACTTTAGTACTCTCAATTTTATTATACATATCCGAGCTAACTGGATATTTTTTTTGTAAGACTGTATTTATTCGCATATTATTTTTTGGTGACTATGCTATTTATTTTACCATTATGAAACTGAGTTGTAATAATATCACCATCTTTAAGTTGACTACTGTCTGTGATAATTCTATCATAAATTTTAGTAATACTATAGCCTTTTTTTAAAATTGATTGAGGATCAAAAGCTGACAATTTAGAATATAATAAATCCATTTTATTCTGAGATTGAGATACAATAGTAGATATTAAAGTTTTCAAATTATGTACACTATTAGAAATTTGATTTTGATATTGCTGAATTTCATTTAATTTTTTAATTGTTAAATACTCTAGTTTTTGAATTGTAAGTCTAACTTGGTCTGAGATATGTCGTATATATAGATCTAATATATGTAAGTTTTTATCTATATTACTTTCTAGAACTTGCATTTGATATTGTATACTAGTTTGTAATGTTTGCTCCTTTTGCAAAACTCTAGATAGTAATTCATCTCGATGTGGAGTTAATAATTCTGCTGCATTAGAAGGGGTAGAAGCTCTCATATCAGCTACAAAATCCGCAATCGTAAAGTCTCTCTCATGACCTATAGCCGAAATAATAGGCTTGTTAGAAGCATAAATAGCTCTTGCCACTGATTCATCATTAAAAGCATGTAAATCATCCATAGCTCCTCCACCTCTAGTCAAAACAATAACCTCTATTTCTGCATAAGTATTCAAATTTTCAATTGCTTCAATAATACTATCCACCGCCCTTTCCCCTTGAACTTGAGCATGGTTAAAATATAGTTCCAATCCCCCCATCCTAGCCCCTAAAACCTTCATAAAATCTTTATAGGCAGCTGCGTCTTGAGAAGTAATAATTCCAATTGATTTGGGCATATAAGGGATTTCTCTCTTTCTAGCCTCACTAAATAAACCTTCCAATTCTAATTTTTGTCTTAATAATTCAAAAGACTTAGCAAGCTCACCTTCCCCAGATACTACTAAAGTGTCTACCATTACACTAAAAATACCAGATTTAGGAGACAACCTTGGTTTTCCGGTAATAATAATTCGCATCCCATCAACTGGAGAAATTCTAGATTTTCTTAAATTTGCAACTGTAGTAAAACATCTAATTTTAGCTTCTTTTTGCTCATCCTTTAGATCAAAAAAAACCCATTGATTATTAGCAAAGCTAGACATCTGAAAAGCAGATACTTCACCTTCAATATGTACAGTTTGCTCGCCAATAATTGAATTAATTTGCTGAATAAAATCGTAGACCCCCAATACTGTTGAGGGCATAGCTGGAGTTTTAACTTTAATATCAGCATATTGAGCTAAATCATCTGGAATATTTTGATGATTAACTTCTAAATATAATTTACCTTCTGGAAAATGAGCTAAAGTTCGAATAGCCTCTTTTTTGACCACGACAGATGAGTCTTGTAATAAAGGTGTGATTAAATCATTTACCCTATCCCATTCAAAACTAATCAAAGCTCTAAGAGAAGCCTGTCTATAAGAGGGTTTAGTATGAGCTAGAAAAACCTGAATACTATATAAGGCTCTTGTTCCCCTCTCTCGTATAATATCTTTAAAATAAGTATCTAATTGCTTCCCCGTCACAAAATTTATTATTATTGAATTACATATATATCTATTATAGCATATAAAACATAAAAAATTTACCGTTGCTAGTAATTATAACAAATTGTTCATTACAAAACTAAATAAGTTTTGTCAATTTATAACAAAAGCTATAATTTAATTATAATATTCTCTAGTTTTAATCTTTCTAATACCCACTTTCTAATAGTGGCCATATACGCTGAATCTCCTATTACCACCCCACCCACAATTTCACCCTTAGCATTGGTATTGACTTGCACATATCGCTCACCCTGCTCTATCACCACTGACTGCATAGTCTGAGCATTTAATCTACATTGTCCAACAAAAGCAATTGCCAGACTGGTTTTAGGACAATAAGCTGTGATTAAACTAAAGTCCTTCATCACCTCACTATGAACCATATTATATCCAGCTATCATACCTTGTATAGAAGCCTGAGCCCAAGTACCAGAACCGGTATATTGTTTTTCCAAAACATCATAATACTCAATAATATCTCCTGCTCCAAAAATACTTTCATCCTCACTCCTCAAATACTGATTTACTTTCAGCCCACGATTACATAGCTCTAATGGCAAGAAATCCTTATTTAATTCTAAACCAATCCCCACACACATAGCCTCAGTAGGTATAATATCACCAGAATTTAACTCAATTTCACTAATTTCACCCTCTTTATTGCTCCGGATTTCTTTAGTCTCACTTTCATAATAAACTTTTGCCCGCTTAGATAAATATTCATTCAAGATATTTCCCCCAATTTGGTCAATCATACCTTGCCAATACCATTTATCTCGAATAATTAAAGTCACTTCCTTACCTAAATTAAACAATAATTCTACAAATTCAATCCCAATAAAACCACCTCCAACAATAGTAATTTTATTTTTATCCTGAATATAATCCCTCACTCCAATCGCATCATCCAAAGTCTGAAAAGCAAATACCCCCTTCAAATCTGATCCTGCTTGCGATAATCGCCGAGCCCGCCCACCTGTAGCAACCAGAACCTTATCATAACCAAGCACTTCTCCATTATCTAAGGTAATAGTCTTATTCGTAGAATTCAAACTTTTGACTCTGGCAATAATTCTATCAATATTCTGTTTTTGAAACTGCTCCTCAGTCTTTAATAATAACTCATCTGGAGACTTTGCCCCAGAAGCTACTTTACCAATATTAACCCGAGAATAAACTGGATACTGCTCCTCCCCAATCAAGACAATACTAGCCTCTGAAGCTTCTTTTCTAATAGTAATAGCCCCATTAGTCCCCGCAATCCCCGCTCCAATAATAATATAATTATAATGTTTCATCGATTTTAAATTATTAACTATTATTTTTATTATAACATATCTTGATTTGAATTTAAGATTATGATAATATTTTATAGTTGTTTTTGAGGTAAACAAAGGTGGCTTTGGATGTAGATCTTGATACTCTAGATGATCGTATTGCTCGAGCTAAGTCAAAAATAGAATCCAGAAAATCAACCTCAAACTCATCTGTGTTGGAGATTACAGCTAAAAGTGAAGGCCAAACACTCCCAAAAAAAGCAAACCTCAGATTTCTTGACTAACAAGATCACCTCACCATGAGCTGATCTTTTTTCTTTTATAATGTAAAAATTTATAAATTAAATTCTCTAGCACTCCTATAGTAGGGACCAGCTTATGATTTATTTTGACCCCCTTACACAAATCACATAAAATTGCTATAATACAAACAGTTCTGGCAAATTTATTATATTTTATGGATAGCCAAACTGCCTTAAAAATCAATCAGTGGATAGATATAATTCACAATCCAACTTATTGGATTATATTTTGGATTATTGCTTTATATATTTTGTTAGAACCCAAAATTTTCCCAGATCGTAATATAATACCCCAGAATAAATCTGAGAAGTTTATATTTTATATCAAACTTTTAATTTTGAGTTTCACCTTTAGTGTAGCAATGTCTCAGAGCTTATTTGGAGGTTGTCTTATTACCTCAATTCAAAATTATTTCGCCATAAATTATCTAGACCGAGAAACTTGGTATCCTTTCGGCTTAGTATTCCGCGAAAACTTTGACCCCAAATATTGGATTTATCTAAGATTATTTTATATTATACTCACCATATTATACGGTGCTTGGATTTATAGATATTATAAATTTGTGATCAAAGGTTGGAGGGGTAAGTAAAAATTATGTCATTACTTAGAGTGGTTATGCATTCTATAACTCTCATATATAAATCGGCCTTTTATTGCATTTTATAACTCCTTGGCATATAATATGAAAGTTATATAAGAAATATTCTATGCTTTCAATTTCAGATATTAAAAAAGGTAAAATTATTGTGGTTGATGGAACCCCTTATTTAATTTTATTTAGCCAATTAGCGAAAAAAGGACGGGCAGGTTCCGTACTTACCGTCAAAATGCGTAATCTATTAACCCAGAATACCCAAGAGCGTAATTTTAAACAATCAGATATGTTCCCAGAAGCTGATATTGCTGAATCATATGCCGAGTATTTGTATAATGATTCTGAGGGATATCATTTTATGGATGAGAGAAGTTTTGAGCAATATGCTTTTGATACTGAGACTTTAGGTGAGAATACTATTGGATATTTACAAGAAGGCGCTAAAGTCAAAATTGTAACTTATAATGGTGAACCAATTACTATCAATTTACCTCCAAAAGTTGTGCTAGAAGTAACCGAAGCCGTACCTGCTATTAAAGGTAATACCGTAGATGCTGCCGTAAAAGTAGTAAAATTAGAAACAGGCTTAGAGGTAAAAGTTCCGATGTTTATCAATCAAGGAGATAAAATTCGTATTAATACGGAAACTGGGATTTACGAAGAAAAAGTCACTAATTAACCCCAATAATCTTTGATAGTTACTCCAACTTTAATTGGAATACTAGCTTTATATACTGATTCCATAATATTGAGAATTTTGTCTTTATATATTTCTGCTTTGTCTTTTGTGACCTCAAAAACCAATTCATCATGGACTTGTAAAATCATATAAATATCATCTTTATCTGCTAGATATTCATCAATCTGAATCATAGCCAATTTAATTATATCTGCCTGCAAGCCTTGTATAGGCATATTTACTGCTATTCTCTCTAAAAGAGCCTGGTTTCTTGGATTTCTAATATCGATATTGGATAAATCCCGAATTCTTCCATATTCAGTTTGAGCATATCCATGTTGGCGTGCAAATTGCTTCAAGGATTCCATATATTCATGCAGTTCCGGATAAGCCTCTCGATAACGAGCCAAGAATTCCTGCGCTTCGGTACGACTAATTTTGAGATTGCGAGCAAGACTTACCGCTCCCATTCCATATAAAATTCCAAAATTAATAGTCTTGGCAAAAGTACGCATTTCTTTGGTAATGTCTTCCGGGTTTACTCCATATACTCGCTGAGCTGTGGCTGTATGAAAATCTTGATCCTGACTAAAAATCTCTAGCATTGCTTTGTCCTGAGCCAGATGAGCGGCTAGTCGTAATTCTATTTGAGAATAATCACAGGCTAATAATGTCCAGTTTTTAGGAGCAACAAAACATTGTTTAATTTGGCGACCAAGTTCACTACGAGCAGGGATATTCTGAAGATTTGGATCAATGGATGAAAGCCTTCCAGTGGCTGCAATATTTTGCTGATAACTGGTATGTATACGGCCTTTTTTATCCATCATCAGGGGTAGACTATCAATATAGGTAGACTTAAGTTTAGCAACTTCCCGATATTGCAAAATTAAATCCACAATTTCAAATTCTGCTCGCATTGACTCCAGAGCATCCGCTGAGGTGGAAATTTGTCCTCCTCCAGTTTTCTTTACCCCTTTTGGAGATAAGGCTAATTTGGTGAATAATATTTGAGATAATTGTTTGGGGGAATTAAGATTGAATTCCTCTCCAGCTATACTATAAATTTTCTGAGTCAAATCTTTGATTTTATTCTCCACAAAATCTTTAGTGCTTTGAAGTTTGTCAGTATCAAATAATACCCCAATGGCTTCCATACGAGCAAGCACCGGCAATAATGGTCTCTCAATTGTATTGTATACCTCCTCAATATGCTGAGGTTTCATCTTCTCAAGAATAATAGTATATAGGCTATGCAAGCTCATTTCTGGATAGGATTCCTGATAATCAACTCCATACGCTGAGGCCACTGCCGCCAGAGATAATTGCCTCTCTCCAGGATTGATAAGATATGCCATCAAAACAATATCCTGCAGATTAGCCTTAAGTTCAAAAGGATATAAATTCCGTATTATAGGTTTTATATCAGCACAAATAAGAATTTGATTGGTTAAGAGCAAATCTCTGAGTTCTTTTTCATTGAGTTTAGCCCGCCGCCCCTCAGCATCTATTGCCGCATAATGTTCTCCTGCTTGATATATGGCTAATGGTTGAGAGACTAATGCATCAAGAGAGTCGTATTGAGTATTGATAGACTTTTCTAATTCTATTGATTTATTTTCTTGACTCCAAAAACTTGCCTGAGCCTTACTCGGTTTTTCTTTTTCTAATATAATATTCAAATCCTTTACTAATGAGAAAAATTCAAATTTTTTAAAGGTTTCTTTTGCCCGCTCTACAGGGAATTGATATTCTAAAGTCTCATTTACAATATCTCCAATGGGAGCATCCAATATAATTGTCGCAAGCTCACGACTAAAAAAAGCTTGTTCTTTATATTGTTTCAGATTGGCAAAAATTGATTTGGTCAAAGCCTCTCTGTCATCTTTGTCTATATCATCAAAATTTTCATATTTGTCTACAAAGATATAAATATTTTCTAAAGTCTCAAAGCGATGTAATAAATTCACCGCTCGCAAATCCCCAATACCAGGAACTCCCGGAATATTATCGGAGGGATCACCCTTTAACCCTTTAAAATCTCTCACTTGATCGGGCCTAATTTGATATTTTGCAATGACTGCATCAGTATCAAAGATTACCGTGTCATTAATACTTTTCCTAAGAGTATAAACTGAAATACCCGGCTTTACTAATTGCATAGTATCCATATCTCCCGTCACAATTACCAATTCATTCTTGCTTTTATTGGTTTGCTCGGCAATAGTTCCAATAATATCATCAGCCTCATATCCTGCGAGCTCTAAAACAGGGATATCGAGCCCTCGCACTAATTCTTGCACCAAAGGAATTTGATCATACAAATCCTGATCTGCTGCCACTCGATTTGCCTTATAATTATCAAATTGCTCATGCCGAAAAGTCCCTCCAGCCACATCAAAAGCTGCTAATACTATATCCGGCTTTATATCCTTGATAACTTTTAACAATAATTTAGCATATCCATATACCGCATTCACCATCACTCCCTCCGCTGTTGTAAAAGGAGGTAAAGCATGATAAGCCCTATGAATCACCGCATTACTATCTAGAATTACAATTTTTTTCTTCATATACTGTTATTATATCATATTTTATGAAAATATGTGGACTTTCGTAGCGGAGAGTTTATCCCTCTATTTTTCTTAGAGTCGGCGACCCCACGAGAGGGAAAACATCCATGGAAACTCCAAGGTGCAAGGCTCAATCTACACCAACCACTTCGTGATACCTCATCCTATACTTTAGTTATTAATTACAAAACTCTAAATAAAATCTTTTTCTTTATCGGCAAAAGACTTTTGATTAATCCCATAAATACCTATATTAAAGATATTATTATCATCATAAATTGTAATTATTTCTACTCTATTAAATATAAAGGTTGGAAAGTCGTTATTATCTATTGTCGCTATATAAAGTGAATCTCTAGTGTTATTATATTTAAGCATTTGTGCTGCTATCAAACAATCTCCAAAAGATATTTGTTTTAGATATCTAGGGTTTTTTCTACAGTATATATTAGATATAAGCCTAGCTTTTTCAAATATATTTTTATCTACAGGTAATTCCATCCTATTAGACCCCAACAAATAATCTAGCCATTTTTCTTTTGTCTGTATATCTGTTTTAGTACTACAACCTCTCAAAAACTCAAACTTAATACTTTGATCTATTACAGATTTTACATTTAGGCTTTCAATTTTTTAGTGAAATCTAAAAATATATCTGTATTTTTTACTATGTTAATTAGCAAATTTGTATCCAATATTAGATGTTTATTTCTTATTTGCTCCATAAGATAATTCCATCTTATTTTGCTCTCTTTCTTCTTTTTCTATAATTTTTCTAACATCTTCTGTAAGTGCTCTGAGAGCATCGTCAAAATGATAAGCTGGTCTATAGCTTTTTTTAGAATTTTGATTTACTTGTTTTGATGATTTATTCATACAATTATATTCAATCTAATTTTAGTATATCACCTCTCTCTCAATCACACAATATTATGTACGAGATGAGTAAATCGTAGACAAAAGGATATATATTCCCAGTCTAATAACAGCAAATCAGAATAAAAATTGTCCTCCTTTGGAGGATAAATCACCCCCCAATCCTTGAAAATAAGCTAATTTTATGGTATAATTATACTTAGTAAAGTAATAATAAAGCTATGGCTGGGCATAATAAATTTTCTAAAATTAAGCATAAAAAAGCTGCTACAGATAAACTCAAAGCTCAAAATTTTTCTAAAGTGGTAAAACTTATTCAAATTGCGGCTCGCAAAGGTTCTACGGATCCTGCTATGAATCCAGAACTCCGCTTAGCTCTCGAGAAGGCAAAAGAAGTTAATATGCCAAAAGACAATATTAATCGTATATTAGAAAAGGCTGCTAATACAAATGGGCAAGTTGTGATTTATGAAGGATTTGGTCCTGAGGGGGTTGGGCTTCTGATCAAGACCTATACCGATAATGGCAATCGTACTGTGGCTGATTTACGTCATCTTTTATCCAAAAATGGGGGTAGTCTTGGGGCTAGTGGATCAGTGATTTGGATGTTTGAGGAGATTGTCAGAGAGCAAGAGTATAAAGTAAATATCCCGACTAAAATTACTGAAGAGGCTCGAGAAAAGTTAGAAGCTATCATTGAAATCATCGAAGAATTAGATGATGTAGAGGAGATTTGGACTACTGCTTCCATTTAGAGTATGGACAGTAATTCCCCCTATCGTATTCTCGGCATTGACCCAGGGACAGCCACCACAGGATTTGGTATTATTGACACTTCCCTATCTCGCGTATCCAATGTAGTGGATTATGGAGTTATTACCACAGAATCTCATCTCTCAGACTCTAAGAGACTTGCTATTATAGATGAGAGCCTCAAAGAGATTATTGCCACTCATAAACCTAATATTATTGCGGTTGAAAAATTATTCTTTTTTCGCAATACAACTACTATTATCACCGTAGCACAGTCTCGAGGAGTTGTACTTCTTAATGCCGAATTACATAATCTTCAATTATTCGAATTTACCCCCCTACAAATCAAACAAGCGATAACAGGTTATGGCAAAGCCCCTAAAGCCCAAATGCAACAAATGGTAGCGACAATTCTAGGGTTAAAATCTATCCCCAAACCAGATGATGCTGCTGATGGCCTGGCTGTCGCACTGTGCTGCCAATCGAGTCTGGGGTATTTGTTAAAAGTGTAATATTATCTTATATCATTTGGATTACTTCCTGCCTCATAGAATACAAGTTGTCTCTCTTTCATAGTATTCGATTGAATTAAAGAGTCCACATAATTCCAGGCAGCTTCAATTTCATCAGCTCGGATAAATAATGATTGATCTGAGACTAAAATATCTTGAATTAGCCGGGTATAAGCCCCTTGACTGCGTTGTCCGAATGATTCTTCATAAGTGAAATTAAGTTTTACTGGCTGTATACACATTCCTTTTCCTGGGAATTTAGCATTAACTTTATAATAAACCTCCTCATTAGGTTGTATGCAAATTACTAATTCGTTTTTTTGAGGATTACAGCCTTCATCTATATGACTAAAATACTTAAATCGTGACTTAAAAGACAATTTAATCTCGGCTTTATTTTCAGATAGTCTTTTACCTGTGGATATATAAATTGGAACTCCCTCCCATCTAAGATTATCTATATACGAAGTCAGTTGTACATAGGTCTCAGTTTTAGAGCTAGTAGCTACTCCTTCCTCCTGCAAATAACCTTTCTTTTCTCCAGATGATATATATTGTCCCAACAATACATCTTGATGTTGAATTGGTCTTAAAGATTTAATTAATTTATGTTTTTCATCCCGAATATATTCTGCTTCCATAGTAACTGGGGCTTCCATAGCTATCAAAGCTAAAGTTTGTAAAATATGATTTTGTAAAATATCCTTTATAATACCTGTTTTGTCAAAATAATCGGCTCTTTTATCTATGCCCCTCTCTTCCCAGACATCGATACTGATTGACTCTACATAATGGTTATTTAAAAGTGGTTCAAACATACTATTTCCAAATCTAAGAGCTAAAATATTTTGTATTGTCTCTTTTCCTAGATAGTGATCAACCCTATAAATTTCTGATTCTAAAAAGTGTTCGTATAGTTTCTTATTCAAACTCTGAGCTGAATTTAAATCAAATCCAAAGGGTTTTTCGAAAACAAGCTTATATTTTATATCTGAATATTTTTGCTTTACAGAAGCCAAAGTGTCTATAACTGAATTAAAAGCTTGAGGTGGTATAGCCATATACCAGATAACTTCATCTCCATCTTGAATATTATATGCTGTAAAAAAATTGTTTATTGTTTCAATATTATTGAAATCTACCTGGACATAATTTAAATTTTGAATAAAATCTAACTGGCCTAAAGTTTTATTTAGGCTATTAGTGATTAATTCCTGATATTCTTTCTGTGATAAATCTTTTCTACCTGCTCCCAAAAATTGTATATCTGGCATATCTTTATTATAAGTAAAAATTTCAGATAAAGCTGGGTACAGCTTAGTCACAGCTAAGTCTCCAGTAGCTCCTGTAATAACAAAGTATTTCATTATAATTCAAATTTAGATGTTCTATTATTATAACAATAGACTACTCTAGATAAAATTTATTGTCAAATTAAAAGTATTACTTTATAAACCTAAAGCTTCGTCAGAATATACATTCTCCTCTAAATTAGAGTCTATAGACTGTATCTCGGATTCAACTACAATAGCTTCTTGAGCTGGGTCAGATGAAACAGGAGCCGTATCTTTGACCGCAGTATTAGGTATTAGTGTCTCAGTAACATCGCTAGGAGTAGTAGAAACTTCTTCTTCCACCATCATATTATCTTGATATATTCGATAAACACTAGTCCCACCTACTACAAGAGAGAAAAATACAAGAAAGATAACCAAGCCCCACAATAAAGGTCTACTTACAATATCCTTGTCACCAATATTAATTGGGTCTTTATTACTTTGAGTTTGATTATTTGAATCTTTAATAACTGGAGTTGCTTCTTCTTGAGAAAAAGAGGTTAGTTTAGCATTACTATTTAATTCTTGATTTTCCATATTGTTGAGCTTAATTTTTATTGTCTTATTTCTGAATTTGAGGTGTTAGGTTTATTTGGATTAGATACATTATCTCGCTCCGGCTTTACAGTTTTTAGATATGACACAATAGTATCTTTAATATAGGTTCTTATTTCCTTATCTTTCTCAATTATTAGCTGTAATCTTTCTTTTCTGACATCTACTTCGGTAGATAATCTCTCTTTATTATTACAGAATTCTCCTGTATTGGCTTTAAAGGTAAACAAGTTAGTGTAGTTTTGATTCAAAAGCTTAAAAGCATCGATTTTAATCTTTAATTCAGAAACATAGGAGTTATAAGTACTGACATCTACTCCATTTTCTGACAATTTTAATGAAAAGGAATCTAATCTAGAAACAATTTGATTGTACTTCGCAATTCTATCTTGAGATTTTGACTTAAATAAATCCTGATGGTTTACAATTTTAACACCAACAGAGTCACACTTTTCTTTTATTTTTTTCTCTCTATCTGCATTTTTTCCTACTACATTTACCTCCCTTTGTCCTATATCCTGTCTCTTTTGTTCAGTAGATCTAGAAGACATCTCTTGTGTGTCAGAAGGCAGTGGCTTTTTTCCTACTGGACTACTTCTCAAATCCTGATTAGATTTACCTCTAGTTGTTTGCGGATCATCTTTTGTCTCGGAATTTGTGTTTTGAACTGCTTCAGAATTAGATTCTTGGGCAAAAACAGCCCTACCAAAAGCAGTTATTCCAAGAGAAACTACTATACCTGATATTAAAGAGATCTTGAATAATTTGTTCATATTTATGTTAGTTTAAAATTATACAAATATTATATAGAATATGAATAAATTTGTCAAGTAAAATTAATTGTTAGTCCATATTTAAGATCAAGAACTTTTTATATTAAAACACTTTTATTTTGTTTTATATAAAGTGTATTGGATCTATTATTTTTGATACGAGAATCAATATAATTATCATTAGATATTGATATGAGTATTTATAAATATTTAGTTTGAAAGTATTTTTAAAATTTGATTTAAAATTACAAATATCAATTATCAAAGGTGTTAAATATAAAGCTATTCCAATTATAGTCAGCAGATTTAGTATTGGCTGAGTTATAAGAATAATTATTATAAGTATTTGTAAAATTATAGAGATGATTTGATAAAATTTACATAATTTTTTGTAATCATTCATATATAATTTAAAGCTTTCCATATCTAATAGAGTGGATATAATCATAAATGCTATAACATACATTAATGATACATGGGTTATAAATACTATATCATTAAGAATGGGTAAAATTAATATTTTATTAATTAAAAGAATTGGAATAGTTATATATAATGTTTCTTTTATTTTAGATTTCATTATTAATATTTGAATTAATAATATAAATACATTAATAACTATAAAAATTATTATTTGTTTTATAATATACTCAGACATAAGATTGCTATCAATGGGAAGAAAGTTGTATATATTTTCTAAGAAATTTTGAAGTAGAGGCATAAATTAAATATAATGTGATAAAAAATACCATACAAAAAAGCCTACTACAATCATTGGTCTTATTATTGTAGCAAATAGGTTTATATTTTTATTTTTTGTAAGATAAAAAAGTATATTAGTAATAATTTCTATTGTATAATAACCTCCTAATCCTATCATTATAAATATTATTATAAATAATATACCAGAATATGTTATATCTCTTTCTGGATAAATTAATAATAAGTCAGCATCAAATGAATCTTGCTTAAGAACTGGTTTTG
This sequence comes from Minisyncoccota bacterium, assembly GCA_032117235.1. GTDB lineage: Bacteria > Patescibacteriota > Minisyncoccia > SW-4-49-11 > SW-4-49-11 > CALRBF01. The sequence goes on along the minus strand of JAULZW010000001.1, from coordinate 55,871 downwards.
ATGCCAGAACAGCGACCCTATATCCTATTATTAAGTCTTCTTTTTTATATGACTCACTCATAAATTCATCTTCTGATGGAATCCCTACTTCAGGAGATGGGTTTTTTCTGGGAGTATGGTCGTTTGGAACACTTTCACTAATAGGCTCATACATTGAGTAAATTGGAGTACTATGATTTAAATAAACTGAATATGTCTTTTTAGTAAATCCCAAATAATCTTTATATGGCGATTCCATTTGTGAACATTTCCATCTATTTCTCGGATTATAGTTTACATATACTTCTATCTTATCGTCTTTTATAGAAGTGATAGTCCCATGAATATATGTTATTTTGCTTAAAAAATTCTTTCTTTCCTCATAACTGTAATTCTTACATTCTGGATAAAACTGTAATTTTTGAATTATTCTATATGATATAGTGGTTAAATATATGCATATTGTACAAAGAAATATTAATATCAACGATAGTAAAAAATGTTTACTTTTTACCATAAAATTAAGTCTATCTTATTTTTACAACTTTTTGTTATTATGGAGCAACTTCTCTTACATCTCTAGTTCCAAGATAAGTTACTTTTGCGGTAGCAGTATAAAGGTTGTCATATGGCTCATCAATCATTTCTATAACAAATTCTGAAGTACCTATTTCTGCCTCAGATGAATTTGTTTTAGGATCAATATATAATCCCACATCCCAAGATACTGTAGAATTTCCCCCAGCATTAGCATTTGTAACTATTTCTGCATTAGAAAGCAACTGATACCCTTTTGGAATTTTTGTAATTTTATACTTATGTTTGTCTCCAGATGTTGCGCCTGTTACTCTAGCTTCTATCTTAGTTCTTGTAGATCTTCTGCTAACTATTGATGGGTTGGCTGAGGCTGTTAGACTAACTTTTTTATCTTCAGATATTGTAAAGTCTTTATTAACAGAAACTGTTATTGGATTATTATAAGGATTATCTGGATATGATCTTTTACAATCATCACCACTACTACCTAATGAACAGTTTATACTAAGATTACAGGTTAAATTACTAGTATAATCACCTGGCTGTATTCTATTTGGATCATATCCAATTGTATAGTTTGCATTTTTATCTACATTTTCAAGATATTGTCCTGTTGCGCCATTAATAGGTAAAAAATCTACAGTTTGAGGACTCTGTTTAAAGTCAATGTTTAATCCGCTTCTAGAAAGCGAATCAATTACTGCTCCTGAATCATTTTTTGTTTCTATATTGCAACTGCCAGCATTAGCATTTTCAATTTCCCAAGATTTTCTAATTGGACTATTTCTATATATAGCTTGAGTTCTATCTCTATGACTTATAATGTATGAATCTATTTTTATATTTGGTTGTTTTATTCTTGGAATATATTTATAATATTGAACATAATGACATTCTTTCCAAGATGGGCCAGTAGACCAACATGGTGCCTCATGACCATCAGTACCACTGTATGCCATCTCATAATTGAATGCTAAATTTAATGTTGCATAATTGTTAGTATTATAGAATTTAGTAACTGGATATGGTCCTTGCTTGGCATTGTCGGAGGATATTCCATAACTACGCAAGTCACCCCATCTATATTGATTAGGAGCGGAATTTTGCAATGATGTCCTATGTTCTGTAAATGCACTATATGGACTTGAGGTTGAACCTAATGTTGTAAAACCAGTATCTGCAGGGCAGGGTTGTTTAGATTTCACGTTGCCACAATCCTTGACTGTTCTCATATTGTTAAAGCTCCAACTCACTCTTTCTAGACGCTCTTCACTGACACTACTTGGATAGGCACAGGAATCATAATTAAAGTTTGCTATAGCTTGTTTGATATCATCACAGCTCTGTGAGCCATGAGTTGTCATACCTTTGACTGTATATTTACCATTAGTTGTTATTGAAGCATGGAGTCCGCCAATATTATACTGTGGTAATCTTTCTACAAATGAAACATCCATATTATTACATTCAAAAGGCTGAGGTGGCTGTAAAACTGGAGCAGAACAGGTAGGACTAACGCAAGTTCTTCCTCCCCATCTACTAGTCGTTTCATAGGCCCTACCACAAGTATTACATTGCCCACACTTATTACACGATGTTTTAGTTGTACAAGTACAAGTCCCTCCGCGCCACCATCCTGTTGAAGGTGTAAAAGTATATCCAGATCCACATCGACCTGCAGACGATGTTGCTCCCCGTCCATATACAATATTAAAACTAACTGCAAATGATATCAGACCTATGGAAACGCACGATGCAAGTATTATAAACAGTTTTGGGTCTTTATTTAACTGTTTTATCATATTAGTTTTAGTTTAAAATTATAAAAATATTATAACACTAGGTATGGTTTTGTCAAACAAATTTATATTCCTAGAGCCTCTCTTAATTCGTTACTAACTTTCCAAGGAGGGTTAAAAGTAAGCTCAATATTAACTGCTTTTGGATTCAAGATAGTTAACGCAGTTTTTAATTCTTCTTGCATTTTTCCTCCAAAAGGACAAAGTGGGGTGGTATAAGTCATTAGTATATTGATTTCTTGTTCCAAAGTTATTTCTATACTATAAATCAGGCCTAAAGTATAAATGTCTAAATGAACCTCTGGGTCTTGAATAGTTTGACACACTGCTATAACCTCATCTTTGATAATCATTGTAATTATTTAATCATTAAAACCTTTTTTTTGCAATTTGGACAATATATCTACTCCACCCTCTTCTGTGACAGCACCATTTTTGATAACCGTCACTTTGTCTGGCTTAGCAACCAATTGCCCCAAATGGGTAATGATCAAAAATGTCATCCCGTCTTTAGATAATCTATGTAATTCAGCTGACATTAATTTAATAACATCGATATCTAGACCAGAATCTGGCTCGTCTAATATGGATAATTTGGGCTTCAAGATAATCAATTGCAATAATTCTAATCTTTTTCTTTCACCTCCAGAAAAACCATCATTGACATATCTAGATAAAATAATATCTTTCAGACCTAACTTTTCTGCCTCAACCAGAACTCTTTTTCTAAATTCTAAGACATTCACCTTGCCATTGATGGCTTGATAAGCATTTTTAAGTAAACTCAAAATAGTCACTCCCTTGATAGCAGGAGGATATTGCATAGATAAAAACAAACCTAATTTAGCTCTTTTGTCAGGAGAAAGATTAGAAATATCTTGTCCTTCAAAAGTAATTTTACCTTCAAAGGTATATTCTGGATAACCCATGATAGCTAAAGCTAAAGTGCTTTTACCACTGCCATTAGGACCCATAAGATAATGTATATCTCCCTTTTTAACCTCAAGAGAAATATCAGAGACTATGATTTTGTCATCTTTGGTAATTGTAATGTTTTGTAATTTTAGCATATATATTAGTACAAATTTGTATTATTTTAACACTTTCTGCGCTGTTCGTAAAGCCAAAGTGACACATTTGACGCGAGTTAACTCCATCTCTATACCTAACCAATTATATAGTTCTTCAGTTGAAATTTGAGATAATTTTTGGATACTTATTCCCTTCAACTTATCAGTTGTAATAGAAGCCCCAGCAATACATAAAGCACAACCTACTCCATCAAAAGTTATATCTTGAATTATTTCATCTTTTAGTATTAGATAAAGCCAAATATCATCTCCACAGTTAGCATTATGTCCATGCAATTTATGAGTTGTTTTATCCAAAACACCTTTATTCAAAGGGTTTCGGTACAAGTCCAAAATGTATTCTCTATAAATGTCCTCCATAATTATTGAAATTTAAAATAAATTTGATCTAAAGACCTCATTAGCATATCAACTTCACTTTTAGTATTATAGATCCCAAAAGTAGCTCTAGTACTTCCCGCAATACCTAAGACTTGAGTAATCCCACTGGCACAATGCTGTCCTGCACGAACACAAATATTTTTTTTCGCGAGCAAATAAGCAATATCATGAGTATGAATATTATCTATAACAAAAGAAAAACAAGCAATTCTTTTTTCGGTTTGACCTCCTCCTAAAACCTTGAGCCAAGACCTAAGTGATACTTGCTCCCAGATATATTGTACTAAATCTTGTTCATGATATTGAATATAATCCCAGCCAAGCTCCTGAAGCCAAGATATAGCCTGAGCTAAACCGACTACCTCCGCAATAGGAGGAGTTCCTGCCTCAAATCTTTGTGGAATAGGAGCATATTCTATACTTTCTAAATTTACATAATTCACCATATCCCCACCCGTGCGAGTAGGTGTCAAGCCTTCTAAAAGCTCATAATTCACCCATAAAACACCGACTCCGGTTGGTCCATATAATTTATGCCCAGAAAAAGCATAGGCATCTATTCCTAATTCCGACACAGAAATCGGTATATGAGCCATAGCCTGAGCTCCATCTACAATACATAAAGCTCCCATTTGATGTGCTTTTTCTGCAATTACTTTCACATTATGAATTGACCCTAATACATTGGATATATGTCCTATTGCGACCACAGCTGTATTCTCATCAATAGCAGCAAGAAGAGCTGACTCATCTAGCACTCCTCCCCTTAATCCAATATACCGTATTTCTAATCCTTGCCTGCGAGCAAATTCTCGCCAAGGGAGCATATTACTATGATGTTCAGTTACTGGGATAATAATATTCTGGCCCGCCTCAAATCTATCTTGCAATAATTCTGCAAACATATTGATACCATCCGTAGTACCATGGGTGAAAATCACTTCCTCAGGTCTATTCGCCCCAATAAATTGAGCTATTGTATCGCGAGCATTCTCATATTCTGTAGTTGCCCTCTCGGAAAGATCATATAACCCTCTGTGAATATTAGAGCGATATTCCCTGTAATACACATTCATCGCATCCAAAACCACATTAGGCGTAAGCGCGGACGCCCCCGAATCAAGATAAATAATATCCTGACTCAATGGAGCAAATTTAAGTCTAATATTGTCAATTAACTTCATATGTTCTATTATATAATATATGATATAATAAGTGTATAGTAAATATAAAATTATATGGAAACCCTAAGACCCATACAAGAAAAACTATTTTCTGAATATTCATTGACGGAAATTATAGATGAGATATATACTTCAACCGCTGAGGGAAGGGGTGGAGATTTAAGACAAGATTTAGATAATATATCCTTTCAAAAAGAAAAGGAATCTGAGGCATTACAACAACTTATAACCTCCTCTGAAAAGCAATCTTCTAATCCCAGACTTCAAAGACAAGTCCATGTCTTGAAACAAAAATTAGAAGAGATTCAATCATCTAAAAAATTATATGATGTCTGTAAAGAATTAAACTCCTACCATCTAGAAACTAGTTTAGAATTAGAAGATGATTCTGTGGAATTTTTATTAGAAAGATATCGTACATATCAGACACTTTTAAATTCTTTAGATGAATCAGAATCTAGTCTTGCCAGAACAGATATTAAGGCTATTATAGATATTTACTATACCAAGATTTTAGAGATAATAGCTGAAACTGGAATTGATAAAAAATATGGCTTTGGATTTGCTGAGGGAAGAGAGATGTCAATAGAATATCTTAGTGATTTAATAATCCCAGATACCGAAAACCCAGAATTTGCTAGATATAAAGAAAGGTCCAGTAAAATAACTCAAGGGAATGCTAGGTTTTTAACTGAAGGGGAAGAAACAACTACTCAAGATGATTTAAAAGGCGCGGAATCAGAAAGAATAGTCACTGAAGAATTATCCCAAGTTCCAGGAGTGCTAGCTACCATAGACATACCTAAATTTTCAATTGGGGATACCCGGCACAAAGCTGACACTATAGCAATTACTCTCAATCCTGAATTAGTAGATTCTATTACTGATCAGGAGATTCAATTAGCAATATATAAAGTGATAGAAGAGTATAGAGTAACTTTATTAGATCATATGATGAAACAGGTTGAAAATTCTCTTATAAACCCTAGAGACCATATTTTGGGAGATATTATTAGAGTGAATCGTAATATAAAATTAGATGATATTGATGCTGATTTAAAAGAAAAGGATATAGATTTGTCACAAATTTTAAGAATTCACAAAATACAGATCAAAACTCAAGCAAGTGAAATGGCTCGTGCGTCTGCAGGTTATAGAAATAGCAAGATGTCAGTTAGTCCAGAGAAAGTTGGATTTCTAGCTAGAGAATATCATCCATCAGGAGATCCTCAAGCTGAGAAGTTTAATCGATTGCATTTTCAAATTGCAGCCCAAACAGTTTTGGGAATATCTATAAAATAAAAAACTTGCTAATATTGTTTTTTTATGGTATTGTATATTTTCATTTGAAGATAATTTTTGAACTATCAACAATTTCTTGAAATTCGGCCAAATTTATTTGCTATATTTGAAACAATAAATAGAATTAATCCTCCTGACTTAACCATAAGTCTCAGTTCTCATTGGAAATACCATCAGAACTTCACTAACTCCAAAATCTATGGGATAAATGGAGAGTTAATTGGTAGCGAAAATTGCTACTTTATATTACCCTGTAATCAAAATGGATTCCCTATAAATCCACCAACCATTCTATTGAAAGAATGGCGAGACATCAGACAATACATATCATCCACCCCGCACTAAGCGGGGTGTTTTTTCTAATTATATTATTCATATTTAATCTTTAGATTGCTTCCATTGAGCTAATAATTTTTTTGCTTCATAAAATTTATTTAAAAAACTATCTATTAACTTTCTACATTCTGAAAGGTCTTTGTTTTCAAAAAGTGTTTTTACTTTTGTCATAGCAGATTCTCTTACACCCATCTGAGTAAAAAAACTAACTATATCATTCCCATTTTTATGTATTGAGTCATATCTAAGATGAGTACCTTTTAACATTAAATCTGCATTGTAAAACATATTATAGTTACCATCTAAATACTCAAAATCTGGATATAATTCCTCTGATCCTTGTTGTACTAAAGACTCTTGTTTTATTCCCGATATTTCTTTTACTTTAGACTTTAATGAACTTATTCTCCTTTCTGCCTCTATTGGGATTTTTCCACCAACAAAAACATTGTCCTGAATTGTATCCTCAATATATTTTAATCTTTTTTGTTCTGTTAACTCTTCAGATATATGCAATTCATCAAGATTAATTTCTTCCTGACCATTGTCTTGTAAAGAAAAAATTCGTCCATTTTTTAAGCCAAAAATTGGCAACCCAACATTCCTAGCAATTTTTACAATTTGAATTAATTCTACATCACCTATTTCAGTGTTAAGATCTATGTAAAAACCAATAGCATCTGGATTCTCAATTACCACTTCATTTCTAGCATCTCCAGACTTACCACCAACTGGTTCCTCGATAGCTTGTCTTATATTTTCTTGTATATTGGTTTGTATACTATGATTTACCATATTTTCAGGAAAAAAACTATAATTTTTACCATTTATATATGAATTTTTTTCTCCATCTTTATTATACTCACCATCTTTTAATCTTCTAGAATACATATTTTCAGCAACAGTTGCAGTATCTCGATTATGAGCCAACATAACTGTTCCTCTACCAATCATTAAACCAAATTTATAATAATGAGCATTTGGACTTTGTTCAGAAACTTTTATAACACAAGCAGAAATTGTTGGCTGAAAACCTAAAATTAATTTTATTTTTGTTTCTAGTTTTATACTCTCTGTATCAATTACGGTATTATTATGTGATGTGTTTTTCATTGAGTCTAAGGGTATTCCATGAGTAAAAATTACATCGTACTGATTCATGATATCTTCAACCTGTCTCTCGTCTAAAGTTTCTAAGAATTCTACCCTTATTGCTTCTTGTTCTTTATAAAAACTTTCAAGTTCTTCTTCTCTTTGATCTTTTGGGATACCTCTTAATTCTTGAGCTTTAGCTGTTCTCTCAACCGAAGAATAAGAACGAGTAAATCTTCTAATATCTTTTGTCGAACTTTCTTCTATTTCATGAGCTAACTCATTGCCTTTATTTATATTTTCACCTTCAAACACAGGATGACTATACTAATTTCTTTTTTCTATATTCATATTAATATTACTATTTATTTTATAAGTATACCACAAACCCCCTACGTCTCCAAAAAGCCTTTTTTAAGTATTTTTATTGCTTTTGTCTGGCTAATGCCTCGAGCCATTAGATAGAATATATCTGTCTCTCGAATTGGATGGATAGATACTCCATGACTGGCATTACTATTATCAGTGGCCACTCTGAGCTCGGGGATGACTTGGACTTGTGGACGGTTAGTTAATAATAAAATTTCCGCCGATTGACTGGCTTGGCAATGTTTAATAGCTTTGGGGATATCTATAATGGTATGCTGTATGAGTTTATTTTGACTTATAACACAATATCTAGAATTTATTTTGGATATTGTATAAGAGCCTTTATGATTTACTTTAATTATATTTTTAGACTTATTTTTAGCTTCTAATCTGGTAACATATTCTATTTCTGAATAAGGTTCAATCAAATCAATAGTCCAGTTTATAGTCCCACTCCAATTTTCTTGTTCTAAAATTTTTAATTTAGCTCCTTTAGTTACAATTATATGTAAATTATGATGATATTCTCCAGCTCCTATATTTAATTCTAATTCAGCCTGTTCGGCAATATGTATAATAGTATTTGGATCTAAATCTAATAAATTTAATTTTTCCTGATTTCTAGATTTTATAACCAGATATTGATGAGATGTTTCTATTTGAGTTGTATAAATTGCCATATTATATTGCTGAATCTATAATTTCAAGTTCAATCAGGCGATTTAGCTCAATTGCATATTCGAGAGGCAAGGCTTTTACTACCGGCTCTATAAAACCATTTACTATCATTTTCCTGGCCTCCGCTTCGCTCATCCCTCTACTCATTAAATAAAATATTTCCTCATACCCTACCCGCCCTACCCGAGCTTCATGCCCAATTTGAGCCTCACTAGTCTCTACTTGCATCACTGGATAAGTATCTGATTTAGCCCCATCATTCATTAGGAGAGCATCACAGACAATATGAGATTCACTACCAATAGCTTTGGGAGTTATTTTAACTAAACCCCTATATGATGACACTCCATTATCTTGAGAAATACTTTTAGCACTAATTGTGGATTTAGTATAAGGGGCTGCATGTATTACCTTTGAGCCTGTATCTTGCTCTTGCCCCTCTCCTGCAAAGGCTATCCCGAGACTATCTGAGCGAGCATATTCTCCCCTCAATATACTACAAGGATATAACATTGTCACACCACTTCCCATATTCCCATTTAGCCACTCAATAGTACCATAAGCATCCACGAGAGCCCTTTTGGTATTGAGATTATAGGTATTTTTACTCCAATTTTCAATACTAATATATTTAACTGTAGCACCCTTATGCACAAATATTTCCACTCCTCCTGCATGAAGAGCTGAGACATTCCATCTTGGAGCAGAGCATCCCTCGATATAGGTAAGCTCTGAGCCTTCATCTGCAATAATAAGAGTATGTTCAAATTGCCCTCCAGCCTCCATATTCATCCGAAAATAGGCTTGCAATGGCAATTCTACTTTTACCCCCTTTGGCACATAAATAAATGTCCCCCCGCTCCATACTGCCGCATGTAACATAATAAATTTATGATCATTGATAGGAATACATTGAGTCATAAAATATTTTTTGACCAAATCGGGATATTCCTGTAATGCGGTATCCATATTCTCGAATATAACCCCTTTATCTTTTAAGTCTTGCTTGAGATTATGATATATCATATCTGAGTCATATTGAGCTCCCACACCTCCTAGAGCCTGTTTTTCGGCTTCTGGAATACCAAGTTTATCAAAAGTGTCTCGTATATCCTTTGGCACATCATCCCAAGTCTTAGATTCATCTGCATCTGGCCTACTAAAATAAATAATTTGCTCCAAATCTAATCCATCCAAACTAGGACCCCAATTCGGTAAAGCAGTTTGCTGATATAATTCAAAGGCTTTGAGCCGTTTTTTCAACATCCAAGATGGCTCATTTTTTTGTTTAGAAATCTCTTCAACTACCTCTCGAGTTAATCCAGGTTGAGTTTGAAATTTTCCCTTATGTAAGCTATAATTATCGTATACGGATCGGTCCATAAATTTGCCACTAGTCAAAATATATTGTTATGTTATACTATATCAAAATAATACAATAATCTCAATTAGTTTTAATAAGTATATGGATATATTCTTTGATTACCTTCTAAGAAATGATGTGCCACGTGAAACAATAGACATTCTATTAATGTTCCCGATTATGGCAGGATTTATCGTAGCCGCCCGACAAATTGTGGGAATTAAAGCTTTTGGTATTTATACACCACTAATTATAACATTTGCTTTGACTGAAATTGGCTTCAAATATGGAGTTAGCGTCTTTGTAGTTTCACTTCTAGTGGCTTCAGTAGTCAGATTTCTACTTCGCAAAGTTCGTATTTTATATTTACCGAAAATGGCTTTAATACTATCAATTACAGCTTTATCTATGTTTTTGAGTTTGGTTTGGGGTATATTTTCAGACAGCACAATGTTTGTACAAGCCTCAATTTACCAGATTTTGATTATTATTACCTTGGTAGAGAAGTTCATCAATGCTCAAATGGAAAAAGGTTATCGTACCGCTGTCATCCTATCCTTAGAAACCCTGATTCTAGCTTCAATTGGAAACTTAATTATGACCACTACTCGGCTACGAGATTTAGTTTTCTATAATCCATGGGTAATTTTGATTGTATTTGCGGGAATTATATTAATTGGGCGCTATGAAGGACTCCGCATCTCTGAATATATCCGATTCCGTAAAATCATTAGCAATCAATAAACTATGAATTGGCTAGAAGCATTCGTATTTAGTCAAAAAATACTCGGGATGAATGCCCGTAACCTTATCTTTATCAAGCCTTATAACTATCGTAAATGGGTCAAATTAGTAGATAATAAAATCAAATTTAAGAAAGTTTTACAGCAAAATAATATACCGACCCCAAAACTAATCGCTTCGGTAAGGTCTTATGAGAAATTAAATAATTTTGATTATAATAAATTACCAAAAAGCTTTGTATTGAAGCCTACTTCTGGATTTGGAGGAGAAGGAATTGTGGTAATTTTTGGAGAACATAAAAAGAAAACTACCGACGGAGAAAGACAATGGGTCAAAACCAAAGGAGTTAAACTTAGTGAGACAATGATACATAATCATATTAGCAATATTCTTGATGGAACCTATTCACGTACTAATAGCCCTGATATAGCTTTTTTTGAAGAGCGAATTAAACTCAATAAATCTTTCAAGCATTTAGCCTATAAAGGTATACCTGATATTCGTGTCATTGTATTCAATCGTATTCCCGTAATGGCAATGATTAGAATTCCGACCAAAGAATCAGATGGAAAGGCTAATCTACATCAAGGAGGAATTGGAGTGGGAATAGATATGGCCACTGGAGTAACCACTAATGCCATTATGCGAGAGAAGTTCATAGACACCATACCAGGAACCAAAATCAATTTAGCTGGAATTAGAATACCATATTGGAATACAATTTTAGAAATAGCCATTCGCACTGCTGATGTGACAAATCTAGGCTTTACAGGAGTAGATATCGCCCTAGACCGCGATGCTGGACCAGTAGTCTTGGAAGCTAATGCCCGACCAGGACTTGCTATTCAAATTGCCAATCTCGCCCCACTCAAAGAAAGATTACAAAAAGTAAAAGGACTTAAAGTAAAAACGGTAAAAAGAGCTATTCGACTCGCAAAAGATTTATTTGGAGGAGAAATTGAAGAAGAAATCGAGGAAATTACTGGGCGACAAGTTATAGGTTTGATTGAGGAAATCACCTTATTTGGCAAAGACAATCAAAAACAAACTATAGAAGCCAAGGTGGATACGGGGGCAGACTCCTCCAGTATAGACGAAGCTCTTCTCATTAAACTTGGCTACGGAGAAGTATTAAAAGAATTTAAAGCTTTGAATATACCGGAGGATATAGAATATAATGCTCTAAATAAATTAACTGATACAATAAATATTAACTTAAAGGCACAAGATACTCCGCATCTCCTCAAAAAAGTTGCTATTATAAAGGCTGGAAACGGATATACAGTTAGACCCTTTATAAAAATCCCAGTAAAAATTGGAGATGAGATGAGTGAAATTGCATGTTCAATAGTAAATCGATCTCATTTAAAATACCTTTTTTTATTAGGGAAACAGGATTTAAAAAGATTTATTATTGATCCGAGGAAATAATACTATATCGATTTGGTTTCTGGAAATAGAAGATCTATAATAGCCTTTTGAGGCTTAGTTGGTGTTCCAAATGTCGGAGCTACATGTATATTCAATCCTGGAGTAAGATTTAACTCTAAAACACATTGGTTAGGATTGTTTATATCCGAAGTTATAATATCAATGCCCACAATTGGCAACTTAAAATCTAGAGATAATTTAATAGCAAATTGTTTTAATGTATCTGGCAAAAATTTAGTCATCTCCTCTGATGACCCACCATCATGTGAATTAGCTTTATAGCTTAGTTTTATAATTTCTTTATCTTTAGGGATATAATCTAATTTTAGAGACTTTTCTTGTAAGATATTCATTATACTTTCTCCTATCTGAACATATCTTGTTTTGTCTACTTTAACCACATTATCATTATATATTTTAATCAATTCTTGAATTGAATGTTTTCCATCTCCAATAACTCTAAATGGAGTCCTTTTAACTAAAAACACATCTTTATTCCCAATTACCAACACTCGATATTCTTCAGATCCATAAACCATTTCCTGTACTATACATTTATCTTTATATTTAATACTCATACCACAAGCAAGTTCAATTGCTTTTTCTAAATCAGTATAATTTGTAACATTTACAGTAATACCTTTTCCACCATAGTTATCTAAAGGCTTAACCACACAGGGAAATTGATTAAAATTTTGGATAAATTTATCTTTCTTAGACTTCTCTACATACACTATTTGAGTCTTGGGAGTATTATATCCTTTTTGACTCAATAAAACTGATTGAAAGTATTTATTTTTTAACATTAAACTAGTAACCGAACCTACATGATTTGTTAATGTATTTCTTATAAACTCTGTATGTCCCTCATATGATAATATTGTAAACCTTGTACGAAATTCAGAAAAAAAAGATACATCTATACCCCTACTTTCTGCTTCTTCAATAATTGGTCTGAGAAAGATACTCAATTTCATATAGCGGTATAATTATTTAAATTTTTTTGTCTCTGGGAATAAAAGATCAATAATAGCTTTTTGAGGCTTAGTTGGTACTCCAAATGTTGGGTTATTATGTATTGTTAACCCTGGATTTATATTGAGCTCCAGAATGTATGGATTTAGATTGACAAGATTAGAAGTTATAATATCAATTCCTACAACTGGTAATTTAAAATCTAAGGATAGTCTAATTGCAAATTGCTTCAGTCCTTCTGGTAAAAAATCAGTCAGTTCCTGAGAAGATCCCCCATCATGAGAATTGGCTTTATAACTTAACTTGATAATTTCTTTATCTTGAGGTATATAATCTAATGCTAGAGATTTTTCTTGTAATATATGCTTTATACTAGAGCCTATTTCTACCTTCCTTATACTATTAATTGTATTTTCATTATAAATTTGAATCAACTCTTGTATTGAGTGTTTACCATCTCCTATAACTTGAAAAGGGGTTCTCTTGACTAAGAATACATCTTTATTGCCAATTACTAAAATTCTATACTCTTCTCCTTGAAGCATTTCCTGTACTATACATCTATCTTTATATCTAGATCTATTGCTCATACCACAAGCCAACTCTATTGCCTGTTCTAAATCACTATGGTTTGTAATATTTACAGTAATTCCCTTCCCTCCATAATTATCTAATGGCTTGACCACACAGGGAAATTGATTAAATTGTTGGATAAATTCATCTCTCTTGGACTTCTCTAAATACACTGTTTGAGTCTTAGGGGTACTATATCCTTTTTGACTCAGTAACACTGATTGGAGGTATTTATTTTTTAACATTGAATTAGTAGCTGCACCTATATTATCTATCAATGTATTGTTGATAAACTCCTCATGATCATTATATCTTAAAACCGCATAATTTTTACTAACATCTGAAAAAACATAACAATGTATATTTCTACTTTCTGCTTCTTCAATAATTGGTCTGAGAAAAATACTTAATTCCATAGAGCGACTTGATATGTTATAATGTATTTATTATAATGAATAAACACATTCTTGTCTATCTACTATATAAGTCTCACAATATGAATGCACTCATTACAACACTTTCAGAAAACAATAATTCAATTAGAAAATTATTAAATGCATTCCAAAAATTTTCAATAAAGGCAGATGTTATATCAACTAAATCAGAGTTGTTATCACTCCCCGACTCTAACCTATTAAATAAACCATATGATATTGTTATAAATAGAAATCTATATAGTATCCCTCCCTTATATTGGGATAAATATGTTTCAGATAATACTCGTCAGCTAAATAGGACACATCTACTAAAATATCCTTCTTATGATAAATTAATACAGTATACATATTTATCTAAGAACCCCAATATTCCTATTATTAAAACTCTTTTTTCTAGAGGATATCAATCATATGAAAATATATGTAGTAAATTAAATGATAATAGATTTATAATAAAGCCTAAAAGTGGATCTCTTGGTAAAGGTGTTGAGTTAATGGAATCAGAGAGTGATTTAAAAGAATATCTTAATCTATACAATCCTGAAGAAGTAATATATCAGCAATATATTCCTATTGAGTTTGATCTTCGCATAATAGTACTCGGCGATAAAGTATTAGGGGCTTTGCAAAGAATAAAGAGTTCTGATTCCATAACAACAAATATATCTCAGGGGAATAAGGGTAAAGCTTATAACTATTCAGACGAAATAAAAAATTTAGCTATAAATGTATGTAGAGAATTAGACCTTGAATATGCTGGTGTAGATATATTGATTACTGCAAATAATGAGCCCCTAGTTATTGAGGTAAATCAATTTCCTCACTTTAGCGGCTTTGACTTAGCACACAATTCTGATACAGCTTTTGATATTGTTAATTATTTAATGAGTACCAAATAATAGTTTTTATGAAAAAAGCATATCATACTGAAGCCGAGACTATTAAGAAAACATTATTATCCCTTATTCCTAAGTTACCAAACTCAGGGAAAATATTTCTTCTATTTCGTTTATATAGAATTTATGGTGAATATAAATATCTACAGATATTAAAAGATTATGCTGTAGAGACCAATATATCTAATTTAGATTACTACATAAAGCATAATTTTTCAAGATCAATCATTAGTAAGGAAATCCCCAAACTATATCCTCTATCTGAGCAAGTACCAAAAAAACTAAAGAGAAATGTTTATATCAATAAAAATGATAAGATACATGATTTAATTTTATTTAAAAAAGTTATTACTGACTTTGAATATTTAAATAGAATCAACCTAATTAAAGATTTAAATCCAACAATATATACCCAAACTCAAAACTATATACACGAAACATACCCTAAAATAATATCTTTTATAGAAAATAGCTCAGAGTCAGTACTATTTGCACCTGTACAAATAGTAAATAGTTTATATCTAACAAAATTTTTACCCAACTCTCCTTATAGAGAAGAAGATGAAACATTACTATTTAAAATAATTAAAGACAATTACACTGATCGTGAGATAGAAGATCCTATAGTATTTCTTAATTATTTGTACACACTAACGCATATAATTATAGGGGAAAGTCAATTTTATAATCACCATATATCTAACAATACATTTGATTGGATTTGGGGGGAGTTTGAAGATATGGAAGCAAAAATATTTTCAACTAATGAGGTAGACATTATTGCAGAAATTGGAGTCTGTTGGGGGTTAAATATGAATTCTAAAAAAGAAACTTTAGAAAAATATCAAAACATTGTCTCCAAGTATTTTTCCAAACAATATGGCTATATCCCTTCAAGATTTTACCAACATGGATCCTTTGAAGATTTAAACTTCTGCAAGCATAGAAATATATTAGCACTTATACTATTATCTGGAATGAAGAAATTATATAGTATAAATTAAATGTATTATGACAAATCTAGAACACCAAACATCACAAAAACTCGAGTCTGAATCTCTCGATGATAATTGGTATAATAGATTTGAAGAAATTGGATCTTTTCAAGCTTATGAGTACTTCAATGGAGAAGCAGGTGCTAGAAACACTCAAAAGGAAGCTTTCCTTAGTGGAGAAATAGAAAATCCTGATTTAGACTATCCTTTGCTAGATATAGAAACAATTAACAATATTGAGTCTAGCTTAATGCAGTTAAAACAAGATATTTTAGAGCAGGAGACTAATGAGATAGTTCGTAATGTATATAGCTGGAAAATTAATGAAAAAATTGCAGAGTTAAGAATGATGAAATCTTCACATAATGGAGATATGCGAAGATTTGAAAGATATTCTAAGTATATTTATGGAAAACCCTCAGATGAAGTTTTTAAATATACTATGTATAATCTAAATAACAAAATAAGTAAGGCTTTAAATTCTGATAATCCAGACATTAAGGCATCTGCCGAGATATTAATGCAAACACTAGGTGAATTGGATATTGAAACCACTAATCCAGATATATCTACTCCTTCCGATGATACTGTAGAATTAGCAAGAGTAAAAACTAAACAAGAATTTGATAGTATTTTAAATATACCCCTAGAAGATGGTAAGTATGATTCTAATTCTATAAGAAATGCTTTTGAAGAAGCATTAAGAGAGTCAAATGCAGATGGTTGGGAGGTAATTACAGTAGATAATAGTACATCAATTAGTACAAATCAGGAGCAGAAAAATGTTACTATACCTGAATCTAGAGTGCTTCCATCCAAAACAAGGCTACAATCTTTACTCGTACATGAAGTGGGGACTCATGTTGCTAGAAGAGTTAATGGTGAAAATACTCAATTAAGATTATTGAGTCTAGGTTTAGATCGTTATGAACAAGGAGAGGAAGGGGTTGCTACAATGAGAGAACAAGTTCTCAAATCTTCTGTAAATGATTTTTCTGGCTTAGAAGGACATTTAGCTATAAGTTTAGCAATGGGGTTAGATGGTAAAAAAAGAGATTTTAGAGAAACTTATGAGGTATTAGAAAAATATTTTTATTTTAAAGCTCTTGGAGCAAAAAAATCACCCGAAGAAGCCAGTATTAGTTCTAAAAATAATGCTTGGAATAGATGTATTAGAACTTTTAGAGGAACTGATTGTAAAACTGCAGGTGTTTGTTTTACAAAGGATATGATATATAGAGAGGGAAATATTGGGGTTTGGGATGTAATAAAAAATAATCCTGATGAAATGATGAGGTTTTCTGTTGGGAAATACGACCCTAGCAACAGTAGACATATTTATATATTAGATCAACTAGGAATATCAGATGATGATTTAGAGTATATAGATAAACTCGATACTCCCACTCCTGAGACTACTCCCCCACCTCCTAACAATTAGATAGATTCTTATGTCCCAAACAATAGACAAAAATTTAAAATTGAAATTTATTTTGTCTCCCTTTGGAGGGAGTACCCGTAAAAAGGCTTTAGCCTTTGGGAAAGGGGTCTGGAAAACGGGAGTTTTCCCGTGGAGGAAGGTTGGGAAACCGTGAGGTTTCACAGGAGCAAATTCTATTTGCGACGGGGGAGGGTGGACAGAGTATAGATTGAAAAGATATCCAAGCATAAATCTAACGTATAAATTACTAATTATCCACCACCGGCACTTCGTGCCACCTCCTCCAAAGGAGGACAGTGAATTATATAATACTTTATGTGTTCCTTCCATCCTTTAACTTTTTATTTTGCAATTTGTCTACGATCATCTCATCTATTACAAACAATAGACAAAAAATTAAAATTGTGATATATTTGATAAAGTGCATTATACAATTGTAACTTTATATTTTATAGCCGAAATAGCTCAGCTGGTAGAGCAACCGCCTTGTAAGCGGTAGGTCGGGGGTTCAAATCCTCTTTTCGGCTCCATAGGAATATCTATGGTATAATGTATGTACATTGGGGCAGATGGCGGAGCAGTCAAACGCATCGGTCTGTAAAACCGACGCCTTTTCAGGCTACGTAGGTGCGAGTCCTACTCTGCCCACCAACTATAATTATTAAATAAAAAATAAAATAATGCTTCTAGTATATATACTAAGTAAAGCTGTAAATATAAATAAATTATTGATAAAAGCTAAGGCGGAAAATATTTTTTTCATAAACACTTAAGAATTTATGGGGAAAATTTATTTGTTACTATTAACTTATATTTTGACCTTAGGGCTTAACTTTAATAGTGTAGTAGCACAAAATGTTGTTCCTGAAGAGTCTATTATCTCTTATATATCCGACATTGTTGTAAATATAGATAATTCTATAGATGTAACAGAGCAAATCACATATAATACAGGTCCTGAGAAACGTCGTGGTATTTATCGAGATATAGCTACTATTTCTTCTCAAGAAAGAAGAATGTCTATTGAAAATATTACCGTAAAAGATGAGAAAGGTGATCCTTATGAATTTGAAACTTCTGATTCTAAAGATAGTATCAAGATAAAAATTGGAAATCCAGATATAGCATTTCTTGGGCAAAAAGTTTATATTATAAAATACAAAGCGACAAATGCAATTGCTCAGCTTAAAGACTTAGATGAGATATATTGGAATGTGACTGGTGATGAATGGAATCTTCCTATATACCAAGCAAAAGCTTCAGTAAGATTACCTTATGGGGTTAATGTGATTCAATCAGAATGTTATTATGGCCTTAAAGGAAGTAAAGACAAATGCCAGACATCCTACTATGAAAACATTTATTCATTCAATACTACAGCTGTTCTTAATCCACAGGAAGGTATTACTGTTGCTGTAGGTTTTCCAAAAGGAGTTGTGTCTCAATATTCAGAGTCTAATTTTCAGGAAGATATTACTGTTGTGTCTCAATATTCAGAGTCTAATTTTTTTGACAAATATTGGCGTTGGTTGATTGCTGGAACCTTGCCAATATTAACTCTCATATTTTCTTTATTAAATTGGCATAAAAAAGGGCGTGATGAGCGTGGTACAGGTATAATAGTGCCCCAATATGATGCTCCTGATAATCTCACACCTATAGAAGTTGGTACTATTGCTAAAGAGAAGTTAGATAATAGTGATATTTCTGCTGAGATAATTTATCTTGCAACTAAAGGATATCTTAAAATTCACCAAATGGAAGAGCGATTTGTTGGATTAATAAAATTCACTGACTTCGAACTTACAAGACTAAAAGATTTCTCTACTCTTCCAAACGATTTTGATCAAAAGCTGTTGAATAGTTTATTTAATACTCAACCTAATACAACATCCCTTAACTTAAAGGCTATATTTCAAGGTCGTAACCCTGTTGTTGAAACTCATCCTATTAGTCAATATCAATCTATAAAACTTTCTAGTTTGAAAGATGTATTCTACCGAAATGTGGAAACTATAGTGACTTCAGTTCTAGATTCACTCCTAAACAAAGGTTATTACAGAAATTTAGGACAAATAAAAAATGGTTTGGATATATTTTCAATGATTGTGATATCAGTATTTGCTTCTTTATTTATTGGTGGTATTTTAGGATTTTTACTTTTTAAAGACAACCCGTTCCCATTGATAGTAGGAATATTCTTTTCAATTATAATCTATAATCTAATATATAACTTTAGTTCTTCAAAAACAAAAAAAGGAGCCATAACAAAAGAGTATATTCTTGGTCTTAAAGAATATCTACAGGTCGCTGAAAAGAACCGTATTAAATTTCACAATGCCCCAGAAAAAAAGCCGGAGGTTTTTGAAAAACTTTTACCCTATGCAATGGTTTTAGGAGTTGCCGATATTTGGGCAAAAGAATTTAAAGAAATATATACAATGCCTCCGACTTGGTATTCAGGAAACTCTAGAACAACTTTTAGCACAATTACTCTAAGCCAATCAATGAACAATTTTAGTTACTTCGCAACATCTTCTCTAATGTCATCGCCCAACACTAGTGATAGTAGTAGCGGCTCATCTGGCAGTGGATCATCTGGTGGAGGCGGTGGCGGAGGAGGTGGCGGAAGCTGGTAATAAAGACATAGTTTAAAATAATATATTTGCAAAATATTTTATTTTGTGTATAATATGTTAGTGTTTAATTTTTATGGGTGCATAGCTCAGTTGGTAGAGCAGAGGCCTTTTAAGCCTTTGGTCGGTGGTTCGAGCCCACCTGCACCCACATTTTTATTTAGAAATAAATATTTTAGAGATACTTCCTATACAAAAAAATAAAATATATGTTATAATTATCTTAATCTATATTTTATATGACAATCAAAATACATACAGATGGAGCTTCTAGAGGAAATCCTGGACCAGCTTCTATAGGAGTTGTAATAGAATTACCAGATGGAGAAGTTAAAACTTATCATCAATCTCTTGGTATTGCTACCAATAATTATGCTGAATATCAGGCCATTATTGTAGCTCTAGAAAAAGCTAAATCTTTAGTTGGGAAAACCAATTCCAAAAAATACTTTATAGAGCTATATCTTGACTCAGAGTTGGCTCAAAAACAATTGACAGGTATTTATGAGCTAAAAGACGAGGCTATTCAAAAAGCTTTTATAAAAATTTGGAATCTGAGAATTAAATTTGCATCAGTAGATTTTATTCATATTCGGAGAGAATTCAATAAGCAAGCAGATGCTCTAGCCAATAAAGCTTTAGATGAAATTTAACATAAATATATGAATAGAAATATACAAAAAATATTTGCTTGGACTCTTATCTTATTATTCTTTATAATAGCTCCAGCTCTTGTACTATATAGTATGGGATATCGTTTAAGCAAAGATAGCGATGATGGTTCAATTTTAACAAGCACTGGCGGAATCAGAATTAACACCAGAATAGCTTATGAAATTAACATTAATGATAAATTTGAATCTAAAAGCCCTTTACTCAAAGTCGGATTAGCTCCACAAGATTTAAATGTTGTATTATCTATTCCAGGATATCAGTCATGGTCTAAGAAAATATCTATACAACCTTCTTTAGTTCAGTTAATAAGTGAAGTAACTCTATTCCCAGAAAAACCTAAGTTAGAGAATTTTACAGATATATCATCAGCTAGCAATATAAGCAGAGTTCCTGATGCAGGATCTGTTCTTTATACTTCTTACATTCCTAAGGAATCTGGTCTTTGGCTACTTAATTTGGACACAAAGCTCCGTAAAAGAATTACTGACAGTATAAACTTGGGAGGCGTAGAAAATCAAGATTACTCAGACTTTGTTTGGGATACTACAGGTAAAACACTTAGCTTTAAAACCTCCCTTAATAATATTTTCCAATACTTTGTAGTAATTAATGTTGACACTAATCCTACACTATTTAATATTACCAATCTCATCCCTGTTGCTGACACAGTAGCAAATCCAGTTAAGATTGTAAGTTTAGATACAGACAGACTATTTTTCACACAATCTGGATTATTGTATGAGATTAAACAACAATTCAGTACTATATCCGAACCCCTTGTAGGGAGTATTGATAAATATACTTTCATAAATAATGCTCTTTATTATACTTCTAATAAAGATATCTCCAAAAATCTGGTTCGTATATTCAATGTAGATACTAAACAAAGTAATGCTATAGATATACCTGGCATTAATATAAGTAAAATTTTTGTAAGCCCTAATCAAGGACATATTATACTTATAGACGACAAGCAAAAAGCTTGGCTTAAAGCTCTCGGAGCTCAAACTCCAGAATTCAATCAAATTTCAGACCTTGAGATAAAAGACATACAATTTAGTATAGATTCTAGAAAAGCACTTCTAAAGGGTGAAAATACCATTTCAAATCTATATCTAGACACGATTGAGGGATATAAATCTAGAATTGAAGGAGATTTTGATATTCTATACACTTCTGAAGATAAAATATCTAAATCAGAATTCTGGGAACCTAATTCTGAATATATAATATTTATTGAGAATAATAACCTTAAAGTAGTAGAATCTGATACTCGTAGTAACATTAATATCTATCCCTTACTAGATAATACCCAAAACTTTATTTCAATTAGAATTAATAATGACGCTAGAACTCTAATTAGCAACGCAGAAGATAAATTACAATACTTCCAATTTCCAATTAGAACTCCCTTGATTAATTTTAACAATTAGAAACAAATAAAAATTACATCAAAATAAAAAAGAGGGTAAAACCTCTTTTTTATTACAATTTATCGTTTTGCCCACTGTGGAGACTTTCTTGCTTTTTTAAGTCCTGGTTTCTTTCTTTCTTTAACTCTAGGGTCACGAGTTAGATAATTATTATCTTTAAGTTGTTTTTTTAAAGTTTCATCATATTTAACCAGTGCTCTAGATAGACCTAATTGTATAGCATCAGCTTGTCCGTTCACACCGCCTCCAGTTACTTTTACAGTAATATCAAAATTTTCTACACCCAATACAGATAAAGGTTTAGCTACATTGTTTTGATGATCAGTTAAGTCAAAGTATTCCTGTAGAGATTTATCATTTACTATAATGCTGTGCTCTTTTTTACGAGATAAAGTTACTCTAACCCTAGCGGTAGCAGCTTTTCTTCGTCCTACTCCTTCATAATAATACTTTGCTTTGGTTGTAGTAGTTGTGGCCATAAATTATTTAGTTATATCATTCTTATGTAATACAAGTCTAGCTAACATTTTAGCTCTTAGTCTGTTTTTGGGAAGCATACCATATACAGCCTTCCTCAAAACTTCAGTTGAGTCTTTTGCCATTTGCTTATCAGCAGTAATTGATTTAATTCCACCAGGATAACCTGTATGTCTATAGTATGTCTTAGAAGCGATCTTGTTAGGATGAATAGATAATTTATTGGTATTATAGACAATAACTTTAGCTCCTCCATCCACATGATATTCAAAATTAGCTGAGTTTTTACCCATTAAAAGAGTTGC
The DNA here is from genome assembly GCA_032117235.1 of Minisyncoccota bacterium. Classification (GTDB taxonomy): domain Bacteria; phylum Patescibacteriota; class Minisyncoccia; order SW-4-49-11; family SW-4-49-11; genus CALRBF01. The sequence goes on along the minus strand of JAULZW010000001.1, from coordinate 32,742 downwards.
TACTTCAGTAGCTAGATTTCCTAATCTTTTATTATCTGCATCAATGGTAATAATTTCTCTCTGCATATTATATTACTTAACTAATTCAATGATAGACATTTTACTGACATCACTTTTTCTAATAGGAGCCTTAATAATTCTGGTATACCCACCCACTCTATCTGCATAATTGGGTGCAATTTCATCAAATAATTTATGTGTAGCTCCTTGAGTCAAAAATCTAAGAACATATCGCCTAGAAGCTAAAGAACCTTTTTTGGCATGGGTAACCATTCTTTCTACAAATACCTTTAAAGCTTTTGCTTTTGCTTCTGTGGTAGTAATAGCTCCACGAGTAATCAAATCATTAGATAAAGTACGCAGAAGTGCTTTTCTTTGCTCTCTATTTCTTCCAATCTTATGTAACTTATTTCCCTTATTCATAATCGTGTGATCCTGTTAATGTTTTGCATTGTACCTTATTTTTCGTATTTATGCAATAGTAATATCATATTTCGCTATTTGGTCTGCTAGTTTTTTTAAAGCATTAGCTGAAACTCCATTGATTGATAATAAGTCTTCTTTGGTAAACTGAGCTAATTGAGCAATATTCTTAATTCCAGAAGTCTCTAAAGCTTTAATGGTTCTTTGAGATAAATCAAGAGTTGAAATTTTAATACTTGAAGTTTCAATGTCTGGAACTACTTTTTCTTCTTTAACTTCTTCTATCTTGGCGCCAGAAGAAGTTAAAGCATTAAACTGCTCTACCAAAATAGCAGCAGATTTTTGAATTACTTCTAATGGAGTAATTGTACCATCAGTTTTAATATTAAATACTACTCTATTATAGTTGGTTTTATCTCCAACTCTAGTATCCTCTACATCATAAGAAACTCTAATTACTGGAGTAAAGATTGAGTCTACAGCAATTATTCCGACTTCTCCTTGTATGTTTTGATCTATATCTTTTCTAAACCCAAATCCATTTTCGATTATTAATTCCATTTCAATATTAGCATCTTTACTGGTCAAAGTTAGAATAGGTGTCTCAGGATTAACTACAGTTACTCCTCCGGGCAACTTTAAATCTGCTCCAGTTACAACTTTAGAACCCTGTGCCTTTAAAGTTATAAGGGTTGGTGAATCTATAACAGCGTCGAATCTTAAAGCTTTAATATTAAGCGTAATGTCTAAAATATCTTCTACAACATTAGGAATGGTAGTAAATTCATGACTTACGCCTTTAATACTGTATCTGGTGACTGCAACCCCTTCTAATGAAGACAACATAACTCGTCTTAATGAATTAGCAATTGTAACTCCATAACCAGGATTAAGCGGTTCAATAGCATATAAGGCCTGAGAGGGGCTAATTTCTTGTACTAGTACAGGTGCTTTTGCAAGGATAATATGATTAGACATAAGATTATTTGATTATTATTATCGTGAATAATACTGAATCACTAGGGCAATATCAAAGTTTTGACTCAACTCTTCTACTCCAGGGGTATGTGCGACTTCGACAGTTTGACTTTTTTTATCTAGTGTCAACCAAGACGGAAGATCTGAATCTTTTAACTTGTCTTTATATTCAGCAACCAATTTTGATTTAGTAGATGAATATGTAATAACATATCCAGGCTTAACAATAAAGCTAGGAATAGTGACTTTTTTACCATTAACTAAAATATGTCCGTGAGAAATCATTTGTCTAGCCTGTTCTCTGGTATATGCCATATTAGCTCTATACACAGCATTATCTAGTCTTGTTTCTAAAATCCTTAACAAAGCAGTTGGAGTAGGCTCAGAATCAGCTAAAGCTTTTTCATAAAATCTTCTAAATTGCTTTTCACGAAGTCCATATACATACTTAACTTTTTGCTTTTCTTGCAACTGCTTTCCAAATTCAGAGGCTGATCTACGCCTCTTTGCACCATGAACTCCAGGAGCTTTGGCTAACTTTTCATCAGTAATTTTAACTTCTGGAAAGATTCGCTCCCCAAATTTTCTACAAATTTTAACTTTCTTACGACTATACATATTCTCTTATAAAATCTATTATACTCTTCTTGGTTTACGAGGACGAACCCCATTATGTGGTACAGGGGTTAAATCCTTAATAGACATAATGTTAAGACCAGATCCAGCTAAACCTCTAATGGACGCCTCTCTACCTGGTCCCACACCCTTTACAACAACTTTAATGTCCTGTAATCCGGTTTTTTTAACCTTCTCTACCACCGTTTTAGCCACCATAGTAGCAGCATAAGGGGTGGCTTTCTTGGCACCCTTAAATCCAAGAGTACCCGAGGATGACCATGCTAAAATGTTACCAGACAAATCTGCTAGAGAAACCATTGTATTATTGTAAGTTGAAACAATATAAGCAGTACCTCGAGAAACTTTTTTCTTCGAAGACGTTTCTTTCACTCCCATTTTTAATGAAGATACTGAATCTCCTTTTTGTGCTACACGCTTCTTTCCCATATAAAAAACTACTTAATAATTATGTCTTCTCAACTTTTCTTCGTCCACTTCCCATGGTACGAACTACATTACCTCTGATAGTCCTAGAGTTAGTCTTGGTTCTACCTTTTATAGGTAGTTTTTTTGTATGTCGACTTCCTCTATATGAATTAATGTCTTTTAGTCTCTTTATGTTATTAGCTACCTCTCGTCGAAGATCTCCTTCAATTTTATAGTTTTTCTCAATACATTCTTTTAATAAAGCTACTTCTTTTTCATCTAACTCCTTAGCTTTTTTATAAGGATCAACTCCTGTCATAGCCAATACTTTTTTAGAACGAGTAAGCCCAACACCATAAATATAAGTCAAAGCTATTTCAACGTTTTTATAATCTGGAATGACAACTCCTGCAATTCTTACCATAATTTAATATATCTTATATTATCCTTGTCTTTGCTTGTGGCGCGGACTGGCCTCACAAATAACACGAATTACTCTCTTTCGCTTAATAACCTTACACTTATTACATCTTTTCTTAACTGAAGCTTGAACTTTCATATAGTATCTTAATTTCTCCTAGTAATTCTACCCTGAGTTAAGTTATAAGCACTCAACTCAACTGTCACCTTATCTCCTGGCAAGACCTTAATATAATGCATACGCATTTTACCAGATAGATGAGCTAAAACTTCTGACTTGTTTTCTAATATAACACGAAAGCTGGTGTTTGGCAAGACTTCACTGACTGTTCCTTCTTGGATTAGGAGGTTTTTTGAGTTCAAATCTTGACTTTCGGGCATAAGTTATACAACTCTATATAAATAATATACCTTTAATTATATTACCTTTATATTATTTTGTCAATAGTATGTACAGCATTATTTTGTGTTGCAAGTATAATAACAGATTAGCAAAAAGTAGAGGCTGATTATGGTTACAGGTAGACCTGTTATAGTATAGGAGTGTTTTAACTTTATTTAAAAAAGAATTAGAAAATATATTTGGTATAAATGTGTATATTTTATTTCAGGCTACGGATATATTTTATACTACGGCCTATTGATCAAAAAATATTTATAGACACTTCTCTACTCTCTGCTTTTGCAGCCCAAATACTAATTATCTTATTATTTGGATTAATTCCAATTTTATAGTTATTTCCACTAGGATCTTTTGGTACATATGAAAGATATTGAGGAATCAAAGTACCTAAGTCAACACATTCTGAGCTGATAACTTGACCACATATTTCCTTATACGATCCCAAAACTATTCCAGCAGGATAATCTCCAGAGTTCCTAGTAGCATATAATTCTAAGGCTTGCTGTATATCTGTTATGTCTTTTTGTCTATTTAGATCTCGACTTTGTGCTAGACGTAGATTAGGATTAATCAGAGTAAATGCTATTGATGCTAATACTCCTATTAATGTTATTCCTAGGAGTATCTCTAGCAAAGTAAATCCTTTATTTTTTATTTTCATATTTATCTCTAATTGTAATAGATTGATTATATTCTTATTATTTTAATTTGTCAAAGCTTTATATAAAAATAAAATACCCTTCCTTCTCCTTCTTAACTCTGTTAGTGTAAAGGGGGGTAAGAGTACTTTATTTGTCTCTGTTTCTGACAAACTCTTTATATATTTCGAGATTGCCAGAAACTAGATATTCTCATCTAATCTTTGGCTAACGCCTTTTTATTTTTGCCAAAGGTGCATTATTTGTGAATATTATTTTGTTTTTATTTTAATTAAACGATTTTTATATTAGTTTGTATTTATAATTGTAAAGATTAGAGCAAGAATTCAATCACAAGTATTTATATAACCTTATTAAAATTTTATACTTGTGATTGTAATATTACTCTATTGTCCTTACTATATATAGTTTATCAGAGTAAGGAATTGTATACTAGAGAAGTTATCCACAATTACTTAATCTGATCCAGGATATATCTCATTGAATTTTGTGATGAAGCCATTAAAATATAGTTCTGATAACTTGACACATCTATTGAGTCTGTTGGTGAGGTGTAATTATAATAATAATTTTCAAAGATTTTACCAGAGTTATTAGTAATAGTTGATTTTTTAATCTGTGGATCATTAACTATTCTAGATGGAATATTAATTGAAAATCCAGATAAATCACGAGGAATGAAATTGGACCAATTATCTACAAAAGTTTTAGTGTTCTGGTCTGATGCTAGCTCTAATACTGCTACTAATTTATATACTCCCTGCTGATTATAAGCATATAGTCCATAATTTTTAATTGTTTCAATAGAAGGGATTGTTATTCCTAGTACATCAGCAATATCTATTAAGCTGACAGGATTATTATTTTTTGTTAAGTTTAATTTAATTAAAGCGTCACTTTTATCCGTTAACACAGATGATGCAGTCACACGAATTGACTCAGAATCAATAAAAGATATATTTACTTCTGAATTTTGTGTTAATGGAGAATTAAAGTTTGAACTGGGCTCTGCGTCTGAAGAATCATCTGTTGATGTATCGGCATCAGTTATAACATCAGTATTAGTAGTTATATTTGTATCATTTTTCTTATCTATATTAAAATAAAAGTATACACCTCCACCAATTAATCCAAGCAGGGCAAAGACTGTTATAAGTGAAATTAATCTTTTAGCTGATGGTTTAGAATTAACTTCTTTAACATTCTCTTGTAAATTAAAGCCATTAATATCTAGTTGTGTGGCTGGAGAGGTTACTGTTTGAGTATTAGTTGGATTGGAATCTGGAATTTTATTTACTAAATTATTATCTAAGGGTAAATCTATACTATCATCTAAGGCTGAAAATCCTGATTTCGTTGGGATAGATATTTTGCTTTGTGAATCAAGACTATTACTCGGATTTATAGCAGGAGCAGGAGCAGGAGCAGGAGCAGGAGCAGGAGCAGGAGCAATATTCATATTACTCCAAGAATAATTAGATTGTGTTTTAGCATCTATATTACCAGCTGGAATATCTTTTTTTTCTACTGTAAGTTTTGTATCTATAGTATTTGTTGAGACAGCATTGCTATTAATATCTGGCCTAGCCTGTACAAAATTACCAGCTTGCTGTAACCTGTCTTGAGGATTAGATTTAATAAGTGCTAAATCTGTTTTGAGAGTTCTTAAACTTCCTGGGATTTGATTTTGATTTTGATCTGCCATAGTTTTATAATTTATATATTTAATAATTATTCAAGATAAGGTATTAAGGTTATTCTACCATCTGCATCAACTTTTTTAATTTTAACTTTTATAACTTGATTTAATTGTAGCACATCTTCTACATTATTTATATGTTTATCTGAAATTTCAGAAATATGTATAAGACCATCTAGACCCGCCTTAATATTTACAAAAGCTCCAAATGGCATAATTTTTACTACTTTTCCTTCAAATATTTCTCCTTCTTTTGGCTCATATACTAAATCCTCTATCCATTCTTTGGCTCGGATAACCTGAGCAACATCCTGACCAGTTATAAATACTTGGCCATCATCTTCTATATCAATTTTTACCCCCGTCTCATCAATAATTCCATTAATAATTTTACCTCCTGTTCCAATAACTTCTCCAATTTTCTTGGGGTTAATCATAAAGAATTTAATTTTAGGAGCATATTCTGAAACCTGAGTACGAGCTTCTGCAATCACATTCTTTATCGTGTCAAGAATAGTAAGCCGAGCTATTTTAGCCTTTTCCAAAGCCTCTTTTATCATAGCAATAGACATTCCCTGACCCTTAATATCCATTTGTATTGCATTAACTCCATTGCGCGTTCCTGCAACTTTAAAGTCCATTTCACCAAAATGATCTTCTGGGCCTTGAATATCTGTTAAAATCTTATATTTACCATTCTGCTCTACAATACCCATAGCGATTCCAGCTACAGGTTCAATAATAGGAACTCCTGCTACTAAAAGAGCTAAAGTTGAAGAACACACACTAGCCATAGAAGATGATCCATTGGAACCCAATACCTCAGTTACAATACGAATTGTATAAGGAAATTCAGATATCGGAGGTAAAACTCCTTCCAAAGCTTTTTCAGCTAAAGCTCCATGCCCAATTTCTCTTCTACCAGGCCCTCTTAATTGCCTAACCTCTCCTACGGAAAAGGGTGGAAAATTATAATGATGCATAAATCGCTTTTTGATTTCATCTTTCATTTCATCAATAATTTGAGCTTCTCCTGGAGAACCCAAAGTAAGAACAGATAGAGTTTGTGTACTGCCACGATTGAATAATCCCGATCCATGTACTCGAGGCAATATATCAACTTCTCCACTTAATTCTCTAAGCTCATCAACAGCTCTTCCATCTGGGCGCTTTTCTTGTTCAATAATATTTTGCTTAAATATAGAATTTAATTCTTGATCCAAAGTATGCTCTACTAAATCTCTGTGATCTGGATAAGCTTGATTGAGTTCGGTTAATAATATATGATGCGCCTGTTTAGTAGAAAAAGCATCTCCATATAATGCAGGCTCTAATCTTCCTTGAATCAAAGATTTTATACCTCTTACAATCTCGATATTAGATTCTGAAACAACAGTCTTTCTTTTAGACTTACCCATTTCAGAAATAATAGTGTTTTGAAATTCTATTATTTTATTAATTTCTGGGGTTACTACTTCAAAAGCTTTTAGTATAGTCTCTTCAGGAATTTGCTTACCTCCAAACTCCATCATAACTAATCTTTCATCAGCATTAAGTGTAATAATAGTATCAAAATCTCCCATTTCTCTTTGTTCAAAGGATGGATTAACAATAATTTCCCCCTTAACCGAAGCTACTCTCAAAGCTGCCACCGGTCCATTCCAAGGAATATCTGATATAGACAAGGCTAGAGAAGCCCCAAACAAAGCTACCGCATCTGGGTCATTTCTTTCATCTAGAGATAATGTTGTTACAATAACCTGTATTTCATTGCGAATAGATTGGTCAAAAAAAGGTCTTATAGCACGATCAACCAGACGCCCAGTCAATATAGACTCATCACTAGGGCGCCCCTCGCGCTTTACAAAACGACTGCCCTTAATTTTACCATTAGCATAGAATTTTTCTTGATAGTCGACAAAAAGAGGCAGATAATTAGAACCCACCGGTTTATCCGACATTACCACAGTTACCAGCACTGTTGTCTCTCCAAGAGAAACAAGAACAGACCCATCGGCTTGATTAGCAAGCCTACCTGTTTCTATTTTTAGTATTTGTCCAGCTATTTGTGTTTGATATGTTTTGAAGTTCATATAAAGTTAGGTGTTTTTTAAGCCCTAATACCAAGCTCTTTAACTGTCTTTTCAAATAAACTCAAGTCTGTCTTTTTAAGATAGGCTAAAAGTTTTTTTCTCTGAGAAACCAAATGTATCAAACCTTTTCTAGAGTGAAAATCCTTGCGATTTACTTTTAAATGCTCGGTCAAATAAAGGATTCTTTCTGTAATTAGAGCAATTTGAACAGATGTTGAACCATCATCATTTTCATGAATTTGGAATTTATTAATAATCTGTCCTTTTGAATCTGAATTTAACATAAATTAAATATATTACCTTAGTAGTTGTTAATAATAATATCATAACTTGAACTATATTGCAAGAGAACTATTCATAAACTAAAAACTCCCCAGATATATTATAAGGAGAGTTTTTAGAAGTGATAAATAAAAGATTATTTAGACCACTTAGACTTGCTGGCATTCCATGCTCCGATACCTCCACGAGAGATTTTGAAAGCCATAGCCTCAACATTAGTTTTGGCGTCAAACGGAGTTACCCATTCATGACCCATTTGTCTTAAAGTTCCTGCCCAAGTTCCTCGAATAAACTGTCCACAACCAGAAGCAGTAGAGTTTTTATTCTTAGCCAGAGCATTACCTCCAGACTCTGCCTTGATAATTCTAGTCATCAAATCAGCATCAACTGAGTATTTAGCAGCCATCTCAGGCACATAATCATAACATGAACCTTGTGCTGGGATATTGCTTAACTCGGCTTCTACTGAAGCATAGAAAGAAGTTTTACTTTGTACTGTTACTTGTTTTGGCTGAACTTGTTTAGGTTTTTCTGGCTCAGGTTTAGGGGTTATGATAGTTTCAACTGGATTAACTCCATTTATAACTGAGTTGATTGAATCTAAATCAAATGAACTTGCAACAACTGGTTGAGTGTTTGTTGGAAATACTCCCGTAACTCCAACAATTAAGGCCATCACAATATATAATATATCCATTAACTAGGACAACTGATAACTTCTCTCAAACTTCAGTCAAAAACAGTGTAGACAAATATAAAAAGGGTCTTATATTTGAGAGATGGAAAACATAATATCACATAATTGACAAAATGTCAATATATAGTACAATGTATTTCATAAGCCGAGGTGGTGGAATTGGTAGACACGCATGCCTTAGGAGCATGTATCTTAATGATGTGGAGGTTCGAGTCCTCTCCTCGGCACCAAAGAAAAGAAGCAATGAAGTTAAACCAAAATAAAAATACTTTATATTATAATCTTTAATATGCTATTCATTAAAATACTTTTTATTCCAGCATTATAAAGAGTGCTGGATATAACTGAGAGTCCTAAATTGTGTGCAATAATATCAACTTTAGTCTTTTTTGTGTCAAGAATATTTGGACTATTAAATGAAGGGATTTTAAAAGATATTTTAATCGCATCTTTTATTATAACCCCCATAATATTCCTTATTCATTGGGCATATTTTGCATTATTATATAGATTTAATGACACCATTTTTGTATCTTTATTAATCATGGCTTTAGGAATTCTCTTTTTACCTTTATAAACACTAACTATCGTTAATTATAAGGTTCTTCTTTTTACCTTGCTTTTTTATTAAAATTTCTTTATACTAAATATAATATTGTATACAATAATTAATATGGCTACAAAAAAACTAATTCAGGTAGATAGTGTGTCCAAGTATTTTAACTTGCAGAGTAAGAACAATAATCGCTCTGGTGGACAGATGGATGGATTTCAGTCTTTCAAGACCACAGCCAATCCTGTACTAAAAAATATTACTCTGGATATTGATCAGGGTGAGTGGATTGGTATTATTGGTAAAAATGGTAGTGGGAAAAGTACTTTTTTGAAACTTTTAGCTGGTATTCATAATCCAGATCAAGGTAGTGTCAAAGTTGATGGCTCTGTTTTGCCCTTCTTTGGACCTGATGAAATACTACATCCCGAAGGAAGGGCTGAAGATGCAGTTTTGGTTAAGGCTTTACAAGTTGGATTGCCAAGAGAAGATATTAATAAAATTTATAATAATATTATCAATTTCTCAGAATTACACGACTTTACTTCTCAAAAGATAAAATTCTTATCTACTGGTATGAAAACCAGACTTATTTTGGGTCTAATTCTTAATATTAATGCTGATATTTATCTTTTTGATGAAATTCCTGCTACTACTGATGCTAATTTTCAAACTAAAGTTAATAATCGACTACAAAAATTAAAAAGAATGGGTAAAACTGCTATTATTGTTAGCCATAATATGGATGAAATTCAACAACATTGTAATAAATGCATTCTGCTACACAAGGGTGAGTTAGTAGCTTATGATGATACTAATACTATTTTGAGATTATATAATCAAATGTAAATTTTTAATCCTGTAATAATTTATCAATTTCGTGTCTAAATCCTTTGATAGTTCTAAAATCACGATAAATAGAGGCAAATCGGATATATGCTACTTCGTCAAACATTTTTAAGTGCTTCAAAACTGTATCCCCAATTTGTTTGGTAGAGATTTCTTTAGGATCTTTTTTGAATAAATCCACTTCAATTTTGAGTATAAAGTCTCTAATTTTATCTTGGGTGAAAGGTCTTTTGTGTAGTGATATGGATACTGCTTTTAATAATTTTTCTGTGCTGTATCTTTCTTTAATTCCTGATTTTTTGACTACCATTACATCTAGGACCTCTCTTGTCTCAGCTGTAGTAAAACGATAATTACATTTCTCACAAATTCTTCTCCGTCTGACTATCATATCATCCCGTGAAAGCCTAGAATCAGTAATACGAGTGTCTATATGTGAGCATTGTGGGCATTTCATTTTGATTTTGAGCTAGGTTTTTTGGCTGTAGGTTTTAGAAAAGGAAAGAATACAATTGGCAGAATAGTCCAGAAAATTTGAAAAGATTCTTTCCTAAATAAAGACTGTTCGATTACATTTAAAATTGACTTATCTTGAGTTTTGATTACACTTAAAAGATTGACAAGAAGTAAACCTACCACTGAGACCCCGAATATTAAATTTTTCCATAATGGTTTTTTAGCAATACTAAGATTAGAGGCTATTGCTGAACTTTGTAATGTCCAATTTGTAATCAAAGTTAAAACTAAAAACAGGACTGCGTCTCCTGGTAAATTACCAATTTTTGATATTTCCCAAGGATATAGAGTAGAAAGAACCTGGGTAATATATAGAGAAATAGCTAGTATAAAAATATCTTTAACACCTTTTTTATAGATGTATAAAGACAATCCAATAACTAAGATTATACTAATAAATAAGTCTCCTGAGATTGAGCTGAAAGTCACTTTATCAAATAAAGGTTCTAATGTGTCCATATTTTTATATTTAAATCATATGTATAATTATATCACATTCCTTCAGATTGCAAGTCTTTTAATAATTGCTGTGCACGTCGAGAAATATTTCTAGGAGTAATAATTCTGACCGTCACATACATATCTCCATAGCCTCTACCTTGTAAATGGGGCATTCCTTTCTCACGAAGTCTGAAAATTTCTCCTGACTGAGTTTGTTTAGGAATTTTTAAATTCAATTCTCCGCCCAAAGTCTCTATATCCAGATTACCTCCTAATACTGCTGTCGTATAGACTATATCTTGAGTTAAATAAATATCATCGCCTCGTCTCTCAAACTTTTTATGAGTTTTGACTGAGATATGAATATAAATATTTCCATTTGTACCACCATAAGCAGCAGCCTCCCCCTCACCTCGCATTTCTAGGGTCTGCCCATTAGCAATACCTTTTGGAATCTCGATTTTTATAGACTTTTTTTGTCTCTTGACACCTGTTCCTTGACAGCTTTTACAATTAGATTCTGGAATTGTACCCTTGCCCTGACAAGCACTACAAGTAGCTCTCTGATTAAAATTACCAAGCATAGTTCTCACTTGTTGCTCCACATAACCATTACCTCGACAAGTTGGACATTGTTTGGTTTTTTTATTCTGAGCTCCTGTCCCATCACAAGCATCACAAGTTGAATTAATATCTAAATCTATAGACTTTGAAATACCAGTATAGGACTCTTCTAGACTAATATCTACAGCTAGTTCAATATCTCTACCTCTAGTCTGTCTTCTGGAACCACTTCTACCTCCACCGAATACATCTGAGAACACATCTTCAAAACCTCCTCCACCAAAAGAGAATCCTGCTTGCCCAAAAACATCATCAAAAGAAAATCCCTGAGCGCCACCACCAAAACCAGAGAATCCACTTGCCCCCCCTCCAGCTTGTTGATAATTGGATCCAAATTGATTATATTGTTGACGCTTTTGAGGATCACTAAGTGTCTGATAAGCCTCATTTACCTCCTTAAACTTAGCCTCATCTCCACCCTTTTTATCAGGATGATGAGTATGAGCTAATTTACGATAAGCTTTTTTGATTTCAGCCTCACTCGCATCTTTGGAAACCCCTAATATTTCATAATAATCCCTTGCCATTGCAATTATATTTAATTGTTTTATACAAGATATTATACAATATTAGCAGTAATCTGTACAGAGTGCTATTTTGTTTTTTTAAGAAATAAAAAACCCGAGCCGCGAAACGGTCGGGTGGAAGTTTATTACAATTATTCGATGAGCAGGGGCAATAGCAGCTTTATATTCTTGAGAGCAAGGATAAGGTTCTCCTTCCTCACCATATGCTTTATGTTCTCGGGCATAAGTACCTCGAGAACCAGCAGCCGTAATATAAGGAAATTTAGTTCATTTAAAGTATTAAACGCATTTATTTTATCGGCGACTCTATACTCAGCATAGTACTGAATACAAAAAAGAGCTGTTCGAACATCTTGCTTGCATGATCTGGATATCTCTTCCTCGGACATGAGCTTTACAGCTTGAAATACTTGAGGGCACAGTTGAGAGTGAGGAGACTTCATCATTAAAGCACAAAAGATCACATAGACCATATCATATTCCCTCGCTTTTGTCAATACCTATTATTATTTTCATGTTATGTGTAGCACTAAAGAGCAGTAATTTCTTCTACTCCCTTTGTCTAGATATATATCTCATCTTGGTCCATAGTATGTATAAAATATAATACATCGTGTAGGTTTTGTAGAGTGAGTTTTAATGTGGTGGAGGGGCTTGTGAGCTAAAAATTCCCCTCTTGAGGGGTGTCTCCCTTCTATACTTTGTTTAGGAGGGAGAAGGGGTGGAAAAATATATTAAATAGTACTCCACCCTCCCCCTGCGGGTACTCCCTCCTAAGGGAGACAAAATACAGAAGCTCAAAGGCCAAAACAATCCACCCCGTCCAGCAAAGCTGTCCACCCCTCGAGAGGGGAATTAGCTCAGTCCACCTCCAGCCTAAAGGCCACCTCCCTCAAAGGAGGACAAAAAACTCCTTTTCTAAAAGCTCAAGGTCTCTTTTTCAATGTTTTGTTTACTAAAATTGATAAATTTGGATTTAATACTATTGATATGAATTATATTGATTATTATTCTAATACCAAATTGAAAAGTACCAACAAATGGTAATAAGGTGAAAAATAGTGAAAAAGATACAATAGCTCCCCAAATAGGACCACTCATCCAAGGGGTAAGGAATTTGTTACCATAATTAACTAAGGCCTGAGTGATTGGAGTATTGGATGTAAGATTGAGTTCAAATTTTCTTCCTAATTCGTCTACTTGTTGCTTTATAATTTCATCTCGATTGATATTGTTTAAATTTAAGTTCTGAGAATCTATTTGCTCTGAAATATAATTTCCAACTGAAATGTTAGGATTAAAATTTGGAGCAACCTGATTTAATAAAGGCATCCAAGCTTGTATTTGATTGCTTAAAAATGATTCTGCCAAAAATATACCCCTAGGGTTGGTTTTAAGAGTATTTCCATAAATAAACACGGAGCTTAATAACATTAGCCAAACAACTATTCCTTTAGTATGAGGTAAAATTATGGTCTTAATCCTAAATTTAATATGATCAACTGAACTTTCTTTAATATCATTAATTGTCTTGAATAAAATTTGTATACCTATCACTAAAACAAGTCCTATAATTAAAGCTGTGATTGTATCAAATAAAAAACAGGTCAAGGCCAGTGGCAAAATTTGTATTAGTATCAACTTGATAATACTTAGGGGCATTTTGTCTATACAAATATACCAACTCAATGTTGAAATATACATAATCCCTAATAATCCTGCCAAAATAATACCATTTAAAATAGCGATATGCCCTAATGTAGTCATAAGCATAATAAATACGGTTGCCCAAAGTAATAGTATTATACCGAATTCTATTATAATAATTTTTTTGTTATGCATATATTTTATCTTGAAAATTGTTTTTCGAACCAGTCTTTGTCTAATTGTACCATAGTTGGCCTTCCATGACAGCAGGCAAAACCAAAATTAGTTTTAGAAACATCTTTGATTAAAGCTTCTATTTCTTGTTGGTTAATACTATATCCAGCTTTGATAGCTGATTTACAGGCTATAGTCTTTAGCAATTCTATTCTTAATTCTGACAATTCTATAGTCTGACCTCTGTCTTGGATTTGAGCGATGAGGGTTTTTATATGCTCTTCTACTTTTTGAGTTTCAGCTAAAAAATTTGGTAAGGCTCTAATTATAATCTCACTAGCTCCAAAGTCGTCTACTTCAAAGCCTGGTAATTCAGCTAATATTTCAATTACTAAATCTTTTTGAGATTGAATTACACTAATTGCTATTGGGAATAATAGGACTTGAGAAGAAATATTAGAGTTTTGATTCATCAATTGTTCCAAAATAACTTTCTCATGTACTGCATGTTGGTCTAAAATCATTATTCCGTTTTGATTGGGATAGACTATATAAGTGTCAAAAATATGTAAGAAATTAGGTTTTTGTGTTTCAGCTTCTAATAACTCTCTAAAGTTTGGTTGTATGTTATGAAAATTATATTGATTTTTTGGTATTTGTTTGGGAGCATATTGAGCTAAATTCATCTCGGTGACTTGAGGCTTATTATATGTGTTGCTAGGGTGATTATACGGCTTAAAGTTATAGTTTTTAGTATTGGATGTATTGGTGCTTGAATTGATTGATATTTTATTAGATTGAGCAGTTTGTGGTTTTAAGACCACTTCAAAAGCAGATTTTTGTAAAGTATCACGAATTAAATACTTGATAGTCTGAAAAATATCTCTATCATCTATAAATTTTACTTCAGTTTTCCTTGGATGAACATTCACATCTAGTTCAGTTGGAGGGATAAAAATAGATACAAAAGCAAACGGATAATGACCCACTTCTAACATAGTGTCAAAACCTTGTTGAATAGCTTTATTTATGAGAGGTTGCATAACAGGGCGATTATTGATGAAAATATGATATTGAGGTGATTTTTTAGAAATTCTAGGATGTCCAATATAACCTATGGCTTTGATATTATGTTTCTGGGAGTCCAATAATAACAAGTATTCTGGGTTTTTGATTTTTAGTATATTAACAGTTCTAGTGAGCAAGTCACTAGCTTTTACATTGATTAATTCACGATTTTGAGATTGATAAATAAAAGTAATATTTGGATTAGCTAAAGCAATTTCCTCTATAATTTTGGTAATATGGGCTAGTTCGGTAACATTACTTTTAAGAAACTTTTTACGGGCGGGAACATTGTAGAACAGATTCCTTATCGTTATATTTGTACCAGTATTAGCCTTGGATATTGCTTTTATTTCTTTTATATGAGGATTATAAAAATAGCCGGTTTTATCTGATTTGGTTTTGGTAGCTAATTCCACTTGTGATACAGCTTGAATACTTGATAAAGCTTCCCCTCGAAATCCCATTGTAGATAATCGATGTAAATCCTCTATTTTCTCAATTTTACTAGTAGCATGCCTTTTGAATAAATTTTCAAAATCATCTTTTTCAATACCAGAGCCATTATCCTTTATAATAATCTCAGTTAAGCCCGCATCTAATACTTCAATTTGAATTTCAGTAGATCCAGCATCTATGGAGTTTTCTAGTAATTCCTTAACTATTGAAGCTGGTCTCTCTACTACTTCTCCAGCAGCAATTTGATTTATAATATGTTTTGGTAATAAGTTTATCATAGTGGATTGTTTTTTTGTAATTCATCTAATATAGCTAAAGCCTGCATTGGAGTTAAGTCATTCAGATTATTGGAATGTATATCTTGTAAGAGCTTCTGATACTGCTTTATATGTGGGTTGACTTCTTGTTTTAGATTATTACTATTAGCTATAATTGGGATTTCTAAAAATGACAATTGAGATTTTTTTTGCTCATATTGTATAAGAGCTCTCTTAGCTAATTCTAACACATCTGCAGGAAATCCAGCTAATTTGGCAATAGCTATCCCATAGCTTTTATCAGCGCCACCTTGTTCTATACGGTGTAAAAAGAGAATACTCTCATTAGACTCTTGAATTATAACCTGATAATTCACCACCCCTTCAAAATCTCCTTCCAGACTTAATAATTCGTGATAATGAGTGGCAAAGAGAGTTCTGGCTCTAATAGTATTATGAATATATTCAATCAAAGCCTTGGCTATACTCATTCCATCATAAGTAGAAGTGCCCCGACCAACCTCATCTAAAATAATCAAGCTAGACTTACTGGCATTATGTAAAATATTAGCTACCTCCAACATCTCTACCATAAAAGTACTCTGTCCCTCACTCATATTATCTGAGGCTCCTACTCTAGTAAAAATCCTGTCCGCCACCCCAATCTTGGCACTATTAGCCGGCACAAAATATCCCATTTGAGCCAAAAGCACAATCAAAGCCACTTGACGAATATAGGTAGACTTACCTCCCATATTCGGTCCCGTGATTAACATAAGAGAATGATCTGGTTCAGCTAATTTACAATCATTGGGTATATATTCAGTAATTAACTGCTCCAGTACTGGATGTCGGCCAGCTTCTATATACAGATTTTGATTTTTAATAATTTTAGGACGATTATAATTCCAATCTATGGCT
This sequence comes from Minisyncoccota bacterium, assembly GCA_032117235.1. Lineage (GTDB taxonomy): Bacteria > Patescibacteriota > Minisyncoccia > SW-4-49-11 > SW-4-49-11 > CALRBF01. The sequence goes on along the minus strand of JAULZW010000001.1, from coordinate 16,011 downwards.
AATTTAGCTCCTGATTGTATACAATCAATATAGGCAATAGTTTGGGAAATTGTATAAATTTGCTCTGACTCAGCTATAATTGCCTGTCTTAACTCCTCAAAAACAATTTGCTCTAAACCTAGTAACTCAGCTTCTGAACTGAGAATTTTTTCTTCAAACTCTTTTAATTCTGGGGTAATATATCGCTCCGCATTAGCTAGAGTCTGTTTTTTAATATAATTATCTGGTAAAACTTGATTTTTATAGGCATTACTAATCTCTATATAATAGCCAAATACCTTATTATATTTTACTTTGAGAGAATTTATACCTGTGCGAGCTTGTTCCTGAGATTGTAATTCCAACAACCACTCTTTACCCCCTTGACTTAAATTTAATAATTCATCTATATCATCCCGATACCCTTTAGCCACAAAACCACCATCCCTAGCTAGAATTGGGACATTATCTCTTAAAGCTTTTTGCAATTGAACTTTTAAAGGCTCAAGTTTTAACAAAGCTTTTTGAGCTAATTTAGTATAATTTGCTATATCTAGTTTTAGAATTCCTGCAATATACTCAAAACTTTTAGATAATAACAGCATATCTCTAGGACCACCCACATTACTAGACAGCCTCGCCAAAACTCGCTCTATATCTGCAATCTGAGCTAATAAGTCTCTGGTTTCTGTAATCTTAGTAGGAGTGTCTATATAATTTTGAATATGCTCTTGACGAGCCTGAATAGCTTTGACATCTAATAATGGAGCTAATATCCAGTTTTTCAACATTCTTGAACCCAGAGGATTTCTAGTATAATTAATAGCTTGATAAAAACTTTTGCCCTTTTGACTAGCTCTTGATAGATAAAATAACTCTAGATTTTGAATAGTTTGAGAGTCTAGTCTCATATATTTATCCAAAGTCATAATCTGCAATTTAGTAATATGCTTCAAATCCTCCTGTTGAGTATAAATAAGATAACCAAGCAAAGCTCCAGCTGGAGACAATCGCATATCATCAACCTCAAAACCAAAGCCAGTCATACTGCTAACATTAAAATGTTTAGTCAAAACTTCAAGCGCACGCTCTAATTGAAAACTCCATTTAGATTCAGCCACAATTCTAATATTTAATTTTTGGAGTTTTTCAAATAACTCACTATTTTCTGAGAGTATAATCTCTTTGACTTGTTTAGATTGCAAGACATCCTTAAGTTCTGACTCCATAAATTTACCAACCTCAAAAAGACCTGTCCCCAAATCGGCTAAAGCTAGATATATATTGTTTTTGTGAGTATAAACACTAGCTATATACCTTGATTCGGTAGCTTCTATATCCAGCAGAGCCGTCCCTGGAGTGATAACTTTAACCACTTTTCTCGTCACCAAACCCTTAGAATCCTTAGCTGATCCTTGTTGCTCACATATAGCCACTGAATATCCTGCCCGAATCAGCTTTTTGATATATTGAGCTGAAGAATGATAAGGCACTCCACACATTGGAATATTTCCATCTATCGTATTCTTGCGAGCAGTTAACACTAAATCAAGGATAGGAGCTGCTAATTTCGCATCTTCTCCAAACATTTCATAAAAATCCCCTAGGCGAAAAAACAAAATATCATTAGGATATGCCTGTTTTAATTCATAGAATTGAGTCATCATCGGAGAAGGCATAGCTTGCAGTCATTATCTTTATTATAAATCTATTATAGCAAATAATCGCAAAGCCTCTAAATAAAAATCCCCCGCATCGCACGCGGGGGGGAGCTAAGGATGAAAGATTATTCCCAAAATAACTTCTTCTTCTAAAGTTAAGGTGTTAGGATCGCCTTCTGGTTCATCAATAAAGCCTTCAGGGTCTAGCCAATCTTCTTCTGGTGCTATATCATGTTCTGCACCTATTATCTCTTGCATTTCTTTTACGATCAGTGGTCTTCCATATTCTACTTCCTTTTGTTCTACAGCATAGTTAACTTGCTTAATATACCCCAAAGTTATTTCGAAATTTTCTATTGTTATATCTAAACCCTCTCTAAAGATACGGCTTAAAAATATTAAAAGTGCTTCTGCTTTATCTCCTCCAGACTCTTCAATGATACCGATTAATTTAGAGCAGTTATCTGGACTTAACCCGAGCATGAGAGCTAAAAGAGAATATGGCCTATCATCGTATCCTTCAGTTTTTGGTACTGAATCATCCATAAAAAGCACTCCTCAGGGTGGAAGTTTGACTCTAAATCACTTTAGAGCCTGGACAATCAGAAACATATCATATTTTTAAGCTTTTGTCTATATTTGTGTGAGTATAAACCCTCTACCGAACATCTATCAACATCGTAGGACTAAGCTTTCAGTCGCCTGTATTTTGTCTCCCTTTCTACCTACCGCAGGCAGGCGGAGGGAGTACCCGTAATAGACTGAAAGTTTGGGAAAGGGGTCGGGAAAACGGTAGTTTTCCCGTGAAGGAAGGTTGGGAAACCGTGAGGTTTCACAGGAGTAAATCCCATTTGCGACGGGGAGGGTGGATGGTCAGAAAAATATACTTTGAAATTAAATCTTATTATAAAACAAACTTTGACTTCAACTTTATCCACCACCGGCACTTCGTGCCACCTCCTCCAAAGGAGGACAAAATAACACAAACTCACACATGACTCCGACTTTCTAGCCCTAAAAAACAGTCCAAACGGACTGATTCTCTATTGGTACTAGGAGAGGGACTCGAACCCTCACAGTGTTTAATCACCGACGGATTTTAAGTCCGTTGCGTCTACCATTCCGCCACCCTAGCTATAAGATAAAATCATTGTATCCTATTTTATAAAAATTAGCAAGACAAAATTCTAAATACCTTTTGTTTTTTAATATTAAATTTATTTTATACATAAAAACCTTTAGTCAAGCCCCTCTAAAATATTAGAATAAAATTTAATCCAACTTTTTTTGTGACAATTATCCACAATACAAGCAATGGCATCAATTGTAATATCCATATGCTCTAATTTTTGCTTCTGTACATAGATTAAAGCCCCTTTTTTGAGATGTTGCACTTTGCGTGGAGTAATATTATATATAGGGAATTCAAAGTTTTCCACAAGTTTTCCACATTTATACACAGTCTTTACTTCTATGATATGTAAAACTTTATCTTTAGTTGCAATAATATCTAATTCTGAAAACTTTCCCAATCGAACATTTTGATCTATAACTTCAAACCCCTTAGATATTAAAAACTTAACAGCCAATCGCTCACCTAAATCACCCTTGCTTTTTGTATTCATATATATAAGCATAACATTCTAAACCAATAATTACCATCAGTAAAATTAAGTTGATCAATCCTAATTCACAAAATAATAATAAGAATATATTATGAACCGGCTCATATTGCCAAATCTCTCTATTATCAGAGAGATTTACGACATATTGCCCCAAACCAACCCCAAACCAGATATTTGAGCCTATCATTTGAAAAGCATCCTGAGCATAAAAAGATCTTTTTGATATGGTGTCTAAAATATGATGATATGGCAAGACCAACAAAAAAACACCCCCAGCCAAAGTCACTCCATTTATGACAATTCGTGGAATTGCTCGCAGTCTGTTTTGAAATTGTTCCACGTGGAACATTGTCTTTCTCGTCAATGTTGTCAAATATATAAAATCAATCAGCAAAAGCATTGTTAAAGCTGTCTTGGAAAAACTAAGCAGTACTAAGATGTGTAAGAGTAGTATTAAAAGTTTAGACAGATGTTTTATCAAACTCACAGAGTCTCCATACATAAGTTGTAAGCCTGTAAAAACAGTTATGACAAAAGCTTGTATTGAAGTTATGATGTAATGATCTATGAGTCCAGCAATAATAATAGTGGTTAGATATATGATTGTTGCTAGTCTTTTACCAAGTTTTTGTACATATAATAAGATTAGGGACATTATTCCTGCAAAGCCAACAATATTGGGGTGTGGAAAAGTGCCATAACTCCTAACAAAAGTATTGTCAAAAATACTAACCTTTGCCACCCCTGAAAGCTGCACAGACAATGAGGGTTCAATTACTAATGGCAAACCTATATTTTTTTGTAATCCAAACTGAACAATTACAACAATAGATTGAGCTAGCATACCAATTAAAAATCCATTTATAATATATTTTAAATCTTTAGCTAAATACTTAAATCTACTTATATACCAAATTAAAGACATTCCTAAGTAAAATCTAATCCCCCAAACCCAACTTATAAGAGGGTATTTAGTCCCAAACACCTGTATAAATATTAAGAAAAACAAACTTATCCATAACTTATCCACAAATTTTTGCCCATTAAGTGGAAATCCTTTCGTTTTCCAGACTAAGTACACAAATCCCAAAAGCAAAACTATATCTAGGCTATGCAAATATATAGTAGTATAAGGAGAGCTTAAATTTTTAATTGAATAACTAAAAATAGTAGTTCTAACCAAAAAAGGCAAACTAACTCCTATTATTGTGTATATAAATAATTTTATTTTATTCGACATTTCATCTACTCTTCAATACTCTAATCTTGTCAGCGTCCTAAGAATAATATATATTTATATATGTGTGTGTATTTATTATAATCATATCATATCGTGTTTTGTGGATAAGTTGGGTATAAGTGCTAGTTATGCTCAACTTATCCACAATTATTATTAAGTTAAGGCTATGTCACATAAAAATATCGTTGTTATTGGGGGAGGGACTGGGACATTTACAGTTTTGTCTGGACTAAAATTATTTAGTAATCTACATTTAAAAGCTATAGTAAATATGGTGGATAATGGAGGTTCTACTGGTAAATTAAGAGATGAGTTGGGAGTATTACCTCCAGGAGATATAAGACAATGTTTAGTAGCATTAGCTGAATCACCAGAAATTTTAAGACAATTATTTAATTATAGATTTGACTCAGGTGAATTAAGTGGACATAATTTCGGAAACTTATTTTTATCAGCTCTTGAAAAAGTTACTGGCAACTTTGAGGAAGCTATCAAAACTGCTGGGGACATATTATCTATTAGAGGAGAGGTTATCCCTGTTACCACAAATAATGTTCATCTTTGTATTAATTTACAAAATGGCAATGAGTTATTGGGACAGACCCTAATTCATAACTCTCAAGAATTACTAAAACATGCCGTGAAAGAAGTTAAATTAGTTCCTCAGGCTAAAATAAATCCAAAAGCAAAAGAAGCTATTATGGAAGCTGATAGTGTAATTATAGGCCCAGGGCTTTTTTATGGAAGCCTTATACCTAATTTAATAGTTTCAGGAATGAGTGAAGTTCTAAGTAAAACCAAAGCTCAGATTATTTATAATGTCAATCTAATGTCTAAAGTAGTGGGACATAAACAATGGTCAGTAGAGGAACATATTAAGCAACTCAATAATTTTATTGGAACTGAAGTCATTGATATAGCACTGTATAATACTAGTAAACCAGATTCAAAATTAGTAGAAAAATATAAAGAGGAAGGAGAACCTGTAATCAAAGTCTCAAAATCCAATAAATTGGGCAAAACCACCCTTATCGGAGCTGATTTAATAGCTGATGGTATATTTGTAAACCCGAATAAAAAAGACCCCTTGAGAAGAACTTTAATCCGTCATGATCCTTTAAAGCTTGCTGAGGCTTTGTATCGGCTGATTTAATTATAAATAGTAAATTGTAAATTTCGTCGCTTGTCCACACCCGTCAACTTCGTAGCCACCCCCTCCCAAACTAAAGTATGAGAAGGACTTAAAGCCCTCAATTTATCGACCGGAGGTGGAGAGAGGCAATTTAAGGAGACAATCACTTTAAGATAAACAAAAAACAGCACCCAGACATTTGCCAGAGTGCTTTTTATAAATTGGATGGGAAGTATTAAGGAAGAGATTTTGGTCTCTCTTTAGCTGTGAAATCCGCTAGAGAGTTGATACCATCTACCTTGGTGAGCTTTTATTCTCACCAACTAGCTGAGGACAATTTCTAGACATGGGAGAGGTCACAAAGAGCCTCTGCACTGTGTGGAATACACCAGGAAACTGACACGCTTCCCGATTTTTGGTGAGCCGTTACCCCACCAACAAACTAGGAAACACAAGGCAGATCCTAACACATTTACGTGTAACCACCCCCCAACGGGGCAAAAACACTTCCCAACAAAACTATAACAAATCTAAAGCACTTGTCAAGTTGATATACTCCTGCCAATAGGTAGGAAGGTGTACAATTTTTGTACCAAACTACGATTGGTAGGCTAAAAGTATATAGTAATCTATTTTGTCTACGATCTCCTAATCTCATACAACCCCTTGCAATTTAAGTTATAATTTGTTATTTTATAGCTAATCTATATTGTTCTTTTTATGACACGTCTCTCAAAGTTAAGAGAAAATATTTTAACAAGTTACGGAGCAGGAAAAGAATTTTTAGATACAGTTTTTACATTATTTTATCTAATTATAAAAACAATAATATATCGTATAAGTCCAAAAATATATAAGACATTAGCTCCATTAAGAGTTAAACTAAGTATACGAAGTCGCAGAATATAATAAAACGGAGGGATAAAAGCTCCACTCAAAATATATCCACCCTCCCAGCTTCACCTTGTGGGGCTTTTTCTTTATCTATTAGATCTCTTTCGCTCATTAGCATCTAATACTCTTTTTCGAATTCTGAGACTCATTGGAGTTACCTCGAGGAGTTCATCATCTGCCAAATATTCAATACTAGCTTCTAGAGACATATCTTTTGGAGGAGCTATAAATACACCATCATCAGATCCAGATGCCCGCATATTAGTAAGCTTTTTTGCCTTTACAGGATTAATTTCTACATCTTGTTCACGATTAGATTCCCCCAAGACCATACCTGGATATACTTCTGTTCCATCGGATACAAAAAAAGTTCCTCTGTCTGAAGCTCCATCTAAAGCATATTTGGTAATTTTTCCAAGCTCCAGAGACACAATAGATCCAGTTGAGCGACCTTTACCACTAGATATTCTTGGTCCATACTCTAAAAAAGAGCTATTCATAATCACAGTTCCCTTAGACAGAGTTAAAAGAATACTTCTTAACCCAATCAAATTCTGCGTAGTAATCTTATACTCAATATGAGATTCATTATGATCATTGATTTCCATATTCACAAGCTCACCCTGTCGCTTATTCACCGCTTCAATAATTTTACCACTATATTCTTCTGGTACATCAAAACTTAATAGCTCATAAGGCTCTTCGGTAGCTCCATTATTATCTCTCAGAATTACTTGAGGTCGCCCTACTGAGAATTCATAACCCTCACGCCGCATAGTTTCAATCAATACCGCTAAATGAAGTTCACCTCGCCCTGCTACTAAGAATTTATCGGGGCTATCAGTATCAGCAATATTCAAACTAATATTAGTCTCTTGCTCTTTATATAATCTATCTCGAATCATACGAGAAGTAGAATATTTTCCTTCTTTTCCTGAAAACGGACTATCATTAATCGCAAACATCATCTGCAAAGTTGGGCTTTCCACCTCTACAGGAGCAATTTGTACAGGGTTTTGAGAGTCAGCAATAGTATCCCCAATTTCAATACCAGAAATTCCAGCTATAACAGCAATATCCCCAGCAACAATTTCAGTAGCCTCTATCAAATCCATACCATTATATTTCAAAAGGCTGGTAATACTATTCTTGGTCTGATTGCCGAGCTTATCTATTCTTACTACTGACATACCTTTTACAATTTTCCCGGCATCAATACGTCCAACAGCCATAGTACCTTTGAATTTATCAAATTGAAGATTCAAGGTTAACATTCTAAATGAATCCTCAATAGGAGAAGTTGGGGCTGGAATTTCATTTACAATAACCTCGAATAATTCAGTCAAATCCTTATCTGTTTGATCAATTTCCAAAGATGCAGAGCCATTAATAGCAGAAGCATAAACAATCGGGAAATCTAATTGTTTGTCATTAGCATTCAGAGTCACAAATAAATCAAAAGTCTTATCCACCACAGAGTCTGGATTAGCATCAGGCCTGTCAATTTTATTAATTACTACCACTACTCGAAGCCCCAAAGCTAAAGCTTTTTTCAACACAAATTTAGTTTGTGGCATTGGGCCTTCTTTAGAATCCACCAAAAGCAAAGCTCCATCAGCCATTTTGAGAACTCGCTCAACCTCTCCTCCAAAATCAGCATGGCCAGGAGTATCAATCAGATTAATAGTATAATCTTTATAGGTAACTGAGGCATTCTTAGCGCGAATAGTAATACCTTTTTCCCGTTCCAAATCCATTGAGTCCATAACCCGCTCCTGTACAGTTTGATTTTCACGAAATATCTGAGTTTGATGCAAAATAGCATCCATCAAAGTAGTTTTACCATGATCAACATGGGCAATAATAGCAAGGTTACGTATGTGGGAATTCATATAATTGGATGGTTAGGAGATAAGTAGACTTGTATAATTGAATTATTTTACCTGAATATTCATAAAAAAGCAAATATATACTGTTAAATTGATTTTATACTATATATGTCAGCTATTGACATATATAGTAATTAGGTGTAATATAATAATCTGCTTAAGCAAGTGCACTAGTTATAGATAAATTTTTAAAAAGGGGCGCTCAGCTCCTTTTGTGTTTATATAGACTAATAAACTTGTTCCACGTGGAACATTTTTAATCCGCCTTGGTAGAAGATGGTTGTGGGCCGTTCTAAAAATTCCCCTCTTGAGGGGTCCCTGTAGGGTGTGGTGGAGGAACGGGTGACTGAAAGGTCGCCCCTACAATTCTCCATTATATTCATTCCTTTCGACAAAAAACTCAAAACATTCTATACTAAAACTAATCTTATAATCTCAAATCTATGAAATATTTCCACAAAATCATTATCTTGCTAACCTATATAAGCCCTATTGTATTCATCCCTTTATTTACCCTACAGGCTGGAGCCAGAGCAGATTATGGGAAAAAGTTTGGGACTATAGCCTTATTATTATTCGTCACCACCCTTATTCCTGGTATTATTCAGCGCTTTGGCCTGTCAAAACAATTCAGTCTTATTATTAAATTAATACTACCAGTTCGAAGACAATTTGGTATTTTAATGTTTGTCGCAGCTTTTACCCATTATCTGGCGATGAAAGTAATCCCAGTAATTCAATTCAAATCACCTCCATCTCTACCAATTTATCAGGCCTTTGGACTAGTGGCTCTGATATTCTCTTTTGCACTATTTATAACATCTAATTCTTGGGCTACTCGTAAACTCAAAGCTAATTGGAAAAGACTACATAGAGTAACTTATATAATCGGATGGTTGATATTTGGACATGTGTTATTGGGTGGACTCAATTCAGAAGGAGAAATATCTCTACAAGCCATTCTCATTGGTACTGTAATGGTATTAGAAGTTGCTTCTCTTATCAAGGCTAAGGTGAATGTGTTAGCGTAACAATTACCCCAAATGAGCATTATCATTCCAAGTAATTAAATTCCAATCCTTTTTTATTTCGTCAAATTGCATCCATACAATTCCAGTATTACTCATCACAAAGTTATCCGTAATAATTTTAGCTTCTCTTGGGGTAACATTAAAGCCAAATAGTCTATACCAGATGAGGCAATGTAAGAAATTTTTATGGGTTACGATAATAATATTATCCTCTTCCCTAGACTCGATAAATTCAAATGCTTTTTGGGCTCTTTGTTTTAAATCCTCAAAATTTTCTTCATCAGAATGTCTATAATCTAATACTTCCCAATTATCTGCAATTGCTTTATCTATAGCTTTTAATTCTTCCAGCTCTTTAATCTTTTCTTCCTGAATAGATGGTCTTTTTCTTTCAACAAATAATTCATTTTTCTCGATGGGCAAATTAACTGTCTTAGATATATATTCAGCTGTTTCATAAGCCCTCGTATAGGGGCTAGAGACAAGTAGATCTACTGTAATATTACTAAACCGCCTAGACGTTGTCTGTGCTTGTTCATGACCTAATTCAGACAATTGGATGCTCGCTGATTGATATACCCTCAATGCATTTCCCTCTGATTGCCCATGTCTTACAAAATATATGTTTTTCATGATGTGGACCTGACTGGGATCGAACCAGCCACCTCCTCGGTGCAAGCGAGGCGCTCTACCAAATGAGCTACAGGCCCTTATATAATTACAGACTAGAGTATATCAAATTTAGTATATCTATGCAAGGGGAGGGAATAATGGTGAATTGTGAGTGGTAAATTATGAATTTTGTAGAGTCGGCGACCTCGCCGACATAGTTTTTGCAGCGGAGGATTTATCCCTCCATCTCGTAGGGCTTTAAGTCCCTCCTATACTTCAAGTTTAGGAGGGGGTGAGATGTTTTTACCATCCTTTGGAGGAGGCGGATAATAATTAGTATATATTTTAAATAAAAATTAAAACTCTATCCACCCTCCCCCTACGGGTACTCCCTCCTACTACCTACGGCAGTTAAAAAGGGAGACAAAAAATGCAAAATTCATAATTACCCTCTATTCGTGATGTGCCTCATCGGCATCGGCTTTAGTTAAATGCACAGTTCCAAAAGGATGTTCAGGCTCAGCATAGATAGAATATAATTGTAAAGGCTCAGTACCGGTATTGACTATATTATGATACATCTCAGCTGGGATATGAACAGAATACCCATCTTTAATATCTTTTACAAAGTCCAAATTATCTCGATTTTGCCCCATATAAACCTTTCCTTGTCCTTGATCTACTCTTATAAACTGTTCGATATTATGATGCTCCTCAAGGCCAATTTCTCCACCTACAGGAATAGACATAACCGTTACTTGCATATTATACCCAGTCCAGATAGTCTGGCGATAGGCTTGATTCTCGATTACCAACTCCTCTAGATTAAATACAGCTGGTTGTTTTCCCTTATCTTCAATCATTTTCATAGCAGTAATGATTAATATTACATTTATATCATACACCTTGAGTGGTTGTTTTGTCTATTGTGGTAAGTAATCCTTATTGACATTTTAATTATGCTTTGGCATACTATTGATATCCACTCGCACCTTAAATTATGATCACTGATGAAGAGTTTGCTTTAATGTGTTTCAGAAATTTATTTAAAAGATGTTATATAATCGAAATGGAGCCTAGAGAAGTTGAATATTTATCAAAAAACAAATATAGAAAAGCATATAATCATTGGTACTTTAACGTCTATCTACCCAGTATGGGATGAATATCCCAATGCAATTTCCTCTTTATACCAGCCCAACAGCTGGTTTTTATTTATATTACTATAATTTTATAAGATAAACGAACCTAAACTACATTTTTTAATAAACAATAAATGTCACTTACATTTCTTAGAGAGAGGGGGATTTTAAAGCACCGACCCCTTCCCATCGGCCAAACCTCTTTTACCAACAAAAAAAACGGGATAAAACCCGTTTTTTTTTGGCGGGGACGGCCGGGCTCGAACCGGTGACCTTCTGCGTGACAGGCAGACGCTCTAACCAACTGAGCTACGCCCCCATAATCGTTGTATTATATCAGTAATCTGATACTTCTGCAAGAGCAATACTATGGGGTGGCCAACGGGAATTGAACCCGTAATGTCGGAACCACAACCCGAAGTTTTACCATTAAACTATGGCCACCACACAATATTCCTCTTCTTAAAGCAAGTACAACAATGTTTATTTTATCAAAAAATGATGTAAATTGCAAATGCTACATTGAATTACAAGATATGACTTGTGAGCTTATAAAACCCCAATCAATAAAGATAAGTGCAAGATTATAGATTAAAGTAAGATATTATCTAATTTTACTGTTTGTAGTAATAGTATTTATAACTTCTTCCTTGCTATTAGTCATTGTAAATAAACATAAATCTTTATTTCCAATAGTTTTTTCTTCCTCATCTAAAACCTCTCTCATATACTTTACTAGGGGGTTCCAAAATTCATCATCATACAAGATTAATGAGATTGGGTCTGCTTTATGAGTTTGTACCAAGGTTAAAACTTCAAATAATTGATGCAAAGTTCCTAATCCTCCAGGACAAAATAGATATTGATTAGTAGGACCAGTCAAAATAAATTGTCTGGTAAATGGAAACTTAAAGTGAATAGAATCACTTACATATTGATTCATTGTCTTTCCAGCCTGATTGAGTAAAGTGGCGTAGGCGGGTTTCCCAGCTTCAGCTGAGGCTTTATTGGCGGCCTCAGCAATTCCAAATCCACCCCCAGTCAAAATACTAAAGTCTTGCTTAATTGCCTCTTTTGCAATTTCATACACATCCTGATAATAATGACTGTCTCGTGAAACTTTATTACTTCCTAAAATTGTTACATTTTTAGACAAAGACTGCAAAAAGTCTAACCCTTCCACTAGTTCTGCCATAATTCTAAAAATTCGCCAATTAACACTAGATATGTTATTAGTATTGGAAATATTATCCAAAAAATTAGGATGATCTTCAGTTTTTTTAATGATATCATAGGCTTCTTCGGCGGTCTCTACTATATGTATCATTTCTAAATCTTCAGTTTTAATAGCTCCTAGAATTTGATGACAGGTGTCTTTCAAAAAACTCACCAAGGGTGTCCAAAACTCAACGCCAACTAAAATTACTGGGACTTTTTGAGTAAAACCTAAGGCCATCTCATTCAAAACTTGAAATAATTCATCCAATGTACCATAACCTCCATGAAAATAAACAAAAGCTTGTGATGGGGTTGTCAACATTACTTTGCGAGTAAAAAAATAACTAAAGTCAACTGAATCAGTTACATAGGGGTTAATTCTCTGCTCCATTGGCAACTCAATTCCAAGCCCAATAGAAGTTCCTTTGACTTGGAATGCTCCACGGTTGGCAGCCTCCATAATCCCAGGGCCTCCGCCAGTAATAACAGTGAAATTGTTTAGTCCCAAAATCTCACCTAATTTACGAGCTTTTATATAATTCTCATCATCATCATGAGTACGGGCTGAGCCAAATATAGTGACTTCGTTTTTATATTTTGACATCAAATCATATCCTTCCACAAATTCTGCCATTACTTTGAATAGCTTCCAAGAATCACTCTGAGCTAAAGTATAAGGAGTTTTAGCAATATCTTGAATTGTCTTTAGTTTTTCCGTATATGCCATAACTTTGTTCTATTGATTTACAATTTTATTGGTAAAAATATAAATATTTACCCGACCCCTTCCCGGTTCAATCCTTTCAAGTATTTACTTCTATTTTCTAATTCGATTTCTGATTTTCTAGCACTTCCTAGGGGTGTCTCCGATTGGGATCGAACCAATAACCTACAGCTTAGAAGGCTGTTGCTCTATCCAATTGAGCTACAGAGACTATAACATTCAAGATTATAGCAAATTTTATACATTTTGGCAAGATAATGTTGCGCCTAAAACCAATCCCATGTCACAACTTCTCATTAGAGGCTGTATTACATAAAACCATCTGACTACCATTCCGGGTCATAATCAGTATAGGTGAGTGACAATTGCTCCAAAAGATGATCTGGAATCTCAGTAATAAATCGTGAAGAGGGATTAGATTGAATTTGCCCAAATATACGCCTCAGCTGAGTATATGTCATATACAGCTTATCCTTGGCTCTAGTAATACCAACATAACAAAGTCTACGTTCTTCCTCTAATTCTTTATGAGAGATGAGACTTCGAGAATGGGGGAGTATACCTTCTTCCATACCAATCATAAATACCACTGGGAATTCAAGTCCCTTAGCTGCATGATATGTCATCAAAGTTACTGCCTGCGAAGCCTGCATTCCATCAATATCAGATAATAAGGCGGTTTCTTGCAAGAATTCATATAAAGCCTCCTCCACAGGGAGATTATCAAATTTCTGCGTTACCGTGAACAATTCTTCAATATATTCCATTCTGGCCTCATTTTCTTTACTTTTCTCCCAATGGCTGGTATATTGGGTAATTTTCAAGATATCTGCCACCAGCTGAGATAATGTATACTTATCTCTCTCAAAAGCCCCCTTAAGCTCAAAAATTTGCTCACAGAAGACCATTATTCCTTTTCGAGCTCCTCCAGTTATCTTGAGAGAATATTTGTCTGTATGGGTCAATAATTCAAGTAAATCGATATTTTGCTCATTTTCATTGCTTACTGAATAGGCTTCAAGGATTTTGTCTATACTAGCCTTACCGACTGATCGCTTTGGCACATTGATAATACGCCGAAAAGAAGCCGTGTCATTGGTATTGTATAAGAATTTGAGATAGGCCAGGAGATCTTTGATTTCGGCTCTCTCATAGAATTTGGTACCACCTACAATTTGATAGGGGATTCTCAGCTGCAAAAAGGCTTCTTCTAAAGCTCGAGATTGTGCATTAGTACGATACAAACAAGCAAATCCTGACAAAGTATATTTACCTCTAGCCACCAAGTCTTTGATGGTGCGAGCTACAAATAAACTTTCCTGATACTCATTTTCCGCCTCCACCAAATGAATTAATTCTCCCGATTCTTTATCTGTCCAAAGATTTTTATCTTTTTTCTGGGTATTTTTATCTATAACTTGATTAGCAGCATCCAAAATAATTTGGGTAGAGCGATAATTCTGCTCTAATAATACCACCTTGGTATCTTTATAATCTTTTTCAAAATTAAGAATATTCTTAAAATCTGCCCCTCGCCAAGAATAAATTGCCTGAAAATCATCTCCCACCACACAAAGATTTTTGTACTTATGTGCCAATAATTTTACCAATTCATATTGAGCCTGATTCGTATCCTGATACTCATCAATCATAATATAGCGATATCTATCCTGATATCGTGCCAATACATCTGCAAATTCTTTGAATAATATTACCGTATTCATAATAATATCATCAAAATCCATAGCATTGTTCTTGCGTAATTGCTTCTGATATTCTTGATATAATTCAATAGCCAATTCCTCGAGAGGAGTAGTAGGATTATAGTCAGCGAATTGACTAGCAGTAATGAGATTATTCTTAGCCTTAGAGATAATATATTGTATAGAAGCCGGCTTAACCTGATCTTTGGGGATATCTCGTTTTTTGAGCAAATCCTTGATAATATTCTGGCTATCTGTAGTGTCATAAATCAAAAATGACTTATCATATCCCAAAGCCTCAGCCTCACGGTGAAGAATATTCAGACAAACTGAGTGAAAAGTACCAACCATAGGCATGGCTGGTACATTTTCCCCAAAAGAAGTCTCGAGTAAATGTTTGACTCTCTCCTTCATTTCTTTAGCCGCCTTATTGGTAAAGGTTACCGCTAATATACTGTAGGGAGATATTCCCTGAGCAATCATATAAGCAATACGCTTGGTAAGCGTAGAAGTCTTCCCCGAACCCGCTCCAGCCAATACCAAAACAGGACCTTCTATAGTCTCGGCTGCTTCTAATTGTTTGTCATTAAGTCCTTGGAGAATAGGATGAATTTTGTCTTTTGGCATTATATATCAATATTATATTTTCTCTTTTGTACGGATAATTGTGGAGGCTCCAAGCAGACTCGCACTGCTGTAGAGGGTTTTGCAGACCCGTGCCTAACTTCTCGGCCATGGAGCCAATTACGGCTTTTAGTATATCATAGATTCAGTTTTTAGGGAAATAGTAGGGGAAAGAAAAAGCCCTCGTCCGGAGACGGGGGCTTGGGGGAGGGGAGGAGAAGTGGTCTCACTGAACTTGAGAAAACTTCCCAAGTCTATTGCCCATCGCACGGAACACCAGGGCTGGCCATATCGCAGTCACAACTACTTTTGCAGTAAGTTGTGTTGAGATAGACTCAGTGCGGCGGGGAGAGACAATCCCAAGATATCCTGTCGAAAATGATATCCCAAACGAGAAATGCATAAGCAAGAGCGCATATTCTATAATCAAAAGCACCACTACGGTATATACTAAATAAGTAGTGGCATGTATAAGCTAAGAAATAGAATATATGAAACATATCAATATAGAAGAAAGGGTAAAAATCAATGAATATG